>NZ_BAABGL010000002.1:0-634972 GCF_039541555.1 Brevibacterium pityocampae | reverse complement strand
GCATTCCTCGACCCGACCATCACACAACCCCTTTCGCACCTACCCTGACAACGAGTGTTGCGATGACTGTATGACGCCGGCTCACAGAAACCTTCGAGAATTGCACTCTCGGAGGGGAGGTCAGTCGCCGGTGAGCTGGTCGCGCAGGGCCCGCTTGTTGACCTTGCCGACCGCGGTCTGCGGCAGGGAGTCGACGATGAGCACCTGCTTGGGCGCCTGCACCGCACCCTTGAGATCCTTGACCACGGTGATGAGCTCCTCCTCGCTCGCGCTCGCGCCGGACTTGAGGATGACCGCCGCCGTGACCTGCTCGCCCCACTTCTCGTCGGGGATCCCGAACACCGCCGACTGCGACACCGCCGGGTGGGTGGCGAGGGCGTCCTCGACCTCCCGCGGGTAGACGTTGAACCCGCCGGAGATGATCATGTCCTTCTTCCGGTCGACGATGAACAGGTATCCCTGCTCGTCCATCCGCGCGATGTCCCCGGTGTGCAGCCAGCCGTCGACGATCGTCTCCGCGGTGAGGTCGTCGCGGCGCCAGTAGCCGCTCATCGCACCGCGGCCGCGCACGCACAGCTCGCCGGACTCCCCGAGCGGCACCTCCTCGCCCAGCGGGTCGAGGATGCGGACGTCGACGGACTCCACCGGCTTGCCGCACGACAGGAGGAGCGCCGGGTCCTGGTGGTCCTCCTTCGACAGCACCGACACCGGGTAGCACTCGGTCTGCCCGTAGAGCTGCCCGAACACCGGCCCGATCCGCTCGATGCCCTCGCGCAGCCGGCTCTCCGACATCGGCGAGGCGCCGTAGAGGATGTACTCGAGGCTCGAGGTGTCGCAGGTATCGAGGTCGGGATGATCGAGCAGCGCGTAGACCATCGTCGGGACGAACAGGGTGAAGTTGATCTTCTCCCGCTCGATCGTCTCGAGCACGGCAGCCGGGTCGAACCCGGACATGAGGTGGACGGTGCCGCCCTTGATGAGCGTCGGCAGCACGTTCGTCCCGGCGACGTGGCTCATGGGCGGGATGAGGAGGTAGCGCGGGGTCTCCGGCAGCTCGAAGTCGGCGAGGATGTCCGCGGTCGACGGCCCCAGGTTGAACTGCCGCCGGTAGGCGCCTTTGGGCCGGCCGGTGGTGCCGCCGGTGTAGTTGATGATGCTGAGATCGGAGTGCTCGGCGGCGAGGCGCATGGGCTGCGGGCCGACCGCGGCGGCCGCCGTCTCGAGGTCGGTGACGAAATCCGCGGGGCTCATCGTCCACATCTGCAGCCCGGCATCCTCGGCCACCTGCTGAAGCTCGCGACCGCGCTCCCCATACGTGGATTCGTCGACGACGAGCGCCTTGACCTGCGAGTCCCCGATCTGGAAGGCCTGGTCGGCGAGCGAACCCATCGGGTGGAGCCAGGTGATGTAAAGGCCGAGCGACTGCACGGCCGCGCCGAGCACCCAGACCTCGTAGCGGTTGGCGCCGAGGGCGGCCACGCCGTCCCCGCGTTCGAGGCCCGCCGCGCTCAGCACCGCCTGGTACCGGCCGATGAGGTCGAGCACCTCGGCATAGGTCTGCTGCCCCCGGGCGTCGGAGAATGCGATGCGGTCGGGGTGGCGCTCGAGGGTGCGCTTGATCGTGGACCCGTAGGTGGGTCCGGTCAGGTGGGCGGCGATCTCCATTGATGCTCCTCTGAGGATGGGCGGATGGGGCAAATCAGGTGGGCGGGGCAGGCCTGCCTGCCGGGGCCGAGGCGCCGACCGCTGGGAAGCCGTCGAGCGCGGACCCGATGCCACCCCGACCGCGCACGCCGGCGGTGCCCGCGCCGGAGCCGCTGCCGCCCCCGGCGTCGGCGGTGGGGCGATCCGCGGGCGGCACCACGATCTCAGTCCTCGGTCCCGAGGAGCGCAAGCGCGGTGCGCACCCAGGTGTTGATCATCGGCTCGGTGTCGGGATTGCGGCCGGAGAAGGTGTAGGTCAGGGCCATCCCGCGCATGCTCGTGAACACGACGTCGAGCATCGCGGGGAACGCGGGGTCGGCGCAGATCGTGGCGCCGAAGATCCGGTGCGTGTTCTCCCGCACCCGCAGGAGTACCTGCTTCTCGTGGTCGACGAGCTCACGTGCGAGGTCGGGGTCGGTGCGGGCGGCGATCCAGGTCTCGAGCGCGGCCCAGAAGTTCGGGTGGAAGAAGGTGAGCCAGATCGTGCCGATCGCCCAGCGCACGCGCGCGGGCACTTCGGTCTCCGGCGGGGCGGTCGAGTAGTCCGCGGTGCTCGTGTCGAGCCGGTCGGCGGCGAGCCGGCGGATCGAGGCGGTGATGAGCGCCCGCTTCGACGGGAAGTGATGGAGCAGCTTGCCGCGCGACACCCCGGCGCGCATCTGCACGCGCATGGTCGTCGTCGCCGCGTAGCCGTCCTCGAGCAGGCAGGCGATCGCCGCGGACAGGATCTCCTCCCGCGCCAGCCGCCCGCGCTCCTGGCCGCCGGCGGGGTCGCCGCGGAGCGCCCCGGGATCCGCTCCCGAGGCGCCCTGCGGCATCCGCTCGCCCGTCACCGGTCCGTCAGCCTGTTGGATTCTCAGCGCGGCGCCATCCGGATCGAGCCGTCGAGCCGGATCGTCTCGCCGTTGAGCATGGGGTTCTCGATGATGTGCTGCGCGAGCGCACCGTACTCGTCGGGCTCGCCGAGCCGCGAGGGGTGCGGCACCTGCTGGCCGAGCGACTTCAGCGTCTCCTCCGAGGCGCCGAGCATCATCGGGGTCTTGAAGATGCCCGGGGCGATGGTGACGACGCGGATGAGCGAGGAGGCGAGGTCGCGCGCGATCGGCAGGGTCATGCCGGCCACTCCGGCCTTCGACGCCGAGTACGCCGCCTGGCCGACCTGCCCGTCGAAGGCCGCGGCCGAGGCGGTGTTGACGATGACGCCGCGCTCCTCGCCGAGCGGCTCGATCTTCTGCATGTGGGCGGCCGCGAGGCGGATGACGTTGAAGGTGCCCACGAGGTTGACCTGGATGACCTTGTTGAAGGCGTCGAGCGGGAACGGGCCTTTCTTGCCCGACACCCGGATCGCGTTGCCGATCCCCGCGCAGTTGATCACCATGCGGAGGTCGCCGAGCTCGGAGGTGCGCTCGATCGCCGCTGCCACCTGCTCCTCGTCCGTGACGTCGCCGGCGACGAAGATCGCGCTGTCGCCGAACTCAGCCACGGCCTCCTCGCCCTTGAGGTCGAACACGACGGCCTTGCCGCCCTGGGCGATGATCCGCTTGACGGTCGCGAGCCCGAGGCCCGAAGCTCCGCCGGTGACGAATGCCACCTGGTCCTTGATCTGCATGTCGTTGACTCCTCGTCGAATGAACGCGTGTGTGCGCAGTCGGATTGCTTACCAGTCCATATTGACTGTTTTTGGCTCGTATGTGAAGCTGAACGCGCGATAAGTCAACGCCGACCGCCTGCGCGGATCGGACCGGCCCCGGCTCCGCGCCCTGCGCCGCTCCGCCTCGGGCACCCAGGCCGCCGTCCGAACCGCCCCCGCACACCCGAGCAGGACCGCATCCCGCACGAACAGAGGAGTTCCCATGACCGATGCAGTGATCGTCGCAGCCCGCCGCACCCCGACCGGAAAGCGCGAGGGTGCGCTCTCCGGCATCCACCCCGCCGACCTCTCCGCCCTCGTCCTCGAGGATCTCGTGAAGACCTCGGGCGTCGACCCCGAGCTCATCGACGACGTCGTCTGGGGCTGCGTCACCCAGGCCGGTGAGCAGACCGGTGACATCGCGCGCACCGCCGCCCTGTCCGCCGGTTTCCCCGAGACCGTCACCGGCGTCACCGTCGACCGCCAGTGCGGCTCCTCGCAGCAGGCCGTCCACTTCGCCGCCGCCGGTGTCATCGCCGGCCAGTACGACATCGTCGTCGCCGGCGGCGTCGAGTCGATGTCCCGCAACCCCATGGGCTCCTCCTCGCAGGGCAAGAACCCCTACGGCGAGAAGTTCATGGCCCGCTACGACAACACCAAGCCCAACCAGGGTGTGGGCGCTGAGATGATCGCCGAGCGCTGGGGCTTCGACCGCGAGGCGATGGACAGCTTCGCGCTGCTCTCCCACGAGCGCGCCGCCGCCGCCACCGACTCCGGCGCCTTCGAGTCCCAGATCGTCCCGGTCGAGACCGAGCACGGCCTCATCACCGCCGACGAGGGCATCCGCCGCGGCGGCACCCTGGAGAAGCTCGGCAAGCTCAGTACGGTGTTCAAGGAGGACGGCGTCGTCACCGCCGGCAACGCGTCGCAGATCTCCGACGGCACCGCCGCCCTGCTCATCATGAGCTCGGAGCGCGCCAAGGAGCTCGGCCTCAAGCCGCTCGTGCGGGTGCACACCGCGGTGCTCGCCGGATCCGACCCGGTGATCATGCTCACCGCTCCGATCCCGGCCACCCAGAAGGCGCTCGCGAAGTCCGGCCTGTCGATCTCCGACATCGGCACCTTCGAGGTCAACGAGGCCTTCGCCTCGGTCCCGCTCGCCTGGCTCAAGGACCTCGGCGCGGACCCGGAGAAGCTCAACCCGCACGGCGGCGCGATCGCCATGGGCCACCCGCTCGGCGGCTCCGGTGCCCGTCTCATGACGACCATGGTCCACAACATGGTCAACAACGACATCAAGTACGGCCTGCAGACGATGTGCGAGGGCGGCGGCCAGGCCAACGCCACCATCCTCGAGCTGCTCTGAACAGCCCCGCCGGCAGCCGACCGAGAACCAGGAGAGTGCGATGAAGCGCAATCTGTACACCGCCGACCACGAGGACTTCCGCCGCACCGTGGCGGCCTTCCTCGACAAAGAGGTCGCTCCCCACTTCGACGAGTGGGAGAAGAACAAGATCGTCGACCGCTCGATGTGGAAGGCCGCCGCCGAGGCCGGCGTCATCGGCTTCTCGCTGCCCGAGGAGTACGGCGGCTCGGGCATCAAGGACTACCGCTTCGAGATGGTCCGCGGCGAGGAGGTCGCCAAGCGCGGCTTCGGCTCCGCGACCTCCGGCTGGGGTGTGTCCGACGGCATCGTGCCCGGCTACTTCGAGTCCTTCGCCAACGACGAGCAGCGGCAGCGCTACCTGCCGGGGCTCGCGGCCGGTGAGAAGATCGCCGCGATCGCGATGACGGAGCCCGGCGCGGGCTCGGACCTGCAGAACATCAAGACCCGCGCGGTGCGCGACGGCGACGAGTGGGTCATCAACGGCGCGAAGACCTTCATCACCAACGGTCAGAACTGCGACTGGGTCGTCGTCGTGGCCCGCTCGAACCCGGACGTGCCGGCATCGAAGGGCGTCTCGCTCTTCATCGTGGACTGCGACACCCCCGGCTTCGAGCGCGGTCGCAACCTCGACAAGGTCGGCCTCGCTGCGCAGGACACCTCGGAGATGTCCTTCAGCGATGTCCGCGTCCCCCACGCGAACCTCCTGGGCGAGGAGGGCAAGGGCTTCATCCACCTCATGACGAACCTGCCGTATGAGCGCATGGGGATCGCCACCGGCGGCCTCGCCGGCGCCCGCGCCGCACTCGACTGGACCTCGAAGTACGTGTTCGAGCGCGAGATGTTCGGCGGCACCCTGGGCGATCTGCAGAACACGCAGTTCGTCCTCGCCGAGCTCGAGGCGCGCGTCGATGCGTTCGAGGCCTACGTCGATCGCTGCGCGCTCGCCCTCAACGAGGACGAGCTCACCGCGGTCGAGGCGTCGAAGGCCAAGCTCGTCGGTGCGGAGCTCCAGCTCGAGGTCATCAACCGCTGCCTCCAGCTCCACGGCGGCTACGGCTATATGCTCGAGTACCCGATCGGTCGTGCCTTCCGCGACAGCCGCATCCAGACGATCTACGGCGGCACGTCCGAGGTCATGAAGTACATCATCGGCAAGGACATCAAGAAGCGCTACGCCGCGAAGAAGTAGGCGCACCCCGCCTTCCTACGAGGGGCCGCACGGCGTCCGCTCCCCCGCGAGGGGACGGCGCGGTGCGGCCCCTCGGCATTCCCGGATCCCGCCCAGCGGGGGGGCCGGAATCACGGCCCGGGAGAAACTTGATAACGGTTTCAGTTTCTCGACCCGCCCGTCTTGTAAATCTAATGAGCAATCGTTAAGTTGATCCAAGCGAGCCGGCACCGTGCCGCAGCTCACAGTGGCCCCACCGGCCGACCGTCGAAGACGAAGGTGACTCCGATGTTGAAATTCAACCAGGGCGTGGACAAGATCCTCTCCGTCCTCACCGCGATCGCGCTCATCGTGATGATGCTGCACGTCGTGGCGCACGCTCTCCTCCGCTACTTCTTCAACTCCCCGATCTACGGCACGAACGAGATCGTGGCCTACTGGTACCTGCCGATGATCGCCCTGCTCGGCATCCCGGCCGCCCAGCTGCAGAAGGAGCACATCACCGTCTCCCTCGTCATCGAGCGGATGAGCCACGGCACCGCCGCGTTCTTCAAGGTCTTCGCCTTCGCGCTCTCTGCGCTCGTGAGCATCGGGTTCGCGTGGTTCGGCTTCGAGGAGGCGCTGGAGAACATGGAGATGGGCTCCACCGCTGGCGTCACCGACATCATCACCTGGCCGGTGTACTTCCTCGTCCCGCTCGTGTTCGTCGTCCTCGCGATCCTGTTCATCGTCGACATCGTCGTCACGCTGCGCACCGGCGACCCGGAGATCGACCTCCTCACCGGTGAGCATGCGGAGCACGACATCGAAGAAACCGTCATCTGACGCGGCCCCCAGACAGGATTACTGCATATGTCTCACACCACTGACACCAATCTGGGGACGATCCCCAGCGTCCTGCCCTCGGACTCCCGCCGCAAGAAGCCCGGGCTGATCTCGCTCATCGTCGGCTTCGCCCTCGTCGCGGTCTGCCTCGTGGGCGTGTTCACCAGCCCGTCCGGCGCTGTCGCCGGCATGTGGTGCATCGCGATGATGATCGTCCTGATGTTCCTCAGCGTCCCCGTCGCGATCGCCCTGGCGGTACCGAGCCTGATCGGCGTCTACGCGCTGTCGGGCATCCCGGCCACGATCAACATCCTCTCCACCGCACCCTTCCACGGCGTCTCGAAGTGGTCGTACTCGGTGCTCCCGATGTTCATCTTCATGGGCATGCTGCTCACGCAGTCGGGCATGACGACCCGGATCTACCGCGCCACCGACCGCTGGTTCTCCTGGCTGCCCGGCGGCATCGGCATCGGCACCACCGCCGCTGGCGCGGGCCTGTCCTCGGTCTCCGGTTCGACGATCGGCATGACCTACGCGCTGGGCCGGGCCGGCATCCCGGAGATGCTGCGCGCCGGCTACGACAAGCGCGTGGCCGTCGGCACCGTGATCGTCGCTGGCCTGCCCGGCAACCTCATCCCGCCGTCGATCCTCCTCGTCATCTACGCCGGCATCGCCAGCGTGCCCGTCGGCCCGCAGCTCGTCGCCGGCGCCGTCCCCGGCATCCTCATCGCGCTGACCTTCGCGCTCTTCATCCTCATCCTCGGCCTCGTCGCCCCCAAGCTCGTGGGCCGCGGACCGGATGCCACCGGCACGCGGGAGAATGTCACCTGGGGCGATCGCTTCCGTTCGCTCGGCGAGATCTGGGGCTTCCCGGTCATCATGGCCGTGCTGTTCGGCGGCATGTTCTCCGGCATCTTCACCCCGACCGAGGCCGGTGCGGCCGCCGCCTTCACCGCGCTGCTGCTCACCCTGTGGTACACCCGCAAGGACAAGCCCTTCCAGAAGGTCACCCACGCCGCGTTCTCCACGGTGAGCGCGACCGCAGCGATCTTCTTCATCATGATCGGCGCGGAGATGCTCACCCGCCTCCTCGCGATCACCGGCCTGGCCCCGATGATGACGGACTTCATCCTCGGCTTCGGGCTCAACCGGATCGGCTTCCTGCTCGTCCTCGTGGTCCTCTACATCGTCATGGGCATGTTCTTCGACACCCTGTCGATGATGCTGCTGACCATCCCGATCCTCCTGCCCACGCTCGAGGCGATGGAAGTCAGCCCACTGTGGTTCGGCGTGTTCGTCGTCCTCCTCGGCGAGCTCGGCATGATCACCCCGCCGGTCGGCCTGCTGTCCTACATCGTCCACAACATCTGCAAGAGCCCGGAGGTCAACCTCGGACAGAACGTCACGCTCAAGGACGTGTTCGTGTCCCTGTCCTGGTTCCTGCCCGTCGCGATCCTGTTCCTCGGCATCATGATCGCGGTGCCGCAGATGACCGAATGGCTGCCCGCCATCCTCGAGAGGACCAGCGGCGGCACAGCCACCCAATAGCCGCAGACCCGCACCGCCGGAATCACGGCACCGTCGCCGGCCCCGCACCTGCGGGACCGGCGGCACCGGCGGGGCAGGGCGCACGATGCCCTGCCCCGCCAGCCCGGTCCGCACCGCACCGCAGTCCGGTGCGGCGGAGCGGATCGCACCACAATCGTTCAACGAGGAACGACAGAAAAAGGGAGACACAGTGAAAACACTCACCACGACCCGCTTCCAGGGCCGCGCGCTGAGCATCTGCGCCATGGCCGCCGGCCTCACCTTCGCGCTGAGCTCGTGCGCCGGCAGCGCCGGCTCGGGCGGCGGAGGCGGTGACGGCGGGGACGCCGGCAGCGGCTTCGAGTACGGCGCCTCGCAGGAGGACGTCAACTCCGCGATCGAGGGTCTCGATCCGATCACCATCAAGTTCCAGCCCTCGGCCGCCTCGCAGAACTCGGTGATGGCCCCGGCCGGCACGGTTTTCAAGGAGATCGTCGAGGAGCGCTCGAACGGCCAGATCGAGGTCGAGATCACCTGGGGCCAGGCGATCGCCGGCTACGCCGAGGTGCACGACGCGCTCGCCGACGGCCGCCTCGACGTCGCGTACACCCTCCCGGTCTACCAGCCCACCGAGTTCCCCGCGGTCAACGACCTCGGCACCGCGATGGCCGGCCTCTCCGCTTCCCCGTACCTCGGCGAGCTCGTCGCGAACGCGGTCGGCAACGAGATCGGGTGGGGCAACGAGAACGTCCTGTCGCAGTACGAGGAGAAGGGCCTCGTGCCCCTCACCCCGCTCGCGGCGTCCGGTGGCTACTACACCGTGTGCAGCGAGCCGGTGGAGTCCGCCGACGACTGGCAAGGCCTGCAGACCCGCATCGCCTCGACCGCGCAGTCGGCCCAGGTCCAGCACCTCGGCGGATCCCCGGTGTCGATGGAGTACGTCGAGACCTTCGAGGCGCTCCAGCGCGGCACCGTCGACTGCACCCTCGGCCAGCTCGTGCCGTCCGCCGAAGCCGGCATCTTCGAGGTCGCCCCGAACCTCGGCTACACCACGACCGCGAGCTTCTCGCGTTCACCGGGTGCGTACCTCGCCGGGTCGAGCTTCGCGGACATGCCGCTGGCCTACCAGCAGATCATCTTCGACAGCAACGCGCTGGCCTCCTCCGGCGGCATGGAGGCGGTCATCGGCGGCAACGCCGCGGCCGTCCAGCAGGCCAAGGATGCCGGTGGCGAGGTGACGCCGTTCGCCGACGACATCCAGGAGGAGATCAGCAACTACTCCACCCAGCTCACCGACGAGGCGATCGGCAACGGTCAGATCGATGAGAACATCGAGACGATCATCCAGGACGCCGGCGAGAAATGGGCGAAGGAGTTCGAGGACCTCGGCTACACCGATGAGGGCGAGACCGCGGACTTCAACGACTGGTACGACGAGAGCAAGGACTTCATGGACTACGCAACCGCTTCCTACGAGAACGGCAACGCCATGAAGCACCGTCCGAGCTGACCCGCAGCAGGGCACGGCGGTGGCGGGGGCCGGTGACGGTCCCCGCCACCGGTGGGTCGGGAGACCGGCCCGCACCGCATCCGCAGCACCCTGCACGCCGCGAGCACCGGCACCGCCTGCGCCGCCGGCTCGAACCCCACAGATCCGCAGGCCCCCACCGGGGCAGGCATACGAGAGACACAAGGAGTCATCATGAGAACACTGCGCTCGCACTTCACGCGCACCCGCACCATCGGGGTCCTGTCCGCGGCGTCCGCCCTCACCCTCGGGCTCAGCGCCTGCGCCGGCAGCGCCGGCGGCGGCGGGGGCGGGGGAGGCGCCGGGAGCGGCGACGGCTACGAGGTCGGCGCCTCGCAGGAGGACATCGACGCGGCCATCTCCGAGCTCGATCCCGTCACCATCACCTACCAGCCCTCGGCCGCATCCGAGGCGTCCATCCAGTCGCCCTCGGGCACCGAGCTAGCAAAGGCCATCGAGGAGAAGTCCGGCGGCAAGATCACCGTCGACGTCGTCTGGGGCCAGGCCATCGCCGGCTACGGCGAGGTGCACGACGCGCTCGCCGACGGCCGCGTCGACCTCGCCTACACCCTCCCGGTGTACCAGCCCACGGAGTTCCCGGCCGTCAACGCGCTCGGCGACATGCTCGCCGGCATCTCCCCCTCC
Organism: Brevibacterium pityocampae; assembly: GCF_039541555.1. Classification (NCBI taxonomy): domain Bacteria; kingdom Bacillati; phylum Actinomycetota; class Actinomycetes; order Micrococcales; family Brevibacteriaceae; genus Brevibacterium; species Brevibacterium pityocampae. The sequence continues at coordinate 624,558 of NZ_BAABGL010000002.1, read as the reverse complement.
CCGTTCACCGGCGAGATGATCGCCAACGCGGTGGCAGCCGACGTCTCCTGGGGCTCCCCGGAGATCATCGAGGAGTACACCTCGAAGGGCATCACGCCGCTCGTCCCGGTCGTCGCCTCCGGCGGCTACTACTCCGTGTGCTCCGATCCGGGCATGGAGAAGGACGACTGGCAGGGCCGACAGGTTCGCATCGCCTCGAAGACGCAGAACGACCTCATGGCCTCGCTCGGCGCCTCCCCGGTGTCGATCGAGTACGTCGAGACCTTCGAGGCCCTCCAGCGCGGCACCGTCGACTGCACCCTCGCGCAGCTCGTGCCCTCGGCCGAGGGCGGCATCTTCGAGGTCGCACCCCACGTCGGCTACATGACGGAGACGAGCTACACCCGCTCGCCGGGTGCGATCCTCGCCGGCTCGAAGTTCGAGCAGCTCCCACTCGCCTACCAGCAGATCCTGTTCGACGTCTACGCCGACTACTACCAGGGCCAGATGATGACGACGATCGGCGGCAACGCCGAGGGCATCAAGCAGGCCAAGGCGGCCGGCGGCGAGATCGTCGAGTTCCCCGCGGACCTGCAGACGGAGATCGGCGAGTTCGACGAGGCGAAGAAGGAGGAGATCCAGTCCTCCGGCATCCTCGGCGACGACATCACCTCCCGCGTCGAGGAGTCCGAGCAGCAGTGGGCCGAGAAGATCGAGGAGCTCGGCTTCACCGACGGCGGCTCCACCGCGGACTTCGACGAGTGGTACGACACCGAGACCGACTACCGCGAGGTCGGCCAGGCCGTGTACGAGGACGCATTAGCCGAGCACCGTCCGGGCTCCGAGGGCTGATCGGGCTCACGCACCGATCGGGCTCATGTGCTGACCCGACTCATGCACTGACCTGGCACGCTCATCGGGTACACGCACGTCCACCCACAACGGCGCCGCCGGCAGGGGATCTCCCCTCCGGCGGCGCTGTCGTGCGTCCTGGAGGGTCCGCGGGCGCGCGTCCAGGGACCCCATCATCCGGGAACGGCCCACCGTCGTGCGCGCTGGACCACGGCACCGCCCTGGCGAGCCGGAGACGGGACTGTGGCGATCGTCATACCGCAGGCCCGATCGGATCGCCCACCTGCGGAATAGGGTGGGTGCACGCCCGCCAAACGCCCTAGGAGAACCATGCACCGCACCCCGGCCACCATCGCCCCACCCCTCGCCCGCCGCGGAGCCGGCCCGGGGATCGCACTCCTCGCCGCCGCCGGCCTGCTCGCCGGGTGCGCCGGCGGCGCGGGAGGCGCCGCGGACCAGGGGTCCGCCGAGGCGGGCGCCGGGTTCGCGTTCGGGGCCGCGCAGTCCGAGGTGGATGCCGCACTCGCCGAGCTCGACCCGGTGACGATCACCTACCAGCCCTCCGCGACCTCGGCGGAGTCGATCCTCGGCCCCAACGGCACCGACATCGCGGAAGCGATCGAGACGCGCTCCGGCGGGAAGATCACCGTCGACGTCGTGTGGGGGCAGGCGATCGCCTCGTACGCGGAGATCGACGACGCGCTCGCCGACGGCCGGGTCGACCTCGCCTACACCCTGCCGTCCTACGCCCCGACCGAGTACCCGGCCTTCGACGCGATCAGCACCGCGATGTCGACGCTGTCGTCCTCCCCGGTCTCCGGGGACCTCACGACGAACGCCGCCGGGGTGCAGGCCGGGTGGGACACGCCCGAGGTGCTCGCGGAGTTCGCAGACAAGGACCTCGTCCCTCTCATCCCGCTGCTCGCCTCCGGCGGGTACTCGACGATGTGCTCCGAGGCGCTCACCGGGCGCGCCGACTGGCAGGGCACGCAGATGCGGATCGGCTCCGCGGCCGCCGGCGAGCAGGCCACGGAGCTCGGCGCCTCACCGGTGTCGCTGTCGTTCCCCGAGACCTACGAGGCGCTCCAGCGCGGCACCGTCGACTGCGACCTCGGACAGCTCGCCCCCAATGTCGAGGCCGGCACCTTCGAGGTCGCCCCGCACATCGGCTACACGACGGAGGCCGGGTTCTCCCGCGCCGCCGGCGCCTATGTCGCCGGGCAGACCTACTCCGAGCTGCCGCTGGCCTACCAGCAGGTGATCTTCGATTCCATGGCGACGGCGTTCAGCACGATGACCGAGCTCGTCATCGGGGCGAAGGCGGTCGCGGTCGAGCAGGCCCTGGCCGCCGGCGGTTCGGTCCGGCCCTTCGATGCGGACGTGCAGTCGGCGATCGCCGAGCACGCCGGCCAGCTCAGCACCCGCACCGCGGAGGACGCCGGAGTGCCCGAGGTCCCGGCGCGGCTCGACGAGGCCGCGCAGGCGTGGGCCGAGCAGGTCGAGGAGCTCGGCCACACCGACGGCGGGGAGTTCACCCGGATGCCCGAATGGTACTCGGAGGATGCCAGCTACGACGACCTCGGCGCGGCGCTGTTCGAGCAGACCATGCTCCCCCACCGCCCCCACTGAGACCTCAATTCTCGAAGGTTCCTGAGCGCGAAACCTTCCGAAATTGCACTCTCACCCGGGCGGATGCCCCGCTTCACACCTCGTCGCGGAGCACCGTCTTCTGGATCTTGCCGGTGCCCGAGCGGGGGAACGCATCCTTGACGACGACGTCCTTGGGCAGCTTGTAGCGGGCGAGCTTGCCGTCGCAGAAGTCCCGGATCTCCTCGAGCGTCGGGGCCTCGTCATCGGACTTCGGCACGATCATCGCCACCGGCACCTCGCCCCACTTCTCGTCGGCCCGCCCGACGACGGCGACCTCGGCGACCTTGGGGTGCCAGGCGATGACGTTCTCGAGCTCGGCGCAGTAGATGTTCTCGCCGCCGGAGATGATCATGTCCTTGACCCGGTCGACGACGTAGAGGAACCCCTCCTCGTCCTGCCGCACGAGGTCCCCGGAGTGGAACCAGCCGCCGGCGAACGCCTCGGCCGTGGCCGCCTCGTTGTTCCAGAAGCGGCTCATCACGCCCGGCCCGCGGTAGACGATCTCGCCCACCTCGCCCGGCGCCACGTCATTCATCTGGGCGTCGACGACGCGGATCGCGTAGTTGCGGTCCGGCAGCCCGACGGAGCCGAGCTTGCGCAGGGAGTCCTCGTGAGACAGCGACACCCCGCTCGCGGTGGTCTCCGTCTGCCCGAATGCCGCCTGCGAGCTCGCCTGCGGGAAGGTCTCGCCCATCGCGGTCAGGAGCGCCTCGGTCGCCGGCGCCGCACCCCAGCTGTAGAACCGCAGGTCGACGGCGCGCGGGCTGCGGCGCTGCTCGTCGACGATGAGCTGCCACTGCGCCGGGACCATGAAGGTGCGCGTCACGCCGTGCTCCGCCATGACGTCGAGGAGGTGCCCGGCGTCGAACCCGGTCGAAGGCGTGATGACCGAGGTGGCGCCGTTGGCGATGTTCGTCGTCATGACGTTGAAGGCCGCGATGTGGAACATCGGGGAGGCGACGAGCACCGCGTCCTCGCCCGGCACGTACTGCCAGGACGCGGAGGAGCGCATGGTCGTGGCGAGGAAGTTCGAGTAGCTCAGCACCGCGCCCTTGGGCCGCCCGGTGGTGCCCGAGGTGTACATGATCGCCTGGTCGTCCTCGAGCGCGCAGATCACCGGATCCGGCGCCGGGAGGGTGCCGTCCGGGTCCGGCGCGGCGACCTCGAGCAGGTCGAGGAGGACCGGCGCGGAATCCCTCGTCGCCGAGGCGCCGTCCTCAGTGCTCCCGCTGCCCGCACCCGAGGCGCCGGCCGGCTCGGCACCGGACGCATCCGCGAGTGCGGTGCGCGTGACCTCGGCCCGCTCGGCATCGGTGACGACGACCGCCGGCTCGCAGTTGCTCAGGATGTAGGCGATCTCCCCGGCGGCGAGCCGGAAGTTCACCGGCACGATGATCGCACCGAGGAGGTTCGCGGCGTAGGGCACGACGGCGAACTCCGCGGCGTTGCCGGCGACGAGCGCGACCCGGTCCCCACGTCCCACCCCGGCAGCGGCGAGGCGCGCGGCGGCGGCCCGGACGCGGTGGAGCAGCTCGCCGTAGGAGATCACCGTGTCACCGGCGACGAGCGCCGGGCGGTCGGGCATCTCGTGCGCGTGCCGGTAGATCCCGGCGACGGGCAGGTGGGTGCGGGAAAGTTGGAACTCCAGGTCCACGGCGACTCCTCGGGTGATGCCGGCCCGCCGCCGACTGCTCTGTCCGGCACTCTGCGGGTGCGACTGATCAAACGTTCAGTAACTCGAGTCTAACCAGTCAGCCGTGACGGGTAAAGGGAGTCACCCATCCGAGCCGAGGTGCGCCCGAGCAGGCTCGCCCGAGCAGGGGCGCTCCCTCACCCGAGCGGCGCGCGCTCACCCGAGTGCGGTGTCGAGCGCCTGCTCCAGGTCGGCCCAGAGATCGTCGACGTGCTCGATCCCGACGCTGAGGCGGAGCAGACCCTCCGGGACGGACTCCGGCTCCGCGGCATGGCGGCGTCGGCGCTCGATGAGGCTCTCGACTCCCCCGAGCGAGGTCGCCGGTGTCCACAGCCGCACCGATTCCGCGACGGTGCGGGCGGCCTCGGCGGTGGGCAGGACGATGCAGAGGATCGACCCGAAGCCGGTCATCTGCGCCGCCGCCCGGGCATGGCCGGGGTCGGTGGCGAGGCCGGGGAAGCGCACCTCGAGCCCGGGATATTCGCTCAGCCGCTCGGCAAGCGCGAGCGCGTTCGCCTGCGAGCGCTCGACGCGCAGCGCCAGGGTGCGCAGGCCGCGCAGCGCCAGCCACACCTCGAAGGGCCCGGCGATGCCGCCGCGCACCGAGCGGTGGTGATGGAGCAGCTCGCGCAGCTCCGGATCCGCGGTGACCGTCGCGCCGAGCACCACGTCGGAGTGCCCGGACAGGGACTTCGTCACCGAGTGGAGGACGACGTCGGCACCGTGCTCGAGCGGCTTCTGCACGAGCGGGGTGGCGAAGGTGTTGTCGACGACGCTGAGCGCCCCGGCGGCGCGGGCGTGGGCGAGCAGCGCGGGGAGATCGGCGACCTCGAGCATCGGGTTGGTCGGGCTCTCGAGCCACAGCAGGACGGAGCGGTCGCGGCCGGAAGCCCTGTCGCCCGCCCCGGCGACGGCGGCATCGATCGCGGCGGTCACCTCGGCGGTGTCCTCGATGTCGACGGTGACGATCCGGAACCGGCCGGCGGCCGCGGACTCCTGCGCCCCGGACAGCGCGCCGAGGTAGCAGTGCCGGGGCATGATCACCGTGCCGCCGGGCGCCACGAGGTCGAGCGCGGCGGTGACGGCGGCGAGCCCCGAGGCGAACACGAGCCCCGGCAGGGCCGAGCCCTCGAGCTCGGCGAGCGCGGCCTCGAAGGGCTCCCACGTCGGATTGCCGTAGCGGCCGTACTGCCGACCGCCGTCCTCGACCCCGGCGGTGCCGATGAACGTCGAGGTCAGGGTGATCGGCGGATTGAGCGCGGCGTCGTGCTCGCGCGGAGGACGACCGGTCTCGACGACGACGGTCTCGGGGGCCCAGTTCTGCGTCATGGGGCCACTGTAATCCGCGTGGGCTCCGGCCGGCACAGGTGTCCGTATAGGGGCCGGCCGGCGCGGGTGGCCGCGTAAGGGGCCGGTCGGCGCGGGTGTCAGCGGGCGGCTCCCGCCGAGCTCAGCGCGCCGGGCGCATGTGCGGCAGCGCCCGCAGCGCGAACACCACGGCGATGACGAGCACGAAGGTCGCCATGAGGTTGATCCACAGGAAGCCGCCGAGCCCGAGCACGGCCCCGGCCATCGCGGCCATAAGCGCGCCCCCGAGGTTCATCGCGGAATCGGACACGCCCTGGAGGGTGACCTTGGCCTCCGGCGGCACCGAGCGGGTGAGGAGCGCGGAGCCCCCGATGAGGTACATCGACCAGCCGACCCCGAGGAGCACGAGGGCGGTGCTGAGCAGGACCATCGAGGAGCGCGCGGCGAGCGCGTCGACGACGCCGAGCACGATCGTCACCGCGAACACGAGCGTGCCCACCCCGATCACCGAGCCCGGCCCCCAGCGGTCGGACATCCAGCCGAACAGCGGGGACAGGCCGTACATCCCGGCGATGTGGATGCTCACGACGATGCCGACCGAGCCGAGCGAGAACCCCTGGTGGTCCATGTGCACCGGCGTCATGACCATGACGTTGGTCATCATCATCTGCCCGGTGATGATCGTGACGATCGCGAACAGCGGCACCGGCCGGGCGAGCGCATAGCGCAGCGCCTCCCCGAGGCCGAGGCCGAGGCGGCGGCCGGGCCGGGCTGCCCCGGCCGAGGGCGACCCGTCGCCGTCCGCAGCCGAGGCGTCGCGCGCCGAGTCCGCGGCCTCGGTGCCGGGCTGCTCCGGCATGCCCCCGGTGAGCCCGCGGGCGAGAGTCGAGGCCGCGATCGCGGCGATCGCGAACGCCGCCATGGAGATGACGTAGGGACCGGCGAGCGGGTTCATGCCGAGCGCCTCGCCCAGCCGGGCGCCCGGAGCGGTGAAGTTCGGACCGAGCACCGATCCGACGGTGGTCGCCCAGACGACGAGCGACATTGCGCGCCCGGTGGCGGCGGGGTCGGCGAAGTCGACGGCGGCGTAGCGCGCCTGCAGACCGGCGGCGGTCGCCGACCCGCACATCATCATGCCGAGCATGAAGAGCGGCAGGAAGCTCAGTGCGACCCCGAGGAGCACGACGAGCGCGCCGACGGTGCCGATCCCGAAGCCCAGGGTGAGCGCGGTCCGGCGGCCGGTCCGGGCGGCGAGAGCGGCGAGCGGGTAGGCGACGAGGCCGGCACCGAGGATGACGCTCATCTGCGCGAACCCGGCCATCGCCGTGCGCCCGGTGATCTGCTCGGCGAGCAGTCCGCCGACGGCGTAGCCCGAGGCGATCCCGGCCCCGGAGAACAGCTGGGCGGTGATGAGCTTGGCCTGCTGGGCGGCGCGCGGCGAGGGCACTCACGACTCCTTCGGTGAACAGGGGACCGGCCCGGCGGAGAGCTCAGCGGTGAGCGTCCGAACCGGTGTCCGCGCATCATCCCACATCGGCCCACCGCGTCTCCGAGCCGTCCACCCCTCGGCCGTGTCCGCCCCTCGGACGCGTCGCCCCTCGGCCATGTCCGCCCCTCGGACGCGTCCGCCTGTTAACCGGTCGGTGATCCTGTACCGTCCATGAGGTCAGCTCACCGTCGAGTCCCGGTCAGGAGGCCTGTCGTGTTCGCACAGATCGCGGCCATCATCATCTTCATCGCGCTGTTCGCCATCGGCGCCGTGCGCGGCGTCCACATCGGCGTCCTCATGGTCGCCGGCGCGGCGGGCACCGCACTCCTGTTCACGGAGATGGCCACGGACGAGGTCGTTGCGGGCTTCCCGCTGTCGATCATGGTGCTGCTCGTCGGCGTCACGTACTTCTTCGCGATCGCGCAGACGAACGGCACCATCGACCGGATCATCGACGGCGCGCTCACCCGGGTCGGGTCGAAGGCCGCGCTCATCCCGGTGGTGTTCTTCGTCCTCACCTCCGGCATCGCTGCGATGGGCGCCCCGCTCGCCGGCCTCGTGATGATGCCGGTGGGCATGCAGGTGGCCCGCCGCTACAACGTCGACTATGCGCTCATGGGCCTGGCGATCTGCTTCGGCGTGGGCGCCGGCGGCTTCGCTCCGACGAGCCTCTACGGCATCGTCACCTACGGCACCGCCCATGACGCCGGGATCGGGCTCAATCCGATGCTCCTATTCGGGATCACCGTGCTCGTCTACCTCCTGCTCCTCCTCGCCGCCTACGCGATGTTCGGCCGCGGCTTCTTCTCCCGCCGGGGCCGCGCCTCCACCGCGCACATCGACGTGCCGGACCTCGCGACGATCTCCGGGTCTCCCGCCAACCACCCGTTCGAGCGCGAGACCGCGCTGCGCCGCGGCTCCGCGTCGACGACCGGCATCCAGTTCGGTGAGGACGAGGAGGACCAGGCACTCTTCGACTCCTCCCACACCGAGGACGAGGACGCTCCCCTGCCGCCGTTCACCCCGATCCAGGTCCTCACCGTCATCTGCATGATCGGCCTCATCGCCGCCGTCGTCGCGATCGCCGCCTTCGGCCTCGAGCCCAACATCGGTCTGCTGTGCTTCGGCTTCGCCGCGCTCCTCACCATCGTCGACCCGGGCACCGGCAAGAACGCGGTGGGCAAGATCGACTGGTCCACGGTGCTGCTCGTCGGCGGCATCATCATGTTCGTCGGCGTGCTCGAGACGATGGGTGCCGTCGATCTGCTCGGCGAGGGCGCGAAGGCCATCGGCTCCCCGATCGTCGCCGCGCTCGTGCTCTGCGCGGTCGGCGGTCTCGTGTCCGCGTTCGCCTCGACGACGGGAATCCTCGCAGCGCTCGTGCCGCTCGCCCTGCCGCTCGTCGCAGACGGCAGCCTGCCGGGTTGGGCGCTCATCACCGCGCTCGGCATCTGCTCGGCCGTCGTCGACGTCTCCCCGTTCTCCACGCTCGGCGCGACCGTCGTCGCGACCGCGCCGTCCGAGCACAAGGAGAGGCTGACGAAGCTGCTCCTGCGCTTCGGCCTGTCGATGGTCGTCGTCGGACCGATCCTGCTCGTCGGCGGCCTCGTCGTCCCGGCGATGCTGTTCTGAGCGGTGCCGATCGGAGGAGCACTGCGCTGAGGTGCGCGACCCGTCCCCGCGCGCACCCGGTCCGGGTCGACGTCAGGCCGGAGTCGGGCCGAGCTCCTTGATGAGGACGACGAACTCGAGGTCCTCGGTGCGCGGCAGGCCGAAGCGGTCCTCGCCGTAGGGGAACGGTTCGCGCTCCCCCGTCTGCAGGTAGCCGCGGCGCTCGTAGAACGCGATGAGCTCGGTGCGCTTGTCGATGACGGTCATCCGCATCCGCTCGGCCCCGAACCGGTCGCGGGCGAAGGCCTCCGCGTGGGTCATGAGCTCCTTGCCCACGCCCCGGCCCTGGGCGCGCGGGGACACCGCGAAGGTGCCGAAGTACGCGGTCCGGTCGCCGAGGTCGCGCAGGTGCACGGTCCCGAGGGCGGCTCCGGACTCGTCACGGACCAGGAGCACGGTGCTGCCGGGTTCGGCGAGCATCTCCGCGGCCATGTCCGCGTCGATCCGCTGCCCGTCGAGGAGGTCGGCCTCGGTCGTCCAGCCGGCCCGGGAGTCGTCCCCGCGGTAGGCGGATTCGATGAGCGCGACGAGCTCGGGGATGTCCGCCGGCCCGGCGGTCTGCGGGTTCAGGCCGGTCACGACACCTCCTCGTACACGGCCTTGGCGACGACGAGGTCCTCCCAGGACATGCCGGAGGTCTTGAACACGATGGGGCGGTCGTCGGCGAGCACCGCGCCGCCGCTCGTCACGACCTCCTTGAAGGTCACGGTGTCCTCGATCGTCAGTGCGCCGTCGGCGATCGCGAGCACGACGTCGCCGCACTCGTCGAGCGCGGTGTGGCGGCTCTCGACGATGACGGTCGCCCGGCCCAACAGGGCGGAGGGCAGTTCGCGGGCCTCGGGGCTGTGGGAGCCCATGGCGACGACGACGGCGTCGTCGCGGATCGCAGCGGCGTCGAACAGCGGCTCCGCGGCCGAGGTGGCGGCGATGACGAGGTCGGACTGCTCGAGCGCCCGGGTGAGGTCCGGCGAGTCGCCGCCGGATCCGTCGCCGCCGAGGACCTCCGTGCCGGGGATGCCGAGCACGGAGAGGCCGGCGAGGAACTCCTCGCCGCGACCGGGCCTGCGCACGACGACGGTGACCTCGCGGACTTCGACGACGGCGCGGGCGGCCTCGACGTGGAGCAGTCCCTGCACCCCGGCGCCGAACACGGTCATCCGCACGCCGTCGGGGAATCGGCCGGTGAGGGCGTCGGAGACCCCGGCGAGCGACACTGCGGGGGTGCGCAGGTTGGTGATCGCCGGCCCGTCGAGGATCGCGAGCGTGCGGTGGGTCTGCGAGTCGAGGAGCAGGCAGCTGCCCTGGATGCGGGGGTGGCCGGCCGCCGGGTTGTCCGGGGTGACGGTGAGCACCTTGACCGCGGCATAGGCACCGATCTCGGAGGGCATGAAGAGGAACTCGCCGCGGGTCAGCGGGGCCGACATCCGCGTGGCGTCGTCGGCGGGATCGAAGTCCGAGGTCAATGCCGTGCGCAGAGCGGTGATCGCGCCTGCGTAGTCCAGGGCGGCGGTGACCGTCGCCTCGTCCAGAATCCTCATGAAGTTCTCCTCCGCCGGGTGGGCGCACTTCGCCGCACGCGCTGCATTCCATGCGCTGCGGGCGGTGCGCCCGCGACGCGTTGCATCTGCGCACCACTGTACTGGCACCCTCGGACACGGGCGGGAGGGAATGAACGGCCCACCACGCACAGCCCGGCACACCACGACGCAGTCGGCCGCACACAGCACAGGCCGACTCCGCGGAATAGCACCACGGGCTCCGGCGTTGACCCGATCAGTCGCTGCGTGCGACCACCGGTCCGCACCGAGGACGTCGGTTCCGCATCGAGGAGGACACATGAGCCAGGATGCCCGCACCATCGAGATCGACGGCGAGACCTTCGAGCTCCGCCATGACGCCGAGGCATCGAACTTCGCCGCCTGGCACGGCGACACCCGGGTGAGCCTCGCCGCATACCGCGACCGGGGCGAGCAGCGCCTGTTCCCCCACACGGAGACCCTGCCGGCCTGGGGCGGGCGCGGACTCGCAGGCGCGGTCGTGCGCTACGCGCTCGACTCCACCGTCGCCGAGGGGCTGACGATCGTCCCGGCGTGCTCGTTCGTCGCAGGCTTCGTCCGCGAGCACGACGACTGGGACGAGCACGTCTCCCGCCGCTGAGGCACGCGCAGGGACCGCAGCTCTCGCAGCCTCTCAGCGCTCCTGCGCGAGCTCCCGCAGCCTCTCAGCGAGCACCTGAGCGTGGTTGTGCTCGTCGTCCTTCGCCCCGTAGAGCAGCACGAGGATGCGCTGCGGCGCGGCTTCGAAGCGGTCGAGCAGCTCCCCCGGCGCCGCCGAATCCGTGAGCTCCTGCCGGTAGTGCTCGGCGAAGGTCTCGAAGTCCATCCCGCCGGAGTGGAAGGCTCGGCGCAGGTCTCCGCTCGGCGCGACGTCCCGGCACCACTCGGCGTGCTCGAACGCGGTCTTCTTCACCCCACGCGGCCACAGCCGATCGACGAGCACACGGTACCCCGGACCAGAGGCCGAATCGTAGAGGCGCTCGCACCGGATCTCGGGGACGGCGGTCATGCGCCGTCCGGCAGCCCGGTGACCGTGGTGAGGACGAGCACGCTGTCGGCGAGCGCGTGCACACCGTGCCGCTCGTGTCCGATCACGGTGAGCTCTCCCGCACCGAGCTCCACCGCGGGCGTCGACGACCCTGCGGCGTAGCTCAGCCGCACCCGGCCCTGCAATCCCTGGAGGGTGGCGGCGGCCGGGGCGTTGTGCTCGGCGAGCTCGGCGCCCGCGGCGAGCGCGAGGACGAGCTGGCGCAGCACCCCGTCGTGGACCACGAGCTCCGCGGCGCGGCCGTGCTCCTCGGCCCGGGCGCGGGTGAGCAGTTCATCTGCGAGTGCGGTGATGTCGACCATGGCTCTATCCAAGCAGGCGCGAGCACCCGCGTCCACGGCTCGCCGTCATCGCTGCGGGAACCCGGCACCGCGTGCGCCCGCCCGCTGCGTCCACGGGTCGAACAGGCGGGTGGAATGCACCGCGTGTCACATTAGACTGACACCAGCCCCTGGCAACCAGGATCACCCAACGGAAGGGAACGAGCGCTATGGACGTCCAGCCCATCATCGACCGCATGAATACCGGCCTGTTCATCAACGGACAGTGGCGTGACGCCGAAGGCGGGAAGACCATCGACGTCATCAATCCCGCCACCGGGAAGGTCCTCACCAGCGTGGCCGACGGCTCCGCCGCGGACGCCGAGGAGGCTATCGAGGTCGCCGGGGAGACCCAGGACTCGTGGGGCCGCACCGCACCGCGCGAGCGAGCGGAGATCCTGCGCCGCGCCTACGAGATCCTCATCGAGCGCGCCGACGACATCGCCGCGGTGATGACCGCGGAGATGGGCAAGCCGCTCGCGGAGTCCAAGGGCGAGGTGACCTACGGCGCCGAGTTCTTCCGCTGGTTCTCCGAGGAGGCCGTGCGGATCGACGGCGACTTCACCAAGTCCCCCGACGGCAGCACCCGCATCATGGTCTCCCGTGAGCCGGTGGGCCCGTGCGTGCTCGTCACCCCGTGGAACTTCCCGCTCGCCATGGGCACCCGCAAGATCGGCCCCGCGATCGCCGCCGGCTGCACGATGGTGTTCAAACCCGCCAAGCTCACCCCGCTGACCTCGCTGCTGCTCGTCGAGGCGCTCGTCGACGCCGGGCTGCCCGCCGGGGTCCTCAACGTCGTCACCTCGAACTCCGCCGGCCGCGTCGTGACGCCGTGGATGGAGTCCGGGATCGCCCGCAAGGTCACCTTCACCGGTTCGACCGAGGTGGGCATCGGCCTGCTCGAGCAGGCGGCGAAGACCGTGATGAACACTTCGATGGAACTCGGCGGCAACGCCCCGTTCGTCGTCTGCGAGGATGCGGACCTCGACAAGGCCGTCGAGGGCGCGATGGTCGCCAAGATGCGCAACATCGGCGAGGCCTGCACCGCCGCCAACCGCTTCTTCGTCCACCGCTCCGTGTCCGACGAGTTCGCCCGCCGGCTCGCCGAGCGGATGGGTGCGATGAAGGTCGGCAACGGCCTGGACGAGGGCACCGAGGTGGGCCCGCTCGTCGAGGAGAAGGCGCTGAACAAGGTCGCCGAGCTCGTCGATGACGCCGTGGGCAAGGGCGCGAAGGTCCTCACCGGCGGGAAGAAGATCGACGGCGAGGGCTACTTCTACGCTCCGACCGTGCTCACCGATGTGCCGGAGGACTCCGACATCCGCATCGAGGAGATCTTCGGACCGGTCGCCCCGATCACTCCGTTCGACACCGACGAGGAGGCGATCGCGCTGGCCAACGAGACCGAGTACGGCCTCGCCGGCTACCTGTACAGCGAGAACATCGGCCGCGCGATGCGTCTGGCTGAGGAGCTCGAGTGCGGCATGATCGGGCTCAACACCGGCCTGATCTCCAACCCGGGCGCACCGTTCGGCGGGTACAAGCAGTCGGGTCTGGGCCGCGAGGGCGGCCGCGTGGGCATCGACGAGTTCCTCGAGGTCAAGTACGTGGCTCTGCCGCGCGGCTGACCAGCTGCGTAGCACGCGCCCTGCACACGCAGATGGCCCCCGGTCCTTCGACCGGGGGCCATCTGCGTGCTGGTGCGATGCGGGTGTTCGGGAGGTGCGCGTCCCGGCTCGCTGCGCGGGGTGAGCTCAGGCGCGGCGGCGGGCGAGCACCTCGTCGAGGCGGCCGACGCCGCGGGTGCGGGCGCCGCCGATCGCGGTCCGGCCGTGGGCGAGCGGCCCGGCGTCCGCAGCGGTCTGCGCGTCGTCCTCACGGGCGGCGTCCTCGAACTCCGGGCGGTAGCCGAGCTCGGCGGCGAAGCGCTCGGCGAGGCTCTCCTTGGACTGCGGTTCGAGCCGGAAGGACGAGGCATCGGCCACGACCGGCTCCGGCTGCGCCCGATCGACGACCGGGGCGTCGACGTAGGTGGGGGTGGGCACCGGCGAGGGGTTCCAGCCGGTGGCCGCGAAGCGGGTGGCGAGCAGGTCGTCGCTCCCGGCGGGCGCGGGGGTGCCGCTCGCCGGGGGCTCCGTCGCCGAGGTGCCGGTCACCGAGGCACCGGCCGGCTCGTCCGTGTCCTCGTCCCCAGCGAGGTCGGTGCCGAGGCTGAGCACGACGCGCTCGCGCACCTGGGTGACCTGGAGCTCGCGACGCGCCCGGTGACGCGCTGCGGGGGCCTCGGCGGTGGAGGATGCGGCCGCGGTGGAAGATGCAGGCGCGGAGTCCGAATCCGGGGCCGAGGACTTGGTGGGCTCGGCGGAATCAGCGGACTCGCGGGATTCCTCGGTGGCCGTGGGCGCCTGCGCGCGCGGAACCTCGGTCCCGGCTCCCGGGTCGCGCTCCGCCCCGGCCCGGTTCTCCGCCCCGGCGCGGTGCTCGGCCCCGCGCCCGGCACCGAAGACGGCGCGGATGGCGGAGAGGTCCACGGTCGCATCGCGATCGTCGTCCTCGACGAGGGCGACGGCATCGGGAGTGCGCCGGGACTCGGGGGTCGCAGCTGTTCCGGGGGTCGCAGCGGTGGCGGAGGCCTTCGCGGCGGGCGCCTCGACCCCGGCGCGGCGGAGTCGACGGATGGAGAGGTTGATCGAGCGGACCATGAGCAGGCAGCCGCCGGCGAGGACGAGGGTGAGCACCGGCACCGCCCAGGGCAGCACGCCGAAGGGCACGAGCACCGCGGTCACGAGGGTGGCGAGCGCGGTGGCGAGGAAGCCGAGGCCGACGAACGGCAGCGCCGCGCGCAGGCGGGCGATCTTCTCGCTCGATTCCCGGTCGGCCGGCTGCGGGCGGAGATCCCGATCGGCGGCCGGGGTGGAGCGCGTGGGCGCCGCGGAGCCGCCGGACCCCTCACCTCGCGCACCGGCAGGCGCGCCCGAGGCGGGCCCCCGGCCCTGACCAGCCGCCGGGGTGCCGACGCGCGCGCCGACCGTGCCGGCGGTGTGCCGGGAGTCGGCGATGCGAGCGCGGAGGTGGGCGGGCAGGTTCCGGTTCGTGCGGTGCTGCATCGACGGGCCCGTGGCGGGTGACTGGGAAGAGGTCATGTGAGAGTCCATCGGTTCGTGGTGGGTGGAGAGCGGGAGGAACGCGGTCTGGCCGACCGCCAGCGGCAGCGCGGCCGCCTCGGCCTCGGGATCGAGCGGGGCGGCGAGGTCGAGGTGCGCGGTCCCCCTCTCCGCAGGCGAGCTGTCGGCCGGCCGTGCGCTGTTCGGGACATCGCCGTCGATGACCGCGAGGCGCGGGGCGGGCTTGGACAGGTGGAGCACCGGCGCCGAATCGGCCACCCGGTGGACGATCTGGGGCGGTTCGAACTCCGCGGCGTCACGATCCGCGGCGTAGAGCCGGGGTGCGTCGGCCGGCTGCAGGCACGAGGTGGCGCGCACCTCGGCGCATTCCCGCGCAGTGGCGGGGACGTCGTGGACGTGGCCGTGGGTGAGCGTGCGGTCGATGCGGCGCAGGGACGCGGGCAGCATGAATACGAACAGCACTGCGATGACGAGGGCGATGGTGATGCTGGTATCCACAGTCCAACTGTAGAAGGGTGGAGCAGGTCACGATCGGATCACAGGGGGCGTGTCGGGATCCGTCCGGTGTTCTGGGCCGGGTTCATCCCCTCGGGGGTCCGATTCCGCGTCTCAGGACCAGGATTCCGTGCCACCGGGCCAGTGGCGGTCGTCGGCGACCGGGCCGGCGGAGGAGTTCCGGACGCGCTGCCAGTAGTCGAGGAGGCCGAAGGGCACGTCCTCGGCGACGAGGGCGAAGGTGCGGTGATCGCACCACTCCCCGTCGATGTGCATGTAGCGCTCGCGCACGCCCTCGTCGCGGAAGCCGAGCTTCTCCACCACCCGCAGGCTCGCCGTGTTCTCCGGCCGGATGTTGATCTCGATCCGGTGCAGACCGAGCGCGGAGAAGCAGTGGTCGGCGGCGAGCGCGACCGCGGTGGGCGTGTGCCCCCAGCCGGCGACCCGCTCGTCGATCCAGTAGCCGATCGTCGCGCTGAGCAGGGACCCCCACTGGAAGGAGCTCACCGTGAGCTGGCCCCGGAACCGGCCGTCGACCTCGATCGCGAAGGGCAGGATGAGCCCCTGGCGGGCCTGGCTCGCGAGCATCCGGCGCAGCGGGTGGAAGCTCGGCAGGGTGTACCCGGGGTCGGGGTTCGTCGCCTCCCAGGGGCGGAGCCAGTCGGCGTTGTGGCGGCGCACCTCGGTGTACTCGCGCGCATCCTGCCGGTGGAGCGGCCGGAGGACGAGCCCGCCCTCGGACAGCACGACCGGCCAGAAGCTGCTCATCGCTCAGTCCGCGGACCCGGACTGCGGGCCGTCGGTGGGCATCGTGTCAGTGGGCATCGTGTCGGAGAGCGCCGTGTCGGTGGGGCGGCCGCCGGCGGGTGCGGTACCGTCCGCATGCTCCTCGTCGCCCTCGGCCGGGCCCTCGCCCGCCCCGGACTGCGGCCGACGCTCGGCGTTCCACATCTGGAGGATCGTCGCATCGGGATGCGGGTCGTCGACGACGACCGGCCATGGCAGGGTCTCACCGGATCCGGTCTCCAGATCGAACTCGAGCCCGTCCGCCGGCGGCTCGTCGAGCTCGGCGAGCATCTCCGAGGCGAGTCCGGCGAGGAGCTCGGCACTGGCGGCGACCGCCTCGGCGCGGTCCGGCAGGGTGACGACGAGAGTGCCGTCGATCCGGCCGCACACGAGGTTCTCGAACACCGCTGCACGGTGGCCGGCGGCGTACTGCTCACGGCGGAGCAGCTCGGACAGCCCTGGCACCTCGACCTCGATCTCGGTGCGCAGGATGTCGGCGATGTCGGGGTCGCCGTTGGCCCGCAGACCGCCGATCGTGACGAGCACGTCGAACGAGGACGCCGCATCGTCGATGAGCGCCTGGAGCCGGTCGCCGGAGCCGAGGATCGATTCGACCACGGAGAACTCGTGGCCCTCGAAGGCGGTCACGAGCGTCCGCACGAGGCTGGTGTCCACCGCGGCGGACACCGGTACGACGAGCGCGGAGTACGGCTTCATCGCCCGGTCGTCGACCCACGGTCGGGGGATCTCGGTCATCGGTCGGAGGCGCCGCCGGACTGCGGGGCGTCGAGCGCGGCGACGTAGTCGCGGAGCCACGCGTGGAGCTCGTCGGCGAGGTCGTCGCGCCGGCCGGCGAGCTGGACGACGGCCTTGAGGTAGCTGATCTTGTCACCGGTGTCGTAGCGGTCCCCGGAGAACACGACGCCGTAGACCCCGGCCGAATCCGGATCCGCGGCGAGGGTCTCGAGCGCATCGGTGAGCTGGATCTCGTTGCCGCGCCCGGGAGGGGTGACGCGCAGGACGTCGAAGATCTCCGGGGCGAGGACATAGCGGCCGATGATCGCGAGGTTCGACGGCGCGGATTCCGGTTCCGGCTTCTCCACCAGCCCGGTGACGCGCACGACGCCGTCCTCCCCGGTCTCCTCGACCGCGGCGCAGCCGTAGAGGTTGATGGTGTCGGCCGGGACCTCCATGAGCGCGACGACGCAGCCGCCGGTCCGCTCCTGGACCTCGATCATCTTCGGCAGGATCGGGTTCGCCTCATCGATGAGGTCGTCGCCGAGCAGCACGGCGAAGGGCTCCTGGCCGACGTGCTGATGGCTCTTGAGGACGGCATGGCCGAGTCCCAGCGGGTCGCCCTGGCGGACGTAGTGGATGTCGGCGAGCTCCGAGGCGTTCTGCACGAGGGCGAGCTTCTTCTCGTCGCCCTTGTCCTTGAGCGCGCTCTCGAGGCCGTCCACCCGGTCGAAGTGGTCCTCGAGCGGACGCTTGTTCCGGCCGGTCACCATGAGCACGTCGGAGAGCCCGGCCCCCACCGCCTCCTCGACGACGTACTGGATGGCCGGCTTGTCGACGACGGGGAGCATCTCCTTGGGGGTCGCCTTGGTCGCCGGGAGGAACCGGGTGCCGAGCCCCGCGACGGGGATGACGGCCTTGCGCACGGGAACGATCTGCTTGTCTGCCATGCCGGCCAGTCTACGCTGAAGGCGTGGACACGACGCCGGAACCCAAGAGCATGGAGGCCGCCGCCAAGGCGCGGCTGCGCAGGAGGGTGCGCACCCGTCGCCGCGAGCGCGCGCGGGCCGCGGCCGAGGCGCTCGCCGGGGGAGCAGGGGTCCGGGAGCCGGGTGCCGGGCCGACCGCCCCCGGGGAGCCGGAGCGGTTCGCGGCCGTGCTCGCCGAGGTGCTCGCCGGCTCCCGCGCTGTCCTCGGCTATGCCTCCTTGGCCGGTGAGCCCTGCCTCGATCTCGCACTCGATCAGGCGAGGGCCGCGGGCGCCGCGGTGCTCCTCCCCCTCACCACCGCCGGCCGGCCCCTCGACTTCGGCGTGCTCACCGGGCCGATGAGCACGCTCCCCCGCACGGGGAAGTGGCAGATCCGCGAGCCGAGGTCCGGGGCACCCGCCGCCGAGGCGCTCGCCGGTGAGATGGCGGGGCCTGCCGGCCGCCCCCTCCCACCGGTCGACACGATCCTCGTGCCCGGCCTCGCGTTCTCGCGCGCCGGGGTGCGGCTGGGCAACGGCGGCGGCTTCTACGACCGCACCTTCGGTCCGCGGGGGGCCGCCCCGCCGACCGGGTGCGGGGCGCAGGTGCTCGGGGTGTGCTTCGCAGAGGAGCTCGTCGATGCGCTTCCCCACCAGCCCTGGGATCTGCGGGTCGACGCCGTCGTCACCGAGCGCGGCATCGTGCCGGTGGGGGTGAGACGCTCGCCGGTGGGCTGAGACGCGACCCGGCAGGGCATGCGTGCTGGTCTATACTTCTTCGGGACTCTGACGAGAAAGGCCGACAATGCCCACGTACTCCTATGCCTGCAAGAACTGCGGTCACGCCTTCGACATCCACCAGGCGTTCACCGACGATTCGCTGACCGTGTGCCCGGAGTGCCAGGGCACCCTGCGCAAGGTCTTCGGCAATGTGGGAGTGACGTTCAAGGGTTCGGGCTTCTACGCGACCGACTCCCGCTCCTCCGGCGGCTCCCGCGCAGCGGCGAAGTCGGGCGGATCCGAGTCGGGTTCGAAGGACGCTGCTGCTGCCGGCGGCAGCACGGGCGCCCCCTCCGGCTCCTCGGGGTCCGGCTCCTCGGACTCCGGCACGTCGAGCACCTCGGCGACCGGCGATTCGAGCTCCTCGTCCTCGAAATCCACGGCCTCGACCTCCGCCTGACGGTCTCCTGCTCCCGGCACGGGGCACGATCGAGAACCGTCCTCTGGTCACAGTGCACCGTCCTCAGGTCACATTGGGGACGGCCGCGCGCCCTCCATCCACAGGCGCACGACGGTCGTAGCGCGGTCCGGGCTCCGCGGGGCACAGTCGGGTCATGGTCTCCTTCCGACTCCCTCTCCCCCTGCAGCGGTTCGCCGCGCTGTCCGTCAAGGATCGCCGCCGCACCCGTCGCCTCCTCGCCTCACTCGCGCTCGCCCTCGCGACCACGCTCGTCGTCTGGGCGCTGACACCGCGTCCCGCGGGCACCCCGGTGGTCGTCGCCGCCGGTGACATCGCCCCGGGCTCGACGATCGGTGCCGGCGACCTCGGGACCCGCACCTATCCCGCCGCGCTCGTCCCCGCCGACGCCATCGAATCCGTCGCCGAGGCGATCGGCAGCACCTCCGCGGCGCATCTGAGCCCCGGCCTGCCGGTCACGCGGTCCGGGCTGCTCGCCCCGCGCGCCGAACCGCTGGCAGAGGGGCAGCTCCTCATGCCGGTGACGGTGACCGACGAGGCCGCGGCGGCCACCCTGCGGCCGGGGCACCGGGTCCGGGTGTTCGCTCCGGGAGCGGGCACCTCGGCCGCAGGCGGCGCCGATGGAGAGGTCGAGGGGGTGCCGGGTGCCGCAGGGGCGGACGGGACCGGCGCGGTGATCGACGAGGCGGTGGTCGCTTCGATCTCCCAACGGGCGGGGACCGCGGTGTCCGGGTCGACGACGGTGATCACACTCATCGTGTCCGGACCCCAGGCCAGCGCGCTCGCCGCGGTGTCCGGCACGGCGCTGAGCTTCGCCCTGCTCAATTGAGAGGGAGCGAGAGGACATCGGCAGGCGTCCGATGCTGCTGCGGTCGCGGTCGATCCCGGCCGCTCACCGGCACATCGGCCACCTCACCAGCGGCTCCGTGTGCTCAAGCTGTCAGTCTCTCGAGAACCGGCCCGGTAATGTGACGAGTATCAAATTCTGAGATGCTTGAAATGTCTACTGGATCGTCTTTTCGCCGCTATCATGTTCTGGGCGCTCATGCGCACACGGGAGCAGTGTGCTCCTGACCCATCTGTGAAAGGACACACTATGCTCAAGGGCTTCCGGGATTTCATCCTCCGCGGCAATGTCATCGAGCTGGCGACCGCCGTCATCATCGGCGGAGCGTTCACCGCGATCGTGAACGCCATCTCCGACAACATCATCAACCCGCTCATCGCGGCCGTCGGCTCGCCGGACGTGGGCGGTCTCGGCTTCCGCATCCGTCCCGACGTCGAGGCGACCTTCCTCGACTTCGGTGCCGTGATCACCGCGGCGATCAACTTCCTCATCGTCGCCGCTGTCGTCTACTTCGTCATCATCATGCCGATGAACAAGCTCAACGAGCTCCGCAAGCGCGGTGCTGCTGAAGAGGACGTGCCCCCCACCCAGGAGGAGCTGCTCGCCGAGATCCGCGACCTGCTCGCCAAGGGTGCCCAGGACGTCGTCCCCGACCAGCGCCTCGAGGGCGGCCCGGCCACCGGCATCGACCCGAACTACCCCCCGCGCCACTGAGTCGAAGAGGCAGACCTCCACGCAGAGGCGCCTCGGACCCGACGCGATCACAGCGCCCCCGGACAGGAGTCCGGGGGCGCTGTCGTGTCGATGGCACCTCAATGCCGTGCGCCGCGCCCGGGCCGGTGAACGGGGTGCAGTGGTGCACCAGGACGGTCAACCCGCTCAGCGCGGCTTGGTCTGCCAGTGGGGCGGGCGCTCGGCGAGCAGCCGGGCCTCCTCCGCGCTGACCGCTCCGGGCCCGCCGGGCTCGCGATCGAGGCCGTCGCCGGCCGATGACTCGTTGCGCAGCGTACGCCGGTAGGCCTCGACTGCCGCGCGGGTCCGCGCGTCGCGGGCGCGCCGCTGCGCGGAAGCACGGTCGTCGGCAGCGCTCGGCTCGACGCCGTTCTGCTCCTCGGGCGGCATGGGACGCCTCAGCTCCGCGCGTCCCCGCGATCGGAGGCGGATTCCCCGGCGTCGCGGGCATCACCGTCCTGCGCGACGCGCTTCCCGGGATGCTTGCCGGCACCGCCGCCATCCGCGACGTTCTCGGATCCAGCACCGGTGCTCTTCCCTGCGGCTCCCGCCTCGGGCGCATGCTCCTCCTCCGAGCGTCGGCCCTGCTCGGACTCGCGGAGTCCGGCGTCGAGGAGGTCCTGCTCGCGGAGCTTGCCGGTGTTGTACAGCGGCATGACCTCGCTCTGGCCCACGGAGCCGCCCGCGGCGGGGAGGAACACCTCGTCCTCGGTGCGACCGGCCTGCTCGGCCGGCGGCGCGGCGGACCGCTTGGCCTGCGCATAGCGGTCGCGGTAGCGGGCGACGGCGGCGTCGAGCCCGGACTCCACACGCCGGGAGCGGCCCTTGAGCGCGAGTGCGGCGCGCAGCTGCACCTTGAGCTCGTCGTCGCCGCGGGACACACGGTCGGACTGGATCCAGTCGACCATCGCGTCGAGGTCCTCGGCGGAGTACGTGTGGAGCGGGAGCCCCGGGGTGAGCTTGGGGCGGTTGCCCTGCCGGCCCACGACCACCGCTGCGGCGCGGGCGGCATCGAGCACGGCCTGCGGGGAACGATCCTCGACGGTCTCCTTCCACATCTCGAAGATCCGATCCGCCTCCGCCTGCGGGTCGACGAACGCATCCGTCGACCACACCCGCAGATAGCGCCAACCGCGTCGGGCGAGAGCCTCCGCGCGGAGCCGCTCGCGCTCACGGATGCTCTCCGTCGCGGCGTAGTCCGCACCGTCGGTCTCCACCGCGAGAGCCATCCCCTGGGTGGGGTCGGCGGATACGGAGACGGCGAGGTCGATGTCCTCGTACCCCTCGTCGGAGTACACCCCGCTGCGCAGCAGGCGCTCGGCGATGTCGGAGATCAGCGGGTCGCGCTCCGCGTCACCGGCGGCGGGCATGGTGCGGCCGCCGGCGGCGGCGTCCGCGAGCAGCCCGGGCAGCACACGGGCGCCGTGGCGGAGGCGGGCGAGCTCGAAGTCGTCGGCCTCGAAGCACGACACGACGGTGAGCTTGCGCCGGGCGCGGGTCACCGCTGCGGCGAGCAGCCTCTCCCCGCCGGGCTTCGACAGCGCCCCGAAGTTGTAGACGACGCGACCCTGCCGGGTGCGGCCGTAGCCGAGTGAGAAGATCACGGCATCCCGGGCCATCCCCTGGATCCGTTCGCAGTCGGTGACGACGAACGGCTCCTTCGTCGGGTCGGTGAAGAACGACGCGACGTAGGGGTAGGTGCGGATCGCCTGCTGGATCGCCGCGGCGACGCGCTGCGCGTGCCACGGGGTGAGGGTGACAACGGCGAGCGACTGCCGCGAGCGGGTGCGCGCGTGCTTGAGCACGAGGTCGACGACGCGGTCGACCTCGACATCGAGGCTCTCGACCTGACCGGTGGCGGTGTCGGGACTGCCGAGCGCGTCGGGCACGAATGAGAACTCGACGCCGGAGCCCTCGTTCGTCAGGGCGGTCGGCAGGCTCGAGATCGTCGAGTCGTAGAACCGGCGGTTGACGAGGTCGACGAGGCCGGCCGGCGAGTGCCGGTAGCTCGTGTGGAGGCGGTGGGACGGGAGGAACTCCGCGAGCGCGCCGAACACGCTCGGGCCGCTCGCGTTGTCGCGCTGGCCGCGGCGGTCGACGGCGACGCTGAACTCGCGCGGGCCGAGCAGCCGGTCGTCGCCGAGTGCGATGACCTGCTTGGAGCGGGCGATCGCCGGGAGCACCTCGGTCACGGACATCCGCCCGGCGTCGGCGATGATCACGGTGTCGAACAGCGGCACGTCGGCGAAGTACTCCGGCACCTGGAAAGGGCTCATCATCCACACCGGGGCGAGCGCGGTGAGCACGCGCGGTGCCTGCTCGCTCAGCGCCTCGACGTGGAGGTGGCGGGAGCGCAGGGCGTCGCGCACGGCCTGCGCCTCGTCCTGGTGCTCCTCGATCGCGCGCTTCCAGCCCTGGCCGTGGCTGTAGCGCAGCCGGGCGGCGCCCGCGGCGACGTACTGCTTGTCGCAGATCCGGTAGTCGGCGACGACGCGATGGAGCTCGGTCCCGTCGTGGCCGCCCACCTGGGGATCGGCGGCGGCGAGCTGCTTGAGCACGGTCGCCCAGTAGGCGAGGTCGAACTCCTGGCCCACGAGCTCGTGCGGCACGCGGCGTTCGCGCAGGTCGCTGAGGAGATCGCCGAGGCCGCGGCCGCGGAGCTCGGTGTCGATCCGGGTGCGGGCAGGCAGGTCCGCGAGGCTGTCGCGGTCCTCGCCGAGCGCCTGCAGCCGGGCCTGCGCCTCCTCGACGAGCATGGACCCGAGGTCCCCGCCGTCGGGGGTGTCGCTGAGCACCGGTTCGAGCTTGCGGAAGTCGGCGACGATCTCCTGGTGGAGCTCGTCGGCCTCGAGCAGGCCGCGCGGGATCTGCGGGCGGATGTCACGCCCGGCGATGTCGCGCAGCTCGGCGCGCTGCTGGGCGGCGGCGAGCAGTGCTGCGTGCATGTCGTCGACCGTCGCGCCGGGGCGCAGGAACTCGCGTGCGGCCTTCTTGTACCGGTTGCGCTCGAACATGCCCATCTCGATCTGGTGCTCGCGGCGATATTCGGCGCTGCCGGTCGCGGCGATGAGATCGGACAGGTTGTGGTCGTAGACGTCGGGCGAGAACCGGTCGAGCGTCCTGCGCACGCCGAGCAGGACGGCGAGGCAGCGGCCCCAGGCGTCGACGGTGCGGGCGGGGTTGAGGCCGGCTTGGCGGAGCAGCGGCTCGACGAGCTCCACGAGGGCCGGGATCTTCTTCCCGGCGCGCTCGGCGACGCGGCGGGCCGCCTCGGCGTCCTCATCGCTGGCGAACCGGGCGCCGAACCACACGGTGTCCTCGACGTCGAGGGTGAAGGCGCCGAGCTCGGAGAACTCGATGAGGCGGGCGCGGAGGTCCTCCCGCTCGGCCTCGCTCGCCTCGACGACGGACGAGTCGAAGCGCACCGCGGTCGACGGACCGGGTTGCTCGGCGGTGAGCTGCGCGAGGCGCCGCATGGTCGACAGCACGGACACGCCCCAGGGTTCGCGCACCCGGTGGAGCGACTCGGAGTGCTCGCTGAGGATCGCCCGCTGGTCGTTGAGCTTGGCGAGCAGACCGCCGAGGTCGGGGCGGGGTGCGCGTTCGGCGTCGGCGATGAGCGAGATCAGGCGGGTGTGGACCTCGGTCAGGGTCATCCGACCGTCGACGGCGAAGCCGCCGAGCCCGGCGCGCTCGAGGCGGGAGGCGAAATCGCCGAGCGCATCGGAGTTCTGCGCGAGGTAGAGGACGCTGCGGCCGGTGTGGGCGAGCGTGGTGGCGATCGCGACGGCGACCTGGGTGGCGCCGGTGCCGGGCGGGGTGTCGACGACCACGGATTCGCCCATCACGGCGGCATCAACGACGGCCTGCTGGTCGCCGTCGACGTCGATCGCGAGGAATTCCTCCTGCGGCTTCCGGTCCGGCAGCGGCCGGGGCAGCTCGCGCGGCTTCGGCGTCGGTGCGGACACGGCGCCCGGGTCCGCGGCGCTCGCCTCGTCCAATCCGGTGTCGTCCCGGTCGGAGCCCGAGGAGTCGTCGCGGGACGCCGAGCGCGGGGTGCGGCGCTCGGCTGCGTGCTTCCGTGCGGCCCGCTTCTGCTCCCGGCGCCCGACCGGCACGGCGGTGCTGCCGGTGGGGGCGTCGTCAACAGTGGAATCCTCGTCGGACTCGGCGTCGGCGGTCGAGGCGTCGGCCGCATCGGAGTCGCCGGTGGCGGATCCCGCGTGGGTCGGCCCGTCGGAGTCGTCGGCCTCAGGGCCCTCGGTGCTGTCGGGCCGGTCAGGGCCGTCGGTGCTGTCGGAGCCGATGGGATCGGCCTTCGCGTCATCGGCCGGCGCGGCTTCGGGATCGTCGGAGGCACCCTCACGCGGGGCGCCCTCCCCCGGGGTCTCCACCGCCGGCTTCTCAGCACCGGACGGGGCGCCGTCGGCAGCGGGTGCGGATGCGGCGGCCGGAGCAGCGGGGGCTTCCCCGGGGATGTCGGCGTCGAGGATCGGCTCGGTCGGCTGCCCCTCGTCGAGAGACACCTCGGCCGAGGATTCGCGCGCCGCCTTCCCGCCGGCCGGCGGCTTCCCGGCGGAGGGCGCCTCGGGAGCGGAATGCGACTGGACGCTGCGTTCGGGTGCCCGGGCAGCGGAACCGCCGAAGCTGCGGCGGGCGGCATCGTCACCGGCGAGCGCACGGAGCACCGGGTGGCCGCCGGGCAGCTCCTCCCCGCTGAAGGGGGTCGTGATGTTGGCGAAGGTCGACACGACGAGACGCTGGTTGACGAGCAGGCCGGGGATCCCCTTGGCGAGCGCGCGGAGGCGCTCGAACACCGGGGCGGCGTCGAAGCCGTGGCTGTTGCCGGTCGCCTCGACCCATTCGTCGACGTCGATCGTCACCCGGTGGTGGCGCTCGAGGTAGGACACGAGGGCAGGATTGATCGTGATCTCGTCGTCGAGCACGATCTCGAAGTCCTCGACCCGGCTGCCGCGGGGCACGAGCCGCACGTGGCGGAGCATGACGGGGGCGATGTAGTCGGTGCGGCCGCCGGACTCGTCGCGGCTCCAGGTGGCGAAGCCGATCGCGAGGTGCGCGGTGTTGATCCCGCGCTCACTGGCGAGCTGCTCGGCCTTCTGCCGGATCGAGCGGGCGCGACGACGGGCGTCGGACAGCAGCTCCTGGTCGCGGATCAGGCTCGACAGGCGCGTGGGCCGGCCGGCGAGCAGCTGGGCGAGCCCGGAGGGATGCGCACCGGTGAGCTCGATCGAACCGTCGCGGGAATCGCGGTACTGGAGCATGGTGTCCCGGCCGCCGATCCGGGCAGCCTGTTCCTTCCACGCCGCGAACGTTCCGCCGACGGAGGCCTGAGTAGTGGAATCGGAATATGACACAGCTCGAGACTATCGGGATCGGGCCGCGATCACCGCCCGGCGCACCGTCAGCGGCGAAATTTCGGCGCCGATCGGACTGCTAGACTGTCCGTGCGCCGCGACCGGTGCGCCCCCACGATTCCGACAGGGCGCGCTGACCTGCCCGCGGCGCGTGCCCCCGTAGCTCAGGGGATAGAGCACCGCTCTCCTAAAGCGGGTGTCGTTGGTTCGAATCCAATCGGGGGCGCACTTCTCACCAGGGGAAGCACTCCGGTGACCCGGCCAGGCGCTGCCGCCGCCGCGCACCCCGGCCTCCCCGTGGACGCGCGCGCTCACACCTGCGGGAACATCACGAGCGCGCTCCGTGCGATCTTCTTCAGCTGACCGCGGTCGCTCGCCGCTCCGATGACGCCGCCGAGGCCGGGGATCGCCTTGCCGAACAGCCGCACCGAGCGCAGTCCGAACCGGCGCAGGATCCGGCCGCCGATCGCGTTGGCGACCGCGGAGATCTGCGGCTGGGGCCGGCGCTTGGCGACCTGGCGGCTGGCGAAGCCGGCCACCGGCCCGAGCCCGATGTTGCGCAGCACGTCGCCGGACTCCTCGCCGACGAGCGCGGCGAGCACCCGGGTGCGCACCTCGTCGTCGCGGAGGTCGTAACCGCGCACGGAGGCGATCGCGGCGACCATGCGGGTGGCCTGGACGTAGAACTCGAAGACGTTCGTCGGCAGCAGCACCGGCAGCGTGATCGCACCGCCCAGGCCGGTGAGGAACCCGCCGGCGGTGATGCTGCGGCGGTGACTGCGGATGATGCGCCGGATCGCGAGCTCCGGGTCGCGCCTGCCGCGGCCGCGCTGGGCCTTCCGGGCGACCTTCTCCGCCGAGTCGAAGGTGAGCTTCCCGTCGATGCCGATGTCGCGGAACGACTCGACCATGTGCTGGAGCGCGCCGCCCTCCTCGGCGGCCGGGTCCGCCCCGGCCTCACCGGAGCGCGGCGGCTTCTGCGCCTCCTCCACGGCCTGGCGGGTGGTCTTTTCGTCCGCGCGGTCGCGGCGCAGAAGGCTGAGGATCCCCATGGCGACTCCGGTCTCGTGATGGTGGGTGAACCTCTCCATCATGCCGTGATCCGCGTCTTCGCGCATCCCCCGGCCGGCAAGGCGCCTGGACGGAATGCGCCGACGGCCCGAGGAGCCCCTCCCGGTGCGCTCCACGGCTCGACCCGGCCTGCCCGGCTGCTCTCATTCCGCGGCGCGCGCGCCGAGCCGGAAGCGCAGCAGGACGAGGAGCGTCGCGAGGGTGCCGCCGAGCAGCGCGAGCGCGGGCCCTGCTCCGTCGGTGACGAGCTGTCCCACGATCACCGCACCGATCGCCCCGGTGAGGAGCACCGCGTCGAAGTGCCAGAGCACGACGAGGACCATGACGGGGTCGCCCACCGGGGTGGGCACCGAGGAGGTGAGCATCGACACGGGCATTGCGCCCTTGGCGCTGTCGTAGGCACGCGCCGCGACGGCGAGGACGCCGAGGAGCACCGCGGCGAGCACTCCGGTCCGTCCCGCGTCCGCCGGCGCCCCGGTCAGGAGCACGGTGAGCGCGGCACCGGCCCCGGCGAGGACCGGTGCCGCGCCGGCCGGCAGGAGCGCGTGGAGGCCGTAGAGCCAGGCCGTCGAATACCCGTAGAGCGCCGGCGCGCCGACCGCCTCCGCCGCATGCCGGAATCCGGCGCAGAGCACCCCGGAGGCCGTGAACAGCAGGGCGGCAGCCGGTGCGGCGAGCACCCACGCGGGCATCGGCGCAGTCGTCACCGCAGCCACGCTCAGTGCGCCCGCGGCGGCGATCCCGGCCGCTCCCACGAGGAGGGTCGCCGGTGTGCGGGCCGCCCCCACGAGGTCGCGCAGCAGGAAGCGGAGGGCGGTGGAGCGCGCCCGCACCGCCCGCCAGCCCCGCCCGGTGACGGGCACAGCGCGGTAGGCGGCGAGCGCGAAGGTGAGGTCGCCGGTCCCCGCCGCGGCCCCGGCCGCCTGCCTGCGCGCGGCCTGCGCGGCGAGCGCCTCGGCCCCGACCTGATCGAGAAGACGCGGGACGCACAGCGCGAGCGCCCCGGCGAGCACACAGAGGAGCACCACCGGCAGCCAGGCGAGCACTCCCCCGGTGTGCCCCGCGAGCGGGCCGGCGGCCGGCCAGGTGAGCCCGAACCAGCCCCAGGGCGCCACCCACTGCAGCGGCGGCACCGCGAACGAGGCGGTCACGAGCACCGCGACCCCCAGCGCACCGCACGCCGCCCCCGTCCCCGAGCCGAACCCCGGGATCCGCGCCTGCCCGGCGAGCCAGACCACCGAGCAGATGAGCCCGAGTCCGGCGGCGGCGATGACGAGCCGGACGACAGCGAGCACGGGCACCCCGGCTGCGACGCCCAGCACCCCGCCGACGCCCCCGGCGACGATCAGGAGCACCCCGATCACGGCGAGCGCGGAGGCCCAGAAGCCGCGTCGGAGCGCCGTGCGCCGGGGCACATCGGTGCGGGCGAGCAGGAGGACGGCGAACGGGGCGAGCGCCACCGGCCCGCGCACCTGCCCGAACAGCGCGAACGCGACGAGCAGTGCGGCGGCCGCAGCTCCGGCCCAGCCGGGTGCGGCTGCGGCCACGAGGGCGGTGGACACCTCGGCGGAGGCGAGGAGGAGCACCGCGCCGCGGGCGAGCGGCACCCCGAGGACGAGCCCGAGGAGGACGGCGGCGTAGGCGATGACGGTGAGGTCGTCCCGGGAGGGTGCTGCGCTGCGCTGCCGGTGGAGCCGGCGCAGGAGCGCGAGGCGGGAGGCGGGGGTGCTCACCGAGACCGCAGTGCTCACGCGGCGGGCTCGGCGAGGGCGACGACGGCATCGGCGACGGCCTCGACGAGCACCGGCGAGTGGCTCACGAGCACTAACGTCGTTCCCGCGTCCCGGCGGCGGCGGAGCGCGGCGGCGACGAGACCGCGGCGGTGCTCGTCGAGGCGCTGCTCGGGCTCGTCGACGAGCAGCACCGCGCACGGCCTCACGAGGGTGAGGACGAGGGCGAACAGCTGCCGCTGCCCCGAGGACAGCTCGTGGGGGAAGCGGGCGGCGAGGTGGGCGATCGCGAGCTCGGCGAACACCGCATCGGCCCGCGCCGCGGCCTCGGGCAATGCGATGCCCCAGGAGGCGGCCACGAGGACGGCGTGCTCGCGCAGCGTGAGGTCGCGGGCGAGCGGCGGCAGCCCGAGGTGGGCGGCGACGAGTCTGCGGAACTCCGGGCTGCGGTCGTCGGCGGGGCGCCCGGCGATCGCCACGGTGCCCGAGGTCGGCCGGGCGCGGCCGGCGAGCGCTCGCAGCAGCGTCGTCTTGCCGGCCCCGTTGGGCCCGGTGACCGCCAGCGCGCGCCCGGCCGCGAGCGCGAAGGACGTCGGCGCGAGGAGCACCTGGCCGTCGAGGGAGACTCCGAGGTCACGGGCCTCGATGCAGGCGTGCGGGCCGCCGGGCTCGGGACCGCCGGGAACGGGTGCGCCCGGGGCCGGGATGCCGCGGCTCAGCGCGGCACCCTCACCACCATGGTCGGGCAGGCGGCATAGGGCAGCACCGACTGCGAGGTCGAGCCCAGCAGCAGGCCGGCGAACCCGCCGCGGCCGCGCGAGCCGATGATGAGGACGTCGGCGGTGTCCGAGGCGCGCACGAGCACCTCAGCCGGCTGGCCGTCGAACAGCGTCCAGTCGACCTCGAGCCCGGGGTGCTCGGCGGCGACGGCGGCGCGCGCGGACTCGAGCTTGTCCGCACCCTCGTCGAGGAACCGCTTCATGTCCCCGGTGCTCGGCAGCCATTCGGGGCCGACGACGGTGGTGGTGAGCACCCCGAGGATGTGCAGCGGCGTGCCGCGGTGCAGCGCGTGCTCGGCGGCCTTCCACAGCGCCGGCGACTCCTTGGCGAGCGAGTCGACGCCGACCACGACGGAGCCGGAGAAGTCGAGGCCCGGCACCGCCTCGGCGGTCTCGTCGTAGCCGAGGAGCTCGCCGCGGCTCGAGCGGACCGGTCGGGAGGAGCTGTGCTTGGGCGCGGTCTCCCGGCCCGGGGTCCACCCCACGGGGACGACGATCGTCGGGCAGTGGGAGTGGGCGGGCAGGGCGCTGGAGACGGTGCCGAGCAGGCGGCCGGCGAAGCCGCCGCGCCCGCGGGAGCCGACGACTGCGAGCGAGGCCTGGCGGGACTCCTCGACGAGGACGCCGGCGGCATCGCCGATCTCGATGACGGCCTCGACGGGGACTCCGGCGGCCTTGACCTCGGCGGCGGCCTCCTTGAGGGAGTCGGTCACTGCCGCGCGGATCGAGGTGTCGTCGATCGGGACGTAGGAGACGTCGATCGTCGCGGCGGCGACGCTCGGGATCGTGTAGGCGCCGACGAGCCGGATCGACCGTCCGAGGGCCCGGGCCTCCTCGATCGCGAAGCGCAGGGCGTTGCGGCTCGCCTTCGAGCCGTCCACGCCGACGAGCACGGCTTGGGGGTCGGCGACTTCAGGGGAGGAGAGTTCCTCGGTCACGGCAGCTCCTTCGTTGCGGTCTCGCGTGCGCCCGGTGGGTGCGCCGCACCGGTTCGGGCGCGGTGTTCTCGCTCACACCGGTGTGCCCACGATACCCGGATGCGGCGGTCGTGCGAACCGCTGGTCATGCGCGTGGTTCCGCGGATCTCACGACTCGAACGGCGTTCGCCGCTCACCCCGGAACACCGGATCCCGCCGCTTGTCGCGCCGCGCCGGGCCGGACGATCATTGAGGCTCACAAGTATCCTTGATATATTTAACCGGTAATCGTCAGGAACTACTCCTGCTCGGTGCGGTAGGTCCGCATCACAGAATCCCGGCAGTCGCAGACGGCTGTCCGGACATCCAGAGATAAGGATCAACTCATGGGTATTCTCGCATTCCTCATCCTCGGCCTCATCGCCGGCGCCATCGCCAAGGCGATCCTCCCGGGTCGTCAGGGCGGCGGCTGGCTCGGCGCCCTCGTGTGCGGCGTCATCGGCGCCCTGCTCGGCGGCTGGATCGGCTCGGCTCTCTTCGGTGAGGGCGTCGACAAGTTCTTCTCGCTGAGCTCCTGGCTGCTCGCCATCGGCGGCGCACTCATCGTGCTCGTCGTCTGGGGCTTCATCTCCGGTCGCGGCTCCCGCGCCAACCGCTGATCACCTCAGCACACCGCTGAAGGGCGGTGCGATCCCTCCGGGAATCGCACCGCCCTTTCGCATGTCCGGGAATACCGGACGGTCGAGCAACCTCTCCTCCCCCTCCCCTCTCGAAGCACCGGGCACGGGAGTGTGGGGGTTTCGACGATGAGTATGAGCTTCAACGCCACCACTCTCGACCGGAAGCCCCACACTCGCCCGGTGGCGCCACGAGCCAGCTCAGGCGGCGGAGCCGTATTCGAGGAACGGCCGCCACGACTCTGCGGGGTTGTCGAGGTCGCGCAGCCACCAGCGGCCGACCCGCGGCACGTCGGGGACGAAGCCGAGCACCCAGCCCATCTCCTCGGGCGTCCGGTTCCCCTTGATGTTGTTGCACCTCCGACAGCACGCCACGA
This sequence comes from Brevibacterium pityocampae, assembly GCF_039541555.1. NCBI lineage: Bacteria > Bacillati > Actinomycetota > Actinomycetes > Micrococcales > Brevibacteriaceae > Brevibacterium > Brevibacterium pityocampae. Next base: position 593,181 of record NZ_BAABGL010000002.1, on the reverse strand, counting down.
GGTTGCGCCAGGTGTTGCCGCCGCCGCGCGAACGGGGCAGCACGTGGTCGACGGTCGTCGCATGGCCGGCGCAGTAGGCACAGGCGAACCCGTCCCGGCGCAGCACCCCGCGCCGCGACAGCGCCACCGAGCGACCGGACGGCGGCCGCACGTAGCGGCGGAGGATGATCACCGAGGGCTGCGGCATGGAGACGTGGACGCTGCGCACCGGTGCATCGTCGTCGGCCGCGAGCACGGAGGCCTTGCCGGCGAGCACGAGGACGACCGCCCGGCGGTAGGACACCACCGACATCGGCTCGTAGCCGGCGTTGAGGACCAGGGTCTTCATCCGCGCTCACCCGCCCGGGAAACAGCGAAGGCGCTGCGCGAATGCGCAACGCCTCCATGCTCCACAACCGTCGGTATCGAATCGACGATGACATCACCGAGCAGATTCCGGGTCCGGCTCCACGCCGCGCAGAGGCGCACGGCGGCACTCGGCCCGGTCCGATGGACCGGCACCCGGTCTCCCTGCGATGCGGCGCTCACGCGTCCTCCTGGCGGATGAAGTGCAACGGCTGGAACCAGAGTAGCGGAGGCCGGCGCCCGCGCAAGCGTCTGCGCGGTCGCAGCGCGCCGCCCCCACCATGATTTCCACGCCGGTTCACCCACCGTTCCGCGACTGCTCACGAGCAGCGCCGGGACGGAGCATGCGGAATGCTCGCAGACACGACGGAACCCGCCGCCGGGTGGACCATGACCCGGGCGGCGGGTTCCGTCAGTGCGTCGGGCCGTGCCCGACCGTGGATCAGAGAACGCGGATGTAGGTGACCGAGCCCATCCACGAGTGGCTGCGGTACGAGGTCCCCGAGCTCGGGGAGCCCGCGTCGTACATCATGCCGTTGCCGGCGTAGATGCCGATGTGGCCGGGACTGAATACGAGATCGCCGGGCTTCGCCTCAGAAGCCGAGACGACAGTCCCGGCAGCCTTCTGCGCGCCGGAGGTGCGGGGCAGGTTCACGCCGACCTTGTCGTAGACGAACGCTATGTAACCGGAGCAGTCCCAGCCGCTGGGGGTGGTGCCGCCGTAGACGTAGGGCACGCCGACGTACTGCTTGGCGATCGCGATGACCTGCTCGGCCTTCGAGCCGTCCGGCACGGAGACGCTGTCGCTCTTCTTCTCGTCCTTCTTCGAGTCCGAGGAGCGCTCCGTGCTGCGCGAGGTCGAGGAGCCGCGGTCCGAGGAGTCCGAGGAGCGCTCGGTGCTACGCGAGGTCGAGGAACCGCGGTCCGAGGAGTCCGAGGGCTCGGTCGAGTCGGAGCTCTGTGCGGGGGCCGGCTCCGGCTCCGGCTCCGGAGCGGCGGTGGAGGTGGTGGTGGAGACGTTCGAGGTGCCGGGCAGTGCGGCGTCATCCTCGGTGTCCTCGGCGGCCTCCGGGATGACGGTGGCGGCCTGGTTGGAGAAGTCGGCCTCGACATTCGAGTCGGCGGCCTCGGCGGAGACGACCGCGTCGGACTTCTCATCGCCCTGGGTGGCGGCCGGGAGCACGGCGGTGGCCATGAGTCCACCGGCTGCTGCGACGACGGCCGCGCGGCGACCGACGACACCGGAGTTGGCGCTCAGCGCCTCGGTGAGCTCGGTCAGCGGGGTCTTGACGGGGGTGCTGGCCGCGCGGCGGCCATGCTTCTTCTGTGCCACTGGTGTGTCCTCCACGAAACCTACGAGGTGAGCTGTCGGGCTCGAGCTGGAGTTGCTCGGTCACTCATGAGTGAACTTGGCCCCGAGTCCCGGTGTCCGGGACGAGTGGTGGTTCCCCCGTTGCCGCTTCAGGTCCTGGTCTCCGCAGGCGGGAGCGGCACTCGGTTGCCCGCCTGGGGCCGGGTTCGGTGGAACCCGACCGCTCAACCGTAACCGATGCCGGACCGCAATGTCACATTTGGATCACAGGTTTCGTGACAAAAGTGTCGGGACGGGAACGAACGCCCAGGTCACATGGTCTTCGTGGTCGAAAAATCTCTGTAACGAAAGCCTGCGAGTCCGTGATCCAGGGGGCAGCCCGTAACCGGAATGTGACGCTCACGACGCCGCGGCACCCGCGTCACGGGCGCGGGAGCAGAGGGATCATTCGCCGTCGAGGGGGCGGACGAAGACGTTCGCGGCGGTCTCGAGCGGCAGGTCGAGCACGGTCGCGGCGTCCGGGGCGCGCAGCGTGATGTACTCCCCGGCGGGTTCCGCCGTCACGGTGACCCCGGGCAGGATCCCGGTCTCGCGCAGCTGGACGAGGAGGTGGGCGTCGACCTGGAGCGGCTCGGCGAGCCACTCGACCCGCACCTCGGCCCGGCCCTGGGCGGGGCAGGCCTCGGTCAGGGGGACGACAGGGGCGGCAGGCGCGGCCTCCGCGCCGATCGCGTCGAGACCGGGGATCGGGTTGCCGTAGGGGCTCGTGCCGTGCTCGGGGAGCATCCGCACGAGCCGGCGCTCGACCTGCTCGCTCATCACGTGCTCCCAGCGGCAGGCCTCGTCGTGGACGAGCTCCCAGTCGAGCCCGATGACATCGGCGAGCAGCCGTTCGGCGAGGCGGTGCTTGCGCATGACCGAGGTCGCGAGCTCCCGGCCGGTGGCGGTGAGCTCGAGGTGGCGGTCGGCGTCGACGACGAGCAGGCCGTCGCGCTCCATCCGGGCCACCGTCTGCGACACGGTGGGCCCTGAATGGTCCAGGCGCTCGGCGATCCGGGCGCGCAGCGGGACGATCCCCTGCTCCTCCAGCTCCACGATGGCCTTGAGGTACATCTCGGTGGTGTCGATGAGGTCGTTCACGGGCGGTTCCACTCCTCTGTGCTCACCGGGTCAGTCTAGCCCGGCACGGAGATGCGGCACAGCCGTCCGCCGGTGGGCGGACGGCCGTGCAACGGGCCGACAGCCGGCCTCAGCCGGCGTTGATGTAGGCGGTCTTGTGGACGGTGTAGAACTCCCGCGCCGCCCGCCCCTGCTCGCGCGGGCCGTAGCTCGAGCCCTTCCGGCCGCCGAACGAGGTGTGGTAGTCGACTCCTGCGGTGGGGGCGTTGACCATGACCATGCCGGCGTTGGAATGCCGCTTGAAGTGCGCGGCATGCTTGAGCGAGGTGGTGAAGATGCCCGAGGACAGCCCGAACGAGGTCCGGTTCGCCACGGCGAGGGCCTCGTCGTAGTCGGCGACCTCGATGACCGAGGCGACGGGGCCGAACACCTCCTCGCGATTGATCGTCATCTCCTCGGTGGTGCCGGTGACGAGGGCCGGGGCGAGGAAGTAGCCCTCCGTGCCGGTGTCGACGACCGCGCCGCCGTGCACGGTCCCGCCCTCGTCGGCGGCGATCTCGAGGTACTTGCGGTCCTGGTCGAACTGCGACCGGGACACGACCGGTCCCATCGTCGTGTTCGCATCCCGCGCGTCGCCGACGACGAATCCGTCGATCCGCTCCTTCACCCGGGCGACGAACTCGTCGTGGATGTCGGAGGTGACGATGAGGCGGCTCGAGGCGGTGCAGCGCTGGCCGGTGGAGAAGAAGGCCCCGTTGACGGCCGCCTCGACCGCGGCGTCGAGGTCCGCGTCGCCGAGCACGATGAGCGGGTTCTTCCCGCCCATCTCGCACTGCACCTTGGAGCCGGCGGCCGCGGCGTTCGCGATGACGCCGGCACCCACGCCGACCGAGCCGGTGAAGGTCACCGCGTCGACCTCGGACGAGCCGGAGATCGCGTCGCCGACGACCCGGCCGGGCCCCATGACGAGGTTGAGCACGCCGTCGGGGAGGCCGGCGTCGATGAGGATCCGCACGAGCTCGTGGGCGCTCGCCGGGACGAGCTCGGCGGGCTTGAACACGACGGTGTTGCCGTAGGCGAGCGACGGGGCGATCTTCCAGGCGGGGATCGCGATCGGGAAATTCCACGGGGTGACGACGCCGACGACGCCCGCCGGCTCATGGGTCATCTCGACGGTGAGGCCGGGGCGCACGGACTCGACGAGCTCGCCGGTGTTGCGCAGGGTCTCCCCGGCGAAGAACTTGAAGATCTGGGCAGCGCGCATGACCTCGGCGGTGGCCTCGGACACCTGCTTGCCCTCCTCGCGGGCGAGCAGCTCGCCGAGCTCCGCCGCGCGCTCCTTGATCGCGGTGCCGGCGGTGTCGAGGATGTCGAAGCGCTGCTGCACGTTCCCCAGCGACCAGGCCGGCAGGGCTGCGCGGGCGGCGGTGATCGCCTGCTCGACGGTCGCGGCGTCGGCGCGGGCGAAGCGGCCGAGCACGTCGGAGGTGTCGGAGGGGTTGACGTTCGCGCTGCGGTCCTCGCTGCCGACCCACCGGCCGCCGATCCAGTTGTCGAACTGTGCCTCGGGGCCGTAGGCGGGTGCGATGGTGGTGTCGGTCATCGTGGGATTCCTTCTCTGTGCGATGGGTGTGGTCGAGGTGGGGTGCGGACGAGGCGAGGCGCGCCCGTCGGCACGCTGCCCCGCCGCGGGGTGCGCTCAGGGGTCGAGGCGGGCGACGGTCCAGGCAGCGGCGTCGTCGAGCGCGGCCGGGCGGTCGGCGGACTCGTAGACGAATCGGTCGTGGAACCGGTTCGCCTGCCCCTGCCAGAACTCGATCCGGTGGGGGGCGACGGTGTAGCCGCCCCACTGCTCGGGGCGCGGCACCTCGGCGTCGGCGAACTCGGCCTCGACCCGGTCGAACGCGGCGTGCATCGCCGCCCGGGAGTCCACGGGCTGCGACTGGTGGGAGGCCCGCGCCCCCACCTGGGCGCCGCGCGGGCGGGCGGCGAAGTACTCGTCGGACACCGCCGCCGAGGTGCGTGTCGCGATCCCCTGCACCCGCACCTGCCGGTGCATGTCGTGCCAGGGCAGGACGAGGGCGACCCGCGCGTCGGCGGCGATCTGGAGGCCCTTGGCCGAGGTGTAGTTCGTGAAGAAGGTGAAGCCAGCGGGATCGACGCCCTTGAGGAGGACGATCCGGGCATCCGGACCGGAGTCGGAGGCGGTGGCCAGGAGCATCGCGTTGGGTTCGCGGATCTCGGCCTGCGCCTCGGCGTACCACTGGGAGAAGAAGGTGAATGGGTCGGTCCCGGCGGCGACCTCGCCGCGGGCACCGTACTCCACGCGCTGGTCGGACAGCCGGGACAGCGGCGAACGGTCATCGGTCATGGATCCACACTACTGCGCGGGGACGCGGGTGCCCAGGGTGTCCGCGCGGTGGGCCGAGGCGCTCGCGCGTACGGCGCCGCGGTAGGATCCCGGTGTGATGAACGCAGAGCAGACCGTGAAGATCCCGTCCGAACTCCTGCCCGCCGACGGCCGGTTCGGCTCCGGCCCGGCCCGCATCCGCCCCGCCCAGATGACCGCCCTGCAGGCGCTCGGCACCACGGTCATGGGGACCTCCCACCGGCAGCCGCCGGTGAAGAGCCTCGTCGCCCGGATCCGCACCGGGCTGACCGAGCTGTTCGACCTGCCCAGCGGCTACGAGGTGGTGCTCGGCAACGGCGGCTCGACGGTGTTCTGGGACGTCGCCGCGTTCTCGCTCGTGCGCTCGCGTGCCGCACACGCGACCTTCGGGGAGTTCGGCGCGAAGTTCGCCGAGGCCACCCGGACCGCACCCTTCCTCGAGGACTCGGTCATCACCGAGGCCGCCCCCGGCACCGGGGCCGTGCCCACCGCGGTCGAGGGCGCGGACGTCTACGCCTGGCCGCACAACGAGACCTCGACCGGAGTCGCGACGACGATCACGCGGCCGGCCGGCATCGCCGAGGACGCCCTCGTCGTCGTCGATGCGACGTCCGCCGCCGGCGGACTGGCCGTCGACATTCGCGAGACCGACGTCTACTACTTCGCCCCGCAGAAGAACATGGGATCCGACGGCGGCCTGTGGCTGGCGATCATGTCCCCGCGCGCGATCGCCCGCGCGCACGAGATCAAGGACTCCGGACGCTGGATCCCGGCCTCGCTCGACCTCGTCACCGCGATCGAGAACTCGGCGAAGAACCAGACGTACAACACCCCGGCAGTGGCCACGCTGTCGCTGCTCGCCGAGCAGATCGAGTGGATCAACGGCAACGGCGGGCTCGCCTGGGCCGCCGAGCGCACCGCGCGGGCCGCCGCGGCCGTGTACGCCTGGGCGGAGGAGAATCCGGCGACGACCCCGTTCGTCGCCGATCCCGCCGACCGCTCGAACGTCGTGTGCACGATCGACTTCGCCGAGGACATCGACGCCGCGGCGATCGCGAAGATCCTCCGGGCCAACGGCGTCGTCGACGTCGAGCCCTACCGCAAGCTCGGCCGCAACCAGCTGCGGATCGCGACCTTCGTGTCGGTCGAGCCCGAGGACGTCACCGCGCTCCTCGGCTGCATCGACTACGTGCTCTCCGCGCTGGGGAACTGACCCCGGGCACCTCGTCCGCACCGAGCCGCCTCGGGCGGTCGCTGCGAGTGCTTCTCACGGGAGCAGCTGGTTCTGCGCCGATCCGGGGCGCCCGCGCCTCGAATCGGTCGTCATCCGCAGGAACAGCTGCATCCGCGGCGGGACGGCCCGCGGCGGCACGGCCGTCTCAGCGGGACGGCCGCCTCAGACGAAGAAGTGGATGACGGTCGCGACGGCGAAGGCGCCGGCGGCCACGGCCGCGCAGCTGAACTCGACGGCGATCCCGATCCCGGCGGCCTTGATCGCCGTCCAGCTCGAGTCCCAGGCGGCGCGCGCGTCGCGGCGGCGCAGGTACTCGGCGAGGTAGAGGCCGGCGACGAAGCCGACGAGCAGCCCGACGACGGGGATGACGAAGAAGCCCACGATCGCGAGCAGCCCGCCGATGAGGAGCGAGGAGTTCGGCACCTGCTCGGCCTTGAGACGCCGGCCGGTGAGGATGAGCGAGGCGCTCATGCCGAGCGCGACGAGCACGGCGATGACCGCGAAGGCCGTCCACACCGGGGCCGAGCCTAGGACGAGCGCCCAGATCAGCGCGGCGATGCCGATGAGGATCGAGCCGGGGAGCACGGGGACGACGATCCCCACGCAGCCGACGAGGATCGCCGCCCCGGCGAGCACCGTGGTGACGATGTCGAGCGTCATCGTATCCATCGCGGCGCTCAGCCCGAGGCGCCGCTCGTCGACACCTCGGTAACGGGTGCATCGGCAGCCGGCGCCTCGGCCGCGGGTGCCTCCTCAGCGGCAGACGCCTCAGCAGCAGACGCCTCGCCGGCCGACACGTCGACGGTGTCGTGGAGGTCGTCGATGACGGGCTGCGCGGTCTCCGGGGCCTGCCGCTCGACGTCGGTCTCGGAGTGCGCACCGCAACCGGCGTCGAGCGCGACGACGCGCCCGTCGAACGGCGACCACTGGTTGGCGCACACCCCGAACTGGGTGCGCAGGCTGCCGGCCATCGGCAGCAGGTAGCCGCAGGTGACGCACTGGGCCGAGGCGCGCTTGGCGAACTCGCCGTCCGGTCCGGCCTCCGAGTCGTGCCAGCGCTCCGCGGCGTGGGAGATCCCCTGGGCGGAGAGCACGCGGCGGCGGCCGAGCCCGAGCTCGAAGATCGGCAGCTGGTCGACGGCGTCGTCCTCGTCCTCGGCGAGCGGCACCTGTTCGAAGCCGGCCTCGAGGTTGGGATCGTCGTCGACCTTGGGCAGGGTGTCGCGGGCGCTCAGGTCGCCCGGCTGCAGGCGGTCCTCCCACGGCAGCCAGCGGGGCGCGACGAGCGCGTCATCGCCGGGCAGCAGCGCGGTCTCGCACACGGTGATGGTCTTCGAGCGCGGGGCGCGGGCGAGCACGGCGACCCAGTGCCAGCCGCGGTAGGCCTTCGCGGTGCAGGCGAAGGAATGGGTGGCCAGCCGCTGCCCCTCCATCACCGCGCCCAGGTGGGCGCCGATGTGGTTCGGGTCGGCGACCTCGGCGATCGCGCGGCGGGCGGCGTCGACGGCCTCGAGGAGGAGCGCGTCCGGGCTCGGCCGGGCGGCGCGACGGGCGGTCGGGCGATCCGCGGCGGCGGCGTGGGCAGGAGCGGACCCGGCGGCGGGTGCCGGTTCCACGTCGTGCAGCCAGCGGGAGAAGAGTTCCGACATCAGCCCTCCAGGTCGTCGGCGATGGCACGCAGTACTTCTGCCACCTTATGCGAATGCCCGCTGTCGGGATAACGGCCCCTGCGCAGGCCGTTCGAGGTGTCGTCGAGGAGCCGGATGACGTCCTCGATCATCATCGCCGTCTTGTCCGGGTCGCGGCGGGCGCGCTTGGCGACCGGGGGCTCGATGAGCCGGGCCTTGAGCACCTGCTTGCCCTTGCGGCCGTCGATCATGTCGAAGTCGAGGCGGGTGCCCTGCTTGATCTCGGCGCCGTCGGGCAGCGCGGTCGAATGGAGGAACACCTGTTCCCCGTCGTCGGCGGTGACGAAGCCGAATCCCTTGTCGGCGTCGAACCATTTGACTCGTCCGGTCGGCATGATGTCCTTTCGCGGGAAGTGATGTGTGCAGTGGTGGTGCCCGGGGAGCGGCGCAGCGGCGGTGCCGGGCGGCGGGGCGCCGGGTGCGGGCAGCGCAGCTCAGGCCCGGCGGCGGCGTGCGATGGCGCGGGAAAACTCCACGAGCAGGAGGAGGAACGCCACGGGGATCGTGATCATTCCGATCCAGGTCAGGGCACCGGACGGCGTTCCGCCCGAGACCCCGACGATGACGACGAGGGCGAGCGCGACGAGTCCGACGAGGCTGAGCGCCACCGCGGTCACGACGATGATCGCATCGGCGCGGCCGGTCTCCGCGGTGGGTTCGACTGCCATGTGCCGTACCTCCTCCGTGCGGTCGTGGGTCTGGTCGTGGATCATGTCGTCGGTGCGGTCGAGGGCACGGTGGCCCCGATCCCGCAGGCTCCACCATTGTAGCCGGACTACACTGGAGCGGATGCCTCAGCTCATCTCCTTCGCCTCCTGGCTCTCCCGCGCCGAGGACTCCTGGTTCCTCGCCGTGTGCGAGGCCCGGCCGGACCTCCTCCGCAGCGACACCCCCGACGCCGCGGCCCTGGCTGCGCGGGCCGCGACCCGGGCGGCCGTCGCCGCCGCCATCGAATCGCTCGACACCGAGCAGCTGCGCGCCGTCCACCGCGCGGCCGTGGCAGCCCGCGTCGATCCCGCGGTCCCCGCGTCCACCCTCGCCGCCGCGCCCGGGGTGCTCACCCGGCTGCTCGCACTCGGCCTCGTCTGGCCGGCCCAGGCCGAGCACATCGCGGACCCCCTGTCCGCCCCGCTCCTGCGGGTCCATGCGGAGACGGTCGGCCTGCTGCCGACCTCCGCGGCGGACCGCGCCCAGGACATCGACTGGCTCACCGCGCAGCGCCCGGTCCCGGTGGAACCGGTGCGGATCCCGGCCGCCCTCGTCTCCAATGCGCAGGCCGCGGCCGCCTCGGGCCTGCTGTCCGAGGTGCTCTCCCTCCTCGACGCCGTCGACGACGACCCGCCCTCCCAGCTCACGAGCGGCGGGGTGGGCAAGCGCGACGTCCAGCTCCGCGCCCGGGCCGCGCGCCTCGAGCCCGAGCATGCGGTGTTCCTCCTCGAGCTCGCCGGAGCCTCCGACCTGCTGGGGGTGGGCGGCTCCGACGTCGATCCGCAGTGGCTGCCGACGGCGCACTACGACGAGTTCCTCGCGCTGCCCGGCGCCGAGGCGCACGCGCGGCTGCTCACCACCTGGCTCACCGGCACCGTCGACACCACCCACGTGCTCGCCGGCCGGACTGGGCGCGGCGAGCGCGTCCACGCCCTGTCCTCGGCCGCCGGGCACGGCCGCCTCAACCCCTACGCGGGCTTCCCGTCCGCGCTCCCCCAGCTCCCCCTCCTCAAGCACCTCGTGCTCGCCGCGCTCCTCGCGGCCGCTCCCGCAGACGGCGCGGCGGACGCCGGTGCGATGACCGGCGGCGCAGATGCCGAGGACAGCGACGCCTGGGCGATCCCCGTCGACGCCCTGCTCGCACAGCTGCGCTGGGAGCGGCCGCTCGCCGCCGCACTGAGCCCCGGAACGCTGGCCCAGGTGCTCCGCGAGGCGCAGGCGTTCGGACTCGTGTGCTCCCCGCTCACCGCCCCGCACGCCTACGGGCTCACGGGATTCGGACGGCTCGCCGCACGTGCGCTCGTGACTGCGATGCGCGCCGCCGCGACGCCGGCCGGCTACGATCCGGCGCTCGTCGAGCTCGGGTCGGAGCTGCCTGCCCGGGTGGACGCCGCGCTCCCGGAGCTGCAGACCACCGTGCTCGTCCAGTCCGATCTCACCGCCGTCGCCGCCGGGCCGGTGGCGCCGCGCCTCCACGCGCAGCTCGACGACATCGCGCTGATCGAGGCGCGCGGGCAGGGGACCGTCTACCGGTTCACCGCCGATTCGGTGTCCCGCGCGCTCCAGCAGGGACGCTCCGCCGCGGACGTCCTCGCGTTCATCGAGCAGGTGTCCTCGACCGGCGTCCCGCAGCCGCTGCGCTTCCTCGTCGAGGAGGCCGCCGCGAAGCTCCACCGGGTGCAGGTCGCCCCGGCCCGCGCCGTCGTCGTCGTCGACCGGCCCGACGACCTCGACCCGCTGCTCGCCGACCCGCTGCTCGCCGGCGCCGGCCTCGAGCGCATCGCCCCCACCGTGGCGCTCGCGAAGGTCTCGCAGGACCGGCTCACCACGCTCCTCGAGGCGACCGGGCAGCCGATCGGCTCGCACAGCGCCGGGGCGGGCCCCCGGCCGCGCGCGGTCCGCCGCCGGCACTCCGGCGCCGTGGCCCGCAGCTCGCTGCGGATCCCCGCGGACGAGCGTCCCGCCTTCATCGCCGGCCTGCTGCGCGGCCGCACCGCTGCGGCTCCGGTGCAGGCGGGCGCGTCCCCGCTCAGCGTGCTCGACGTGCTGCGGGAGGCGCAGGCCGCCGGCCGCGCCGTCGAGGTCACCGTCGTCGGCGCCGACGGGGCGCGCCGACGCCTCGCACTGCGCCCCACGCAGATCACCGGCGGCCGCGTGCGCGGAGTGCGCCAGGCCGGCGGGCGCGCTACCGAGATCGCCCTCGCGGTGTCCCGGATCGCAGCGGCGGCTCCGCTCGATCCCCCTGCCGGGGAGCCGGACGGCGGACCGGCGGCCGAGGCGGGGCCGGCATGAGCGGCCCGCTCATCGTCCAGTCGGACCGGACGATCCTCCTCGAGGCCGCCCATCCGGACGCCGCCGAGGCGGCCGTCGCGATCGCGCCCTTCGCACAGCTCGCCCGCACCCCGGAGCACGTCCACACCTACACGATCACCCCGCTCGGGCTGTGGAACGCGCGCGCCAGCGGCCACGACGCGGAATCCGTCGTCGACACCCTGCTCGAGTTCGCCGGGCACCCGGTGCCGCACGAGGTGCTCCTCGACATCGTCGACATCATGGACCGGTTCGGCGTCCTCACCCTCGTCACCTCGCCCGTCCACGGGCTCGTCCTCACGAGCGCCCGCCCCGAGCTCCTCGACGATCTCGTCGGGCAGCCGGAGCTGGCCGGCATCCTCGGTGCCCGGATCGATGCGGGCACCGTCGCCGTCCACCCCTCCGAGCGCGGCGAGCTCAAGCACCGCCTGCTCAAGCTCGGCCACCCGGTGGCCGACCACGCCGGCTACGTCGACGGCGAGGCCCACAGCATCGCCCTCACCGCCGACGCCCCGGAGCCGGACCCGGAGGCCGAGGCGGCCGACGACGATGGGTCCGGGCCGGGGAGTCCGGCGCACTGGCACCTGCGCGACTACCAGCAGCGGGCGGTCGACTCCTTCCTCACCGGGGAATCCGGCGTCGTCGTGCTGCCGTGCGGGGCGGGCAAGACCGTGGTCGGCGCGGCGACGATGGCCGCCGTCGGCACGACCACACTCATCCTCGTGACGAACTCGGTGTCCGCCCAGCAGTGGAAGGCCGAGCTGCTGCGCCGCACCTCGCTCACCGCCGAGGAGATCGGCGAGTACTCGGGCACCGTCAAGGAGATCCGGCCGGTGACGATCGCGACCTACCAGGTCCTCACCACCCGCCGGAAGGGCTCCTACCTCCACCTCGAGCTGCTCGATGCGCGCGACTGGGGGCTCGTCGTCTACGACGAGGTCCACCTGCTGCCTGCTCCGGTGTTCCGCCTCACCGCGAGTCTGCAGGCGCGCCGCCGCCTGGGCCTCACCGCGACGCTCGTGCGCGAGGACGGGCGCGAGGAGGAGGTGTTCTCCCTCATCGGCCCCAAGCAGTTCGAGACGCCGTGGAAGGAGATCGAGAAGGCCGGCTACATCGCCCAGGCGACCTGCCACGAGGTGCGGGTGCGCCTGGATTCCGGCACCCGGATCGCCTACGCCCGGGCCGACGGCGAGGACCGCTACCGGCTCGCCGCCTGCTCGGATGCGAAGGTGCCTGTGGTCGAGGACCTCGTCGCCGCGCATCCGAGCGCCCAGGTGCTCGTCATCGGGCAGTACCTCGACCAGCTCGAGGAGCTCGGGGCCGCGCTCGGCGCGCCCGTCCTCACCGGGCAGACCCCGGTGAGCGAGCGCACCCGCCTGTTCGATGCCTTCCGGTCCGGGGAGGTGCGCGTGCTCGTCGTGTCGAAGGTCGCGAACTTCTCCGTCGACCTGCCCGAGGCGTCCGTCGCGATCCAGGTGTCCGGCGCCTTCGGCTCCCGGCAGGAGGAGGCGCAGCGCCTGGGCCGGATCCTGCGCCCCAAGGCGCACGCGGAGCCGGCGACCTTCTACACGGTCGTCGCCGCGGACACCGTCGACGAGCAGTTCGCCGCGCACCGTCGCCGGTTCCTCACCGAGCAGGGCTACGCGTACACGATCCACAACCACCCGTTCGAGGACTGAGCCTCCCGCCGGTCAGCCGGCAGCTCAGCCGTCGACGGCCCGGAGCTCCGGGCTCGCGGCATCCCCGGCGGCACGGGGGCCCGCCCCGGAGCTCGCGTCCTCGGCCGCGGTGACCTCGTCGACCACGACCTCGCGGACGGGGGCGCGGGACTCCCCGAGCTTGATGAATACGACGCCGGCGATGATGAACACGCCGCCGACGAGCTGCACGTAGCCGGGCAGCTCGGAGAGCACGAGCCAGGCGACGAGCACGGAGAACGGCACCTCGGTGAGGTTGACGAAGCTCGACACGGTCGCCCCGATCATCCGCAGGCCCATGACGCCGGTGAGGTAGGCCCCGGCGGTCGCGGCCGCGAGCAGCCCCACAGCGACCCACCACGGCACCTCGGCCCCGCCGAGGTCGACCGGGACGGAGGTGAAGGAGTACTCGAGGATCCCCGTGGGCCACAGCGCGAGCATGACACCGGCACCCACACCCATGCCGAGCCCGGTCAGGGCGACGGGCGGGATGTCGATGTCGGCCTTCGCCCCGATGAGGAAGTAGGCGCACAGGCACACCGCGGCGCCGAGCGCCAGGAGCACCGCGCCGAGGTGGAGCTCGGCCCCGCGCGGGTCGAGGATGAGCACGAGCCCGAGCATCGCGGTGACCATGCCGGCGAAGGTCGCCGGTGCCGGGCGGCTGCCGGTGCGCATCCACACCCAGAACACGATCATCAGCGGTGCGGTCATCTCGAGCAGCAGCGCGACGGCCACGGTGAGGTGCTCGACGGCGAGGAAGTAGAGGAGCTGCACGCCGACGATCGCGACGACGCCGTAGACGACGACGATGCGCCAGTGCGCGCGCACCGCGCCCCAGCGTCCGCGCATCGCGACGACGGTGGGAACGGCGAGCACGATCGCGCAGCCGAGCAGGCGGAGGAGCACCACCGCGCCGGGCGTCCAGCCGACCGCGTACATCGCCTTGGCCACGGGGCCGGATGCGGCGAACAGGAACGACGACAGGAGGGTCAGGGCGAGACCCAGCGCGACCTGCTGCTTCATGGTGTCCTCCTCACGGGATGATGGGGAGTGATCTGCATCACTCACGAGTGTTCGACATTTGACTCATGACAGAGCCCCGCCGGATCTCAGTAGACACGATCCCTGGCTCATGAGTCAAATGCGTGATGCGCCTGACATCTGCTGCGCCCGGGAAGGCCCGCCCGGTAGACTGGTCCGACCATGACCTTCACCTACGAGGCGCGCTCCAACCTGCTCATGCTCGTCGACCTGGTCAACAGCGGCCGCCGGGACGTCGAGGACCTCCCCGACCCCGCATCGCTCACCGAATTCGTGCGCACCCACGGCTTCTCCGGCCCGCTCACCGGGACCGCGACGGAACTCGAGCGGGTGCACGCGGTCCGCTCGGAGTTCGCCACGGTGTTCGGCGCGGACTCCGTCGAATCGGTCGTCGCCCTCGTCAACGCCACCCTGCTGCGATGCAATGCGCTCCCCCAGCTCGTCGACCACGACGACTGGGGCTGGCACCTCCACGCGGTGGCGCAGACCGCGCCGCTCGCCGACCGGATCGCGATCGACATCGCTCTCGTGCTCGTCGACGTCGTCCGCGACGGGGAGCTCTCCCGCCTCCAGCACTGCGCCGCCGAGGACTGCGACGCAGTGTTCGTCGACTTCTCCCGCAACCGCTCGAAGCGGTACTGCGACGTCGGCAACTGCGGCAACCGGGCCCACGTCGCGGCCTACCGCAGACGGCAGGAGGCCGCCGAGGCCGGTTGAACCGGACGGGCAGGGCGCCTTGTGCCGCACGGTCGGCACCGGCGCGGACCCGGCCCGGTGACCGCGCCGGAGCACCGGCGTAGGCTGGTCCCATGGTCGCCATCGCCGTGTTCGTCGCACTCCTCGCCCTGGTCGCCGCCTCCGTCCTGCTGGCGGTGGTCGTCTCCGCCTGGTGGTGGCTGCTCGCCGGCCCCGCGATCCTCCTCCTCGTCCTCGGCATCATCGACATCACCCAGCGCGAGCGCGCGATCCTGCGGAACTTCCCGGTGATCGGCCGCGGCCGGTACCTCATGGAGACGATCCGGCCGATGATCCAGCAGTACTTCGTCGAGCGGAACTACGACGGCAAGCCCTTCGACCGCGATGTCCGGCTCCTCGTCTACGAGCGCGCCGCCGGCACCCACTCGGTCAAGTCCTTCGGCACCGAGCTCGAGGTGCGCTCCCCGGGATACGAGTACCTCGTCCACTCGGTCCAGCCCGGCCGGATCCCCGAGGGCGAGCATCGCGTGCGCCTCGGCGGTCCCCAGTGCACCCTGCCCTACGACGCCTCGCTGCTGAACATCTCCGCGATGAGCTTCGGCTCCCTGTCGAAGAACGCCGTGCTCGCGATGAACCGGGGTGCGGCCAAGGGCGGCTTCCTCCACGACACCGGGGAGGGCGGCCTGACGAAATACCACCTCGGCGCGGGCACCGATCTCCTGTGGGAGTTCGGCAGCGGCTATTTCGGCTGCCGCGACGCGGACGGGAACTTCTCCCCCGAGGAGTTCGCCGCCAAGGCCCGGCTCGACGAGGTCAGGGCCGTCTCCATCAAGCTCTCGCAGGGCGCCAAGCCCGGCCTCGGCGGGGTGCTGCCCGGGGACAAGGTCACCCCGGAGATCGCCGAGGCGCGCGGTGTGCCCGTGGGCATGGACTGCATCTCCCCGCCCGGGCACTCGGCGTTCGGCACCCCGACGGAGATGATGGAGTTCATCGCGCAGCTGCGCGAGCTCTCCGGCGGCAAGCCGATCGGCTTCAAGCTCTGCGTCGGCATGCGTCGGGACTTCCTCGCCCTGTGCAAGGCGATGCTCGCCACCGGCATCCTGCCCGACTTCATCATCGTCGACGGCGCGGAGGGCGGCACCGGGGCGGCCCCGCTCGAGTATGAGGACCACATGGGCACGCCGCTCGCCGAGGGCCTCCACATCGTCCACAACGCGCTCATGGGCTGCGGCCTGCGGGAGCACATCCGGATCGGCGCGGCCGGCAAGATCGCGAGCGGCCACGACATCGTGCGGCTGCTCATCCAGGGCGCCGACTTCTGCATGTCGGCGCGCGCGATGATGATGGCCGTCGGCTGCATCCAGGCCCAGAAGTGCCACACCAACCACTGCCCCACGGGCGTGGCCACGCAGGACCCCAAGCTCGCCCGCGGGCTCGACGTCCCCTCGAAGTCCGAGCAGGTCTACAACTACCACCGGGCGACGATCGAGGAGACCAAGCAGATGCTCTCCACGCTCGGGGTGTCCGGCCCCGAGGAGCTCGACCTGCGGATGCTGCGCCGCCGCATCTCGCAGACCGAGGTGGTGACCTATCAGACGCTCTACAACTGGCTGCGCCACGGCGAGCTCCTCAGCGACCCGCCGCGCGGCTGGGCGGCGGACTGGAACGCCGCCTCGGCCGACCGGTTCGGCCCGGACCCCCGCCTCCGCGGCGCCCGCTACTCCCCCGACCGGAACCGCGACGGGATCCCCGATGTCGGCCTCGACGACGCGCCCGTCGGGACCTCCGGATCGCCGATCGAGGGCCGCGACATCATCCAGGACTCACCGGACGACGGGAGCTACCATGCGTGAATCCCACCCCCGGGTCGCGCATCGTCCTAGATATGACTCACATCACATTCATGCTCAGTCGACATCCAGCCGACTACCAGATTCGGGGAGCATACTCGGACCATGAACACGACTCACCATGAAGCCCAGGACGTCGAGGCCACCCTCCTCGTCGTCGACGACGAGCCCAACATCCGCGAGCTGCTCTCGACCAGCCTCCGCTTCGCCGGATTCGACGTGGTGTCCGCGGCGAACGGCACCGAGGCGCTGCGCCTGGCCGAGCAGACCGAGCCCGATCTCCTCGTCCTCGACGTCATGCTGCCGGACATGGACGGCTTCACCGTCACCCGCCGCCTGCGCCAGGCCGGCCGCCACATCCCGGTCGTCTTCCTCACCGCGCGCGACGACACCTCCGACAAGATCACCGGCCTCACGGTGGGCGGCGACGACTACGTCACCAAGCCGTTCTCCCTCGAGGAGGTCGTCGCCCGCATCCGCGCGGTGCTGCGCCGCACGCACAGCCTCGAGGAGGAGGAGACCGCGGTCATCGAGGTCGGCGAGCTCGAGCTCGACGACGACACCCACGAGGTGCGCCGCGGGGGCATCCTCATCGACCTCTCCCCCACCGAGTTCAAGCTCCTGCGCTACCTCATGCTCAACGCGAACCGCGTGCTGTCGAAGGCGCAGATCCTCGACCACGTGTGGGAGTACGACTTCGGCGGCGACACGGGCATCGTCGAGTCCTACATCTCCTACCTGCGCCGCAAGATCGACACCGCGCCCACCACGGACGAGGCGGGCAACCCGGTCGAGCTCACGTGGACCCCGATGATCCAGACCAAGCGCGGTGTGGGATACATGCTCCGCACGCCCGAGCAGAAGTAGGCGACCGAGCCATCTCCACCCCCGTCAGACACAGCCGCAGGGACCGGACGGTCATCTGGGAGGAGTGGTCGCTCACGACCAAGCTCCTCTCGATCATGATGACCCTCATGGTGCTCGTGCTGTCCGGCACGAGCGCCTGGGTCCTCGAGAACCTCCGCGCGAGCCTCATCGAGCGCACCGACCAGCGGCTCATCCAGGCCTCCGAGGCGCTCGCGATCCAGGCCGCCGACCAGGTGCTCGTGCCCTCCCCGCTGCGCACTCCGGAGTCCACCACGCCCTCGGAGGACTCGCTGCGCAACCTGCTCCCCGGCTCGTACTACGTGCAGTTCTACACCACCGACGGCGAACGGATCTACGAACCGGTGGCCCCGGAGCCGGACAACACCCCGCGCCTGCCGACGATCGACACCGACACGGTCACGACGATGCAGGGACGGCCGTTCACCGTCAACGGCACCGGCTCCCAGTGGCGGGTGCGGGCGCTCACCGTGAGCAACTCCGACCTCCTCGTCGCGATCGCGGTGCCCTTCGACCGCGAGGTCGACGCGATCAGCGAGCGCGCCCGCAACACCATGGTCGGGATCGGCCTGCTCGCGCTCGCGCTCGTCGCCGGGGTCGGGTACTTCGCCATCACCAACACCTTCCGCCCGCTCAAGGCGATCGAGGAGACCGCCTCCCGGATCGCCGCCGGGGACCTCAGCCAGCGCGTGTCGACGTACCCGCCGGGCACGGAGCTCGGCCGGCTGTCCGCGGCGCTCAACACCATGCTCGGCCGGATCGAGGACTCCTTCGACGGGCAGACCCGCTCGGAGAAGCGGATCCGCCAGTTCGTGTCCGACGCATCCCACGAGCTGCGCACCCCGCTCGTGACGATCCGCGGCTACGCCGAGCTCTACCGGCAGGGTGCGGTCACCGACCCGGAGCACATCGCCCAGGCGATGAGCCGGATCGAGGCCGAGGCGAAGCGCATGGGGGTGCTCGTCGAGGACCTCGTGCTGCTCGCCCGGATGGACGAGCTGCGGCAGACTGAGACCGGTCCGGTGGACCTCGGGGCAATCGTCCGCGACGCCGCCGCGGACGCCGCCGCGCAGGACCCCGACCGGGACATCGCCTTCATCGGGCTCGACGGCGAGGACGCCCGCCCGGTGCCGTCGGTCATCGGCTCCGACGCCAAGCTCCGGCAGGTCATCGTCAACCTCGTCGGCAACGCCGTGCGGCACACGCCGCCGCAGACCGCGATCGAGTTCGCCGTCGGCGTCGTCGGCCTGCCCGAGCCCGCCGCCGAGCCCGAGGAGTCCAAGCCGGAGCGCGGCTTCGTCACCGGGCCGGTGCGGATCTTCCGCCGCGAGTCGAGCGAGGAGCGCAAGCAGAGCGCGGAGAAGAAGAAGGCCGCCCGGGCCGAGGAGCGCGCCCGCACCCGCACCGGCGAGCAGGCCATCGTGCCCGATGTGTCGGCCACCGGCGGGGTGAGCGTGAGCGAGAACCTCCGCGGGTTCCCCGCCGGCCGCGTCCGCTTCGAGGTGCGCGACCACGGCGAGGGCATCGACCCGGACCTCGCGCCGCGGATCTTCGAGCGGTTCTACCGCCTCGACTCCTCGCGCAACCGCGACACCGGCGGCTCCGGCCTGGGCCTGTCGATCGTCAAGGCGATCGTCGAGTCCCACCGCGGAGAGATCTCCGTGCACCCGACCCCGGGAGGCGGTGCGACGTTCCGCGTCGACCTCCCCATCCCCCCGCAGGACACCCCCGATGAGGACAGCGAGCCGATGAGAAAGGACCACCCATGAGCGACGATCCCCAGCGCCCCGGACCCGGAGACCCCCGACAGTCCGGATACGGGCAGCACACCCCCGGGTACGCCTCCGGTCCCGGCCGGCATGCCGAACCGCAGCGCCCGACCTTCGGGTCTCCCACTGCTCCTGCCGGGCCCTCGGGTCAGCAGGGCTACAGTCAGCAGTCCCCGGGTCAGGAGTCCCCGGGTCAGCAGGGTCAGCCCGGCCGGCAGGGCTACGGCCGACCCGGTTCGGGACAGTCCGCACCGGCCGGACAGCCGGGCCACGGACAGCAGGGCGGGGCGCCGGGATACGGCCAGCAGTACAAACAGCAGGGCGGCACCCGGCCGGGCTACGGCTCCGCGGGAGCCCCCGCCGCCGGCACGACCTCCACCGGCACTGCGGTCGGCACCACAGCACACGCCGGACCGGCCGGCTCCGGCCCGGCGTCGCCGGCTCCCGCCTCGGGACCGGGGCGCGGCCGCCGCGGACCGGGCTGGCTCCCGCTCCTCGCCCTCACCCTCGTCGCCGCGCTCATCGGCGGAGCGATCGGCGTCGGCACCGCGTTCTTCCTCGATGCGCAGAACGATCGGCAGTCGCAGGAGGAGGTGACGATCGAGACCCCGGACTGGACCGCGATCTCCGCTGAGGCCACGCAGAGTGTCGTCGCGATCCAGGTGGGCGTCAACGGCCAGATGTCCGGTGTGGGCTCCGGGTTCGTCTACGGCGACCAGGGCTACATCATTACGAACAACCACGTCGTCGCCGCCGCGGACACCGCCGGCGGCGAGGTCCAGGTGGTGACGAACAGCGGCGCGATGGTGAGCGCCTCGATCGTCGGCCGCGACCCGGAGACGGACATCGCCGTCCTCCAGCTCGACCAGCAGCCCGAGGGCCTCACCCCGCTGCCGGTGGGCGACTCCTCGGCGATGCAGGTGGGCGACCCGGTGATGGCGCTCGGCAACCCGCTCGGGCTCGCCGACACCGTGACCACGGGCATCGTGTCCGCGCTCAACCGCCCGGTCACCACCTCGAACATCGGCGAGAACCCCTCGGAGGAGGACATCGCGCTGACGATCACCAATGCGATCCAGACCGACGCCGCGATCAACCCGGGCAACTCCGGCGGACCGCTCGTCAACGGCCAGGGCGAGGTCATCGGCGTGAATTCCTCGACGGCGACCCTGCAGCAGCCGGGCTCCGGCGGGCAGAGCGGCTCGATCGGCATCGGCTTCGCGATCCCGATCTCCCAGGCGACGAACATCGCCGACCAGCTCATCTCCACCGGCGAGGCCAAGCACCCGCACCTCGGCGTGAGCATCACCTCCGGCGAGGTCGAGAGCGGCGGGATCTCCCGCGGTTCGGCGGTCGTCTCCGCTGTGGAGAGCGGCTCCTCGGCGGACCAGGCCGGCATCCAGCAGGGCGATCACATCGTCGCGGTCAACGACACCCCGGTGAATTCGAGCGTGTCGCTCCAGGCGATCATCCGCGCGCAGGCGGTCGGCGACACCGTCACCCTCACCATCGTGCGCGGCGGCTCGGAGACGAACGTGCAGACGACGCTCGGCGAGAGCTGAGGCCGGGACCGGAGGTCACAGGCGCACCGACGCGTGCGAGCCGGGGGCTGTGGACGACGCGGAGTCGTCCACAGCCCCCGGCCGTGCCTGGCGCGGCGGCGCTGCGGCGGCGGAGCCTGGGAGCACCATCCCGCCACCCCAGGAGGACCCGATGTCCCTGTTCGAAGTCGATTCCGAGCGCGTCCTCGCCACCGCCGCCACCGCATCCGAGTCGGTGACCGTGCTCGGCGGCGAGGTCGACCAGCTGCTCCACCACCTCCGCACCCTCAACGAGTGCTGGCGCGGCAGCGCCGCACAGAACTTCACCGCGGTCGTCGACGACTGGGAGGCCGTGCAGCGCCGCGTCCACGAGTCGCTCGCCTCGATCAAGGAGGCGCTCCAGCTCGCCGGCCGGCAGTACAGCGAGGTCGAGGAGGCGAACACCCGGCTCTTCATGCGCTGAGCGCCGGGAGACCCGCGCGGTGGGCGCCGCCGCCTGGTGCCGCGCAGCGCGGGCCCGGCGCGGATCTCGGCGGAAATTTCCAGACTCACGCAGTAGTGTGGACCGGGACAGCACGCGCGACCGAGCGTCGTGGCCGCCGGTGTTCCCCGGCCCGCGCCCACGGCTCTCCGACCGGCTCCGAAGGAGACTCCCTGAGCATGAGCATTTTCAAACGCATCGCCATGATTTTCGGCGCCAAGGCGAACTCGGCCCTCGACAAGGCCGAGAACCCCAACGAGACCCTCGACTACTCGTACCAGAAGCAGCTCGAGCTCCTGCAGAAGGTGCGCCGCGGGGTCGCGGACGTGGCGACGAGCCGCAAGCGCCTCGAGCTCCAGATCGGCCAGCTCGAGCAGCAGCAGTCGAAGCTCCAGTCGCAGGCGCAGAAGGCCCTCGAGGTCAACCGCGAGGACCTCGCCCGCGAGGCGCTCACCCGGAAGTCCGGCCTGTCCCAGCAGATCGCCGACCTCCAGACGCAGCACCAGAACCTCCAGGCCGAGGAGCAGAAGCTCACCACCGCCTCGCAGCGCCTGCAGGCCAAGGTCGACGCCTTCCGCACCCGCAAGGAGACGATCAAGGCGACGTACACCGCCGCGGAGGCGCAGACGAAGATCGGCGAGGCCTTCACCGGCATCTCCGAGGAGTTCGGCGACGTCGGGCTCGCGATCCAGCGCGCCGAGGACAAGACCGCCCAGCTCCAGGCCCGCGCCGGCGCCGTCGACGAGCTCATCGCCTCCGGCGCGCTCGACGACATGACCGGCACCGCGAAGGACGACATCTCCGCCCAGCTCGACGCGCTGTCGAGCGACAACGACGTGGAGATGGAGCTCGCCCGGATGCGCGACTCGCTGCCGAGCGGCAGCGGCGGCGCCCGCCGTCCCGCCCTCGAGGCCGAGGACGCGGAGATCGCCGACCCGGCCCAGGGCACCGCGGAGGGCACCGTCGACGGCCGCGGAGGTGCGCAGTGATCGTCCGCATCATGGGTGAGGGCCAGTTCGACGTCGCCGACGTCGAGCAGGACACCCTGCAGAAGTACGACGCCGAGGTCGAGGAGGCCGTCGAGTCCGGCGATGCCGACCACGTCCACCGGGCGCTCGAGACGCTCCGCCAGTACATCTACGACCACGCGCAGCCGGTCTCCGAGGACTTCCTCGGCGGGTCCGACATCGTCATCCCCTACCCGGATGCCGAGATCGACGACATCCGCCGGCTGCTCACCGGCGAGGGCTTCCTCCCCGACCCCGCCTGAGCCCGCGGCGCGCGGGTCCCTGCGCGCCACCGTCCGCCGCCCCGGCACCGGCCGGGGCGGACCGCAACCACAGGAAGCAGGCCGCTCGTCTCCATGGCCACCTCGCGATTCATCAAGGACCGCGGACTGTCGTTCCGCATGGGCGTCACCGTGTTCCTCAACGGGCTGATCTACGTCGTCCTCATCCTCGCGATCTGGTGGATCCTGGGGCGGAGCACGGCCGGGGCGATCCTGGCGCTCCTCATCAGCGTCGGGATCTTCTTCTTCCAGTGGTACTTCTCCGACTCGATCGCGCTCAAGTCGATGCGGGCGCGCGTCGTCACGCCGGAGGAGGCGCCCGAGCTCCACGTCATGGTCGACCGGCTGTGCCAGCTCGCCGACTCGACGAAGCCGCGGGTGGCGTACTCCGACTCCCCCGTGCCCAACGCCTTCGCCACCGGGCGCTCGCCCCAGCACTCCGTGGTGTGCGTGACGCGCGGCCTGCTCGAGCAGCTCGAGCCCGCGGAGGTCGAATCGGTGCTCGCCCACGAGCTCTCCCACGTCGCGCACCGCGACGTCACGGTGATGACGGTCGCCGGGGTCACCGGTGTGGTCGCCGGGCTGATGATGCGCAGCTTCCTCTACTCCGGCGGGCGCGGCCGGGGAAACTCGAACACCGGCGGCATCCCGATCCAGCTCGCCATGATGCTCGTCGGCGTCGTCGTCTACGCCCTGAGCTTCGTCCTCATCCGGGTGCTCTCCCGCTACCGGGAGCTCGCCGCGGACCGTGCGGCCGCCTACCTCACCGGCAGCCCCTCGACGCTCGCCTCGGCACTGACGAAGATCAGCGGTGAGATGGGCCGGATCCCCGCGCAGGATCTCCGCGCCGCCTCCGGCGCGAACCACCTGGCGCTCGTCCCGGCGATCAACGGCCGCGACGTCGTGCAGCTGCTGAGCACGCACCCCAGCCTGGAGCAGCGCCTCGCCCAGCTCCAGCGGATCTCCGAGGACCTCTCCCGCCCGATGTGAAAGGGGTCCCGATGGGATTCTTCGACGCCCTGCTCGGCCGCAGCACGCCCAAGAAGGCCAATCTCGACGACCTGTTCGCGCTGCCGCCGGCGGTCCTCACGCTCGAGGCGGCGACGGGCATGCGTCCCACCGGCACCGCGGCCGTGGCGTTCCGCGAGGTCGAGGGCGGCGCGTTCGCGCAGGTCGAGCAGGAGAGCCGGGCGCTCATCGCCAAGGACCCCGACTGCACGGTGCGGCAGGAGAACGACGGCTTCGGGTACACGTGGCAGGTCATCAGCGAGGCGCAGGCGAACACCTCGAACCTCGTCACCAACGTCCACGCGGTGAATTCCTCGCTGGAGAACCAGGGGTTCGGGCCGATGCTCCTGTGCTCGGCGCTCTACCTCGCCGATGCCGAGGGCACCCGCGCCGCACTCATCTACCTCTACAAGCGCGGCACCTTCTACCCGTTCGTGCAGACCGGGCCGCACCGGCGCGACACCGCGCTCGAGATCCAGATCCGCGGCATCGTGTCCGGCGAGCTCACCGTCGAGCCCGACCTCTCGAAGTGGTCGCCGGTGTGGGACGCCCCCGGGATGACCGGGCAGTAGCTATTCCGCGCGGACCACGGTGAAGGAGATGCCGAGGACGGACACGGTGTCGCCGGGCGTGATGCTCCGGCCGCGCCGGGTGTCGACCTCGCCGTTGACGCTGACCTCGCCGCCGGCGATGAGCTGCTTGGCGAGCGCTCCGTTCTCGGCCACTCCGTGGAGCTTGAGGACCTGACCGAGGGTGATGCTGTCGTCCCGGATCTCGACTGACTCCATGCGGGTGCTGACCTTCCGGACTCGGGTCCGCCGGTGCAGGATGCGTGCGGCGGGGACATGCATGCGGTGCTTCAAGGGTAGCGCCCGCCACGTCTGCGCGCCCGGGGGCTCAGAACCCGAAGTCGAATCCGCCGCCCATGTCGCCCATGTCCTCGCCGAAGCCGCCGCCCATGTCCTCGCCGCCGCCCTCGCCGGCACCGAGGCCGTCCTGGTAGCCCTCGCCGTAGGAGCCGTCCCAGCCGCCGCCGAAGCCGCCGAACATCATCGCGCCCATGAGGACGCCGGGCAGCAGGCCAGAGCCGGCGTAGGAGTTGAAGTAGCCGCGGTTGTACTCGGCGTAGGCCGGACCGGCCTCCCAGTAGGCGCGGCGGGTGCGCCCGTCACCGGTGACGACCTTGCGGACCGCGGGCTCCGCGCCCACGGCGACGCGCTCGGCGTCGGCCGCGCACACGGGCACGGGACGGGGCCGGCCGCCGACGGGCGCCCAGTCGATGTCCTGCATCGAGGGGCCGTGCTGGGGGTTGAAGAAGCAGGGCGGGCGGCGCACCGGAAGGGGCTTGCCCTCGACGCGGGCGCGCACGCACTTGGCGGCGTAGCGGCCGTCCTCGATCGCCTCGGTGACGTGGCGGATGTCCTCCGGGTCGTCGACCCTGTCGAGGGTCTCCTTGGCGGTGTCGTAGGCGTCGATCGCCCGCTGGTAGTCCTGGCGGCCGCCCTCGTCGAGCTCGACCCCGGCGGTGACGATGTCGAGGTCGGCGACCTCCTCGCCGTAGGCGGTGACGTCCTCGGCGGCGGTGCCCCTGACGAGCTCGAGCTCCGCCCTGCGCTGTTCGAGTGCCCGGTTCCGCTCCCGTCGCGAGCCGACGTAGAAGGCCACGCCGACGATGACGAGCAGGGCCACGAACACGTATCCCATTGCGTACCTCTCCATGGTGTTGACGGATCGAGCGGACTGCCTCGATTATCCGTGGTCAACCTGGCAGCGATCTGTGCCCCACCTGCACTGCGGCCCGGTATCGAGCCCCGGGCGGCTCAGCGGCCGGCGAGCTCGGTGAGTCCGATGACGAGCGTGAGGATGCCGCCGCCGAACGCGAGGGCGATCATGATGATCCGGGCGATGTGCACCGGCATGACGCGGGACAGGAACTCCCCGGCCACCTGGCCGAGCACGAGGGCGGCGATGATCGCGGCCCAGATCCCGATCTCGAGCTGCGGCACCGCGTGCGCCCCGTCGAACAGGATCTTCGCCGCGATCGCGCCGATCCCGGCGATGATGAAGTACGGCTGCAGGGTCGCCGCGAAGCTGCGCTGGTCCCAGCGCGTCATGATCGCGTAGACGCTCACGGCCGGGCCGCCGACCCCGGCGGAGCCGCTCATGAAGCCGGAGAAGAACCCGGCCGTCGCGGTCCGCGCGGTGGTGGGCTCGATCGGCGGGGCGTAGCGGCTGCCGAGGAGCGAGGCGGACAGCGCGGCGACGATGAGCAGGCCGATGAACACGTGGACCGCCCAGCCGGGCATCACCGTGGTGAGGAGCGCTCCCGGCACGGTCCCCAGCAGCGCGCCGACGGCGAGCACCCACACTCGCGGCCATCGGATCTCCCGGAAGGTCCGGGCCATGACGATCGAGGAGGACACGACGCCGCAGAAATTGACGAGCACGACGCCGGGCACGGGTTCGAGGAGGACGACGAGGAACGGCCCGGCGACGAGCGCGAAGCCCATCCCGGTGGTCCGCTGCATGAGCGCTCCGACGAACACGAAGAGCACGATGAGCACGACGACGGGATCCACGCTCTCGATGGTAGCCGGGGACGGGGGTAGTCTGGGCGCATGGCTCTCGACAGCTCCGCCTGGTCGTCCTTCAGCGCGGACCCGCGCGCCGAGGGCGGCCTGCGGGCGTCCGACGCGGACCGCAATGCGGTGTTCGAGATCCTCAACGCCGCGCTCGCCGAAGGACTCCTCGACATCGCCGAGCACGGCGAGCGGCTCGACGCCGCCGCCGGCCTGCGCCGGCTCGGCGAGGCCGTGCCGCTCGTCGAGGACCTCATCCGGCCCGACGGCGGACCGCCCGGCAGCGGCACCCTGGTGCGCCCGGAGCTCGAGGCGCTCGACGAGTACTCCGGCATCCCGACCACGCCCGAGGCGATCGACGCCGCGGCGGTCGAGCTGTACCGGGAGGACGTGCGGAAGGCGATCGTCGGAGCGGCCACCCCGTCCCTCATCACCGTGCTCATCTGGGCGGTGACGTGCTTCGTCGCCGGCAGTCTGATCTTCTTCTGGCCGGCCTTCGTCATCCTCGGCACCGGGATCAGCGTCATCACCACCGTGTCCTCGCGGAGCTCGATCATCCGCAGGCGGCGGGAGATGCTCACCACCCGGGCGCGCGCCCGGCTGGGCGATCCCCGTGCGCAGGCCGAGATCGAATCGAACCCGAGCGCGTTCCGCTACGAGCCGCGCTCCACCCGCGCCGACCGCCGCGCGCGCCGCCGGGAGATCGACCGCCGGCTCGAGTGAGCGCGGCCGGTGCAGGTACCGCACCGATGAATGCAGTGGGGGCGAGGTCGCGTGCGACCTCGCCCCCGTGCCGACCGGAGTCAGCGCTGCTGTGCGTGCTGGATCAGAAGTCCATGCCGCCCATGCCGCCGTCGGCTCCCGGCATCGCCGGAGCGGGCTCCGGCTTGTCGGCGACGACGGCCTCGGTGGTGAGGAACAGCCCGGCGATCGAGGCGGCGTTCTCCAGCGCGGAGCGCGTCACCTTGACCGGGTCGTTGATGCCTGCGGCGAGCAGGTCCTCGTACTCACCGGTGGCCGCGTTGAGTCCGTGACCGGGCTCGAGGTGGCGCACCTTCTCGGCCACCACGCCCGGCTCGAGGCCGGCGTTCGTGGCGATCTGCTTGAGCGGGGCGTCGATGGCGACCTTGACGATCTGCGCACCGGTCGCCTCGTCGCCGGTCAGCTCGAGGGTCTCGAACGCGGTCTTGCCCGCCTGGATGAGGGCCACGCCGCCACCGGCGACGATGCCCTCCTCGACGGCCGCCTTCGCGTTGCGCACGGCGTCCTCGATGCGGTGCTTGCGCTCCTTGAGCTCGACCTCGGTCGCGGCTCCGGCCTTGATGACTGCGACGCCGCCGGCCAGCTTGGCCAGGCGCTCCTGCAGCTTCTCGCGGTCGTAGTCGGAGTCCGAGTTCTCGATCTCGGCGCGGATCTGGGCCACGCGGCCGGCGATCTCGTCCGAGTCGCCCGCACCTTCGACGATGGTGGTCTCGTCCTTGGTGACGACGACCTTGCGGGCGGTGCCCAGCAGGTCGAGGGTGGCGTTCTCGAGCTTGAGGCCGACCTCCTCGGCGATGACCTGTCCGCCGGTGAGGATCGCGATGTCGGCGAGCTGCGCCTTGCGGCGGTCGCCGAATCCCGGGGCCTTGACGGCGACGGACTTGAAGGTGCCGCGGATCTTGTTGACCACGAGCACCGCCAGGGCCTCGCCCTCGACGTCCTCGGCGATGATGACCAGCGGCTTGCCCGACTGCTGCACCTTCTCGAGGACGGGGAGGAGATCCTTGACGTTCGAGACCTTCGAGTTGACGATGAGGATGTAGGGGTCCTCGAGCACCGTCTCCTGGCGCTCCGTGTCGGTGACGAAGTAGCCGGAGATGTAGCCCTTGTCGAAGCGCATGCCCTCGGTGAGCTCGAGCTCGAGGCCGAAGGTGTTCGACTCCTCGACGGTGACGACGCCCTCCTTGCCGACCTTGTCGATCGCCTCGGCGATGAGCTCGCCGATCGCGGGATCACCGGCGGAGATGCCGGCGGTCGCAGCGATCTGCTCCTTGGAGTCCACGTCGACCGCGGACTCGAGGAGCTTCTCCGTCACCGCGGCGACAGCCTTTTCGATGCCGCGCTTGAGGCTGAGCGGATCGGCACCGGCCGCCACGTTGCGCAGGCCCTCGCGGACGAGCGCCTGAGCGAGCACCGTGGCGGTGGTGGTGCCGTCGCCGGCGACGTCATCGGTCTTCTTGGCGACTTCCTTGACGAGTTCCGCACCGATCTTCTCGTACGGGTCCTCGAGCTCGATCTCCTTGGCGATGGAGACGCCGTCATTCGTGATGGTCGGCGCTCCCCACTTCTTTTCGAGCACGACGTTGCGACCGCGCGGTCCGAGCGTGACCTTGACGGCATCGGCCAGGGTGTTGAGCCCGGTCTCGAGTCCGCGACGTGCTTCTTCGTCGAATGCAATGAGCTTTGCCATAGTGGCTGGGGTCCTCCCTGTAACGGGGTGGATTGTCGATCTCGTCTCCGCAGCGCCCGCGACGGCCGGGCTTCGCTCCGCTGATTCCCTTCCACAGCGGCGCTGGGCCCTCTTCGCGGAGCCGAGTCACACCAGTACTAGATTTAGCACTCTCCCCCACCGAGTGCAAATGCCCCGGTGCGGTTCCCTCCCGGCAGCGTGCGCCGGGAGGGAACCGCACCGGGGCAACAGAAAACCGGAGGTCGAAACCCCCGGTTCACCGTCTGTCGGCCGATCAGGCCAGAGTCACGGACTCCGCCTGCGGACCCTTGTCGCCCTGGCCGACCTCGAACTCGACCTGCTGGCCCTCTTCCAGCGAACGGTATCCGTCCATCTGGATCGCGGACCAGTGGACGAAGACGTCCTGCTCGCTGCCGTCAACGGTGATGAAACCGTATCCCTTTTCGGCATTGAACCACTTGACAGTACCTTGCGCCATTATTTCTCCAAAACAGCTGTGAGCGCGCGTGATGCGCATTGAATCAGCCCCTGAAACTTCGAGATGACGCCGATACTTCATTCACCGCCGGTGCTGTGCACGCGGCTGAAAACTTCTACCGGAAGCCACGACGGGCCTCAGTTGACTGCTCCCCATCCTAGACGCGCACCCGGAGGAACACAAGCCGCCTTGATGAACATTCGGAGAACCGCCGCATCCGGACCCACTTCAGGACAAGCGGGCTTGCCGCGAAACGGACGGAGTCGGCCCAGGTCAGGGCTATGAGCGCGGGGATCCGCGGCTCAGGCGCCGGGGTCCTCCGCGGCCCCATCGGCAGTCGGCGGATCGTTCGCGATGTCCGAGCAGACGACGACGGTGATGTCGTCCGTGAACTCCTCGGACTCCTCGACATCGGTGACCCCGAGCAGCTCGGCGAGCGCCTGCGCCTCGGCCTCGAACTCCGGATCGGAGTAGTGGATCGAGGACACGGTGTCCGCCGTCGTGTGGTTGCCGACCTGCGCCACGGTCCAGCCGGCGCCCTCGACGGCCTCGCCGAAAGCGGAGCCCGCGCCGGACACGCCCGAGGCGTTGAGGACGGCGACCGCGGCCGTCTTCTCCACCGCGTCGATGTCGACGGAGGGCTCCTCAGTCGTTTCCTCGCTCGTGGGCTCGGCGGTAGCGGTGGGCTCGGCGATCTTCTCCTCCGGGTCGCCCGCCGAGGTGCGGATGATGTTGATCGCACCGAACACGAGGAGCAGCGCGGCGATCGCGAGGATCGCGATGAGCGCGAGCGCCCCGGCCTGCGAGGTCGGGCCGCCGTCGCGCCGATGCGCGCCCTTCCTGCCGGTCGCCGGCAGGTCGTCGAACTCGTCCTTGGGGTAGTCGGCCACGGTTACCTCGCGATCCGGGCCTGTGCGCGGTGGCGCTGTCGACTGTCACGGATCCGCCGCAGTCGCTTGATGAGGATCGGGTCCGCGACGTAGGCCGCGGGGTTCTCGAGCAGGGAGTTCAGCACCTGGAAGTACGACGCGGCGGACATGTCGAAGCGCTCGCGGATCGCGTGGTCCTTCGCTCCGCCGTAGGTGTACCAGCGGCGCTCGAACTCGAGAACCGCGACTTCGAGCGTGCTGAGCTCGCCGTGCGGTGCATCACCGCCGCCGTGCGCGCCCGACTCCACGTGCGCCATGCCACCTGCCTTTTGTTCGGATGCGGCCATTCTACCCGGAATCACATCGATGTGGTTCGCTCCACCGGTGCCCATGTGCCCGGATGACCGGGATGAGCGGCGGTCGCTCGCACACCGCCCGACTCGGGACGAGCGTGCGAGCGGCCCTCGGCTCAGCGGATCTTGACGTTGATCTGCTTGATCTGGGTGAAGCCCTCGAGCATGCCCTCGAGCGAGGCCTCGCGGCCGAACCCGGAGGTCTTGTACCCGCCGTAGGACTGGCCGACGACCTGCCCGCCGCCCTGGTTGATCTGCACCCAGCCGGACTCGATCCGGTCCGCCATCCGCAGCGCCTTGTCGATGTCGCGGCAGAACACGAAGGCTGCGAGCCCGAAGTCGCTGTCGTTGGCCATCTCCACGACCTCGTCCTCGGTGGTCCACGGGATCACCGAGAGGACGGGGCCGAAGATCTCCTCCTGGCTCGTCTTCCACTCGTTCTTCGCCTTCGAGAACACGACCGGCGCGTGGTAGAAGCCGGGCTCGCCGACCTCGAGGTCGTCCGCGCCGTCGTAGGCGATCTCGACACCGTCCATCGACTTGCCGAGCTCGATGTAGTCCGCGATCTGCCGGTGCTGCTTCTCATTGATGACGCAGCCGATGTCGCTCGCCTCGTCGCGCGGGTCGCCGACCTTCATCCCCTTGATCCGCTCGACGAGCCTGCCGAGGAAGTCGTCGTAGATCTCGGTATGGAGGAACAGGCGCGAGCCCATGGTGCACGACTGGCCCTGGCGGGCGAACCGGGTGGCGAGGAGCACCTGGTCGAGCACGTCATCGGTGTTCGAGTCCGGGAAGATGATGTTCGGGCTCTTGCCGCCGAGCTCCATCGAGGAGTGGGCGAGGCGCTTGCCGGCGACCTCCGCGACGTGGCGGCCGACCCCGGTGGACCCGGTGAAGGACACCTTGTCGACGTCCGGATGCTGGACGAGCGCCTCACCGATCACCGAGCCCTTGCCGGTGACGACGTTGAAGACGCCGGGGGGCAGGATGTCGCCGATGATCTCGGCCATCTTGACGATCGTCAGGGGCGCGTCCTCGGCGCTCTTGAGCACGAGGGTGTTGCCGGCGGTGAGTGCGGCCGGGGTCTTGAACGCCGCGATCATCAGCGGTGAGTTCCACGGCAGGATGCCAGCGACCACACCGAGCGGTTCGCGCTTGGTGTAGTGGAGGTCGCCGTCGCCGGCCGGCAGGGTGACGCCCTTGACCTCGCCGGCGACGCCGCCCATGTAGCGGAACAGGTCGACGAGCACGCCGGTCTCCGGGCGGGCCTGGGTGCGGATCGCGTTGCCGGTGTCGAGCGCGGTGAGCTGGGCGAGCTCCTCGGTGGCCGACTCGAGCGCGTCGGCGCAGCGGAGGATGAGCTTCTGGCGCTCCTTGAAGTGGAGGCCGGCCCATGCGGGGAAGGCCGCGCGGGCGGCGGCGACGGCGCGGTCGGCGTCCTCGGCCTTGCCGTCGGGCACGGTGGCGACGACCTGGTTGCGGTCGATCGGGGTGATGACGTCGGTGCGGGAGCCGTCGGCGGCATCGACCCATTCGCCGCCGATGTACATCTTCCAGTCCTTCGGTGCTGGGAAGTCGGTCACAGTGTTCCTCTCGTAGCGTGCGGGCCCGGAGCGCTTCCGGGTGCGGGGCGCGGGTTCAGGACGGGAAGGTCCCGTCGACGATCTTCTTGACGATGGAGCAGTCGCGGTCGCCGGCGCCGGCGTCGGACACCTGCTGGAGCATCTCCTGCACGATGGTGCCGAGGACGAGCGGGGTGTCCGTCTCCTCGGCCGCGGCGAGGGCGAGCGTGATGTCCTTGTTCGCGAGGTCGGCGGTGAAGGTGGGGGCGAAGTCGTTGTTCGCCGGGGAGGAGTCGACGACGCCGGGGTACGGGTACCAGGTGCGCAGCGGCCAGGAGTCGCCCGAGGACACGCTGGCGATCGAGTGGAACACCCGGTGGTCGAGGCCCAGGCGGTCGGCGAGCACCGCCGCCTCCGAGGTCGACACCATGTTGATGAAGAGCATGAGGTTGTTGCAGATCTTCGCCGCCTGGCCGGTCGTCGCCTCGCCGGTGGCGATGATGTTGCCGGCCATCGGCTCGATGAACGGCCGGGCCTTCTCCACCACGTCCGGCTCGCCGCCGACCATGAAGGCGAGCGTTCCCTTCTGCGCCCCGGCGATGCCGCCGGACACGGGGGCGTCGAGGAACTCGAAGCCGGCCGCGGCCGCCTCGTCGTGCAGCGTGCGGGCCGAGGCGACATCGATCGTCGAGCAGTCGATGAGCAGGGTGCCCGGGGCCGCGTTCGCGAAGATCCCGTCGGGCCCCTGGTAGGCGGCGAGCGCGTGTTCCCCGCGCGGCAGCATGGTGAACGCGATCTCCGCACCTGCGAGCGCCTCGGTCGAGGACCCGGCGGCGATCACGCCGTCGGCCGCGGCGGCCTCGAGGGCGGGGGCGGAGAGGTCGAAGCCGCGCACGGTGTGGCCGGCCCCCACCAGGTTCGCAGTCATCGGGTGGCCCATGTTCCCCAGGCCGATCCAGGCGATTGTCGCCATCACATCCATCCTTCCGCAGCATCGGTTCGACAGTGCACTCGCCTCCGAGCATATCCGTCACCGGAGCACCCGGTCACTCCCCTGCGCGGACCGCCTGCGCACAGCCGCTGTGCACGCCGAACGCGAAGAGCGCACCGGCCATGTGCCTTGTGGGTGAGGCACTACCGAGGCACTACCCTGTGAGGCATGCCCGACACCCCGCCCCCGCTCTCGCAGATCATGGCCGCCGACTGGGCCGCCGCACTCGCACCCGTCGCAGGCGACATCCGCCGGATGGGCGACTTCCTGCGAGCGGAGAACGCCGCCGGCCGCCACTACCTGCCGGCCGGCGACCAGGTGTTCCGCGCCTTCGTCGAACCGCTCGCCGACGTCCGGGTGCTCATCGTCGGCCAGGATCCCTACCCCACCCCGGGGCACCCGATCGGTCTGTCCTTCGCCGTCGCGCCCGAGGTGCGGCCGCTCCCGCGGTCCCTGCAGAACATCTACACCGAGCTCGAGGCCGACCTGGGGATCCCGAAGGCGGCCTCCGGCGACCTGCGGCCTTGGGCCGAGCAGGGCGTCATGCTCCTCAACCGCTGCCTCACGGTGGCACCCGGCGCACCCGCCTCGCACCGCGGCAAGGGATGGGAGGCGATCACCGACCGCGCGATCGAGGCGCTCGCCGAGCGCGGCGGGCCGCTCGTGGCGATCCTCTGGGGGCGCGACGCGCAGGCGCTAGGACCGCGGCTCGGCGACGTCCCGATCATCGCCTCACCGCACCCCTCGCCGCTGGCCGCGTCCCGCGGGTTCTTCGGCTCGCGCCCATTCAGCCGCGCGAACGCGGAGCTCGAATCACGCGGCGGGCGCGGGGTCGACTGGCGGCTCTGAGCGGCGCTTGTGCATGCCGAGCGGGCGGGCGAGGAAGTTCCCGAGCACGGCGCCGACGGCGAGCGCGGCGTTCGCGGTGACTGCAGTGAACAGCGAGGACAGGCCGGCGGACAGCGGCATCGCGTCCTGGGGCTGCACGATCTCGTAGACGGCGGAGAAGATCGACAGGCCCTGGAGGAGCGGGAAGATCGCCGGGATGAGCATGACGATCGCCGGCGCACCGCGCCACAGCGCGATCGGGCGGCACAGGAAGCCGACGACGGTCGCCGCGATGAGACTCGTGATGATGGTGCCGAGCCCGATCACGCCGAGCCCGGTCAGCGCGAAGAAGCCGATGAGTCCGACGCCGGCGGCCGGCAGGATGATCCGGCGGGCGGCCTGGTTGCCGATCGAGCCGCAGGCGGCGACGATCGAGGCGGCGATGAGCGAGATGATCGTCGACAGCGCCTCCACTCCCCCGGACTCGACGACGATCTCGATCGGCGAGAGTCCGATGAGCATCCCGACCCGGAGCCCGAGCGCGATCCCGGAGACGATGCCGGCCATTGACATGAACACCTCGACGGTGCGGCTGGCGGCGGTGAGCGGGAACTTCGTCAGCGAGTCCTGCACCGCGGAGAACAGGCCGAGCGTGGGCAGCAGGAGCACGATCCCGCTCGCCACGAGGTACTGCGGACCGGCGATGAGGTCGAAGGTCCAGGCCGTCATCGCGACGAGGGTGGTGAACATCGATTGGGCGGCGATGGTGAAGAACGGCGGCATCCCGGTCCGTCCCAGCAGGGCGCCGAACCGGTCGTTGACGATGGCCATGATGAACCCGAGGAACGAGGCGATGTAGCCGCCGCCGAGCAGGAGGACGAAGCACCCGGCAAGGAGGCCCCAGGCGACGGTGACGAAGGTCTCGCCGTAGGGGCGGCGCTGCCGGCGGATCGCGTCGATCCGTTCGCGGGCCTCGAGGTAGTCGATCTTCCCGTCGGCCATGTCGGACACGAGGGTGTGGACGGAGGCGAGCTTGGCGAAGTGGATGGACTCCTCGCGGTTGACGCGCATGACGGTCATGAAGGTGCCGTCGGGGTTCGCGTAGTGCACGGTGAGCGAGTTCGAAGTGAGGTCGACCTCGACGTCGAGCAGCCCGAGCGAGGTGCAGGTGGCGATGACGGACACCTCGACGTCGGCGGACCCGGCACCGGCGCGGAGCATGATCGCGCCGATGTCGACCGCGAGGTCGAGGATCATCCGCGCCTCCTCCTCGGTCTTCACCACGGTGGCGACCAGTGCCTGGTAGGGCGTGCCCTTGAGCGCGGCGATGATCGGGATCGGTTGGGTCGACGGCGAGTTGTCGGTGACGATGCGGCCGACGGCCTTGCGGGCGATCTTCTCCGCGACGCGCTTGGAGTTCGCACCGGCGGGCCGGGTCAGCTCGATGAGCTTCTTCGCCCGCCGGCTCACCGGCTTCTCGTCGTGCGAGCGCGGGGTCTCGGACTCGGCGGGGCGGGAGCCCCGGGGCGCGGAGTCGACGGCGACCTCGACGAACTCCGGCGGCGTCTCCTCACCGCCGGCGGCCTCGGCCCCGCGCGCCCCTGCGGGCTCTCCGGAGCCGTCGGCGTCCTCGGCCTCGCGGGCGACGGAGGCGGTGACGGAGTCCGCGGAGGACTCGACGGCAGCGCCCCCGGCCCCGGTCTGCGGTTCGGCGACCGGCTGCTCGGAGGGCTGCGGGATCGGCGAGCCGGCGTTCGGCGTCGCGGTCGTCGTGCCCCCGGCCGGGGTCTGGGTGGTCGGCTCGCCGGATTCCGCGGCCTCATCGCTCGCACCGGATTCCGCGGCCTCGGCGGCGAGCTGCGCCTCGGCGGCGTCGAGGGCGGCCTCGGCGGCGGCCTCGTCGACGTCGTCCGCCGGGGTCCCGCCGGTCACCGTCGAGCCCTGCGAGGTCCTGGGCGCCCCGACCTGCGGGATGCCGCGGGCCGGAGTGTCCGCCTCCGGGTCGACCGGGGGCTCGTCAGCGGCCGGTTCGGCGGTGACGGGGATCTCCTGGGTGTCGTCGTCCTCGTTGGTCATGGCAGGTGGATGTAGGTCTTCCCGAACGGGTCCGCGACCCGCGCCTCGCCGGTCTCCCAGTCGTGCGTATAGACCTCGCGGCCGTCGACGAACACGTGGGCGGCGCGGGACTCGAGGGCGAGCGGATCGCCGGACCACACGACGACGTCGGCGTCCTTGCCGGGCTCGAGCGAGCCGAGGCGCTCGTCGAGGCCGAGCATGCGGGCGGGGTTGATGGTGAGCGCCTCGAGCGCGGTCACCGGGTCGAGCCCGGCGCGCACGCACAGTGCGGCCTCGTTGATGAGGAGGTCGATCGGCACCACCGGGTGGTCGGTGGTGAGCGCGATCCGCACGCCCGCGGCGGCGAGCACGGCTGGAGTGCTCATCGCGCGGTTGCGCAGCTCGATCTTCGACCGGGAAGTCAGCAGCGGGCCGACGATGACGTCGACACCCTTCTCCGCGAGGTAGTCGGCGATGAGGTGGCCCTCGGTGCCGTGGTTGACGACGAGCCGGTAGCCGAACTCCTCGGACAGCCGGATCGCGGTGGCGATGTCGTCGGCGCGATGGCAGTGCTGGTCGAAGGCGAGCTCGCCGCGCAGCACCTGGCACAGGGTCTCGAGCGCGAGGTCCTCGTCGTGGATGACGCCGAGCTCGCGCGCCTCCTCCTTGTGGGCGGCGTAGTTCCGGGCGGCGACGAACGCCTCGCGGATGATCCGGGACACGCCCATGCGCACCGAGGGCGTCTTCTGCTGCCGACCGTAGACGTTCTTCGGGTTCTCGCCGAGCGCGGCCTTGACCGACACCGCCTCGCTGATGAGCATCTCGTCGACGATCCGCCCCCAGGTCTTGATCGCCGCGGTCCGCCCGCCGATCGGGTTGCCGGAGCCGGGCTTGATGACGGCGGAGGTGACGCCGCCGCGCAGGGCATCGCGGAAGCCGACGTCGGCGGGGTTGATCGCGTCGAGGGCGCGCAGCGCCGCCCCGTTGGGGTTCGTCTTCTCGTTGACGTCGTTGTCCGCGTCGGACTCCCCCTCCTCGTGGAGGCCGAGGTGCCCGTGGGACTCGAGCAGGCCGGGGGTGATGAAGCCGCCGGCGGCGTCGACGGTGCGCACGCCCTCGGGGATGGTCACCCGGGCGGCGGGGCCGACGGCGGTGATCCGCCCGTCGGTCACCAGCACGGTGCCGTTCTCGATCGGCTCCGCGCGCTGCTCGCCGGCGGCGACGGGGACGACCGTCCCGCCGGTGATCGCGACGGTCGTTCCGAATCGGACCGGAACAGGCTGGTACATCGCCGTCCTCCTTGGCTAGCGTGGGCGTATGAGCAGGTACATCGTGATCGGCGCCGGCGCGATCGGCGGGGCCATCGGGGCGGCGTTCGCCGACTCCGGCACGGAGGTCGTGCTCGTCGCCCGCGGGGACAACGCCCGGGCGATCGAGTCCACGGGATTGCGGTTGCGGAGCCCGGACCGGACCATCACAGCACATCCCACGGTAGTCCGGAAACCGGGTGAGGTGGTCCTCGGCACGCACGATGTGCTCATTCTCGCCACGAAGACCCACCAGGCACTCAGCGCGCTCCGCGACTGGACCGACGAGCCCGTCCACGACACCGCCGGGGCCGTCGTCGGGACCGCCGGGGAGCGCCTCCCGCTCCTCCTCTTCCTCAACGGCGTCGAGGCCGCCCGGATCGCCCCGCGCTGGTTCGCCCGCGTGTGGTCGACGACGATCTGGCTGCCGGCCCTGCACACCGAGCCCGGCGAGGTCGTCGTGCGCATGCACCCGGCGCTCGGCGGGTTCTTCACCGGCCCCGTCACCGCCGCCGCGCGGACCGACTCGGTGCTCGACGAGGTCGCCGCGGACTTCCGAGGTGCCGGCTTCGAGTTCGTGCCGGTCGAGGACATCGCCGAGCACGCCTGGGCCAAGCTCCTTTCGAACCTCGCGAACGGACTCGACGCGATCCTCGGCCCCGGGGCGGATCTCACCGAGCTCGCGCGGGAGATGCGCACCGAGGCGAAGGCGGTGTACCGGGCGGCCGGGATCGAGTACTTGTCGAACGGCCCGGCACGGTACGGGATCGCCGATCGCCTGCAGATGGGCGAGGTGCCCGGCGTCGAGGAGTTCGGATCCTCCTCCTGGCAGTCCCTGGCGCGGGGCACCGGGTCGATCGAGACCGACTACCTCACCGGGGAGATCGTGCGGCTCGCCCACGCCACGGGCGCTGCCGCTGAGCGCTGCGCGCTCGTCTCCCGCTGGTGCCGTGCGCTCGCCGCCGGCTCCGACCTCGGCGGGGAGATCCCGGCCGGGCAGGCCGAGCGGAAGGCCGCGCTCGAGGCGGCGTTCGCGCGGTTCCCGGACGCCGGGGAGCCTCCCACCCCGAGTAGGATCGCCCCATGATCGAACGCATCACCAGCTACGTCGCCATCGGCGATTCCTTCTCCGAGGGCCTCATGGACCCCTCCCCCGACGGCACCCCGGACCGGTTCCGCGGGTGGACCGACCGGCTCGCCGAACAGCTCGTCACGAGCCCCGTCGGCTCCGAGGACCTGCGGTACGCGAACCTCGCGATCCGCGGCCGGCTCGTCGACTCGATCATCGAGGAGCAGGTGCCGCGCGCGCTCGAGCTCGCGCCGGATCTCGTGTCGATCGTCGGCGGCGGCAACGACTGCATGCGGCCGGGCACCGACATCGACGCGATCGCGGCGAAGTTCGAGGAGGCGGTCGTCGCGCTGCGGGAGGCCGGCATCGCGGTGCTCATGGGCAACGGCTACGACACCCGCCGGGCGACCCCGCTCATCAAGCAGCTCCGGCCCCGGGTCGCGATCTACAACTCCCACCTGTGGTCGATCGCTCAGCGCCACGACTGCACGATGCTCGACATGTGGGGGCTGCGGGACCTCTACGGCCCGGAGATGTGGGCGCCGGACCGGATCCACCTGAGCCCCGCCGGGCACGAGCTCGTCGCCGACCAGGCGCTCGCCGCGCTCGAGCGCGCCCCGCTGCCGAGCGCCGGGGTGCACATGCCCGACCGGCCGAACCGGCCGATCCGCACCACGGTGGCCGAGGAGGCGCACTGGGTGCGCGAGCATCTGGCGCCGTGGGTGGGCCGCCGGCTGCGGGGCGCGAGCTCCGGGGACTTCGTGCAGGCCAAGCTCCCCGAGCTCGTGCGGGTGCGGCCGGAGGAGTGACGGGTCCCGCGGGGGGATTCAGGGTTCGGGCGTGTCCAGCGGCGCATCGCGCGGCTCGATCCGCACCCGGGCGACCCGGCGGTCGTCCATGGCGACGACGGTGAGCGCGGCGTCGTCGGTGGTGACGGAGTCGCCCTCCTCCGGGATCCGGCCGAGGAGTGCCATGACGAGCCCGCCGACGGTCTCGTAGCCGCCTTCGTCGGGCAGCTCGACGCCGGTCTGCTGGCTCGCCTCTTGGAGGATGAGCCCGCCGTCGACCTCGCTCACCTCGCCGTCGCGGTGGACCGCGTCGTCGACGGTGAGTGCGGCATCGTACTCGTCGTAGATCTCGCCGACGAGCTCCTCGAGCAGGTCCTCCATCGTGACGATCCCGTCCGTGCCGCCGTACTCGTCGACGACGAGGGCGATCTGGTCGCCGCCGGCGCGCATCCGGCTCAGTGCGCTGAGCACCTCGACGGTGCCGGGCAGCGCGGGCATCTCGCGCACGATCTGCGCGGCGGTGATGGCCTCCGGGTCGTCGACGTGGAGCAGGTCGCGGACGTGGAAGAAGCCGAGCACATCGTCGTAGTCCTCCCCGGTCACCGGGTAGCGGCTGTACTGGAGGTGCCGGACCTGGGCCCGCACCTCGGCGATGGTCGCAGCACCCTCGACGAACTCGACGTCGGGGCGGGGCTTCATCACCTCGACGACGGTGCGCTCGGCGGCCTCGAACACGTCGTGGAGCACCTTGCGGTCGAGCGCATCGAGCTCCTCCGAGCTCGACACCATGGCGCGGATCTCCTCGGTCGACACCGCCTCGCGGTTGACGTGCGGGTCGCCGCCGAGGAGCCGGATCACCGCGTTCGTCGACACCGACAGGAGCCAGATCACCGGGCGCATGAGCCGGCCGAACACGACGAGCGGGGGCCCGACGAAGCGGGTCATCGCCATCGCGTTCTGCATCGCCAGGCGCTTGGGGACGAGCTCGCCGAGCACGAGTGAGAGGTAGGCGATGATCAGCGTCATGACGACGAGCGCGACGGTGGCCGCGGCGGCGTCGGGGATGCCGATCCCGGCGAGCAGCGGGGCGAGGTCCGGGGCGATGGTCGAGGCGCCGTAGGCGGAGGAGAAGAAGCCGGCGACGGTGACGCCGATCTGCACGGCGGACAGGAACTGGTTGGGGTTGCGCACCATCTCCGCGGTGCGCCGGCCGCGCGGCCCGGATTCCGCGAGCCGGGTGATCTGGGATTCGCGGAGGTTGACGATGGCCATCTCGGTGCCGGCGAAGAGTCCGCCGATGAGCACGAAGAGGAGGACGAGCCCGAGGTTGACCAGTGTTGTCGGATCCATGGCTCCAGCCTAGAGGCGGCGGCGCCGGGCCGGGCGCCGCTCAGCTGCCGAGCGCCGCCTGGAGCGGGCCGGAGACGAAGTACACGACGAACAGGGCGGCTGTGACGTACATCAGGGCGTGCACCTCGCGCCCCTTGCCGCGGAACAGCTTGATGACGACGTAGGTGATGAAGCCGGCGCCGATCCCGTTGGTGATCGAGTAGGAGAACGGCATGAGGACGATGGTCATGAACGCCGGGATCGCGATCTCGACGTCGGCCCAGTCGACGCGCACGATCTGCTGCATCATGAGGAAGCCGACGAGCACGAGGGTGGCGGCGGCCGCCTCGGTCGGGATGACGGCGGCGAGCGGGGCGAGCACGATCGTGGCGAGGAACATGATCCCGGTGACGACGTTCGCCAGGCCGGTGCGCGCGCCGTCGCCCACGCCGACGGTCGACTCGACGAAGCCGGAATTCACCGAGGTGGAGCCCATGCCGCCGCCGATCGCGCCGAGCGCGTCGGCGACCATGATGCGCTTCGACTGCGGGATCTCGCCGTGCCGGTCCTTGATGTCGCCCTCGTTGGCGATGCCGACCATGGTGCCGAGCAGGTCGAAGAAGTTCGCGAGGAGGAGGGTGAACACGGCGAGCGCGGCGGCGACGACGCCGACGTGCTGCCAGGAGCCGAGCAGGTTGAAGCTGCCGAGGAGGGACAGGTCGGGCAGCGTGAACCACTGCTGGTCGAGGGTGGGGACGGTGAGGCCCCAGCCCTGCGGGTTGGCGACCTCGCCGTCGGCGCCGGTCTTGGGGCCGATCCGGAACACCGCCTCGAGGACGAGGGCGAGGACCGTGGCACCGACGATCGAGTAGAGGATCGCGCCGCGGACCCGGGCGGCCCACATGACGAAGAGGGCGAGCAGGGAGATGAGGAACACGAGCATCGGCCAGCCGGTGAGGAAGCCGCCCGTGCCGAGCTCGAGGCCGGCGCCCGAGCCGCGGGAGATGAAGCCGGCGTTGATCATGCCGATGAGGGCGATGAAGAGGCCGATGCCGACGCTGATCGCGGTCTTGAGCTGGCCGGGCACGGCGTTGAAGATCGCGGAACGGAAGCCGGTGAGGACGAGGATGAGGAGGATGATGCCCTCGATGACGACGAGGCCCATGGCGTCGGCCCAGGTCATGCCCGGCAGCACGACGATGCCGTAGGTGATGAACGCCGACAGGCCGAGGGAGGAGGACACCGCCATCGGGAAGTTGCCGACGACGCCCATGAGGATGGTGAGGAGACCGGAGACCAAGGAGGTGGCGGCTGCGACGGCGGGCAGGTTGGGTTCGGTGCCGCCGCCGAGGAACAGGCCGGTGCTGTCGGCGGCCGCACCGATGATGAGCGGGTTGAGCACGACGATGTAGGACATCGCGAAGAACGTCGCGAGCCCGCCGCGGATCTCCCGGCCGACCGTCGAGCCGCGTGCGCTGATGTGGAAGAAGCGGTCGAGCGCGCCCGTGGGTGCGCCGCTGGGCTCGGTGGTGCGTGCCGGGGTGTGACTCACGGGTGCCGCCTCGTGGATAGTTCGGATGATTCGGTGGTGCGTGTGCTCGGTGGTGCGGGCGTGCAGTGGTGCGGGCGTGCGGTGGTGCTGGGCCGGTCGGGTGAGCGAGCCGGTGACGCGGGGATCGGGCAGGGGCACCGATCACGCGTTCAAGAATAGGCGAGGACGAATGCGGCTCGAACAGCGCCCGGCGGAGATGCACAGCACCCAGCGGAGATGCAGTCGACTTCGTTAGGGTGGAGGAAACCGACACCGACACCAAGGGGCACCCACTATGGACGCCGTCATCGGCATCGGCATCGCCGTCGTCGTCATCATCGTCATACTCATCGTCCTCGCCGCGCTGCTGTTCGGCGGCCTGCGCTCGAGCATCTTCTTCACGGTGCGCACGCAGGAGAACGTCATCGTCGAGCGCTTCGGCAAGTTCAAGAAGGTCGCGCGGCCGGGCCTCAACACCAAGGTCCCGTTCGTCGAGACGACCACGCGGCCGATCTCCCTGCGTGTCCAGCAGCTCGAGGTCAACATCGAGACGAAGACCAAGGACAACGTCTTCGTCACCATTCCCGTCGCCGTGCAGTACGTGGTGAGCGAGCAGAGCGTCGTCGACGCCTACTACCGGCTGGCGAACCCGGAGGAGCAGATCCGCTCCTACGTGTTCGACACCGTGCGCTCCTCGCTGTCGACGCTGACGCTCGACTCCGCGTTCGAGTCGAAGGACGACATCGCCTCGAGCGTCGAGCAGCGCCTGTCGGAGTCGATGGCCCGCTACGGCTTCCGGATCATCAACACCCTCGTCACCGACATCTCCCCCGATCAGCGGGTGCGCGATTCGATGAACTCGATCAACGCGGCGCAGCGTGACCGGGTGGCCGCCCAGGCGCTCGCCGAGGCGGACAAGATCAAGCGGGTTACCCAGGCCGAGGCGGAGGCCGAGTCCAAGCGCCTCCAGGGTGAGGGTGTGGCAGCGCAGCGGAAGGCGATCGCGATCGGCATCGCCGAGCAGTACGAGATGCTCAAGCAGGCCGGCATCGAGCGGACCGCCGAGCAGCTGCTCCTCATGACCCAGTACTTCGACACCATGCAGGACGTGGCCCGCAACGGACGGTCGAACGTACTGTTCCTCCCGTCGAACCCGGGCACGATCGGGGACATGACGACCGAGATCCGCAACTCGCTCCTCGCCGCGCAGGAGGTCGACCACGCCCGCGTGGGTGCCGAGGAGGACGAGGTCGATGAGGAGCGTCAGGCCGCAGCGAAGCAGCGCATGCTCGAGGAGCAGCAGCGCCGCCAGCGCGAGCTCCAGCAGGCGCGCGAGGCGCAGCAGCGCGCGCAGAGCCAGCAGGGGCAGCAGGGCCTCGGTCGTTTCGGCGGCCAGCAGGGTGGTCAGCAGGGTGGACCGGCGATCCCGCCCCGCCCGCCGTGGCAGAACCCGAACCAGTGATCGGATGAGGTTCGCGGGGCTGCGGTCGGTGAGCTGGTTCCGACGCACTGATCCCGACGCGCTGAGCCCCACGGAGTGAACCCCCTGGAGCAGAGGCCGTCCACCATCCGGTGGGCGACCTCTGCTGAGTCCGGTGGTTCGGTGGGAGGCAGGCACCACTGCCGATCGGCGGTGGCCGCGGCACACGGACGACTTCGATTCTGCTGATCAGCCCTCTCCGCTGATTCGCGCAAGCCTGCAGTCGTGGTTCACCACCGCACCGGCGGGGTCGGTCAGGCACGATCATCGGACACGCCGAGATCGAAGTCGGGGTCGAGGCCGGGCCCGGGCCCGGGGTCGAGGTCGGGGTCGTTCAGCCGACGAGCACGGGGAACCGGTAGGCGTCGATGGGCGGGAGCTGCCCTGTGGTGCGAGCAGTCGCGGAGTGCGCGGTGAGGTGCGCCCGCACGGTCTTCTCAACTCCGCTCCCCCGTATGTGTCCGGTCGAACTCGTGCCTGAGCGGATATCCGAGCCCTGACCCGAGCGCGAATCCGAACCCGTGCCCGTGGATCGCGGACGGATCAGCCGCACGACACGGTTGGTCGGCATCTGATCATTCGAGATGCGGTCATCCGCCCCTACACTCTGGGGCTCCGTCGACTCCACCGGCGCATCCCGAGGTGGAGGTTCGCCGCCCGCGAACTTCAAATCAGCGCTCTGTGACGGAGGTTCCCCTCGGCAGGGAGGCGCGGTCCGGGGCTGCTGGTGCGCTCCCCCGATCAACGGTGGAGTGGGCGCCTCATACCTGGCTCCGGTCGGGGTGGTGACGGCGAGCCGATCGGGGTCCGCTTCGTGCCTCCACCCCGGGTTCTCCTTCACGTAATTGCATGCCGCGCACAACCCCGAAGCATTCCTGAAATCTGTTGCACCGCCGCCGCGATGTGGCCTGGCGTGGTCGATGTGACGGATCGGAGCATCGCAGAACGGAGTCCTGCACGTGTCATCCCGCACCACGATCATCCGCCGCAGCAACCCGGCGAACTCCCGCCTGCGGGAATCCATCCCCACCAGACCACCCGACCCCGGAGCTGTATACAACCTGCGGAGAAAGACTTGGCCCTGCGGATCGGCGAGCATCCGCCGAGCAGCACCGGCAGGCACCGGACCATGGCCGGTCACCCACCCCGGAACATCACCATCAGCAAGAAGGGTGGAATCCGTCATCACCAGATGCACCTCGACCGGCACCGCATCCGCGGTCTCCTGCCCGGTGACCCGCTCGACGAGCAGATCCGCAGCGACCTGCCCTGCAGTCCGTTCCCCCGCCTCCCCCGTGCCCACCAGGGTGGCGGCAGTCTTCTGGAGGTTCGCGTACGCCGCGACGGCCTGGCGCAGCGGGAGCAGAGCGGTCAGATACGCCATCCCGCCCGGTGCCGGCCGGACGCTCACTCGACGCTCC
Organism: Brevibacterium pityocampae; assembly: GCF_039541555.1. Classification (NCBI taxonomy): domain Bacteria; kingdom Bacillati; phylum Actinomycetota; class Actinomycetes; order Micrococcales; family Brevibacteriaceae; genus Brevibacterium; species Brevibacterium pityocampae. The sequence continues at coordinate 548,728 of NZ_BAABGL010000002.1, read as the reverse complement.
TTCTCACACCGCGCCAGATGCTCGACCGCGGCCTCCTGATCGAGACGCTGAGCACGCGCCCGGGCTTCAGCGGCGAGCCGCCGCACCCCGAGGTGCGCCATCCTCCCGGCCATGAACCCATCGACCATCCGGCGCTTGTCCGCCGGCAGCCAGGAAGTCTCCCGGTGCAGGGTGTGGGCCTTCTCCTCCGACACCGCACCGGACTCGAGCCCCGCCAGCGCACACGGCATGTCGTCGATGAGCGTGCGGGACAGGGCGAGGAACCGAGAACCGCGCGCCGGGGACTCCCGGCGAGCCAACCCGACCTCCGCACCCAGACCCCGACACCGCTTCCCCGCCGGGACACCGCGTTCGGCCTCCGCGTCATAGCGCAACGAGTGCAGGGTGGCCGCAGCGTGGGCCTGCGCGGCCGCAGTTGCGGCCTTGAGCTCCTCGAGAGCGCGGATCCGCTCGATCGCATCCGCCTGGGACTCGACCTCGACCATGTTCGTGAGCGCACCGTGCAGAGCGGTGATGTCACCGGTGCGGAAACGGGGCTCCTCATTCATGACACCCACGCTATCGGCACCCACAGACACGGGCCCTGTACGCATGAAAGCCCAGGTCACCGGGGCGCCAGCGCGGGAGGCGCACCTTGGCACCCGGCAATGGTGGTGGGTGGGGACCTCAGCAACCGGGTGCTGTGGCGACACACACCCAGGACCATGGTGCCGGAACAGACGCACGTCTGAGCGGCAGCACGAGAAGAAGCGGGAACCTCGCCGGACGGGCGCAGGAGCAGACGGCCACCTCGGCGAAGGGGTGCTGGAACGGGCGGGCACCTCGCCTGCGGGAACCGCCGGAACGGGAGTGGCACCTCGGCGGCAGGTGCGGGACACCACTGGCCCCGCACCAGAGCGGCTCGGCACCTATTCGTCCTGAGGCGCACATCGCTCTGAAGGCTCCCGGCACCCATCGACTTTGCGAAGAATCGCGGAATCACTCTCAGAAGCCTTCAAAAATTGAGGGGTGAATGGCGGAGGGCCCCGACACCGTGGTGGTGTCGGGGCCCTCCGGGTGGATCAGGCCGTCGGATCAGGTGAACCGATCAGATCGGATCAGGCCTGGCCCTTCTTGGTGCGACGGGTGGTCACGTAGACCGCGGCTGCGCCGACCACGAGCAGGCCTGCGCCCACGCCGAGTCCGGTGAGCTCGGTACCGGTGCGCGGCAGGTTGCCGTCACCGTTCTCGTCCTCGTCCTCGCCCGGTGCGGCGCCCTCGTCGGCCACGACCTCGAACGAACCGGTGAGCGGCTCGTCGGCGTCGCCCGCGGCGTAGGCACCGGCCGCCGGAGCGGCCTCGGAGCCGGCGTTCGCGGCGTCGTCGTCAGAGGCGGCGGCCACGCGGACCTCGTAGGTGCCGAGGTAGACGTCGGCGTTGGCGGCGTTGGTGCCGTAGACACCGAAGGTCACGACGCCGTTCTCGTCAGCGGTGCCCTCGAGCGTGAAGTCGTTCACCGAGTCGTTCTGCGGGAACACCTCGAGCTCGACGACCTGGCCCGGAGCGTAGCCGGTGCCGGTGATGTTCACGCCCTCGTCCTCGTTCACGAAGTCCGAGACGGACACGCGGCGCGGGTCGATGGTGAGCTCGCGCTCGGCCGGGGCCTCCTCGGTCGGCTCATCGGTCGGAGCCGGCGTGGTGGGGTCCTCGGTCGGGGTGGCCGAGGGGTCCTCGGTCGGCTCGTCCGAAGGATCGTCGGTCGGAGTCGGAGCCGGGTCATCGGTCGGATCCGGTTCCGGGGTGGGCGGGGTCGGCTCGTCATCGGAGGCCTCGACCACGGTGATGGCGAAGGAGGCCTCATCGGAGACGTTGTACTCGCCCTGGCGTGCCACAGCGGTGTACTCCTGCTCGCCGAGCTCCTGCGGGGCCTCGAAGCTCCAGTTGCCGCTGTCATCCGCGGTGACGGTGATCGGCTCTCCGCCGCCCACTGGGGTGACGGTGACCTCCGCGCCGGCCGGGGCGGTGCCGGGCACGCGTGCGCCCTGCTCGACCTCGGTGGTGGTCACCTTCGGGGCCTCGACGAACAGCGCGACGGTGTAGCCGTCGGTGTGGGGCAGGGCGTGGACGAGCGAGGTGCCCCAGAGGAACGACTCGTTGCCGCCCTCGGCGGGGGTGCCACCGCTGACGACGCCGATCGCGGTGCTGCCCTGGAAGATCGCCCCGCCGGAGTCGCCGGGTGCGCCTTCGAGTCCGTTCGCCGCGAATCCGCGGACCCAGCGGTAGTCGGTCCCGGACACGCCGACCCGGCTCCAGCCGTCGACGATGTCGAGATCGTCGTCGTGGGTGAGACCGGTGGTCCGGCCGCTCTTGGAAACCGGCGCACCAGCCTTCGGGGCGCCGACGGCGGTGATGGTCGTCTCGATGCCGGCGGCGAGGTCGTCGTCCCCGGCGGTGGACCAGTCGGTCACCTGCGGGAGGAGCTCGAGATCCGGGTTGTCGACGTCGACGACGGCGATGTCGGTAGAGTTGGGGTCTTTGTCCGCGCCCGCCGAGTGGCCCGGACCGCCGAACTGCGAGAAGGAGAAGGCGCCCATCGGTGCCGAATCCAGGGGCCCGGTCTGCGACTCCTCACCGGCATGAGCGGTGTCCAAGGAAGGAAGGGTGCGGATGGCGGTGGTCATCGAGTCGTCACCGGTGCAGTGGCCGGCGGTGATGACGGCCGGGTCGCCGTTCGGGTCCCAGGCGGTGAAGCCCACCGAGCACAGGCCGGCGTCCTCCACACCCTGGCCGGTCACCGCGTACCCGGCGCCGCCGACGAGCTGATTCTTGGCGTAGGCCTGGAGCGGCTTGGCGATCTCGATGACCTCGACGTTGGAGTACTCGCCCTTGAAGGCCTCGATCTTCTCGATGCCCTCGTCGTCGAGCTCCGATTCCGGAAGAGTGACGACGACGACGTTGCCCTCGCCATCGGTGCCGTAGGCCTGGATGCCTTCGACGCCGTCGAACTCCTGCACCTGCTTGCTCATGGCCTTGACGGACGTGGACGCTTCCTTGGTCGGCTCGGTGGCCGATGCCGGAACCGTGACGAGCACGCCGGTCATTCCCAGCGACGCCGCTGCGGCAAGAGCTGCCGGGCGCGAAAGGAGTCTCTTCCTCATGTGTGCATTCCCTACTTCGATACGAACTGGTCTGAGTGGTCGGGGATCGGAGTGCTGCTGCACAGACCGGACCCTCTGGGGAGGTCAACCTCGGTCGACTTTACCGATCCGTGACCATATGACCAATGACGGCGTGAACGTAACGAACTAGTCACAGGAAGACGACGGTCGCGCAACAACCGCGATCCGCTCAGGCGAGCGGATCGGGGCTCCCGACCCGCGTCGCGGAGTCGTGGAAGGCGATGACCTCGCCTTCGGTCGCACTGCCTCCGTGCCCGATCACCTCGAGCAGCCGGCACACCGCGAACTGCGCGGTGCGCTCCCGGTACGCCGCGAGCCACGTGGGATCGTCCTCGCCGCCCTCCCAGAACCGACCTCGGCCCGAAACCGGGAGCGCGTGCCAACCGGCCCGCCAGGGCTTCGGGGTGAGCCGGGCGCGATAGCTCGCGTGACCGCGGGCGAGCGCGCTGTACCGCGGATCGGCCCCGAGCTCGGTGAGCAGCCCCTGGGCAGCCTCCGTGTCCGCGGTCTCCCGAACTCCGGTGAGGATGACCCGCAGCCCGGCCCGCGTGCGGTAGATCCGCACCCCGTACTCCGGGCGACGGGCGGCGAATCCGCGGATGTACTCCACTGCCGCGCCCTCGGTGATCTCGGGCCGTGCCGGTTCCGGCTCGGCGAAGAGTCTGCCGAGCAGACCACGGCGGGGACCTCCGGCGCCCACTCCGGCCGAGGTCCCGGTCGGCGCCTGCCGCGCCGTCTCCTCGGGGACCTCCTCCCAGCCGGGCACGTCGATGTCGGCGATGAAGAGCCGGTCGGTGTTGAGCACCTCGGCACCGTAGCGGTTGCGGGTGATGACCGCCTCCACGCCGGTGCGTGCCTCCGACACGAGGGCGAGGACCGGCTCCCGGAGCGGGACGCGGGGGTAGTACTCCCCGTGCTCGGGCATCCGGCCGGCGGATTCGGCCGCCGCGACGGCGCGGCGCAGGCGGCCCTCGGCGACGGTGCGCGCCTCGGCCTCGGAGGTCGACGACCACCCCCAGGCCTCGAGTGCGCGGGGCCGGTCGAGCGCGACGGCGCCGGTGGCCTTGAACCAGAATCGAGGGAACTCCATGTGCCCAGTATTCCCGGAGTCGCTGCATCGTCGCGGGTCGACCCGGCATCCCGGCCCAGGCGGTGCGTCCCCCGCTCTCCCACGCCGCGCCCAGGGACTTCCCTGTCGGCCCGGAGTCGCGGTCAGTAGACTCGGGGCATGAGACGCCGATCGCACCATCCCCTCGCAGTCCTGGCCCTGGCATCCACGCTGCTCCTCACCGGGTGCGGCGGCACCGTGTCATCGACGAACGGAGACGACGTGGAATCCGTAGTGGGACGCTGGTCCTCCGACGAGAAGGGTGAGCCGCACCTGAACTTCACCGAGGACGGCAAGGTCGGGGGCAGCGACGGCTGCAACGGCATCGGGACGACGTACGAGCAGGACGGCTCCACCGTCACCCTCACCCGCTTCGCCACCACTCTCAAGGCCTGTATGGGCGTCGACACCTGGCTACGCGAGGCGCGGCACCTCGAGATCGACGGCGAGACCATGACGGTGATGAACGGCGACCACGAGGAGATCGGCACCCTCACCCGCGACTGAGGCGCCGAGCCTCCATCACTCTCACGAGGCACCACACGCACGAGGCCCCGGGATCATCATGATCCCGAGGCCTCGCCCGTTCGCACACGCGCTGTTCGCACACGCGAACCGGTCAGCGGATCACTCCGCCCACTTCGAGGCCTTGATGACCTCGACGAAGTCCGTGCGCTCGAAGCCGGGGAGGAAGTGCTGGAGCACATCGGCCTTGACGTTGCCGAAGGTCGTCTCCGGCCGGTCCTTGAGACCCTCGGTGAAGGCCGCCAGGATCCGGTTCTTGAAGTCGGGGCGCGGGTGGGCCTCGACGACGGCGGCGCGCTGCTCGTCCGTCACCGCGTCGTAGTCGATGCCGAGCACGTCGAGCTCGACGCCGCGGGTGACGAGCGCGACCTCCGGGGCCATGTGGAGCGGGATCTCCGGGGTGGTGTGCAGGGCGATCGCGCTCCATACGCGGTCCGCGAGCTCCTCGGCGATGCCGTGTGCGGTGAGGAACCGGCGCGCCTCGTTCGCCGCGTCGATCTCGAAGCGCTGGTCGGTGGTCCGGTACTTCTCGGTCAGCCCGAGGTCATGGAACATCGCGCCGACGTAGAGGAGCTCGGGGTCGTAGTCGAGCCCGTCGCGCTGTCCGCGCAACGAGCCGAAGAGGAACACGCGGCGCGAGTGGTCGTACACGAGGTCGTTCTCGACGTCGCGGACGAGCGCGGTGGCCTCCTGGGCCAGGGTGCTGTCGGGGATCCGGATTCCGGCGATGGTCTCGGTCATGTCTGCTCTTCCTCTCGTCGTGGCGGTCCAGGAGCCTCCCCGGGCCGCGCTGCTGGAGTCGTGCTGACTCCAGTCTGGTCGGAGGCATTAGGGTGGAGCCATGTCTTTCCGGACTGAAACCCCACTGATTCGGACATGCTCGTGAGTGCGCACCCCACCACTGCGGACTCCCCTGCGCCCCCGAACCCCGCACCCTCACCCGTGCGGGTCGGCATCGTCGTGTTCGACGGGGTCACCATGCTCGATGCCAGCGGTCCCGCCGAGGCGCTCCACCTGGCCGGCCGCTCCGGCGGCTCCTACGCCGTCGACTTCCTCTCCCCGCACGGCGGCACCGTCGCCACCTCCTCCGGGATGGCGATAGCCGACACCATCCCTGCCCGGGCCGCGGGGGCGGTCGACACGCTCGTCGTCGCCGGTGCCGAGCACCTCGCCGGCCCGGCCGTCGACCCGGATCTCCTCACCGCGGTCGAGGCGCTCGCCGGCCCCGCGCGCCGCGTCGCCTCGGTGTGCACCGGGGCGTTCGTGCTCGCCGAGCTCGGTCTGCTCGATGGGCGGCGCGCGACGACGCACTGGCGCCACGCCTCGGCTCTGGCCCGCCGCTACCCGGCGATCGACGTCGACCCGGACGTCATCCAGCTGCGCGACGGCCGGTTCCTCACCTCCGCCGGGATCACCGCCGGCATCGACCTCAGCCTCGCTCTCATCGAGGACGACCTGGGCGCCGAGGCCGCGCGCAGCACTGCGCGCGAGCTCGTGGTGTTCCTCCAGCGGCCCGGCGGGCAGTCGCAGTTCGCCGCCGCACCGATGCCGGCATCACCCGACCCGGTGCTCCGACCCGTCATCGAGGCGGTGCGCGCGGATCCGGCCGGCGACCACACCGCACCGGCCCTGGCGGCGCGCGCCGCGGTGAGCCCGCGGCACCTGAGCCGACTGTTCGACCGGGAGATCGGGATGCCCCCGACGCGGTGGGTGGAGAGCGTGCGGCTCGAACAGGCGCAGCGCCTGCTGCTCGAGGGAGCGAGTGTCACGCGGGCGGCGCAGCGCAGCGGATTCGGCAGCGACGAGACGCTGCGGCGGGTGTTCGCCCGGCACCTGCGGACCACGCCCTCGGAGTACCGGGACCGGTTCAGGACGACCGAACGGGACACCACCGGCCACGGCGGCACTACCGACCGCGTCGACAGCACCACGGCGGTGGCGCCGGGGAAGAAGTGAGCCCCCTGTCAGACTCGAACTGACGACCTTCGCTTTACAAGAGCGGTGCTCTACCAACTGAGCTAAGGAGGCGGGCCGTCCGCGGTCCGGGCGCGCGAGCGCACCGGCCGGACGACGGTTGCAGTGTATTCCATGAGGATCGGACCGGACAAAATGTCCGGACCCGATGCCCGGGTCGCTCAGCCGATCTCGCCGGCGGCGGTGAGGAGCTCGGTGGCGAAGCCCTGCGGGTCCTGCCAGGAGTCGGTGTCCTCGCCGTTGACGAGGACGCGCGGGGTGCCCTGCAGACCGTTGCTCAGCGCGTCCTGCGTGGTGTTCTCGACGAACTTGTCGAAGCTCACGTTCTCCACGCACTGCTGGACGGTCGCGCCGTCCTCGAGGGTGGTCGCCGCCGCAAGATCCACGCCGGCCTCCTCGGCGAACCCGAGGAGCTGCTCGTCGGTCATCCCGGTCTGACCCTCGCCGGGCTGGTTCTCGAAGAGGATCTTCGTGAGGTCCATGTAGGTGCCGGCCTGGCCGCTGTCGGCCACGCAGGCCATGAGGTTCGCCGCGCGGGTCGAGTACTCGTTGCCCTGCGACTGAGCGTCGAGGATCGCGACCGGCTGGTACTCGACGGCGATGGTGCCCTCCTCGACGAGCTTGTCGAGGGTCTGTCCGTTCGCCTGCTCGAAGCCGGCGCAGCCCGGGCACTGGAAGTCCATGAAGACGGTGACCACGGGTGCGGTGTCGGGCAGGCCGGACTCGGTGAACGCGGGCGCGTCGGCCGGGGCGTCATCGCCGGAGGCGCCCTTGGCGCCGTAGGCCTGCACCGACTCGCCGTCGCTCGCCAGGGTGATCGAGCCGGCGGAGTAGTTCTTGGGGCCGGGCGTCGGCTGCGCGGCCTGGTAGATGAGGAACGCGATGACCGCGATCACCGCGACCACGACCACACCGACACCGGTGTAGAGGACGGTCCGCGCGGTCTTCTCCCGCTTGGCCTGCGCCTCTGCGATCTGACGCGCCTTTTCGCGCGCGGCCTGCCGCCGGTCGGCTGCGGACGAGGAGTTCTTCGCCATGTTTCCTCACGTGGGTCTCGCTGATGGTGGATTCGATCCGCGCCCGAGGCGCCCTGCCATGATACGACGCCGGTCACCACGGCCCATTCATGAAGCACGCAGGTTGACCGGCGGGCCGCCCGGGTCGACGGGGAGCCCGGGTCACCGGGAGAGCCCGGGTCGCCGGGCAAGCGCCTACGGGAACTGCGGTTCGGGGATGAGCCCGAAGGGGTTGGCCGGGGACGGCCACCACGTGACCGCGGCACCGGTGAGCACGGTGATGACGGCGAGCACTGCGAGGACGGCGAAGATCGCGACCGCGACCCACTCCCCAGTCGAGGTGCGGGTCACCGGGCTGAGCACGACCCGCGAGCCGTGCCGGAGGTTCGAGGAGCCCGGGCCGAGCCACAGCACCACCGCGCTGGTGAGTGCGGCCGCCCAGAGCGCGGCGGACTCGGAGAACCCGCGCGGCACGATGCCGAGCACGTCGAGGCGCATGAGCACTGCGATCGCCCCGGCGGCGATGAGCGGCAGGATCATGCAGAAGAGCGAGGTGAAGACCGCGCCGAGGAGCGCACCGGGCATCGACCCGACCGAGGACCACAGGCTCACCGAGCCGGGCCCGCGCTCGAACTGCCGCCAGTTGCGGGTCCGGGCCATCGACCCGGCGGTGCGTGCGATGACCTGCCACAGGTACATCGCGATCATCATGATGAACGGTCCCAGCGGGGTGAGCGCGATCGCCAGCAGGTTGAGGGCGAGCACGGCCCAGGCCCCGCCGAGGCGCGGCGGCAGGGGCGGGCCGGGCGGCATGAGCCGGCCCTGCATGCCCGGATGCGGCCCGGGCGCCTGCATCTGCCCGCCGGGCGCAGGGCCCTGCTGATGCTGCTGGGGGCGGCCGTCGATGCCGAGCGGGCCGTAAGGACGCGGCCCGCCGGGCTGCACCTGCTGCGGGGGCATCCCCGACTGCGGGTGCCCGGGCTGCATGGGCCGACCGTCGCGGTGCTGCGCGGCGTACGGATGGAGGGCGGAGTGCCCGGGGTGCGCGGGGTTCGACTGCCGGGGCACCCCGTGGGCGGCGGGCTGGTGTCCGGGGAAGCCTCGTCCGGGGGCGTCTCCGGGTGCGCCCGGGTAGCCCGTGGGACCGGGCACCGCGGGCATGACCGAGGTGCCGCCGGGACCGGTCGCGGCATGGGAGCCGCCCGCGGCGGCCGCCCCGGCCGCAGCACCCGCGGCGGCGGCACCGGCTCCGCCGGTCGACGGCCCCTGGCGCACCGGACCGCCGAGGGTCGGCATGCGTCCGGACTCGATGTCGACGAGCGCGTCGAGGATCATCGTGCCCGAGGGCCGACGCTCGGGCTTGGGGTCGAGGCAGGCGCGCAGCAGCGGGACGAACAGCGCCGGGGCGCCCTCGAGGTTCGCCCGGCCCATCGCCACCCGGCCGAGCACCGCCTCGAGCGGGCCGGAGCCGTAGGGGTTGCGGCCGGTCGCGGCGAACGCCATCGACGCCGCCCAGCCCCACCAGTCGGTCTTCTCGCTCGAGGCCTTGCCGTCGGCGATCTCCGGGCTCAGGTAGCCCGGGGTGCCCATGACGAGGCCGGTCGCGGTGACCTTGACCTCGTCGGCGGCCTGCGCGATGCCGAAGTCGATGACCATCGGCTCGCCGTCCATGATCATGATGTTCGCCGGCTTGAGGTCGCGGTGGATGACCCCGGCCTCGTGCACGGCGTTGAGGGCGTCGAGGAGCGCATGGCCGAAGTGCACGAGCTCGTCCTCGGCGAAGGGCCCGTTCTCCTTGACGTCCTCCGACAGCGTCATCCCGTCGACGAACTCGGTGACGATGAAGGGCTGCTCGGACTCGAGCTCGGCGTCGAGCACCTCGGCGATCCGCGGGTGCTTGATCCGGCGCAGCGTGCGCACCTCGCGCGCCAGGCGCTTGCGGGAGGTCTCGTCGTTGGCGATGTGGGAGTGGAGGACCTTGACGGCGACGGGGTTGTTCTCCCCGTCCACCGCGAGATGCACGACGCCCATGCCGCCGGAGCCCAGCTGCTCGAGCAGGCGGTAGCCGCCCAGTTCTTCCATAGCCACCTCATCCACATTACGCGAGAGAGTAGAATCGCACGTGACCGAGGTTCGACCCGAGGAGCACTGTGACACGCACATCCGCAGATCACGACACCCGTACCTCTCCCCTCCCTCCCCCGCCCGACGGCGCGGACTTCGTCGTCGTCGCCAACCGCCTGCCCGTCGACCGCGACGATTCGGGCCCGGAACCGGTCTGGACCACCTCACCTGGAGGTCTGGTCACCGCGCTCGCCCCGGTCATGCAGGCCAACGACGGCGCCTGGATCGGCTGGGCCGGGATCCCGGACGAGGACATCGAGCCCTTCGACATCGACGGCATGCACCTCGTCCCGCTGACCCTGAGCTCTGATGAAGTCGTCAGCTACTACGAAGGCTTCTCCAACGCCACGCTGTGGCCGCTCTACCACGACGTCATCGTCGCCCCGGAGTTCCACCGCACCTGGTGGGAGAGCTACCTGCGCGTCAACACCCGGTTCGCCGAGGCCGCCGCGAAGACCGCCGCGGCCGGCGCCACCGTATGGGTCCACGACTACCAGCTGCAGCTCGTCCCGGCGCTCGTGCGCGCGCTGCGCCCCGACGTGTCGATCGGCTTCTTCAACCACATCCCGTTCCCGCCCGCCGAGCTCTTCGCCCAGCTGCCGTGGCGCTCACAGATCCTCAACGGTCTGCTCGGCGCGGACCTCATCGGCTTCCAGCGCCCGGCGGACGCCGCGAACTTCCGCCGCGCCGCCCGCGTCCACGCCGGCTTCGCCACGAAGTCGAGCCAGATCCGCGTCCCGGAGAACCCGGAGTCCGGCACGGGCGCCCACATCGCCGAGGCACGCGCCTTCCCGATCTCCGTCGACACCCCGACCCTCGACGCGGCCGCCCGGGACCCGGAGACCATCGCACGGGCGCAGGAGATCCGCTCCGACCTCGGCGACCCGGAGACGCTCATCCTCGGGGTCGACCGCCTCGACTACACCAAGGGCATCAGCCACCGCCTCAAGGCCTACGGGGAGCTGCTCGCCGACGGCTCGATCGACCCCGAGCAGGTCACGCTCGTGCAGATCGCCACCCCGAGCCGCGAGCGGATCGAGCAGTACCAGCAGATCCGCACCGACGTCGAGCTCGCCGCGGGCCGGATCAACGGCGAGCACTCCGACCTCGGCACCACCGCGATCCACTACTTCCACCACTCCTTCCCGCGCGAGGAGATGACGGCGCTCTACCTCGCCGCCGACATCCTCCTCGTCACCGCGCTGCGCGACGGCATGAACCTCGTCGCCAAGGAGTACGTGGCGTGCCGCACCGGTGAGGACGGCGTGCTCGTGCTCTCCGAGTTCGCCGGCGCCGCCGACCACATGAACCAGGCGGTGCTCGTCAACCCGCATGACATCGACGGTCTCAAGGCGAACATCCTGCGCGCCATCGAGATGGAGCCCGCCGAGCGCCGCCGCCGGATGCGCGCCCTGCGCCGGCGCCTCATCCGCGACGACGTGCAGTCCTGGTCGCGCTCCTTCCTCGACACCCTCGAGGCGCTCGACGACGACAAGGACCTGCGCCGCTGGGAGGCCGCCGAGGCGAAGGAGCCGCCCGAGCCCACCGAACCCACCGAGAGCCCCGAGCCGGGAGACACGCCCGCCGCGCCGCGGGAGCCCGCGCCGTGACCGCGCTCAGCCCACCCCTGCAGGCACCCGAGGCGATCGACATCACCGCTCTCACCACGGCCGCGCGGCTGCTCGTCGCCCTCGATTTCGACGGGGTCATCGCCCCGCTCCAGGACGACCCCTCGACCTCGACGCCGGTCGCGGAGTCCGCCACCGCGGTCGAGGCGCTCGCCGCGCTCCCCGGCACCGCGGTCGGCTACATCTCCGGACGCGACGTCGCCGCGCTCAAGGACCTGAGCCGGGCTCCGGCGCGCGCGCTGTTCGTCGGCTCCCACGGCGTGGAGCAGGACTTCACCGGACTCACGGCCGGCACCCCGGCCGGCGTCCCGGCAGGCGGCCCGGCAGGCGGCCAAGCGGGCACCTCGGCGGATGCTGTCGATCCCGACGATCCCTTCCGCTACTCCGCGGCCCCGGACGACGGCGAGCGCGCGCTGCTCGCGCGCCTCGACGCGGAGTTCGAGCGGATCGCCGCCGCCACCCCGGCCGCCGGGCACGGCGAGCTGCGGATCGAGCGCAAGCCGCTCGGCGCCACCTTCCACACCCGCGGCTGCTCGCCGGAGCGCGCGGAGTTCTTCACCGCAGAGCTGCGCCGATTCGCCTCCGCACACCCCGAGCTGCGGTCGCTGACCGGCCACGACATGGTCGAGTTCGGGGTCCGGATGCATACGAAGGGCGACGGCCTCGACACGATGATCGAGCGTGCGCAGGCCACGGCCGCCCTCTACATCGGGGACGACACCACCGACGAGGACGCCTTCGCCCACCTCGCCGACCGGCAGGACTCCGGGTTCCCGGGACTGAGCATCCGGGTGGGCACCGCGGACACCCGGGCGCAGGCCCGGCTCGGGTCGACCGACGACGTCGCGGCCTTCCTCACCCGGCTGGCCCGCGAGCGGGCAGCCCACGTGGGCGGCTGAGCCCGCCGGCCACGATCCCGGCGCGCCCGCCGCGCTACCGCGTGCGGACGGGCATCTCGGAGGAGCGGAGCACGAGCTCCGGGGTCACCGAGTAGTCCGGCAGGGTGCGCGATCCCGCGATGAGCCGCTCGAGCTCGCCGATCGCCGTCTGCGCGAGCTGCGGCCAGTCGAAGGTCACCTGGGACAGGGGCGGGTGGACGACATCGGCGTCGGGCATCTCCCCCACGGTGAGCAGCGACAGGTCCCGCGGCACGTCGAGCCCGGCACGCCGCGCGGACTCGAGGACGCCGAAGGTGATCGCCGGCGAGCAGCTGATGACCGCCGAGCAGTTCGCCTGGAGCAGGCGCTCGGCCGCCTGGGAGCCGGCGAGGATCCCGGGACCGGCCTGCGCCACCGGCGCCTGGTCGCGGGTGGCGGGGATGTGGAGCAGATCGGCCATCGACCTCCGGTAGGCGGCCACCCGGCTCGCCGCCGCGGAGTCCTCCGGCACCGCGATGCCGATCCGCCGGTGCCCCAGGTGCACGAGGTGCCGCACGGCGGTGTCGATCCCCTGGGTGGCGTCGAGGACGATCTGGCCCGTCCCCTCGTGGCGGGCGTTCGACACGCGCATGACCGGGATGTTGAGCGCCGCGAGCCGCTTCGCCTCGGGCCCGGCCGACTGCCCGCCGAGCACCACCGCGCCGACGATCCCGAACTCCTGCAGCCGGGTCGCCGAGGATTCGAGCTCGGGCCCGGTGGTCACGCGCAGCGCCACCCGGCCCACGCGGTAGATCCGGCGCACCATCTCGAGGAACAGGGACTCGAAGGCGTCGACGTCGGCGCCGAGCACGACGGCCTGGACCACGGCGATGATCCCGCGGTCGCTCGGTGCGGCCTCCGCACCGCTCACCCCGAGGGTGCGCAGCGCCACCTCGACGGCGCGGCGCGCCTCGGCCGACACCCCGGGCGCCCGACGCAGCACCCGGGACACCGTCGACTCCGAGCGGCCGGACACCTCCGCGATGCGGGCCAGCGAGACGTCCGTGCGCATCACGAGCGGGCCGCCGCGGTCGAGGCGCGGGCGAGGAGCACGGGCCGGAAGTTCGGGGGCACGGAGCGCATGCGCTCCCCGGGGAGGTCGAGCACGGTGCGCACCCCGGCGGCGAGCGCCCGGATCATGCCCGGGCTGTCGAGCCCGAGCACCGTCGCCGGCGGGGCGGTGTAGCGCATGGTCGAGGAGTCGCCGAAGCCCACCACCGACAGGTCGCGGGGCACGACGAGCCGCCGCTGGCGCATCGCGGCGAACACGCCATGGAGCTGGAGGGCGCTCTGCACGATGACCGCGGTGCAGGTGGCGTCGCGCAGCCGCACCGCGGCCTCGATGCCGCCGGAGTACGACTTGGGGACGGCGGCGATCCAGCCGTCGAGCCGGGACGTCAGACCGCGCGCAGGGTGCTCGGCGAGGAACCGCTCCTGCAGCTGCTCGGCGAGCGCCCCGGCCTCGTTGCACACGAGCCCGATCCGCCGGTGCCCGAGCGCGGTGAGGTGCTCGAAGGCGAGCGTGAGGCCGCCGGTGAGGTCGATGCGGGCAGCGATCCACTCCCCGCCCACCCGCGGACCGCCCGCCGGCGCGGAGGCCGGGGACTTCACCGTCGCCTCGGCGAAGCGCACCACCGGGACGTCGACGTCGAGGGCGGTGAAGGTCGGGGTGACGACGGTGGCGGCACCGGCCTCGGCGCCGGCGCGGACGTCGGCGAGGTCGGGCTGGAGGAACGCCGAGGCGGTGAGCACGCCCTCCGCCTGGAGGCGATCGGACACGCCCCGGCACACCTCGAGCTGCCAGTGCTCAGGCGATTCCGGGGCGCCCACGACGACGAGCCGGGCCACGCTGCTGTGCAGCAGGGTCGAGCGGGTGTAGCCCACCCGGTCGAGTGCGCGGAGCACCCGGTCCCGGGTCGGAGCGGCCACGGGACCGCGTCCGGAGAGCACGCGCGACACCGTGGTGACCGACACCTCGGCGGCGGCCGCGACGTCTTCCAGGCGAACTCTCATACGCCTATCCTACGGTGGGGATGTTCCGCACCACATACCGATCCACCTGCAACGATGCCTGTCGGAGACGAGCAGGCCCCCGCTCGTGCCACCTGCTGAAGGAGACCCGCCTGCATGTCCACGGTCACCCTGACCGACGTCGCCCACCGCTACCCGGCGACCGCGCACGCCTCGGTCGACGGTGTGTCCTTCCATGTGCGCGACGGCGAGTTCTTCGTCCTCCTCGGCCCCGCCGGTTGCGGGAAGTCGACCGTGCTGCGGATGATCCACGGCACCGAGCGGCCGGCCGGCGGCACGATCGAGATCGGCGGCCAGGACGTGTCGAAGATCCCGACGAGCGACCGCGACGTCACGCTCGCCTTCGAGAACTACGCCCTCTACCCGCACATGGACGTCGCGGAGAACATGGGCTTCGCGCTCCGGCTCACCGGGATCAACGAGGACGAGATCGACCGGCGGGTCACCGATGCCGCCGCCCGCCTGAGCCTCAGCGGCCTGCTCCGCGCCCGCCACGACGAGCTCGACGGCCTGCAGCGCCAGAAGGTCGCGCTCGCCCGGGCGCTCGTGCGCAATCCGGGCGTGTTCGTCATGGACGAGCCGCTGGCCAACCTCGCCCCCGAGGTGCGCGACACCACCCGCGACCAGATCCGCACCCTGCAGCAGGAGCTCGGCATCACCACTCTGTACGCCACCACCTCGGCGGCGGACGCGGTGGCGGTGGCCGACCGGATCGCCGTGCTCGACTCCGGCCGGCTCGTCGCGGTGCACGGTCCCGAGGAGTTCGGGCAGCTGCGCTGAGCCGCGCGGCCGGGGACAGGGCAGTGCCCCACCTGCTCGCACGGCCTCGCCCCTGGACTCCTGCACTGAGATGATGGCCCCATGAACATCACCGCCGACCGGCTCGGCAGCGCGATCGCCACGCTGCCGTGGCGCGTCCCGCTCGCCGACTGGCCGCGCGAGCTGCTCGTCGGCCTGCCGCGGGGCATCTCCCGGCACGTCGTGCGGTTCGTCGAGCTCGCCGGCGTGGTCGTCGCGGTCAAGGAGACCGAGGACCCGATCGCCGAGCGCGAGCACGACCTGCTCCAGGTGCTCAGCCAGCTCGACGCCCCCGCCGTCGCGCCGCTGGGCTACATCACCGGGCGCTGCACCCCCGACGGCGAGCGCCTGCCCGGCGCACTGCTCACCCCGCACCTGCGCTACTCGCTGCCGTACCGGGCGCTGTTCAGCCAGGACCTCGCCGCCGCGGTCGCCCGCCGGCTCGTCGACGCGCTCGCCGTGCTCCTCGTCCGCCTCCACCTCGCCGGGTTCTTCTGGGGCGACGTGTCCCTGTCGAACGCGCTGTTCCGGCGCGACGCCGACGCCTTCGCCGCCTACCTCGTCGACGCGGAGACCGGGGAGCTCCACGCGCAGCTGTCCGACGGGCAGCGCGAGCACGACCTCGAGCTGGCGCGCACGAATATCGCCGGGGACTTCCTCGACCTCCAGGCCGGCGGGCTCGTCGACGCCTCGGTCGACCCCCTCGCGGTGAGCAACCGGCTGCTCGAGCGCTACCGGGAGCTGTGGCAGGAGCTCACCGGACCCGAGGAGTTCTCGATGGACGACCGGTGGCGGGTCGACGACCGGGTGCGCCGGCTCAACGACATCGGCTTCGATCTGGGCGAGCTCACCGTCACCACCGACCTCGACGGGGTCACCACCCGGATCGAGCCGAAGGTCGTGGAGCCCGGCCACCACACCCGCCGCCTGCGCCGGCTGACGGGGATCGGCGCGCAGGACAACCAGGCCCGGCGCATGCTCAACGACCTCGACAGCTACCGGATGGCGACCGGCCGCACCGATGAGGACGAGCACGATTCCGCGATGGCGTGGATGTCCGATGTGTACCGGCCCGTGCTCGACGCGGTGCCGGTGGAGTACGCCGACCGGCTCGAGCCCGCGCAGCTGTTCCACGAGTTCCTCGACCACCGCTGGTACCTGTCGGAGAACGCCGGGCACGACGTCTCCACGCCCGAGGCGGTCCGCTCCTACGTCGACACCGTGCTGCCTGCGCACCCGCGCGAGGAGGCCTACCTCCGCGAGCCGAGCACCGGGGCCCTCCAGACGCTGCGCACCGCCGACCCCGACTCCCCCGGCACCCCGTAGACTCCCCACCCCAGACGTCAATTTCCGAAGGTTCCTGAGAGCGGATCCGCCGGAGTTCGCGATCTCGGCAGAGGCGGGCCGGGGCCGCGCCGGCGGCCCGGAATCGTACTGCGCGGTATCCCACCAGCGGCGCGCAATGATGCGTGCATCACGGGATACCGCGCAGTTCGGTACGCCGTCCACCGCCGGGCGGGGATACAGTGCAGATTGGATTCCGCACCACCCTCTTCCACACCACACCACTTCAGCAGCACCGCACCTCATCAGCACCACCATCCCGGCAGCACCACTCCGACGAAAGGCAGACCATGACCGACGCACCCGAATTCCCCTCCATCCCCGCCCTGTTCGACCTCGGCGGCCGCACCGTCGTCGTCGTCGGCAGCGCCTCCGGGCTCGGACAGTCGTCCGCCCTCGGCATCGCGGATGCCGGCGCCCACGTCGTCTGCGCCGACCTCGACGAGGCGGGGGCGCAGAGCACCGTCGAGCTCATTGCCGCCCGCGGGGGTTCGGCCAAGGCGGCCGCGCTCGACGTCACCTCGACCGAATCGGTCGAGGCCATCGTCGCCGCCCACGCCGACGCCGCCGCGCTCGTCATGACCCCGGGTCTCAACATCCGGAAGCGGATGCTGTCGACCACCGACGAGGAGTTCGACCGCGTCATCGACATCAACCTCAAGGGCACCTACCGCCTCATGCGCGGCTTCGGGGCGGAGATGGCCGAGCGCGGACGCGGCTCGATCGTCACCTTCTCCTCCTTCCGGGCGATCGTCGTCGAGCCTGGCCAGGGCCTCTACGCTGCGGCCAAGGCCGGCGTCGTGCAGCTGACGAAGACGCTCGCGAGCGAGCTCGGACCGTCCGGGGTGCGCGTCAACTCGATCCTCCCCGGCCCCTTCGAGACCCCGCTCACCGTGCAGATCAAGTCCGACGAGGAGTGGTGGAACGCCTACGCGGAGAAGACCGCACTCGGCCGCTGGGGGATCCTCCACGAGATCGCCGGGCCGGTGCTGTTCCTGTGCTCGGACGCCTCGAGCTTCGTCACCGGCCACTCGCTGCTCGTCGACGGCGGCTGGATGGCCCAGGACGGACGCTTCTCCCCGCGGGTGTGAGGCCGTCGGCCCGGTCCGCACGGCGGGCCGGGCCCCGGATCGCCCCCGGACCCGAGGCGGGGGCACCTCCCCGGGCACCGCCGATTCTCCGCCCCGCACCGGAGCCGGGATCTCACGATTCGGACACAAGCTGTGCATACGCTGGACACGGAGTGGCCGGACGTGTAGACCTGACACAGTTCTGACCGAATCTCACTGCTGAGCTCGTGGCCCGAGCCCCTCACCGACGAGACGCGGTCCATCGCACGCAAGGAGATCCGGTGTCCTCATCCACCCCCGCCGCCCCCGCGGATCCGGCAGCGAATGCCGAGCTGCGCAAGCGCACACTGCGCAAGGTCGCGCTGCGACTGACCCCGTTCCTCGGGCTCCTCTACTTCATCAACTACCTCGACCGGACCAACATCGGATTCGCCGGCCCCAACGGCATGAACGACGAACTGGGCCTGACCCAGACGATGTTCGGACTCGCCTCGGGCATCTTCTTCGCCGGCTACCTCCTGCTCGAGGTCCCGTCGAACCTCGCCCTCCACCGGTTCGGAGCCCGCCGCTGGATCGCCCGCATCCTCGTCACCTGGGGTGCGATCGCGGCCGCGATGGCCTTCGTGCCGACGACGAGCTGGATGGGCATCACCGGCGAGTGGTGGCTCATCATCCTCCGCTTCCTCCTCGGCATCGCCGAGGCGGGCTTCTTCCCGGGCATCATCCTCTACCTGACCTTCTGGTTCCCCAAGTCCGAGCGCGCCAAGGCCGTCGCCTACTTCATGGTCGCGATCCCGCTGTCGAGCGTGATCGGCGCCCCGGTGTCCGCGCTCCTCATCGAGCACGGCCACGAGATGCTCTGGGGGATGTCCGGCTGGCGCTTCATGTTCCTCATCGAGGGCCTCCCGGCGATCCTGCTCGGCATCATCTGCTGGTTCTTCCTCACCGACCGGCCGCAGGACGCGAAGTGGCTCGCCGACGACGAGCGGGAATGGCTCAAGGCCGAGATGGAGCGCGAAGAGTCGGACACCGCTGCCCGCTTCCACGTGCCGCTGCGCAAGTCGCTGACCTCCGGCCGCGTGTGGGCGCTCGCCTTCGTGTACTTCGGCGTGGTCTATGGCCTCTACGCGATCAGCTTCTTCCTGCCGACGATCATCGAGGGCTTCCAGGAGCGCTTCGGCGTCGAGTACTCGATCTGGGAGAAGGGCCTCCTCACCGCAGTGCCCTTCACCTTCGCCGCGGTCTTCATGATCTTCTGGGCGCGCCACGGCGACCGCACCGGGGAGCGCGTGTGGCACGTCGCCGCTCCGGCGATCGTCGCCGCGATCACCATCCCGATCACCGCCTACGTCGGCTCGCCCTTCCTCGCCATGGTGTTCGTGTCGATCTTCGCCTGCGGCGTCATGGGCTCGCTCGCGACCTTCTGGCCGCTGCCCACCGCGTTCCTCTCCGGAGCCGCGGCGGCCGCGGGCGTGGCGCTCATCAACTCGGTGGGCAACGCCTCGGGCTTCTTCGCCCCGTACATCACCGGCTTCCTCGCCGATGCGACCGGTTCGCAGACCGCGGGCATGTGGGTGATCTCCGCGGCGATGGTCATGGCGGTGATCATCACCGTCTCCCTCGGCGCGCTGCCCAAGGAGAGCCGCGCCGCCGGCACGGCGAACGGAGCCGACCCGGTGCTCCCGCGCGACGTGCGCTGAGCAGTCGCCCGGCTGCGCGCCCCCGCTCAGCTCTCCCGGGAGCGCGTGCGGGCGACCTCGTAGAGGGTGACGGCGGCGGCGATGCCGGCGTTGAGCGATTCGGTGCTCGCCTGGATCGGGATCGACACGATCTGGTCGCAGAGGTCGCCGACGAGTCGCGACACGCCCTTGCCCTCCGAGCCGACGACGATGCACACCGGCGAGCTCGCGAGCTCGAGCTCCGGCAGTTCGACGTCGCCGTCCATGTCGAGTCCGAGGACGAACACGCCCTGCTTCTTGAGGTCCTGGAGCGCGCGGGCGAGGTTGACCACGCGGGCCACCGGGATCCGCGAGGCCGCCCCGGCCGAGGTCTTCCAGGCCGCCGCGGTCATGCTCGCCGAGCGGCGCTCGGGGATGATCACGCCGTGGCCGCCGAACGCCGCGGTGGAGCGGACGATCGCCCCGAGGTTGCGCGGGTCGGTGATGCCGTCGAGCGCGACGAGCAGCGGGGTCTCGAACCGGTCCGCGGCGAGCGCGAGCAGGTCGTCGGGGTGGGCGTAGTCGTAGGACGGCACCTGCAGGGCGATGCCCTGGTGGATGGCGTCGTCGGTGAGCCGGTCGAGGTCGGGCTTGCTCGCCTCGAGCATGGAGATGCCGCGTTCGGCGGCGAGTGCGATCGACTCCTTGACGCGGTCGTCGGCGTCGATCCGCTGGCCGACGAACAGCGCGGTGGCGGGCACGCCCTCGCGCAGCGCCTCGAGCACGGAGTTCCGGCCTGCGACGACGTCGGCCCCGGCCTCGCGCTTCTTGCGCTTGGCCTGCGCGGTCTGGCGCGCCTTCTTGGCCTGCGCCTCCTTGTGCGCCTTGTGGTAGACGCGGTCCTCGGCGCGCGGGGTGGGGCCCTTGCCCTCGAGCTTGCGCCGGCCCTGGCCGCCGGAGCCCTTCGTGGGGCCCTTGCCGGGCTTGCGGATCGCTCCGCCGCGTGACTTCGGTGGCATATCGGGGGTCCTGTCTGTTCAGCGGTGCCGGATCATTGGTGTCGACCGTCCCGGTGGCGGGATCGGTCGGTGGTGGGAGATCGGAGCGGGGTCGACGCGGTCAGTCGGCGAGCGCCCAGCGGAATCCTCCCGGAGTGTCCTCGATGGCGATCCCGGCTGCGGTGAGCCGGTCGCGGATGGCATCGGCGCGAGCGTAGTCCTTCTCCGCCTTCGCCGCCAGCCGTTCGGCGGCGAGCTCGGAGACGAGGGAGTCGAGGGCACGGGTCGCGGCGTCGTCCTGGGCCGAGGCGCTCGCCCAGACCGGCGAGGTCGGGTTGACCCCGAGGATGTCGAGCATGAGCTCGATCTCCGCGACGATCCGTGCGAGGCCGGCCCTGGTATCAGCGTCCGGCGCGGTGCCGGCCGTCTCGAGCTGCCGGTTGCCCTCGCCCACCCGGTCGAAGGCGACGGCGAGTGCGCGCGGGATCGACAGGTCCTCGTCCATCGCGGCGGCGAACTCGTCCGGCACGTCGACCACCCGGTCGCGGTAGCCGGCGGCGGCCTCGGGCACGGGCGGCGCGTCCTCACCGAGCAGCCGCCGGGCGCGGTCGAGGAAGTTCGTGAACCGTTCGAGCGCGGCCTGCTGCTGGGCGACGAGCCCGTCGGAGAACTCGAGCACCGAGCGGTAGTGGGCGGTGGAGAGGAAGTAGCGCACGGTGATCGCCGGGAAGCGGTCGAACAGCGCGTGGGCGAAGATCGAGTTGCCGAGCGACTTCGACATCTTGTCCCCGCCGACGTTGAGCAGCCCCGAGTGCATCCACACCCGGGCGAAGGGGTCCCCGGCGGCGCGGGACTGGGCGAGCTCGTTCTCGTGGTGCGGGAAGCGGAGGTCGAGGCCGCCGCCGTGGATGTCGAACTCGGCGCCGAGGTACTTCGTCGACATCGCCGAGCACTCGATGTGCCAGCCCGGCCGGCCGCGACCCCACGGGGTGGGCCACGAGGCGGACTCCGGGTCCTCGGGCTTGTGGGCCTTCCACAGCGCGAAGTCCCGCGGGTCCTTCTTCCCGCGCAGCGGGGCGTCGGCGGCATCGGACATGTCCTCGAGCCGCTGGTTGGTGAGCGCGCCGTACTCCGGCCAGGCGCTCGCGGCGAAGTAGACGTCGCCGGAGCAGTCGAGCGCCTCGTAGGCCAGCCCGGCCTCGAGGAGGCGGGAGATGAGTTCGACCATCTCCGTGATGTGGCCGGTGGCGCGCGGCTCATAGCTGGGGCGCAGCACGCCCATCCGGTCGTAGGCGGCGGTGAAGACCTGCTCGTAGTGGTAGGCGTGCGCCCACCAGGAGCGGCCCTCCTCGACCGACTTGCTGAGGATCTTGTCGTCGATGTCGGTGACGTTGCGGACGAGCGTGACATCGTAGCCGCGGTAGCCGAGCCAGCGGCGCAGCTGGTCGAACACCACGGCCGAGCGCATGTGCCCGATGTGCGGTGCGCCCTGCACCGTCGCCCCGCACACGTAGATCCCCACCCGGCCGTCGACGACGGGGCGGAAGGGCTCGATGGTGCGGGTGGCGGTGTTGTACAGCTGAATGGTCACGCTCAGAGTCTACCGAGACGCACGGACGCGCTTCACGTCCCGCCCGCCTGGTCCGGACCCGCCGCTGCATTCCGAGCGGGTGGGAATCACCCTTGCCCCCACTTCGGGAGGGCCGCATAGACTGGCCGGAGTACGTATCGTCCACCGCGCATGCTTGCGCGAACGGAGGCCCCATGCCCACCACAGTCAAGGGAATCGTCGCGATGTCGAAGGGAGCTCCGGTGGAGGTCACGGACATCGTGATCCCCGATCCCGGTCCCGGCGAGGTCGTCGTCGACGTCAAGTCGTGCGGTGTCTGCCACACCGACTTCCACTACCGCGAGGGCGGGATCAGCGACGACTACCCGTTCCTCCTCGGTCACGAGTCCGCCGGCGTCGTCTCCGAGGTCGGCGAGGGCGTCGATTCGGTCGAGGTGGGCGACTTCGTCGTCCTCAACTGGCGAGCGATCTGCGGCGACTGCCGCGCCTGCCGCCGGGGCGAGCCGTGGTACTGCTTCGACACCCACAACGCGACCCAGAAGATGACGCTCACCGACGGCACCGAGCTCGAGGCCGCCCTCGGGATCGGCTCCTTCGCGGAGAAGACGCTGGTGGCCGCCGGTCAGTGCACCAAGGTCGAGGAGTCCGATCCCTCCGTCGTCGGCCTGCTCGGCTGCGGCGTCATGGCCGGGATCGGCGCGGCGATCAACACCGGGCAGGTCACCCGCGGCAAGTCCGTGGCAGTCATCGGCTGCGGCGGCGTGGGCAACGCCGCGATCGCCGGTGCGCACCTCGCCGGCGCCTCGCCGATCATCGCGATCGACTTCGACGAGAAGAAGCTCGCGGCGGCGAAGGAGCTCGGCGCGACCGACACCATCGTGTCGAAGGACCTCGACGAGGACGGCGTGGTGAGCGCGGTGCAGGAGCTCACCGGCGGCTTCGGCGCCGATGTCGTCATCGACGCCGTCGGCCGCCCGGAGACCTGGCGGCAGGCGTTCTACGCCCGCGACCTCGCCGGCACCGTCGTGCTCGTCGGCGTGCCGACCCCGGAGATGGAGCTGTCCGTGCCGCTCGCGGACGTGTTCGGCCGCGGTGGCTCGCTCAAGTCTTCGTGGTACGGCGACTGCCTGCCGGACCGCGACTTCCCCATGCTCGTCGACCTCTACAAGCAGGGCCGCCTGCCGCTGGAGAAGTTCGTCACCGAGCGCATCTCGATCGACGGGGTCGAGGACGCGTTCGCCAAGATGGGCCGCGGTGAGGTCCTGCGATCGGTGGTGGAGTTCTGATGAGCGCGCGCATCGATCATCTCGTGACCTCCGGGACGTTCTCGCTCGACGGCGGGGCCTGGGAGGTCGACAACAACGTCTGGATCGTCGGGGACGACTCCGAGGTCATCGTGTTCGACCCGGCGCACTCCCCCGAGGCCGTCGTCGAGGCGGTCGCCGGGCGCACGGCGAGGGCGATCGTCCTCACCCACGGCCACGACGACCACATCCGCGCGGTCGCGGAGACGCAGCGGCTGCTCGGCGGTCCGCCGGTGCTCCTCAATCCGGAGGACCGGGTGCTCTGGGACATGGTGTACCCGGACACGGAGCCCGACGAGGACCTCTCCGACGGCCAGGAGCTCACCGTCGCCGGGGTCGCCCTGCGGGCGATCCACACCCCCGGCCACTCGCCGGGCTCGACGTGCTTCTACGCGGAGTCCGGGCTGTCGGCCGCCGGCCTGCCGGGGGTGGACGCCGCGGGCGAGATGCCGGTCCTCCTCTCCGGAGACACCCTGTTCCAGGGTGGGCCGGGCGCGACGGGCCGCTCGTACTCGAGCTTCGACACGATCATCGAGTCGATCAGCGAGAAGCTGTTCACCCTGCCGGGAGAGACCGTGGTGCTCACCGGGCACGGCGACGCCACCCGGATCGGTGAGGAGAAGCCGCACCTCCAGGAGTGGATCGACCGCGGGGAGTGAGCGGCCCGGCCGCGCCCCGCTGACGGCGGGGTAGCCCCGGAGCCGATGCCGCGACACCGCGCAGCACCGACACAGCGCAACAGTGGGGCTTTCGGACAAGAGTGGTGACAATAATGCCCCAACTCTCGTCCGAAAGCCCCACAGTTCTGCCGGGGGCTGCCGCCCCGGCCCGCGCACGCGTTTCCCCAGCCGGCACCCCGTGTCCAGCATGCAGAACAGCATCTTCAAAACTGAACGATCAATCGCTAGGCTCTCTTCAACGCACATCGGCGTGCGTTCCGGGCTCCCTCGCCCGGGCCGACCCCTCGGGACACGACGACCCTCGGGACCCAGAGAAGCAGGACCGACGATGAATCGACTCAGGACCATGTTCACCCGCACCGGCCGGGGCTCCGTTGCCGCCACGTCCACCTCCGCCCGCACCTGCCGTGCTGTCCCGGCGCTCGCCGCCGGAGCCGCGCTCGCGCTCCTGAGCGGGTGCGCCGGCTCCGCCGGCGGAGGCGGTGGCGGCGGCGGCCAGGGCGGCGGTGAGGGATTCGAGTACGGCGCCTCGCAGGAGGAGATCAACGCCGCGATCGCCGATCTCGACCCGGTCACCCTGACCTACCAGCCGGGCGCGAGCTCACAGGAATCCGAGACCGCGGCCAGCGCGCTCCGATTCAAGGAATACGTCGAAGAGCGTTCGGACGGAAAGATCACCCTCGAGATCGTGTGGGGTCAGGCGATCGCCAGCTATACCGAGCTCGAGGACGCACTCGTCGACGGTCGGGTCGATCTCGCGTTCCACGCCGCGATCTATTTCCCGGAAGAATTCCCCACGATCGACGCCTTCAGCAAGATCACCCAGTACTCGACCCCCGCGCCGCTCACGGGCGAGGCGATCTCGACGGCGATGATGGCCGAGCTCGGGTGGAACACCTCGGAGCACCTCGAGTCCTTCAAGGAGAAGGGACTCACTCCGCTGTCGCCGCTCATGAACTCCGGCGACTACTGGACCGCGTGCCGCGACACCGGCTCCTCGCTCGACGACTGGAACGGCCGTCAGATGCGGATCGCCGGCACCGCGCACACCGCGATCGCAGAGGCGCTCCAGGCGAGCCCGGTCTCGATGGAATACGGCGAGACCTTCGAGGCCCTGCAGCGCGGCACCGTGGACTGCACCTTCGTGCAGCCGCAGGTCGCCGGCTCGACCGGTCTGCTCGAGGTCGCCCCGCACGTCTCGACCTTCGCCGACTCCCGGATGACCGGTTCGGCGACGGCGGCCCACGTCGCCGGCTCCTCGTTCGAGAACCTTCCTCTCGCCTACCAGCAGATCCTGTTCGATGGCGAGGTCGACCACTTCCACGGCATCATCCAGAGCACCCTGGATGCCCAGCGACAAGCGGTCATCGACGCGACCGAGGCCGGAGGCGAGTTCACCGACATGGACCCGGAAGCCGAGAAGGTCATGTCCGATGTCCAGGAGCAGCTCGTCGACGACCTCATCGCCGAGGGCCGGCTGCCGGAGGACATCCGCGAACAGATGGAGGCGTCCGCGGAGAAGTGGACCGGGGTCGTCGAGGAACTCGGCTACACCGACGACGGGGAGCTCACCGACTTCGACGACTGGTACGAGCCCAACGGCGTCGACTTCCGCCCGCTCGGCGAGCGGGTCTTCACCGAGGCGGCAGCCGCCCACCGCCCGAGCTGAGCCGCAGCAGGGCACGAGCACGCTCCTCGGCCCCGCAGCTCAGGTGATTGTGGGGCTTTCGGCGGAGAGTGGTGGCATCAACGCCACCACTCTCCGCCGAAAGCCCCACTCTTGCGGAACAGGGTCTCTGCCGGAGCCGGCGCGGAACGGACGTGCCGCGTCCGAGGCGCCGGGGTGCGGGAATCCGCAGATCCCGCTCGCCCGGCGCCGGTCGGGAATCCTCCAGGGCGCGTGCGCGTTATCCTCGAGACCAGGCCTGTGACCGCCGACTGGGCCCGAGGTCGACTCGCCCGCCCCGGGCGTCGCGCCCCTCGCCCCGGGAGTCGCACGAGAAGGGATCGCGCCATGTCGAACGACCACCGCACCGAGAAGCACCCGCGTCACGACTCCGAGCACCCGCCCGTCACGACCGGTCGCGGCCGACCATCCGGCCCGTCCGCGCGCGCCGACTACACGCTGAGCCGGCACGAGCAGATGTGGATCACTGCGCAGGTCAATCAGCCGGGTTGGAACCTGTTCTACGGCATCGGCCTGCTCGTCGTCGCGATCTCGCTCGCGGTGTCGATCTTCTCCGCACCGCTGACCAGCGGATCCACGGCGATCGCGCTCGGCCTGTCCGCAGTCATCGCCGTCGGCGGGCTCATGCTGTGCCGGATGGGCTGGCGGCGCATCGCGCCGCTGCAGCGGTTGCGCCGCGACCGCGCCCCGCACACCACCCGGTCCGTCGAGGTGCAGGGCCTGCTCGGCTCCAATGCCCTGCGCCTCCTGCAGGACGACGGACGCGAGGTGTCGCTTCGCGGGCCCGCACCCTCGACAGCGGACGGTGACCGGTCCGAGGCGCCGATCCCCGTGGGCTCGACTGCGCAGCTCTCCGTGTTCGCCCCCTACGACGAGCTCGGCTCCGCGCCGGCTCGGCTGCTGCTCGCCGACGGCGACCACGCGATCGGCTGGATCACCGACGACGGCGCCGCCCGCTTCTGAATCGCCCGGCCCGCGGGCGGCAAGCCGGTTCCCGGCTCGCTCCTGCACGGGACGCAGGTTCCGCAGGCGCGCCAGTTCGGTCGGGCCGACTCGCGAGTCACCGTGGTGCGGTCACTCGGCAGAAACCGCACCGGAACGACTCCGGAACGTCTGCGCAGGTCCCGGGCTCAGCGCGCAGCGTGGACGAGCGCGGTGGCGAGCGCGGCGACACCGTCGCCCCGGCCGGTCAGCCCGAGGCCGTCCGTCGTCGTACCCGACACCGCGACCGGCGCACCGGCGGCGGCGCTGAGCGCGGCTTCTGCCTCGGCCCGGCGGGTGCCGATCTTGGGCCGGTTGCACACCGCCTGCACGGACACGTTCCCGATCTCGAACCCGGCCTCGCGCACCAGCCGTGCGGCCTCGGCGAGCAGCTCCGCTCCCGAGGCGCCGGCGAGCTCCGGCCGGTCGGTGCCGAAGTGCGCGCCCAGGTCGCCGATCCCGGCTGCGGAGAACAGCGCATCGCAGCAGGCGTGGGCCACGGCATCGGAATCGGAGTGCCCCTCGAGCCCGGTCACACCTTCCCAATGCAGTCCGGCGAGCCACATCGGGCGCTCCGGATCCGCGGAGAAGCCATGGACGTCGACCCCGATGCCCACCCGGGGCAGCACGGGGCCGGGATTCACCGGTTCGTTCGCACTCATGAGGGGTCCTGTTCCGAGCGGATCCCGGCACCGTCGGCGAGGTGCAGGCCGGCGATCCGCAGATCGATCGGGTGGGTGATCTTCAGCGCGCGCTCGTCGCCGGCGACGGCCTCGACGCCGTAGCCGAGCCGTTCGACGAGCTGCGCGTCATCGGTCGCCGCCGGGAGCGGGTCCGTGCGCTGCAGCCGGTGCGCCTCGCGGAGGACCGAGGCGGCGAAGCCCTGCGGGGTCTGCACCCGGCGCAGCGCGGCTCGGTCGAGGTCGCTGAGCAGCCGCTCGCGGGTGCCGGCCGGAGCCCCGGGCGCGGTCTCCGCCGCGCGCTTGACGGTGTCGGTCATCGGGAGCACGGGCACGACGGCGCTGGCCCCCGAGTGGAGCGCCGCGGCGACCCGGACGAACACCTCGGGCGGGGCGAGGCAGCGCGCGGCATCGTGGACGAGCACGAGCTCGGGGTCGCCGGCGGCGTCGAGCGCGTGGGCGACGGAATCGATCCGGTCCGCTCCCCCGGCGACGACGCGCACCCGGACGCCATGCGCACCGGGAGCAGCGCCGTCACCGGCGAGCAGGGCATCGAGCATGTCCTGGGCCGGACGCACGAGCGCCTCGGGCACGGCGACCACGATGTCCGTGGCCGCGCCCGAGGCGAGTGTGCCGAGCACGCAGTGCTCGAGGAGCGTCCGTCCGGCGAGAGCGACGAAGGCCTTGGGGCGATCGTGGCCGAGCCGGGTCCCCGACCCTGCGGCCGGGATGACGACGCAGGTGCTCAGGACGCGAGGACCTCGTCCAGGAGGGCTTCGGCCTCGACCTCTTCCTTCTTCTCCGCGAGCGCGAGCTCGGAGACGAGCACCTGGCGGGCCTTGGCGAGCATCCGCTTCTCCCCGGTGGAGAGGCCGCGGTCCTGCTCGCGGCGCCACAGGTCGCGGACGACCTCGGCGACCTTGATGACGTCACCGGACTGGAACTTCTCGAGGTTCGCCTTGTAGCGGCGGGACCAGTTCGTGGGCTCCTCGGAGATCTCCGCGCGCAACACGTTGAAGACCTTCTCGAGGCCCTCTTCGCCGACGACGTCGCGCACCCCCACCAGGTCGCAGTTCTCGGCCGGAACCTCGATGGTCAGATCCCCGTGCGAGACCTGCAGCTTGAGGTAGAGCTTCTCCACTCCCTTGATGGCGCGAGTCTTGATTTCCTGGACCGTCGCTGCTCCGTGGTGAGGATAGACAACGGTATCGCCGACCTGAAAACTCATATTCTCCTGTACCCCTTTCGCGGACCTCCAGTTTACCATGACATACACCACAGAGATCGCCGAGAATCCGCCCCACCTGTGGTAGAGTGCCGGATTTTACCTCGTGTTCACACTGGTGAGAGGTCCGGAGCGGTCCTGATCGCCCGTGGCGGAGTCACGCCCCGGCGACCGTCCGGGTGCCGTACGGCGTCCAGCCGCGCTCCGCCGGACGCCGTTCTACAGGGGATCGAAAACCGGGTACTATACAGAATGATTCTGTTGTGCCACTTCAAGGAGCTTGAACCGTGAAACGGCTTACCCGTGTCGCCCTGGCCGCCGCTGCTGCGGCGCTCGTCATCCCCGTCAGCGGCTGCGCAGCCCTGCTCTCGGCCCAGCAGACCCATGCGTACCAGTACAACGGCGGCGACGGCGCCTGGACGGACATCGAGGACGTCGCGGTCCGCGGTCTCATGCTCGTGGCGGAGGACGAGGAGCAGGCGAACCTGTTCTTCACCGTCATCAACAACTCGACCGAGGACGCCCAGGTCGAGATCTCGGTCGGCGACACCGACGTCAGCGAGAGCGTTCCGGCCGGCGAGACGCTCGTCCAGAACCCCGCGAACCCGGAATCCGAGTCCGAGCCCATCACCGTGACCGGATTCGGCGGCAAGCCCGGCTCGCTCGTCGACGTCGAGGTCAGCGTCAACGGCCAGAGCGAGACTGTCCGCACGCAGGTCGTCGGCACCGACCTGCCCGAGTACCAGGATCTCGCGCCCACCGGCGGTGCGAGCAGCGATCCGGCCGCGGAGCCCACCGGCGAGGAGACCGCCGCCGAGGAGCAGGGCGCCGGAGAGACCCAGGCACCCTGACGCACCTCCCGGACGCGGGCCCACGGCCCGGCGCTCCACCCAGCATCAGCAAGGCGGGCACCCGAACCGGGTGCCCGCCTTCTCTGCGCTCCGTGTGCTCCTAGGCTTCGAACTTGTAGCCGAGCCCCCGCACGGTGACGAGCAGCTTGGGATCCGAGGGCGCGACCTCGACCTTGGCGCGCAGCCGCTTGATGTGGACATCGAGGGTCTTCGTGTCCCCCACGTAGTCCTGACCCCAGATCCGGTCGATGAGCTGGCCGCGGGTCATCACGCGCCCGGCGTTGCGGACGAGCATCTCGAGCAGCTCGAACTCCTTGAGCGGCAGGGACAGCTCCGTGCCGCGCACCGATGCGACGTGGCGGTCGACGTCGATCCGCACCCCGCCGGCCTCGAGCACGGAATCGACGAGCGCGTCGGGCTCCGCATTGCGGCGCAGCACCGCACGGATCCGGGCGAGCAGCTCACGCGAGGAGTACGGCTTGGTGACGTAGTCGTCGGCCCCGAGCTCGAGCCCCACGACCTTGTCGATCTCGGAGTCCTTGGCGGTGAGCATGATGATGGGGACGTTCGACTTCGCCCGCAGGGTGCGACACACCTCGGTGCCGGAGGCCCCGGGGAGCATGAGGTCGAGCAGCACCAGATCGGCGCCGTTGCGGTCGAACTCGGCGAGCGCCTGCAGACCGTCCTCGGCGACGACCACCTCGTAGCCCTCCTTCCCGAGGAGGTACGACAGCGGGTCGGAGAACGAGTCCTCGTCCTCGACGAGCAGAATGCGTGTCACGTCGTCTGTTTCCTTTGCTCGGTGGTGTCCACGGGCGCATCCGCGGCCACTGGGGCCGCGTCCTGTCCCGCCTCGTGGTCCGGCCCGGGTTCGTGGTCCGGTCCGGTACTGATCAAAATACCCTGCTCGGCCGCCTGCTCGAGAGCGCGTCCGTCGTCGCCGCCGGCGATCGGCAGGAGGATGGTGAAGGTCGAGCCCTGGCCGAGCTTGCTCCACACCCGGATCTCGCCGCCGTGGGTGGCGACGATGTGCTTGACGATGCTCAGCCCGAGCCCGGTCCCGCCGGTCACCCGGGAGCGCGCGGGATCCACGCGGTAGAAGCGCTCGAACACCCGCTCCGTGTCCTCGGTGCTCAGCCCGATCCCCTGGTCGGTCACCGCGATCGCGATCCGGCCGTCGTCGAGCTTCGCACCGATCCCCACCTGGGTGCGCTCGTTCGAGTAGCTGATGGCGTTGTCGACGAGATTGCGCACCGCATTGACGAGGAGCTCGAAGTTGCCCTCGACGTACCACTCCCCGCCGCTCACCACCTGGAGCGTGATGCTCTTCGCGTCCGCCCGGGTGGTCGCGCGGTCGACGGCGTCCTCGATCACCCGGCCGATCGGGATGAGCTCGGTGGCCGCCGGCGTCTCGTGGTCCTGCACCCGGGAGAGGTCGATGATCTCCTGCACGAGCTGGGCGAGCCGCTTCGACTCGCGCTGCATGCGGGAGCCGAACCGGCCCACCGCCTCGGGGTCATCGGCGAAGTCGGTGACCGCCTCGGCGAGCAGGGTGATCGCCCCGATCGGGGTCTTGAGCTCGTGCGACACGTTCGCCACGAAGTCCCGGCGCACCGCATCGAGGCGGCGCGCCTCGGTCTGGTCGTCGCACAGGACGAGGACGAACGCCGTGCCCAGGGGTGCTACCCGGGCGTGGAGGTGGCGGGCGACGCGGGCGTTCGAGCTGCGCTGCTGCTCGAAGTCGAGCTCCTCGATGAGCCCGCGCATGCGCGCCCGGCGCACGACCGCGAGGAGTTCCGGGGAAGCGAGCTCGTGGCCGCGGACGAGGCCGTAGGTGTAGGCCGCCGGTGACGCCTTGACGACGTCGTCGCCGGCATCGATGACGATCGCGGCGCTCGGCAGGACGGCGAGCACCTCGGCGATCCCGTCGGGGAGCTCGCTCTCGGAGTGGAGGTCGATCGGGCTGCGGCTGCGCTCCGAGAACCGGAACGCGAGGATCCCGGCGATGCCGAGACCCAGCCCGATGATGCCCGTGAGGACGGCGACGACCAGAAGATCCACATGTCCAGCCTAGTCGCTGGACGGACGGCGGCGTCCGGGCCGCTGCGGCCCGGAGTAACATATGGACAGATGTTCACCTCCGGGCCAGGATCGGTTCACGCCGCCCTGGGACCGTGGGACACTGCCGGAGATCCGCACACCCGCCGTCGGCCCGGAATCATTCCTGCGAACGCCGCGTTCACGTTCGCAGCACCCTGCGAAAGGAAGCGTCACCATGCGCGAAGTCTTCAAGAACGAGCTCAATGCTCTCGCCGACGATCTCGTCACCATGACGACCAAGGCGGCCGACGCGGTCGAGAAGGCCTCCCGCGCCCTCGAGACCAATGATCTCGATCTTGCCGAGGCGGTGATCGACGGCGATGCCGCGATCGACAACCTCCAGCGTCACGTCGACCAGCAGG
The DNA here is from genome assembly GCF_039541555.1 of Brevibacterium pityocampae. Classification (NCBI taxonomy): domain Bacteria; kingdom Bacillati; phylum Actinomycetota; class Actinomycetes; order Micrococcales; family Brevibacteriaceae; genus Brevibacterium; species Brevibacterium pityocampae. The sequence continues at coordinate 516,939 of NZ_BAABGL010000002.1, read as the reverse complement.
CGGCGCAGATCCTCGCCCTGCAGGCACCCGTCGCCCACGACCTGCGCGTCGTGATCTCCGCGCTCAAGATGAGCGTCGCGATCGAGCGGATGGGCGACCTCGCCCGTCACATCGCCTCGCTCGTGCGGATCCGCCACCCCCAGCCCGCGGTGCCCGCGGCCTTCGCCGACACCTTCGTCCTGATGGGGCGCTCGGCGGCCCGGATCGGCCACGCCCTCCAGCAGCTGCTCGACAACCCGGGTCTCGACTCGGTGCCGACGATCACCGCGATCGACGAGGAGCTCGACGAGCAGCACCTGCGGGTGTTCAGCATGATCTCCGAACTCGACTCCTCGGAGATCACGCCCTCGCAGATCGCCGACGTCACCCTGCTGTCGCGCTACTACGAGCGGTTCGGCGACCAGTGCGTCAACGTCTCGCAGCGCGTCGAGTACCTGCTCACCGGCAGCTGGGAGCCGGAGCTCTCCGCCAACGACGCGGCAGAGCAGCGCACCGAACCGCGTCACTGATCACCGCGCCTGCGGCACTCGGGCCGGCACCGCTCAGGCCTGAGCGCCGCAGGGATCCCGTCGCCCCGGCGGCTCCTCCCCAGGGAGGGGCCGCCGGCGTCGTTCCCGGGGGCCGTCTGGTGCATCCTTCTCGGTGCCGCTCGCGCCGCCGCCCCGGTCCCGCCTCCGCCGGCGGAACCGGAGCACGCCCGAGGTGACCGCGACGCCGAGCAGCAACAGCGCGCCTCCGGCGAGCTCGCTCGGGGTGGGGATGTCGCCGAGCACGAGCCACGCGGCGAGCACCGCGACGACCGGCACGAGCAGGCTGTACGGCGCCACCTCCGAGGCGCGGTGCCGGGAGAGCAGCCCGTTCCACACGACGTAGCCGATGAGTGAGGCGCAGCCGGCGGTGTACGCGGTGGAGGCGAGCACCCCGACGGTGGGGTGGAGCAGCGCCTCCCCGACGGCGGCCGGACCGTCGAGGACGAGCGAGGCGGCGAACAGCGGGATCGGCACGACGAGGCCGGACCAGACGGTGAGGCTGAGCCCGCCGGCGCGCACGGAGCGCGCCACGACATTGCCCGCACCCCAGCTCGCGGCGGCCGCGACGGTGAGCAGCAGGCCGAGGGAGGGCACCCCGGAGGACAGCCCGAGCGCGATCGCGAGCAGGCCGGCGCACCCGATCCCCGTGCCGACGAGCACACGCACGGTGGGGCGCTCGCCGAGGAACAGCAGGGAGAACAGCACGGTGAACACCGCCTGCGCCTGGAGCACGATCGAGGCGAGGCCGGGCGTCATCCCGAAGTGCATCGCGGTGTAGAGCAGCCCGAACTGCCCGGCCGACATGAGCAGGCCCACCGCGGCGACCCGGTGCCACGGAGCCGCGGGGCGCGGGACGAAGAAGACGAGCGGCACCGCCACGACGACGAAGCGGACGGCCACGAGGAGCAGCGGCGGCCAATCGCGGACGCCGAGCTCGATGAAGAGGAAGTTGATGCCCCAGAGGACGACGACGAGGCAGGCGAGGAGACGATCGCGGGAGGTCATGGATCCAGGCTCGCACGCCGGACACTGTAGGACCATCTGACGTTCTTCACTGATTCCGTTTACGATCATTCAATGATCGACGTCCACGCGCTGCGCACTCTCCTCGCCGTCGAGGCCACCGGGTCCGTCACCGCCGCCGCGGCCGCCCTCGAGTACACGCCGGCCGCGATCAGCCACCAGGTGCGACGGCTCGGCCGGCAGGTGGGCGGCGACCTCACCGAGCGGACGGGCCGCGGGATCGCGCTCACCCCCCTCGGCCGCGAGCTGTGCGCCCGCGGGGCCGGCGTGCTCCGCGCACTCGAGCAGCTCCAGGCCGAGGTCCGAGCCCCCGACGCCGAGCCGAACGGCCGCATCACCGTGGGCGGCCCGAGCACGGGCCTGCGCGGACTGCTCGCCCCCGCACTCCCGCTCCTCGTGCACGTGCCCCGGATCTCCAGGTGGCGAACATCGAGGACGAGCCGGACGTGCTCCTCGAGAAGCTCCTCAGCGGCCGGATCGACGCCGCGCTCCTCTTCGACTGGGAGGACCGGCGCACGCACCTGCCCGCGACACTGCGGTCCACCGCGCTCGTCGACGACCCGGCCGACGTCATCATGCACCGCGGCCACCGGCTCGCCGGACGCGCCCGGGTGACGCTCGCCGACGTCCGGGCGGAGACGTGGACCTCGGCCCCGCGCAATGCGATCTGCCACCGCTGGCTGCTGAGCCTGTTCGCCGGCTCCGACGTGCAGCCGCGGATCGAGCACTGGGCGCTCGAGTACGACACGCAGCTCGCGTTCGTCACCCACGCCGGGGCGCTCGCGCTCGTGCCCCGGGTGGGGCGCCCCGAGCTCGGCCCGGGCCTCGTCGCCGTCGAGCTCGCCGACTCGACGATCGCGCGGACGATCCGGCTGGTGTGGCGCGCCTCGATGGACCGGGCCCCGGCGATCGGGGCGCTGCGCACGGTGCTCGGCGAAGTCGTGGAACACCTCGGACCCGGGGTCCGCGCGCTCTGAAGGAGCGGGCGGACCATCGGGTCCGATGAGGTGCGCCGGGCTCAGCGCCCCTGGCCGGCGACCTGCCCGATCGCGGCCTCGGCGGCCGCCGGGTCGAGGTAGGTGCCGCCCGGGTTGAGCGGGGTGAGGTTCTCGTCGAGCTGGTAGTGCAACGGGATGCCGGTGGGGATGTTGAGCCCCGGGATGTCGGCGTCGGAGATCCCGTCGAGGTGCTTGACGAGAGCACGCAGCGAATTGCCGTGCGCGGTGACGAGCACGGTGCGTCCGAGCTGCAGATCGGGCACGATCCCGTCGTACCAGTACGGGAGCATGCGGACGATGACGTCGGCGAGGCACTCGGTGCGCGGGATCGCATCGGCGAGGTTCGCATACCGCGGATCCCCGACCTGCGACCACTCGGAGGAGTCGTCGAGCACCGGCGGCGGGGTGTCGAAGGACCGGCGCCAGGTCATGAACTGCTCCTCGCCGAACTCCTCGCGGATCTCCTTCTTGTTCTTGCCCTGGAGCGCGCCGTAGTGGCGCTCGTTGAGCCGCCAGGTGCGCTTGGCGTCGATCCACGAGCGATCGGCGGCCTCGAGCGCGAGGTTCGCGGTGAGGATCGCCCGCTTGAGGCGCGAGGTGTGGAGCACGTCGGGCAGCAGCTCGTGGGCGATGAGCAGCTCGCCGGCGCGGGCGGCCTCGGTGCGGCCCTTGTCGGTGAGCGGCACGTCGACCCAGCCGGTGAACAGGTTCTTCTGGTTCCATTCGCTCTCGCCGTGGCGCAGGAGCACGAGGTTGTACGTCATGGCTGCATTCTTCCACGGGTGCGCGGCCGGGCGCACGCGGTTCCGGGGTTCGGGCCCGAGCATCCCGAAGCCGGGGCCCGGGGGCGTTCAGTACCGGCCGAGGAACTCGTTGTCGTCACCGGAGAGCAGGGGCTCGAAGGCCGCGAGGTTGCGGGTCGACTCCCCGCGTGCGATCCGCCAGGCCCATTCGCGCTTCATCGAGGTGAGGAAGCCGAGCACGAGCAGGTCGTTGAAGGATTCGTCGGCGGCGGTGAGGAAGCGGCCCATGAGCGAGTCGAGGACCTCGGTGTTCCACGCCTCGCGCGGCAGCGAGGCGTCGAGGTAGACGTCGCCCAGGGGGTCGGTGGAGAACGCCAGCCCGCGGAGCTTCGAGTTCTTGTGGAGCAGCCAGGCTTGGAACCTCTCCCGGTTCTCGTCCGGGTGGCGGATGACGAAGGCCTGGAGGTCGACCGAGCGCGGCGAGCACCGGATCGACACCGTGGTCTTGAGCTTCCGTTCGCCGGGCAGGGTGACGGCGACGTGCGCCTCCCCCAGCCGGTCGGCCTCAAGGTCCTGCTCCCGTGCCCAGGCGAGCGCGAGCTCGCTCGCGTCCTCCGGGGAGAGCATCCGCGTGCCGCCCGCCGCGGTCCCGTCCGTCGTGCCGTTGTCCGTCGAGTCATTCATCGTGGTCCTCCACCTCTCGCCTCCGCGGTCCCGGGCAGGGCGTCCGGCGCGGCCGGCACCGCTGCGAGCACGGTCGCCGCACAGGTGCGCCAGTCGAACTCGCGGGCCCGCTGCGCGGCCGCTGCTCCCATCCGAGCACGCGCGGCGGGATCGCACAAGAGGGCCTCGATCCCCTCGGCCCAGGTCAGCGGGTCGTCCTCGGCGATGAGGAGGCCGGTGCGGCCGGCCTCGACGACGTGGGTGAGGCCGCCCACGGCTGAGGCGACGACGGGTGCCCCGCAGGCCTGCGCCTCGGCGGCGGCGAACCCGAAGGATTCGCTGCGCGAGGGCACGAGCACGAGGTCGACCGCCCGGTACCAGTCGGCGAGCACGGCGGCCGGCACCGGCGGCAGGATCTCGACCCGGCCGTGCAGCCCGGCGGCGTCGATGCGCGCGCTCACCGCGGCGGGGTCGGTGCCCTCCCCGGAGGCGGCCCCGAGCATGACGAGGCGGGTGCGCGCGGCGAGCATGGGGTCGAACCGAGCCAGCGCGGCGAGCGCCTCGACCGCGGTGTCCGTGCCCTTGACGTGCTGCATCCGGCCGACGTAGAGGAGCAGCAGATCCGCGTCCTGCTCCCCGACGGCGCGGCGGGCGGTGTGCAGGGGCCCGGGGGTGAAGGTTGCGAGGTCGACGCCGGGCATCGCGGTGACGACGCGGGCGGGGTCCGCACCGAGCAGGTCGACCATGTCCGCGGCCTCCGCCTCCGTGTTCGCGACGAGGAGGTCCGCACCGGCGGCGATCCGCTCCTCGGCGTGCCGGCGCTGCGCGGGCTCGAGGGCCGCCCCGGTGTCGCGGTCCTTGACCGCGGCGATCGTGTGAAAGGACACGACGAGGCGCGGGCCGGGGGTGGGCGCGGGGGTGGGGTGCTCGGTGAGTGCGAGCCCGGCGAGCGCGGAGATCCAGTAGTGCGCCCAGATCAGCTCGCAGCCGGCGTACGCGGGGTGCGCGGCGAGTGCGGCGGCGAGGGCGGGCACGTCGTCGGCGAGCGCCGTCTTGTCCCGGGCGGAAGTGTCGAGCTGGTGGAGGCGCACCCCGGGGGCGAGCTCGACGGTGCCGGTGGTCGGGGCGAGCGGGTCGGCGGTGAAGATCTCCACCGTGTGCCCGGCGCGGGCGAGTTCGGCGGCCGTCGCCCGGACGTAGACATTCATCCCCCCGGCGTCGCCCTGACCGGGCTGCGCGGCGGGCGAGGTGTGGAGGGAGAGGACAGCGATGCGCACGGTATCCGATTCTACCGGGGCGCTCAGGTCTCCTCATCGTCGAAGAAGGCCCGGAGGATCCGGCGCACCTCGCTGCGGCCGCGCCACAGGATGCTGCCTGCCGGCAGGACCTCGAGGGATGCGCGCGGGAAGGCCGCCGCGCAGTCGCGGGCGACGGACACCGGGTGGGAGCGGTCGTCCTCGTGGGTGAGGACGAGCGCCTCGCCGCGGAAGGCCCCGGCCGCCTCGAGTGCGCGGGCCGGGTCGGCGACGGCGCTGTCGAGCGCGAGGCCCACGCCGTCGGACATGTCGGTGTCGAACAGCGCGTCGACCTTCGCGGCCGCCCAGGCACGGGCCGGCGGCAGGTCCGCAACCTCGGCGGGTTCCCGGGCCAGCAGCGCGTCGAGCAGCGCGGCGCGATCGCCGGAGGCCAGGTGGGTGCGGATCGCCTCGACATGGGCGGCGTGGGCCGCGCGCACCTCGGGAGTGAACCCCGCCCACGAGGCGGGCAGCACGAAGGCGACCTTCTCCAGGCCCGTGGCGGCCGGGTGGCCTGCGGTGATGAGCCGGGCGAGTCCGCCGGCGCTCATCGAGACGCCGAGCGCACGGGTGGCGCGGGAGGCCTCGAGCGCGGCGGCGAGCTGTTCGGCGATGGTGCCGTAGGTCCAGCCGGGGCCCGGGGAGGGCCTGCCGCCGTGGCCGCCGAGGTTGACGAGCACCCGGGTGCCGGCGATCCCGGAGGCGAAGGGGCGGGTATCGCGGATCGCGCCGGAGAAGCCGTGGCCGAACAGCGTCACCGGATCCCCGGAGCCGAACGCCGACATCCAGCCGGAGTCCGCGCCGGGTCGATCGGGGTCCTGCGTCATCGATTGCGGAAGCGGGGGTCGACGGCGCGCAGGCCCTTGCGGACGTCGGCGAAGTAGACGGCGGCGGCGACGAATCCGAGCAGCGAGATGAAGATCGGCATCGCCTGCAGCGGCGGCATCGCGAGGAAGCCGACGACCGCGGAGATGCCGAGGATCACGGTCCAGAAGGTCTTCGAGCGCTTGTCGGCGGCGCGATAGACCTCATCGCGGTAGCGCAGCGAGTCGATGAACGCGACGAGTTCGACGATGAATGCCGCGACGGTGAGGAGGAGGAACACGAGACCTTGAATGCTGGCGAGCGCTGACATATCCGCCGACCCTACCGGGCAGTGCTGTCAGTCCGCTCGGAGCGGACGTGTGCGCCGGGTGCGCCGGGCACCCTCACTCGACCGGCGGGCCCTCGGCGGTGTCGTCGCTGAGCACCGGCAGCTGCTCGAGCGCGGCCTCCTCGGTCAGGCCGGCCGCTTGGAGCAGGTCGACGGCGAGCGGGCGCAGGAGCAGCACGAGCGTGCGGTCCTGCATGTCCGCAGCGTCCCGGCCGTTGGGATCGAGCCGGGCGGCGACCTCGGACAGGAACTCCTCGGCCGGGGTGCGCGAGGTACCCCGTTCGAGCGCCACCCGCAAGCGCCGCGCCCCCTCCCCGAGGCCGCGGACGAGCTCGGCGTGCTGCGGACGCTCGGTCCCGAGCTCGGCCATCGCCTGGGTCCGCCGCGCGACCACCCGCACCATCCGCATCGCACGGTCGGTGAACTCGACGGCCCGGGCCAGGCGGGTCACCTCGGCAGCGTAGCGCCGCGAACGGGCGTTGATCCGGGTGGCCTCCTGGGAGATCCGCAGGGTCGAGCGCCAGGAGTCGACGATCCCCTGCGTGTCCCGCGCCCGCGACAGAGCCCGGCGGGCGGCATGGGCGTCGGCGCGGGCGAGCGCATCGGCGGATTCGAGCAGGGTCTCGGAGATCTCGGTGAGCAGCGAGGACGCCTTGTCCCGCGGGCCCTTGCGGGCGTCGTTGGGGACGATGAGCGCCATGAGGATCGCGACGACCGCGCCGACGAGCGCATCGACGGTCCGGTCGAAGGGCTGGGCCGCCGCGGCCTGCGGCACGGTGATGACGTAGACCGACTGGACGCCGATCTGGGTGATGAAGATGCCCCCGGAGTTGATCATCGTGCCGACCATCAGACCGAGGATCATCGTCACCGCGAGCTGCCACAGCCCCGACCCGAAGGTCACGAGCATGAGCTCCCCGACGAGCACCCCGGCGGTCGCCCCGAATCCGATCTCCATCGAGCGGCGGACCCGGCGGTCGGCGGTCACCCCGGTGCCCACGGCGGCGGCGACCGCGGCGAGGAAGGGGTACTCGTGGCCGAGCACGACCTGGCAGAAGGCGTAGGCCAGCGTGGCGCCGACGGTGACCTGGAGGAGCTGGGACAGATTGGCACGGGTGCGGCGGGCGCCCAGGCGGGTGCGGTTGCGCAGATGCCCGGCCGCCTGCCCGGGCCAGGCGCTCGGGCGGAGCCGACTGCCGTTCTCACGACTCACGCAGTTCTCCCTCCTGTGGCATGCTGGGACGCAGTGTCGCCGACAGCGGGACCCGTTCTCGGCGCGGAAGCGGCGGCGCGGGCCGGAACCCGGTCGGTGCCGCCCAGGACCACGGCGTCCGTTCGGGGCACCGTGTCGAAGGAGGCTCCATGACGACCAATCTCACCCGCGACGAGGCGCGTCATCGCTCCGACCTGCTCACGGTCTCCCGGTACGCCACCATCCTAGACCTCTCCTCCTGCGCCGATCCGGAGCAGCGCGAGTTCGATTCGGTGACCACCGTGGAGTTCACCGCCGCCCGGTCGGAGCCGACGTTCATCGACATCATCGCCGCCGGGATCGTCGAGGCGAGCCTCAACGGCGCCCCGCTCGATCCGGCCGAGGTGTTCGACGGCGCGCGGGTGCGCTTCGTCCCGCGGGCCGGGGAGAACACCCTGCGCATCCACGCCCGGGCGCTGTACTCGCGGACCGGCGAGGGGCTGCACCGCTTCTTCGACCCCGCCGACGACACCGTCCACCTCTACACCCAGTACGAACCGACCGACGCGCGCCGCGTGTTCGCGAACTTCGACCAGCCCGACCTCAAGGCCCGCTTCGCGTTCACCGTGCTCGCCCCGGACGACCTCGTGGTCCGCAGCAATGCGGTGCTCGCCGAGCGCAGCACCCCCGATGCCGGCATCGCCTGCCACGAGTTCGCCGACACCGAGGTGCTCTCGAGCTACATCACCTGCGTCATCGCGGGGAACTACGCCGAGGCCCGCACCACCTACCGGCACCCGGTCACCGGGGAGCCGATCGAGCTCGGCCTGCTCACCCGCGCCTCCCTCGCCGAGCACATGGACGCCGCGGAGATCTTCCGGGTCACCGCGCAGGGCCTCGACTTCTTCCACGCCGCCTTCGACCTCCCCTACCCGTGGGGCAAGTACGACCAGGTGTTCGTCCCCGAGTACAACCTCGGCGCGATGGAGAACCCCGGGCTCGTGACCTTCACCGACTCGCTGATCTTCCGCGACAAGGTCACCCGCTCGATGCGCGAGTCGCGGGCCAACGTCATCCTCCACGAGATGGCGCACATGTGGTTCGGCGACCTCGTCACCATGCGGTGGTGGGACGACCTGTGGCTCAAGGAGTCCTTCGCCGACTACATGGCCGGCCTCGCGCTGGCGGAGGCGACGGAGTACACCGACGGCTGGGTGACCTTCGCGCTGCGCCGCAAGGACTGGGCGTACCGGCAGGACCAGTACCCGACCACCCATCCGATCGTCGCCGACATCCCCGATGTCGAGGCCGCGAAGCTCAACTTCGACGGCATCACGTACGCGAAGGGCGCCTCGGTCCTCAAGCAGCTCGTGACCTTCGTCGGGCGCGCGGCGTTCCTCGACGGCAGCCGCCGCTACTTCCGCGCCCATGCCTTCGGCACCGCGACGCTCCAGGACTTCCTCGGCGCCCTCGCCGAGGCCGCACCCCACCGCGACGTCCACCACTGGGCCGACGCCTGGCTGGGCACGGTGGGCGTCTCCGAGATCGAGCTCGCCGTCGAGACCGCCGAGGCCGGTACGGGCGGGGAGACCGGGGGCGGCCCGGGCGGGGAGGTGCTCTCCGACATCCGCATCCGGCAGCGCAACACCGAGCCCGAGCCCGAGGTGGTGCGCCCCCACCGGCTCGCGATCGCGGCCTTCGACCGGGTGGGCCCGGTGCTCGAGCGCTCGAAGACGTGGACCCTCGATTTCGCCGTGCCGGACTGCGACGTGCCGGAGATGCTCGGCACCCCGCTGCCGGCGCTGCTGCTGCCCAACGACGGCGACCTCGACTACTGCAAGGTCCGGCTCGATGCGCGCTCGACGGCGACGGCGCTGTCGAGCGTGTCCCGGCTGGCCGATCCCCTGCACCGGGCGCTCGTGTGGTCCGCGCTCGGCAATGCGCTGCGCGACGGGCTGCTGCCCGTCGAGGACTACCTCGCCGCGTACTGCCGCGCACTGTCGAAGGAGACGCACCCGGGGATCGCCGCCGGGCTGCGCACGACGATGCTCACCGCGCTCGACCGCTGGGCCGACCCGGCGGGCCGGCCCGCCGCGGTGGCCGGTGCGCTCGGCGCTGCACTCGATTCCCTGGTCGCCGCCGAACCGGGGTCCGACGCGCAGCTCGACCTCGCCTCCACCGTGCTCTCCCTCCTCGCGCGCACGGCGGGCGGGACGGGCGAGCCGGCGGGCGCCTCGGGAGCGGATCCGGCGGTCGTCGCGGCCCGCGAGTTCGCCTCGACCCTGCTCACCGGCCGGCTCGAGGAGTTCCCGGGTCTCGAGATCGACCATGCGCTGCGGTGGAAGGCGCTCATCGCGCTCGTCGCTCTCGGTTGGGCGGATGTCGCGGAGATCGCGCAGGAGGCGGCGGCCGACCGCACCGGCTCGGGCGCGCTCCACGCCGCGACGGCGCAGGCCGCGCGGCCGCTGCCGATCGTCAAGATGCGGGCGTGGGAATCGCTCACCGGGGACGCCGAGCTCAGCAACGACATGATCTCCGCGGTGATCGCCGGCTTCACCGCGCCGAGCGCCCTGCCGCTCACCGAGCCGTTCGTCGGGCCCTACTTCGAACTGCTCGACACGGTGTGGAGCACGCGATCGATCGAGATCGCCCGCCGGCTCGTCGTCGGCCTCTATCCGCACGGCTCGCAGCGGCCTGCGGACGTGCTCGAACGCACGGACGCCTGGCTCATGCGCAATCCGGAGGCCCCGGGTGCGCTGCGCCGGCTCCTCCTCGAGCTCCGCGACGACCTCGCCCGGTCGATCCGGGTGCGCGCGGCACAGAGCCGGACGACCTCCCTCGGGACCTCGCAGGGCGCGCACGGCTGAGGCGGGTCGGATCGAGGCGGGCCCGTGCCCCTCGTCGGGTGATCCCGTGGGGAAACCCGCACCGGGGGTCCGGCTTTCCCCACCGTCTGCGGGCGGATCGGTGGATAGCGTGGCAAGCAGGAGGCCCCCATGTCCACTGCCCCCGCCCCGTCGTCCAGCCCCGCCGATCCCCGCCGGCCGGCCGTCTCAGCGTTCGCCGCGGTTCTCGCCCTCGGCATCGTCCTCGCGCTGACGGTGGTCAGCGCACCGCTCCACACCGGCCTCGCCGCCGCGCAGGAGGCGAGTGCCGTCGGCACCGTGACCGACACAGGCGCCGTCACCGACCCGCGTGAGTCGGACCGGCAGTCGTATCCCGGGCTCGAACGGTTCGTCGCCGGGCTCGATGTGCCCGGTGCCGCCGCCGCGGTGGTGAGCGAGCACGGGATCGAGGAGGCAGCGGTCACCGGCTCGATGGCGGCACCCACGACCTCGGACGGCGATGGTACGGGGGCACCGGCGGGCGCCTCGGCGGCGGTGCGCTGGGGCTCGGTGTCGAAGGGCATCACGGGAGCCGTCGTCGACGAGCTCGTCGAGAGCGGTCGCGTGGGCCTCGACGACACCGCCGGCTCGGTGCTCCCCGGACTCCCCGACCCAGTACGGGACGTCACCGTCCGCCGGCTGCTCACCCACACGAGCGGGCTGAGCCATGACCTCGGCGCGACGGATCGACACCGGCCCGGGGCGCACGCGCTCGACGTCCTCGACGATGTGCCCGCCCCGCTCGACCCCGGTGACGGATTCCGCTATGCGAGCACGAACTACCTCGTCCTCCAGGCCATCGTCGAGGAGATCACCGACGCGCCCTTCGCCGAGGCGGCCGCCGAGCACGCCCGCGGCTGCGAGGCCGAGATGGAGGCGGGCGCCGTCCCGTTCCTCGGGTTCACCATGCCGGCACCCGAACGCTGCGACGGCACCGGCCTGGGCTACGGATACCTCGGCGGCGACCTCGGCGAGCTCGCCGCCTGAGCGAGCTGGAATCTGGGCCCGGAGGGTGCAGCGTTCCATGACCGGTCCCGCGCCGCCGCGGCACCCACCGGCGCGGCGACCGAGCACGCCATCGCGCCGCGCTATGGCTTGGGGTGGAACTACGATGCGGCGGAGATCGCCGGGGCCGCGGTGGAGCGGATCCACCATTCGGGCGCGGTGCCCGGGGCGTTCACGCGAGTGGAAGTCCTCCCCGCGAAGGGGCTCGCCGTCGTCCTGCTCGTGCCCGAGTACGGCGAACCGGGGTCGACGGCCGTCGCCGAATCGGCGAGCACCCTCGCCGCCGATGTGCTCGGCGACGCGGCGGCCGGCGGCGGCGCGGATGCTGGGAACGGTTCTGATGCGGGCGGTGGCGCGGCAACCGACGGAGGCTCTGGATCGGTGCTCTATTCGGCGCTCGTCGTCGCGCTGCCGGCCGCCACCGGGCTCGACCTCACGGCGCTGTTCCGCTGGGCACCGGACCTGGCGAGCGGTGCCGTCGCCGCCGCCGCGCTCCTCGGGATCGCCGCTCTCATCGGCGGGATCCGGGTGCGCGGTGGAGTCGATGGGGCTCGCCCCGCCGCCGCGTAGTACGCGTCCCGGCTCGGGCGAGCTGCGGAGCTCAGCCCAGGAGCTCGCCGGCGAGCAGCTCGAGGGTGCGGGTGCGGCCGGGCACCTCGTCGAGCGGGTCCTCGGGCCGGGCGCCGGCGACCGGGTGGATCATCACCTCGTCGACGTCGAACCGGGCGGTGGTCTCCTGCAGCTGCGCGGCCGCCTCGGCGGGGGTGCCGACGATCCAGGTGCTGAGCATCTTCTCCGCGAGCTCGCGGTGGCCGGCGCTCATCTTCTCGGCCACGTCCGCGCCGACGAGGGGCAGCGTGGTGATCGGGGCGCCGATCCGCAGGTTGGCCATGGTGAACATGTACGGCTCGGCGAGCGCGAGCGCCTCCTCGCGGGTGTCGGCGACGACGGCGTTGACGGTGAGGAAGGTCGTCGGGGCGGACACCTCGGGCTGGCCGGCGTGGGCGGTCGGGGTGAAGGAGTTCCGGTAGAGGTTGAGGGCGGCCTCGGTGCCGTGGCCGGAGAAGTGGTGGGCGAACACGTAGGGCAGGCCGAGCGCGGCGGACAGCTGCGCGGAGTAGCCGCTCGAGCCGAGCAGCCACACGTGCGGGGCGGCAGTCATCCGCGGGGTCGCGGCCAGCCGGTGCTCGCGGCCGCCGAACATCGGGACCGCGGCACCCTCGGGCGAGAGCAGCGCGAGGGTGTCCATGACGTGCTGGGGGAACTGCTCGACGGGGTCGATCTGGTTGCCCTCGCGGTCGACCATCCGGCCCTCACCCAGGTGCCCGCGCATCGCCATCGAGGTGATCGGGTCGGTGCCGGGAGCGCGGCCGATGCCCAGGTCGATCCGGTCGCCGTAGACGGCGCTCAGCAGCGCGAACTGCTCCGCGACGGCGAGCGGGGCGTGGTTGGGCAGCATGACGCCGCCGGAGCCCAGGCGGATCCGCTCGGTGCCCTGCCCCAGGTGCATGAGCTCGATGCCCGGGGAGGTCGAAGCGACGGATTTCATGTTGTGGTGCTCGGCCACCCAGTAGCGGGTGTAGCCGAGCCGGTCGGCGGTCCCGACGAGCGACTTCGAGGCGTGCAGGGCCTGCGCAGTGGTCTGGTCGCCGCGCACCGGGATGAGATCGAGAACGGAGAGCTTCATGTCCTGGACAACAGGAGCACCCGACGAAACATTCCAAGCCCAGCCCGACCACCCCAGCTCCCCCTCCCGCACGTCGAATGGTCACAGATCCCTGATTCGGAGGTGCGGAATCGTGGATCTGCGACCACCTGAGCACGGCGCAGAGCCGCTGACCGGGTCGCACGTCGTCAGGTCACAGCGGTGCGACGCGAGGTCACCGACAGGCCGACCGCGGAGTGCTGTCCACAGGTCGCGGCGATCGGTCGACCCCGCCGACGCATCGGACTTCACTGGGAGGACCGAACAGGCCCGGCCGCACTCCCGAACGACGGCGGTCCGGCACCCGCACCGCCGCCTGCTCTCCCCCGGAGGACCCCTCATGCACCGACGCCGCGCCGCACCGATCCGCGCGACTCCGCTCGAACTGCCGCGGATCATCACCCGCTCCACTGCGGAAGAGACCGGCCACACCCCGTACTTCTTCGACTCGACGCCGTTGGCCGAACGCAGCATCTACGGCGCTCACGAATCCGCGTCCTCGAGCGAGACCGTGCTCGTCCCCGAGTGGGTCGACGACGGGTGGATCGAGACCTATCGGCGGGCCCGACAGCTCGCGGCAGTGCATCCCGCAGCGGTGTTCTGCTCGCTCACCGCTGCGGAACTCTACGGCCTGCCGCTGCCGGCGCGCCACCGCGGGGGCGCTCTCCATGTCCTCACGCGAGCGACCGGGAACCGCACCCGGATGCGGAACACGATCGGTCATCGCAGCGACCGGCTCCTGGCCCGATCGGTGCACGACCTGCAGCTGAATCATCCGGCCTACGTGCTGCTCGAACTGGCCGGTCTGCTCGACCGGTGGACCCTCGTGCGGGTCTGCGATGCGATCGTGGGCGGATGGAACGGCCCGCCGATGACGACGATCGACGACCTCCGCGCATTCGTCGCCACGCAGCACCGCTACACCGGCAAGCGGACGCTCGTCGACGCCGCGGCGAGCGCACGAGCCGACGTCGATTCCCCGAAGGAGACCGATGTGCGGCTCACCATCGTGCGGGCCGGCCTGCCCGAGCCCGAGGTGCACCCGGAGATCCGGCTCGCCTCCGGCCATCACGTCTTCCCCGACCTCGGATACCGCCGGGAGCGGGTCGTGCTCGAGTACGAGGGACGCCACCACCGGAAGAAGGGCCAGTGGGACTACGACATCGAGCGCTACGACGATCTCCGCGACATCGGGTACCTCGTCATCCGGATCACCTCCACCACCCCGGAATCGACATGGCTGGGAAAGCTCGAGCGCGCACTGGAAACGCGTCAGGTGGTCACAGATCCCTGATTCGGAGGTGCGGAATCGTGGATCTGTGACCACCTGACGGCGGTGCGGGGCGGGCTCAGCCGAGGGCGTCGGCGAAGGCCTCCTCGAGGACGTCGAAGGCCTCGTTGAGGAGCTCGTCGCTGATGGTCAGCGGCGGGAGGAAGCGGAGCACGTTGCCGAAGGTGCCGGTGACGAGCACGAGCACGGCGTTCTTCGCCGCGTACGCCGCCACGGCTTTCGCGAGGTCCGGATTGGGCTCGATCGAATCCCTGGCGACGAGCTCGATCGCCTGCATCGCACCGCGGCCGCGGATGTCGCCGACCTCCGGGTGCTCGGTCTGCAGGCGCACCACGCGCTCGGTGATGATCTCCCCGATCTGCAGCGCGCGGGCGACAAGGTCGTCCTGCTCGTAGGCCTCGATCGCGCCGAGGGCCGCGGCGACCGCGGTCGGGTTGCCGCCGTAGGTGCCGCCGAGTCCGCCGGCGCCCACCGAGTCGATGATCTCCGCGCGGCCGGTCACGGCCGACAGCGGCAGACCGCCGGCGATGCCCTTGGCGGTGGTGACG
Organism: Brevibacterium pityocampae; assembly: GCF_039541555.1. Classification (NCBI taxonomy): domain Bacteria; kingdom Bacillati; phylum Actinomycetota; class Actinomycetes; order Micrococcales; family Brevibacteriaceae; genus Brevibacterium; species Brevibacterium pityocampae. The sequence continues at coordinate 501,908 of NZ_BAABGL010000002.1, read as the reverse complement.
AGGTCGGGCTCGATGCCCTCCCACTCGCTGGCGAACATCTTCCCGGTGCGGGCGAAACCGGCCTGCACCTCGTCGGCGACGAACACGATGCCGTTGGCGCGCGCGTACTCGACGAGCGCGGGGAGGAAGCCCTCGGCCGGGACGATGAAGCCGCCCTCGCCCTGGATCGGCTCGATGACGAGCGCCGCGACGTTGTCCGCGCCGATCTGCTTGTCGATCATCGTCATCACGCGCTTCGCCGCGTCCTCACCGGACACCTTGGTGCCGGCCGCGTCGTTGTCGCGGTAGGGGTAGGACATCGGGGCGCGGTAGACTTCGCCGGCGAACGGGCCGAAGCCCGCCTTGTAGGGATGGGCCTTCGCGGTCATCGCCATGGTGAGGTTCGTCCGGCCGTGGTAGGCGTGGTCGAACACGACGACGGCGTCGCGACCGGTGTGGGCGCGGGCGATCTTCACCGCGTTCTCCACCGCCTCCGCACCGGAGTTCAGCAGCACGGTGCGCTTGTCGAAGCCGCCCGGGGTGAGCGCGTTGAGCTTCTCCGCGAGCTCGATGTAGCCCTCGTACGGGTTGACCATGAAGCAGGTGTGGGTGAAGGCCGACAGCTGCGCGGCGGCCCGCTCGACGACCCGCGGGTTCGAGTTGCCGACCGTGGTCACGGCGATGCCGGAGCCGAGGTCGATGATCTGGTTGCCGTCGGCGTCCTTGAGGATGCCGCCGCCGGCGGCGACCACATAGGCCGGCAGGCTCGAGGCGACACCGGCCGCGACGGCCTTGGTGCGACGGGCCTCGATCTCCTGCGACCTGGGGCCGGGGATCTCGGTGACGATTCTGCGTTCCTGCGGCAGCGCGGTGCCGCCCAGCTCTGAGGTGCTCATACTGGGCACATTAGACCCATTCCGGCAGGGTTGTCATACCCCGGCACCCTGCCGCAAGACGGGGCGGGGCGCCCGGTCCCGAACCGACCGGACGCCTGCTCGCGCCCCACGCCGAGCGGGTGACGATGATCACCCGGCGGCCGCGCCGACTCCCGGCACCGTGTCTCAGCGGTGGCGCTGGTCGACGTCCCGGTTGATCTTCGGCACACCCGACCGGTTCTCCCGCTGCGCGGCGACGATCGGCTCGGGGGCCGCAGTGATGACCTCTCCGCCGTCGACCTCGACGAGCAGCTGCTCGTCGACCGGCAGGCTGCGCTTGACGAGGGCGAGCGCGATCGGACCCAGCTCGTGGTGGAGGGCGGCCGAGGTGATCCGTCCCACCGCGCGCACCGCACCGCGGACCTCCGCGCGCACCTCGGCATCGGGGGCCGGCAGGGCGTGGGCGGAGCCGTCGAGGTGGAGGAACACGAGGCGCCGGGGCGGCTGTCCGAGGTTGTGGATCCGCGCGACGGCCTCCTGACCGCGGTAGCAGCCCTTCGCGAGGTGGACGGCGGTGCGGAGCACGTCGAGCTCGCCGACGAGCGACTTGTGGTCGACCTCGGGCAGACCGGGCCGCCAGGCCTCGATCCGCAGCGCCTCCCAGGCGTCGCGGCCGACGACCTCGAGGCCGGCGGCGGCCGGGTCCCAGTCCGCGAGCGCGGCCCGGTCGCACACCGCGATCCGGAACGCGTGCTCACCGCCGGGGTGCTCCGGCGAGGCCACGGGCATTCCGAGGTCGAGCGCGGCGTAGGAGGCCGAGCCCTCACCGATCTCCGGCCACGGGTCGGCCCACACGATCGCCGCGGGCAGGCCGCCGGGCACCGCGGCCGAGGCGGGCGCGGCTTGGGCCCGGTCCGTGCCGGCCGCCTGCCCGGCCGGGCCCCCACCGCCGGCCCGGCCCCCGGACCGCTCGGCATCGGGGCGGGCCGCCTCGAGGCGGGCTGCGTCGAAGCCCAGGCACTGGTAGTCGGCGGAGACGTCGGCGAGCTCGACGCGCATCATGAACTTCATCGACTCGAGGAAGCCGAGCGCGGCCGCGGCGTCCCCGTCGGTGAGCAGCCACAGGCGCTCCCCGTCGTCGTGGATGCGCAGCCAGTGCTCGATGTGCCCGGTGGGCGAGAGCACGAGGGTCTCCGTCGACTGTCCGGGGCGCAGGGTGTCGATCTTCTGCGTGGTGAGCGAATTGAGCCAGCTGAGGGCGTCGGGCCCGGTCAGGGTGAGGACGCGGACGGCCTGGAGGTCCGCGACCGCGCGACCCTGCGCGAGCAGGCGCTGCTCGCGCAGCGGGCCGCCGAAGTGGGCGACCTCCCCGGCGTGCGCGCCCTCCCCCATGACGGCGCTCGAGCGTGGGAAGCGCAGGACGTTGGGCAGCACGGGAGCGGGAGCCGGCGCCTCGGCCTGCGGCACCTGCGCACCGGTCGGGGCTCGGGGCTCGCGCTCCTCGGGGGCGGCGGGGTGCTGGGTCATCGTCGTGCTCCTCTCGGTCTCGCTGCGGGGTGTCGCACCGGGGTGCTCACACGAGGTTGCGGATGAGGTCGAGGAGATCGAAGTTCTCGATCCCGTCCCGGACCCGCTCCTGCAGATCGCTGAAGGTCTTGCGGACCGGCGCCACCCGGCCGTAGGCGTCGTCGAGGGCGAGCTCGAGCTCCTCGATCGCATCGCGCACCGCCGGCAGCAGGCCGTCGGTGTCGATCTCCGAGATCGCCGTGCGCACCTCGCCCAGCCGATCGATCGCGCCGGGGGCGGCCCGGATGACGTCCACCGAGTCCTCGATCGTCGTGCGCCATTCGCCCACCGTACTGCCCGGGTCGCGCAGGCGCAGCGTCTCGAAGTCGAGGAGCACGGCGGCGTCGCTGAGGACGGGGGCGACCTCCTCGGTGAGGACCTGCATCTGGTCCACGGCGGTCGCGGTGGCGGTGAGGTTGCGGCCCAGCCAGGGGACGGCGGTGAGCTGGGCGAGCGGCACCTCGGCGAGCTCCGCCTCGGCCTGATCGAGCTCGGACCGGGCGCGGTCGAGGTGGCCGGGCAGCGCCGCAGGATCCTCGGCGAGGGCCATCATGTAGTCCTCGGCGGCGGCCGAGGCGGCCTCGAGATGGCCGATGAGCGCGTTGACCCGGACCGTGGTCAGGGCCGCGAACGCGATGAGTGCGAGCAGGACGACGGCGAGGACGAGGGCGACCGCGCGGGTACGCGCCCGGCGAGCCGGACGAGCGCCGATCTCCGAGGAGGGGATCAGGAGACCTTCTTGAGGCGGGCCGAAGCGTGCGTGGTGATGTCCTGGCCGAGTGCGGCCATGTCCCACGCCCACATGAGCTCACCGTCGACGAGGCCGTACATCCGCGTCGAAGCGGTGTACTCCTTCGCCGTGGTGGTGCGGGCGACGACATCCGTGGCGAGGTCGATCCGGGGGCCGGCGACCCGGCCGGCGTAGAGCTCCATGACGCCGTGCGGGTGGGCGATCTCGACCTCGATCTCGAAGTCGCCGTCCGCGCCCCGCAGGCCCTCGACGGATTCCGCCGTGGTGAAGGGGGACTCCTCGGTGGGGACCATGAGGCCGGGGCCGGCGTCGTACTCGCGCCGCGGCCGGACGAGCTGCCAGATCCCGGTCTCCAGGGTCAGGGTGTCCGCCGGGCGGCCGTCCTCGTCGAGCAGCCAGGCCTGGGCGGTGTAGTGGAGGAACGGGGCCCGAGCGGGTGCGACGAAGTCGATGCGCTGGCCGAACTGCCGCTCCGGTGTGCCCGGGTACCCGACCACGCCCACGCCCTCCCAGGAGCCCAGCAGCCACGACAGCGGCACGAGCTCCGGCTGGAGGTCCGGGTCGAGTTCGATCGGCATGCGGTCAGCGGGGGGTCTTGAAGAGGTTGGTGATGACCTTGACGGCCACCCCGGCAGCACCGAGACCGGCGAGCGCGACGAGCGCGGTGAAGATGATTTCGAGCATCACGAGGTTGTCCATGGCGCCCATTGTACCCATCGGCCCCACCGCGCGCACGGTATCTCCCGAGGTCGGACGAGGCTCGGGACGGGGCGCGCCGCCGGTCTGCGGGGGCGGGCGCCGCGAGGTGTCGGTGAGTACCTCGAGCGGGCAGCGCGCACCTCAGCGGGACGTCGGAGAGCACCTCGAACGGGCAGCGCGCGCTTCAGCGGAAGAGGAGGATCCGCTCGATGACGTAGACGACGATCCCGCCGAGCGCGATCGGTGCCGCACCGAGTGCCATCTGCACGGTGAGCAGGCGCGCCTTGTCCCGGCGCCGCTCCTTCCGCAGCTCGCGGGTCTGCAGGCGGCTGCGGGCGACGAGGCCGAGGATCCGGTCCGTCGCGGCGACGAGCAGGCCCATGGCGAAGCCGAGGCCCACCGCGCCCCACAGGTTCAGGCTGCCGTCGACCATGATCGTCGCGGTCACGGCGGCGCCGAGCACGGCCAGGAGCAGGGCCAGCGGCGAGGTGTAGCGCGGCGGCCAGGGCACCACGGTCGCCGCCTGGGCGAGGAGGATCGCGACGAGGCCGACGATCACCGCCTCCTTGTCCCCGGGCACCTGGATCGCCCCGACCCAGCTGGCCGCCGACAGCACGATGACGAGCCCGGCGACCTGGGCGGACACGTTGACGACCGCGTGCGAGGCACCGATCCCGCGCACGAGGTTCTGCACGAAGGCCCAGAGCAGGCCGACGCCGGCGACGATCGGCAGCCAGTCGAGGTACGGCGCGGTGGGGGCGAACCACACCGTGGCCATGCCGACGACGCCGAGCACGAGGAGCATGAGCGTGGTCGCGCGCGGCTGCGGGGAGTCGGTGAGGCGGGGCCAGCCGTAGGCGAGCGCCGCGACGACGACGAGACACGCCAGCGCGAAGGGCATGATGCCGAAGTAGATGGAGACGCCGAGGGCCGCCGTCAGGCACAGGGCGACCACGATCCGGATCCAACGCATCATCCCCCCATCCTGCCAAACCGCCGGCGCAGGCGGTATTCGGTGCTCGTCGGCACGCCGACACCGGAGCCCGGATCCGCTCGACCCGGGCGACCGCCCCGGCACCCGTCCCGCCCGCCGGTCCGGCAGGTGAGGCGACCGGGCCGCCCGGTATACTCGCCAGGGCCAGGACAGGTTCGATGCAGGAGGTGCCGACAGCGTGCGCATACTCCATATCGCCCCGGAGGGCCAGGGCATCGCCCCGGAGGGCCACGGACGCGACTGCGCTGCTTTGCCCGCACTCGACTACCTGCCGCACACCGTCCACTCCGCATGCCCGGACCCGGCGTCCCTGCTCGCCGCCCCACCGGCCGACGTCGCGCTCCTCGATGCGACCGGGGACCTCGGCCTCGCTCCCACCATGGCCTCGCGGCTGGCCACGGTGGGCATCGATCTGCCGCTCATCATCGTCCTCACCGAGGGCGGCCTCGCCGCGGCCAATCCGAGCTGGAACGCCGTCGACATCGTCCTCACCACCGCCGGACCGGCGGAGATCGACGCCCGCCTGCGCCTGGCGGAGATGCGCGCGGTGCCCCGCGAGCCCGCCGACTCCCCCGTGGTCGCCGGCTCCCTCGTGATCGACGAGGGCAGCTACACCGCCTCCGTCGCCGGCCGCCCGATCGACCTCACCTACAAGGAGTTCGAGCTCCTCAAGTTCCTCGCCCAGCACCCCGACCGCGTCTTCACCCGCGCCCAGCTGCTCCAGGACGTGTGGGGCTACGACTACTACGGGGGCACGCGCACCGTCGACGTCCACATCCGGCGCCTGCGCGCCAAGCTCGGCTCGGAGCTCGAGTCCGCGATCCACACCGTGCGCAACGTCGGATACCGCTTCAGCCCCCCGGCGGCCCCCGAGCCGGTCGTGGCCCTCGCCTCCCCCATCCACTCACCGGAGGACACCGATGTCAGCGCCTGAGATCCGCCCCGCGACCGCCGCGCCGGACACCCTGCCAGCCCTGCTCGCCGCCGCCACCCGGGCCGACGGCTCCCCACCCCTGTCCGACGGGCTCCTCGAGGCGCTCGCGCAGCCCGCCGCCGGCACCCGGATGTGGACGGCGACCGACGGTGCGGAGCTCCTGGGCTTCGGAGTCGCCGCGGCCCAGGGGGAGCGCGGCGCCGCCGAGGCGACCGTGGCCCCGGCCGTGCGCGGCACCGGACTCGGCGGGGACCTCGTGCGCACCATGGACGCCGACCTCGCCGCCGCCGAGGAACCGGCCTGGTTCTGGTCGCACGGCGACCACCCGGCCGCCGCCCACCTCGCTGCCGAGCTCGGCTACACCCGCGGTCGCGAGCTCCTGCAGCTGCGCACCGACCCCGTGGCCGAGCTCGACCTGCCTGCGCCCGCACCCCCGGCCGGGGTGACGATCCGCCCGTTCGCCCCCGGCGACGAGGACGAGTGGCTGCGGGTGAACAACGCCGCCTTCGACTGGCACCCCGAGCAGGGCCGGCAGACGCGCGCCGATCTCGACGCGATCGTCACCGCGCCCGGGTTCGTCCCGGCCGACGTCCTCATCGCCGAGCGCGAGGACCGGGTCATCGGCTTCCACCACACCAAGCTCCACCGCGACCACCCCTCCGGCGCCGCCACCGGTGAGGTCTACGTCATCGGCGTCGACCCCGCCGTGCACGCCTCGGGGGTGGGCCGCGCCCTCACCGTCGCCGGCATGCACCACCTCGTCGGCTCCGGGGCCGAGGTCGTCGAGCTCTACGTCGAGAGCGACAACACCCCGGCGCGCCGCCTCTACGAGTCGCTCGGCTTCGTCCACACGATCGTCCACGTGAGCTACGCACCGCCGGCCACCGCACAGGAGTCCTGAATGTACGACGTATCGGCCTTCGGGCTCGAGCACGAGCTGCCCGCTCCGCCCGACCGGTTCCTCGATCGCGAGCTCAGCTGGCTGGCGTTCAATGAGCGGGTCCTCGAGCTCGCCGCCGACACCTCGATCCCGCTCCTCGAGCGGGCGAACTTCCTCAGCATCTTCGCGTCCAACCTCGACGAGTTCTTCATGGTCCGCGTCGCCGGCCTCAAGCGCCGGATCGCCACCGGGCTCGCTGTGCCGTCGATCACCGGCGCCCAGCCGCGGGCCGTCATGCGCTCGCTCGGCAAGCACGCGCACGTCCTCATGGAGCGCCACTCCGAGCTGCTCAAGACCGACATCGGCCCCAAGCTCGACGCCGAGGGGATCTTCTCCGTGTCGATCGCCGACCTCACCGCCGACGAGCGGGCGAAGGTCGACGAGTTCTTCGAGTCCCGCGTGTTCCCCGTCCTCACCCCGCTCGCCGTCGACCCCGCGCACCCCTTCCCCTATATCTCCGGGCTCTCGCTCAACCTCGGCGTGCTGCTGCGGCACCCGCAGTCCGGGGCGGAGCTGTTCGCCCGGGTCAAGGTCCCGCAGGTGCTGCCCCGGTTCATCAACGTCTCGGAGACCGCGGACTCCCGGCAGGTGAGCCCGGAGTTCCCGGCGCGGTTCATCGCGCTCGAGGAGATCATCGCCGCCCACCTCGACCGGCTGTTCGAGGGCATGGAGATCGTCGACCACTCGCTGTTCCGGGTCACCCGCAACGAGGACGTCGAGGTCGAGGAGGACGACGCGGAGAACCTCCTCAAGGCCCTCGAGAAGGAGCTGCTGCGCCGCCGCTTCGGACCGGCCGTGCGCCTCGAGGTGACCGACGACCTCCACCCGCGGGTGCGCGAGATCCTCACCCGCGAGCTCGGCATCGACGAATCCGAGATCTACGAGCTGCCCACCCCGCTCGATCTCCGCGGACTGTCCGAGATCACCGACATCAGCCGCGACGATCTCCACTTCCCCAAGGCGGTCCCGGCGATGAACCGGGACCTGTCGCGGGCGGAGACCTCCGAGCAGGTCGACATCTTCGAGGCGGTGAGCGAGCGCGACATCCTCCTCCACCACCCCTACGACTCGTTCTCCACGAGCGTCCAGGCGTTCCTCGAGCAGGCGGCCGCGGACCCCAAGGTGCTCGCGATCAAGCAGACCCTCTACCGCACCTCGGGCGACTCCCCGATCATCGACGCGCTCGTCGACGCCGCCCAGGCCGGCAAGCAGGTGCTCGCGGTCGTCGAGATCAAGGCGCGCTTCGACGAGGAGGCGAACATCACCTGGGCGCGCAAGCTCGAGCGCGCCGGGGTGCATGTGGTCTACGGCATCGTCGGCCTCAAGACCCACGCGAAGCTCTGCCTCGTCATCCGCCAGGAATCCACCGGGCTCGTGCGCTACTGCCACGTGGGCACCGGGAACTACCACCCCAAGACGGCCCGCGGGTACGAGGACTTCGGACTGCTCACCCGCGACCCGGAGGTCGGCCAGGACCTCACCAAGCTCTTCAACCAGCTCTCCGGCTACGCCCCGCACGCCGACTACTCCCGGCTCCTCGTCGCCCCCAACCGGGTCCGCGCGGGCCTCATCGAGCTCATCGAGTCCGAGACCGAGCACGCCCGGGCCGGGTGTGAGGGGCGGATCCGGATCAAGGTCAACTCGATCGTCGACGAGCCGATCATCGATGCCCTGTACCTCGCCTCGCGGGCCGGGGTGCGGATCGAGCTGTTCGTGCGCGGCATCTGCGCCATCCGCCCCGGGATCCCGGGGCTGAGCGAGAACATCACGGTGCGCTCGATCCTCGGCCGCTACCTCGAGCACTCGCGGATCTTCGTGTTCGGCACCGGCGACCGGATGGTCGCCTACATCGGCTCGGCCGACCTCATGCACCGCAACCTCGACCGCCGGGTCGAGGCGCTCGTGCGGCTGTCCGCCGCCGAGCACATCGCGGAGGTCGACGGCCTGTTCGACCTCGCGTTCGCCCCGACCACCTCCTCGTTCCACCTGGGCGCCGGTGGGATCTGGTCCCGGCACTCGCGCGGCCCGGACGGGGAGCCGCTCACCGACTACCAGTCCGAGCTCATCCGCCGGCACCACCGGCGCCGGGCGGTGGACCGCGCATGAGTCCCAGCGCAGTCACCAACGCCGAGGAGTCCGCCCGCCTCCAGGCCGATGTGCTCGCTGCCGGCGCCGTGTGCTGGCGCGAGGGCGCGAGCGGCCTCGAGGTGCTGCTCGTCCACCGGCCCCGCTACGACGACTGGTCGTGGCCGAAGGGGAAGGTCGACAAGGGCGAGACGCTGCCGGAGTGCGCGGTGCGCGAGGTCGCGGAGGAGACCGGGTACCCGATCCACCTCGGCCTGCCCATGCCCTCGGCCCGCTACACCGTGGGCCGGTCCCTGACCAAGCACGTGAGCTACTGGGCGGCCGAGGTGAAGAGCGAGAAGCGACCGCGGCCCGACAACCCCAAAGAGATCGACCGCGCGGAGTGGTTCCCGGCCGGCGTGGCCCGCGGCAAGCTCACCCGGTTCGCCGACCGCGAGCAGCTCGACCGGCTCGAGCACGCGCACTCGACCGGCGCGCTGCGCGCCTGGGCGCTCATCATCGTGCGCCACGGCAAGGCGTTCCCCCGCTCCAAATGGCACGAGACCGAGCACGTGCGGCCGCTGCTCGCACTCGGCACCCGGCAGGCCATGGCGCTCACCGGCCTGCTCGCCGCGTGGCGCATCAAGCGCGTGGTGTCGAGCCCGTGGAAGCGCTGCGTGGCGACGCTCAAGCCCTACGCCGCCTCGGCCGGGAAGAGCATCAGGACGGCCGGGCCGCTGAGCGAGAAGGCCAACGCGGCGAAGCCGAAGAAGACCGCGCAGACCCTGGAGAAGATCCTCGAGAAGGGCCGGCCGACGGTGCTGTGCACCCACCGCCCCGTGCTCCCGACGGTGCTCACCACGCTCGCCGAGCACGCCCCGGCCGGGCTCGCCGAGCGGCTGCCGGGCAAGGACCCGTACATGAACCCCGGAGAGATCCTCGTCGCATACGTCCGGCCCGGGCCGGTTCCCCGGATCGTCGAGTTCGAGCGGTACCGACCGATCGACGCCTGAGCGGCCGCCTCGGGCACGGCCCCGGATCAGGGAGTGAGGAGAGCTGCGAGGCGCGGATCACCGACTGTGATCAACGCCTCAGCACTTGGCGGCCGAGTTGTGCCCCCGTTTACCGTCCGTTCACCTTCCGAGGGCCTCACGGTCACGCATCGCTCCTAGCGTATGGATGTACGCGGGGCGCTGCCCCGGTCTGAAGCTCCTCGACGAAAGGCATCTTCGTGAAGATCACGCGACTTGCTCCTGCTGCGGCTCTCCTCGCCGTCGGCGCCCTGACCCTGTCCGCCTGCGGCGGCTCCAACGGCGGCTCCAACGGCGGAGGTGAAGGCGGAGAGGGCGGCGACAGCGGCTCGATCGCCGGCACCCTCATCGGCGGCGGCGCCTCCTCGCAGGAATCGGCCATGACCGCCTGGGTCGAGGGCGTCAAGGGCGAGCACGCCGACCTCACCGTCCAGTACGACCCGGTGGGCTCCGGCTCGGGCCGCGAGGGCTTCCTCAACGGCCAGTACTCCTTCGCCGGCTCGGACGCCGCGATGGACGACGACGAGAAGAGCCAGGCCGAGTCGATCTGCGGCCCCGAGGGCGTCTTCCACGTCCCGGCCTACATCTCCCCCGTCGCCGTGGCCTACAACCTGCCCGAGGTCTCCGAGGCCGTGAAGATGGACGCCGACACCATCGCCAAGGTCTTCACCGGTGAGATCAGCAAGTGGAACGACGAGGCCATCGCCTCGCAGAACGAGGGCGTCGAGCTCCCCGACCTGGACATCACCGTCGTCCACCGCGCCGACGACTCGGGCACCACCGAGAACTTCACCGAGTACCTCGCCGCCGCCGCACCCGACTCCTGGACCCACGACGTCGTCGAGGCCTGGCCCTCCGACATCGCCGCCGAGTCCGCCCAGCAGACCTCCGGCGTCGTGTCGCTGACCAACTCGACCGAGGGTGCCATCACCTACGCCGACGCCTCGCAGGTCGGCGAGCTCGGCACCGTGGCCGTGGGCGTGGGCGAGGAGTACGTCGAGTACTCCGCCGATGCCGCCGCGCAGGCCGTCGAGTCGGCCGAGCAGGCCGAGGACGGCTCCGTCGAGCTCGACCGCGACACCGAGGAAGCCGGCGTCTACCCGATCGTCCTCGTGTCGTACCACATCTACTGCAAGCAGTACCAGGACCAGGAGACCGCGGACCTCGCGAAGGCCTTCGCGACCTACGTCGTCTCCGAGGCCGGCCAGTCCGAGGCCGAGGGCGCTGCGGGATCGGCTCCGATCTCCGCCGGCACCCGCGATGCGGCCATGCAGTCCATCGATGCGATCGGCGTCCAGGGCTGATAGTGTCCACCACCTGCGGCGATCACTGACGATGCAGCCACCGGGTCACAGCTCCATCTGACCCGGTGGCTGCATTGCGCAGGTTGCACATCGATCGCCGCCCTGTCGTTCCACCCACCCGTGAGCGGATCAGCGCCGACCGGGGCAAACCGAGGAAGTCATCGTGACTCAAACAGCTTCTGCAGAGCCGAAGAAGGGTTCGGCTCTCAAGAGATCCCGCGGCGGGGCCGCCGGTGACAAGGTGTTCTCCAACACCGCGCTCGCCGCCGGCGTCATCATCCTCCTGGTGCTGGCATTCGTCGCCATCTTCCTGGTCACCGAGTCGCTCCCCGCGCTCTGGCCCCAGGTCTTCTCCGACCACGACTCGATCGAGAGCGCCGACACCTTCGGCCAGTACGTGCTGCCCCTCATGGGCGGCACGGTCCTCGCCTCGATCATCGCGCTCATCCTCGCCACCCCCGTGGCCGTCGGCATCGCGCTCTACATCTCGCACTACGCGCCGCGGAAGATCGCCACCCCGGTCGGCTACGTCATCGACCTCCTCGCCGCGATCCCCTCGGTCGTCTACGGCGCCTGGGGCATGACCTTCCTCGCCGCCTCGATGGTGCCGATCTACGGGTGGCTGCACAACAACCTCGGCTTCATCCCCTTCTTCGCCGGGGACCCCTCGACCACCGGACGCACCCTGCTCACCTCGGGCGTCGTGCTCGCGGTGATGATCCTGCCGATCATCACCTCGCTGTGCCGCGAGATCTTCATCCAGACGCCCAAGCTCCACGAGGAGGCGGCGCTCGCGCTCGGCGCCACCCGCTGGGAGATGATCAAGATGACCGTCTTCCCGTTCGCCCGTGCCGGCATCATCTCCTCCGTCATGCTCGGCCTCGGCCGCGCTCTCGGCGAGACCATGGCCGTCACCCTCGTGCTGTCGCCCGGTGTGTTCTCGCTCAGCCTCATCACCTCGGGCCGCAACGCGACGATCCCCTCGGAGATCGCGCTCAACTTCCCCGAGGCCTTCGGCATGCGCCAGTCGGAGCTCATCGCAGCCGGCCTCATGCTGTTCATCATCACCCTCGTGGTCAACATGATCGCCCGCTGGATCGTGAGCCGCCACAAGGAATTCTCGGGAGCCAACTGATGAAGACGACCGATACCGCAGCGCCGGACCCGCGCACGCAGGTCAAGAAGAAGAACGCGCTCACCGCCGGCCAGAAGCCCGCGTGGACCTGGATCGCCGTGCTCGTCGGGGCGCTCGTCCTCGCCGGGGTCGTCACCGCGGTGCTCAGCGGCGGATTCAACTGGCCCGGCTTCGTCATCCTCACTGGCGTGTTCTACGTCATCGCGATGTACATCGTCACCCTCGTCGTGGAGAACCGCCGCCGGGCGACCGACGGCCTGTGGAAGAACCTCGTGTGGGGCGCGTTCCTCGTCGCGCTGCTCCCCCTGATCTCGGTGATCTGGACCGTCGTGGGCCAGGGCCTGCCGACCCTGCTCGCCAACCCGAACATGCTGTGGGTCGACATGGGCGGCGTCACCGGCGCCTCCGACCAGGCCACGGTGAATGAGGGCGCCCCGCTCATGGGCGGCTTCCTCCACGGCCTCATCGGCTCGGTGGCGATCACCGCGATCGCCACGCTGATCTCGGTGCCGATCGGCCTCATGGCCTCGATCTACCTCGTCGAGTACTCCCGCGGCGGCTGGTTCTCGAAGGCCATCACGTTCTTCGTCGACGTCATGACGGGCATCCCGTCGATCGTCGCCGGCCTGTTCGCCTTCGCCGCCGTGCAGCTGTTCATCACGACGTTCATCGGCGAAGGCCCGGCACAGCTGCAGATGGTGAAGATGGGCCTCACGGCCGCGATCGCACTGTCGGTGCTCATGATCCCCGTGGTCGTGCGGTCGACGGAGGAGATGCTGCGGGTCGTCCCCAACGAGCTCCGCGAGGCCTCCTACGCGCTCGGCGTGCGCAAGTGGCGCACGATCCTCAAGGTCGTGCTCCCCACTGCGATGTCCGGCATCGCCTCGGGCGTCACCCTGGCGATCGCCCGCGTCACCGGTGAGACCGCTCCGATCCTCGTCACCGCGGGCTTCGCGGCCACGGTCAACTGGAACGTGTTCTCCGGCTGGATGACCGCCCTGCCGGTCTACATCTACCGCCAGCTCGTCAACCCGACCGCTCCGTCCGCGGCGGAGCCCTCCGCTCTGCGCGCCTGGGCCGCGGCCCTCGTGCTCATCATCATCGTCATGGTGCTCAACCTCATCGCCCGCATCATCGCCCAGGCCTTCGCGCCCAAGAAGACCGGCCGCTGAGTCGCGGTCCGACTGAATCCCAGGAAGAGATCTCATGTCCAAGCGCATCGACGCCCGTAACCTCAACGTCTACTACAGCAAGTTCCTTGCGGTGGAGGACGTCAACATCAACATCGAGCCGCGCTCGGTGACCGCGTTCATCGGTCCGTCCGGCTGCGGCAAGACCACCTTCCTCCGCACCATCAACCGCATGCACGAGGTCATCCCCGGCGCCTACGCCGAGGGTGAGCTGCTCCTTGACGGCGACAACATCTACGCCCCCGGCGTGGACCCGGTCAACGTCCGCGCGATGGTCGGCATGGTGTTCCAGCGGCCCAACCCGTTCCCGACGATGTCGATCCGCGACAACATCCTCGCCGGCCACCGGCTCAACGGCGCGCGGATGTCGCGCTCGGAGGCCGACGACATCGTCGAGCGCTCCCTGCGCGGTTCGAACCTGTGGAACGAGGTCAAGGACCGCCTGGACCGCCCCGGCTCCGGTCTGTCCGGCGGTCAGCAGCAGCGTCTGTGCATCGCCCGCACGATCGCCGTCTCGCCCGATGTCATCCTCATGGACGAGCCGTGCTCCGCTCTCGACCCGATCTCCACGCTCGCGATCGAGGACCTCATCAACGATCTCAAGGAGGAGTACACGGTCGTCATCGTCACGCACAACATGCAGCAGGCCGCGCGCGTGGCGGACAAGACCGCGTTCTTCAACATCGCCGGCACCGGCAAGCCCGGCAAGCTCATCGAGTACGACGACACGAGCACGATCTTCTCCAACCCGGCGAACGAGGAGACCCAGAACTACATCTCCGGTCGCTTCGGCTGAGCTGAGGCCCGTGTCCCGGAACTGAACTCCGCCCGGGATCCGACGCGCCACGACTGCCGCGCAGCGCTGTCCGACGACAGTCCTGCGCGGCAGTCCGCATTCATCCCGACGCACGCCTCGGCACCCGGCGCGCACCTCGGCCCCCCGCGCACGCCTCGGGAAGTGTGGTGGTTCCGAGGGAGAATGCCACCATCAACACCACCACTCTCGGACGGAACCACCACACTCCTGCCGGGAGCCCCCGTGCTCAGGCGCGCAGGGCGAGGAGTGGGAGGGCGAGGAGAGCGGCGAGCAGCCCGGCGGCCGGCAGGCTCAGCAGCCAGGAGCCGACGACCGGCATGAGGTAGCGCATCCGCACCGAGGCCCGGCGGCCGCCCAACTGGGTGCCGAGGTTCGCGGCGACGACGATGAAGCTCATCGACACCGGCACCCGGAGCATCAGGGCGGTGATGTACATGAAGGTCGTCGAGGTGAAGTCCGAGACCGCCGCCTTCACCGGGTCGAGGTCGACCATCCGCACGCTCAGCGTCCGGGCGATCCGCCAGCCGCTCACCAAGGTGCCGAGCGCCAGCGCGACGGCGATGGTGATCCGGACCGGCCAGTCGATCGAGAACGCCTCGAGGCCCACCGGTGCGGAGGTCGTGTAGGCGAGCACGGCGACCATCATGATCGCCGCGGACTTCTGCGCGTCCTGGATGCCGTGGGCCAGGGACAGCCCCCCGGCGAGCACGCTCGATATGATTCGGCTGCGGCGGAACAGCGGCTTCGTGGCGAGCGACCCGCCGAACGCGGCCATCGCCCGCATGGCGAGCATCGCGAGCACGAACGCGACGAGCGGGGTGAGGACGAGGGGCGCGAGCACCGAGGTGAACAGCTCGTGCCCGGAGGAGCTCGCCCCGAACACCAGCCCGGCACCGATCAGCCCGCCGAACAGACAGTGCGTCGAGGACACCGGGAGGGCGGCGAGGTAGGTCGCGATGTTCCACAGCAGCCCGCCGAGCACGCCGGCGAACACGATGAGGAGGATGTCGCGGTGGTCGCTCGGGAGCTCGATGATGTTCTCCGCCACGACCTGCGCGATGCCCTGCCCGAGCAGCGCCCCGATGAAGTTGAAGACCGCGGCGAGGGCGAGCGCGAGCCGGGGGGTGAGCGCACGGTGGACGACGGCGTTGCCGACGGTGATCGCGGCGTCGTGGAACCCGTTCATGAACGCGAACGCGACGACGAGGACGATCACCGCCGCGAACAGCAGCTCCACCTCAGGACTCCTTGACCGCGATGGTCCCGATCACGCGGGCGATCTCCTTGAAGGAGCGGGAGGCCTGGACGAAGGCGGCGGAGAGCTGGATCGCGGCCATCGCGTAGGTGAGCCCGCGGCGGGAGGCCGGGACTGCGTCGGACACCCGCTGCTGGAGGCCGACCGCCCGGTGGTAGAGCGTGTCGATGCTCTCGACGTACTCCCACTGGTCGGTCTTGCCGCGCAGCCGCTGCGTCATCCGCAGGGTCTGGTCGGCCTGGGTGGAGAGCAGCGCGAGCATCTCGAGCGCACCGACCGGCAGGTCGTCGAACGCCGAGGACGTCATCGCGAAGCCGACAGCGTCGAGTGCGTGGCACGTCACACGCAGGCTGTCGGAGAGGAGGTACAGATCATCCCGGTCGAGCGGGGTGACGTAGTTCTCCCGCAGGCGGCGCAGCACGGCCCCGGCCGAGGCGTCGGCGGCATCGCAGATCTCCTGCATCCGCCCGGCGGCCGCACGGCGTTCGTCGACGGGGATGCCGGAGAGCTCGGCGAGGACGAGGCTGCCGTCCTGGAGGTGCTCCGCGAGTTCGATGAACAGCTCGTAGAACTGCGATTCCCGGGGGACTCGGCGCAATCGCACGCGGTTCTCCTCGTTCGGCGGCGCTGGGGAGGGGTGGGTGCCGGACCGAGAGCGCCTCTCGGCGGTAGGCCGCTCGAAGCGGCTGATGTTGGAGCCCGGGGCTTCAGCGGTCCGGCACCCGGTGCGACCCTTGCGGGCCACGTCAGCAGGATACAGTCCGGGCCGAGGAAACCCAATGCGCGCAGGTGCGGTCCGACCGACGGAGCGTGGTCGACCAGTGCGACGGTGCAGCCGACCGCGCCGGGCCCGCTCAGCCGAGGCGCCCGATCCGGTGGGCGCGGGCCGCGCCGGCGAGGTCGCGGGCGAGGTTCTCGAACTGCTCGGCCCCCGTCCCCGTGTCCCCGGTGAGCACCCGGCCGCGCGCGGCGACCTCGACGAACGCCGAGGCGCGGGCGAGGGCGATCGCGAAGTCGCCGGTGAAGGCCCCGGCGAGGATCTCATCGGCGGCGCGGGCGACCGCATCGGGTCCCGGCGGTGCCTCCACCCCGGCGATCACCTCGGCGACGGTGTGACCCTCCCGCCCGGCGGCGAACCAGGCGGCGGCCTGCTGCGGGGAGCGGCGGATCCAGTCGCGCAGGGCGTAGAGGCGCCACAGCGCACCGGGCAGGGACACGGCGGGGGCGGTCGACCAGATCTCGGCGACGGCCTCGAGCCCGACCTCGTCGGCGAGCTGCACGAACCGGGCGGTCGCAGCGGCATCGCGCTCCCCGTCCCGGGTGCCGACGAGGAGCGCGGCGGTGGCGTGCGCCGCCTCGGCCCGGGCGGCCGGGTCGGGCTGGGGCGCGAGGTGCTCGAGGTCGGGCATCATGCGCGGCTTGTGGTGACGCGGTGGGTTGGACATCGCCGTCCAGTGTAGTGCGGGGGCACCGCACGGCTATTCCCCGCCGGCGCTGGGAGTTGGATCGGAGCGGGGGCGCGGGCACGGTCGTAGACTGGGCACCGGCGTCAGACTTCACAATGCCGCTTGTGGGTATCCCCCGTGCAGGTCACGGGGCCCGCAGCGCGCGAGAGAGGAACTCCCATGGTGAAGAACGCAGTGGTCAATGCCGGGCTCGGACGGGCCGCCGGGATGATGGTCAACGAGGACGGCACGCTCCACCCCAAGGCCGAGGGCGGGGTGCGCAGGCTGCTGAGCGTGCAGCGCCCGATCGTGCTCGCCTACCTCCGCAGCCTGCGGCGTCGGCACCCGGAGGCGACTCCGGCCGACATCGCCGAGATCGTCCGCAGCCACTACGTCAACCTCACCACCGGCGGCGGGGCCGCGGTCGGTGCGACCGCCGTGGTGCCGGGCATCCGCACCGGTGCGGCGATGGGTGTGGCGGCAGTCGAGACCGCCGGGTTCCTCGAGGGCTCCGCGCTCTACGCGCAGGCCGTCGCCGAGCTCCACGGGCTCCCGGTGCGGGATCCGGAGCGCGCGAACGTGCTCGTCATGGGCCTCATGCTCGGGGAGTCCGGGCGGGAGCTGGTGAAGAAGTTCGCCGGTCAGGCCAGCGGCACCGGACCCGCGGTGACCGCGAACTGGGGCCAGATGGTCACCAAGCAGCTGCCGGCGTCGATGATGAATTCGCTCACCCGCCGGATGCGCAAGATGCTGTTGAAGAAGTACGCGGCGAAGGCGAGCGGCTCGTTCGTCGGGCGGATCCTGCCGTTCGGGGTCGGCGCGGTGGTCGGGGCCGTGGTCAACCGGACGATGGCGAACACCGTCGTCGACCATGCGCGGACCGCGTTCGGGCCGTTCCCGGTGAACTTCGAGCGCGAGCTCGACCCGCAGGTGAGCACGCCGCGCCGCGATGCGAACATCGTCGGCGGGCTCAAGAACGTGCTCCGGCTGAAGAAGAAGCGCGCCGGGGAGGTCATCGACGGCGAGGTCGTCGACGAGCAGGAGGCCGAGCGCGGACGGAAGGGCCGCAAGGGCCGCGGCTTCGGTCGGAAGGGCGACGCCGGTCGGAAGGGCAGTGACGGCCGGGGCGGGCCGGACATCGTCGCCCACACCGGCTCCGCGGACCCGGATACCGCGGACGAGGCGCCCCGCACCTACCACCCCGACGCCCGCCTCTGAGCCGGCTGGATCCCGTGCTCCGCTGAGGGTGCCGGGGCCCGCGCCCGGCTGAGCACCGCCGTCCATCGACCTGTCGCTCCTGCCCGTTTCTCCCACCGAGGATCGAGCATGAACGGCAGGTCGACGGCGTTCTGGCCCGGGGCCTGCAGGGTTACCGGCAGAGCCGGGTCAGTGGGAGCGGCGCGCGGCCCACACGAGCATGAGGCATGCGAGCGCGGTGACGAGGCCGAGCGCGAAGACGACGAGGAAGCCGGACAGAGCGGGCACTTCGGCCCCGGCGTGGCTCTGGCTCGTCGCGGCGAGCACCATGCCGGTGACCGCGGCCCCGCTGCTCGTGCCGACGCTGCGCATGAGGGCGTTGACGCCGTTCGCCGAGCCGGTGACCGAACGCGGCACCTCGGCCATGACGAGCGTGGGGATGGCCGCGTAGGCCAGGGCGAGACCCGCGCAGAGCACGGTGCTCGACAGCACGAGGTGCCCCACGGCGTCGTGCCACACGAGGGTGTAGCCGTAGGCCAGTGCGATGGTGAGCGCCCCGATGCCGGTCGCCATGTGCCCGCCGAGGCCGCGGATGAGCCGGGCGGAGACCGGGGCGAGCGCCATCATCGCGAGCGCGCCGGGGACGAGTGCGAGGCTCCCCCCGAGCATCGTGAGGCCGAGCCCGGCGTCGGTGTCGGCCGGCAGCTCGAGCATCTGCATGAAGGCGACCTCCATGACGAAGAAGGAGAAGCCGAGCGCGATCGAGCCGAGGTTGACGAGCAGGAGCCGGCGGCGGGCGAGCAGACGCAGGTCGACGATCGGCTCCGCCACGCGCAGCTCGAACACACCCCAGGCCAGGAGCACCGCGACCCCGCCGAACCCGAGGCCCAGGGTGGGTGCCGAGGCCCAGCCCCAGACCGGGCCCTGGGACACGGCGATGAGGATGCCGGACAGGCCGGCGGCCAGCCCGATCGCGCCGAGCACGTCGACGCGCTGGTGGGTGCCCGGCGAGGCCGGGACAGCGGCGAGGATGCCGAGGAAGGTGATGACCCCGAGCAGCGCGGAGGCCCAGAACAGGAGCTTCCAGTCGCCGAGCTGGACCACCCAGGCGCTGAGCGGCAGACCGAGCGCCCCGCCGAACCCCAGGCTCGCGCTGACGATCGCGATGCCGGTGGTGCTGCGGCGGGGGTCGGGGTGGTCGCCGAGGATCGAGATCGCCACGGCGATGATGCCCATGCTCGCACCCTGCAGCGCCCGGCCCACGAGGAGCCCGACCAGGCCGGTGGACAGTGCTGCGACGAGCGAGCCGAGGATGAGCAGCCCGATGAGGGCGAGCGCGACGGTGCGCTTGCCGAACAGGTCGCCGAGGCGCCCGGAGATCGGCGTCGTCACGGCGGCGGCGACGAGGGAGATGGTGAGGACCCAGGCGGTCGAGGCGCGCGAGGCGTCGAGGAGGCCGGGGAGGTGGTTCTGGATGGGGATGACGAGCGTCTGCATGAACGAGCCGCCCGTGCTCGCGACGGCGAGCGCGGCGATGAGGCGCCAGGTGCCGCGCGGGTCGGCGGGCGCGGGGTCCGTGCGGTCGTGGGCCATGTTCCACCGCCTCCGCTCGTTCGTGTTCCGCTCGTGGTCCGCTGCTCGTCCGCTCGTGGTCTGCGGGCCCGGGCTTATGCGGCGCACGGTCGATGTGGGCCCGTGCAACATTACCGATTCGGCCGGTGCAGCGTGGGCAGGCGTCCACGGATGGAATTGGGCGGGGGCTCGCGCGCGGATTAGACTTGACTCGCGCACGCTCGTGCGCTGAACGGCCGGCTCCGCGCTGGAGCCGCCGTTCGGGCCTCTAGCTCAGTTGGTAGAGCAGCGGACTTTTAATCCGCGGGTCGTGGGTTCGATCCCCACGGGGCCCACCGTGCGCTCCGAGGTCTGTTGTCGCCTCCCCGGATTCCGAGGTGCTCCACCAGCGGGAGCACAGGCATCTGCGACGACTCGTCCTGGCCTGTCCGAGCGCGCCCAGGCCGGGAGCTGACCGGTATCCGAAGACCGTCGCCGCCGCACGCGCCGACTGCCGGACACACCCGAGCCGCCGACCGGGGCCTCGCAAATCTGACGTCAACCTCAAGAACCACCGCCGGCGGTGGTATATATGAGGGAGCTCACACAGCTGTGGGCCCCTGCATCGACCACCGCACCACGCACCCGGCACCATCGACGGGCAGCGTGCCACGCGAGAGTCCCTCGACGAGGAGGAACCCCATGACCACTGTTCGACACGGACGATTCCTGTCCCTGGCCGCACTCGCGGCCTCCGCGACCTTCGCCCTGAGCGCCTGCGCGGGCAGCGCCGGCGGTGGAGGCGGAGGCGGTGAGGGCGGCGGCAGCGGATTCGACTACGGCGCCTCGCAGGAGGACGTCGACGCCGCGCTCTCCGAGCTCGACCCGGTCAACATCGTCTACCAGGCCGGTGCCCAGGGCCCGAACTCGGTGTCCGCGCAGTCCGCCCACGACTTCAAGGAGTACGTCGAGGAGCGCTCCGGCGGGAAGATCACCGTCGAGGTCATCTGGGCACAGGCGATCGCCGGCTACTCCGAGATCGACGATGCCCTGTCCGACGGCCGCATCGATGTCTCCTACGCCCTGCCCATCTACGACCCGTCGACCTACCCGGCGTTCGACGCGCTGGCCACCACCTCGGCCGGGCTGCCGAACTCCCCCGTCGTCGGCGAGCTCGTGGGCAACGCCGCGATCATCGACATGGCGTGGAACTCCGAGGAGATCCTCCAGGGATACGAGGAGCAGGGCATCGTTCCGCTGACCCCCGTGGTGAGCACGGGCAACCACCACGCGATCTGCTCGGATTCCGGCACCACGCTCGACGACTGGAAGGGCCGCCAGGTCCGCATCCCCAGCGTCTCCCTCGAGAAGGTGGCGAGCAACCTCGGCGCCACCCCGGTGTCGATGGAGTACGTCGAGGTGTTCGAGGCGATCCAGCGCGGCACCGTCGACTGCACGCTCGCCCAGCTGCTCCCCTCGGAGGAGGCCGGTCTCCTCGAGATCGCCCCGAACGTCTCCTACGCCTCCCCGGAGTCGAGCCTGTCGAGCCGCGGCGCCGGCGCGATGCTCGCCGGCTCGAACTTCCAGAACCTCCCGCTCGCCTACCAGCAGATCATCTTCGACGCGGGCGAGGGCGGGTTCATCGCGAGCTCCGAGGTCATCGCCAAAGGCAACGCCGCAGGCGTCAAGCAGCTGCGCGAGGCCGGCGGCGAGATGGCCCCGCTCGATCCCGAGGCGGAGAAGAAGTACAAGGAGACGAACGACGAGCTCATCGCGCAGGTCGAGGAGGACGGGCTCATCGGCTCCGACGCCTCGCAGCGCATGAAGGACGCCGCGGACAAGTGGAGCGGTGTGGCCGAGGAGATCGGCTACGAGGAGGGCGGCGACTTCGACTCGCTCGACGAGTGGTACAACGCCGATGACTTCGACTACGCGCCGTTCGCAGCACAGCTCTTCGAAGAGGTCTACCTCCCCCACCGCCCGAGCTGATCGCCGGCGGCCGCATGCCCACCCGGGTGCGCGGCCGCCGGCCGACAGCGGGCCTCAACTCGACCCCGGGCACGCCGCCCGTCCGTCATCGCGGACGACGGCACCCGGGGTCGACTGCGTCTGCGTAATACGCAGCGCACGGGTGTCACTTGTAGTACACGAGCTGGTGCGTGGTGGCGAGCAGGTCACCGGACTCGCCCCAGATCTGGGCGGCCTGGTCGAACAGCCCGTGGCCGAACCGCGAGCCCTGCGCCACGCCGAGCAGGTACTCGCCCTGCGCGGCGAGCTCCTCGGCCCCGGCGTGGAAGTACGCGGTGAAGCTCACGGTGCCGGCCGGGGCGCGCTCACCCGTGCGGAGGAAGATCCGCGGGAAGAACACGTCACAGGCCGAGGCGAGCGCCGGGAAGTCCCAGCCGCGCGGCTCGGCGTGGCGGAACCACTGCTGGGTCGCCGAATCGGCACGGGCCTGCTCGGGACCTTCCGGGATCTCGCCGTCGATCACGCGCATCTCGTAGCGGTTGAGCCACGGCAGCGGCAGCGCGCCGGGCCGCGGCGCCACCTCGGCCGGCGGCGGCACCTGCGGGAAGTCCGCCTCGGTGTCGGACCAGGTCTCGCGCACCTGCGCGAACAGCGCGGTCCCGGTCAGCAGGGTCTTGCCCTCCTGGGTCGCGGTGATCGTCCAGTGCTGGTTCGAGCGGTTGGTGCGCACGGGGACGGCGGTGAGCGTGTACTCGCCGTCGGCGATCGGCGCCAGGTAGTTCACGGTGAGGGCGGCCGGGCGGCCCTGCACCTCGGGATGCTCGAGCACCGCACGCAGCGCGACGGCCGCGGTGACCCCGCCGTAGGGGCCGACCATGTTCGCCCAGTCCGGGTGGGTGCGCGCGGTCACCGAACCGCTGCCGTCGGGGGTGAGGGCGATCGCCTCGTCGAACGAATGGGTCATGGGTCCTCCTGGATCCGGCCGCGCGGCGGCTGCGAGTGGGCGGGCGGCACCTCGGCGGTGAGGCGCATCACACCCCCGAGCCTAGTGAGCCGACCGGGCGGGCGGGAAACCGGGGTCCCACCAGGCGGTCGGATGCGGCCTGGCGGAGATCGGCGCCCGGCCGGTCACACGCCTTAACAGCCGGACGCCGGAGCCGAGGCGTCCGCGAGTGCGGATTCGAACTCCGCCCGCTCGAGCCGACGGCCGAACACGGGCCCGTCGACGTCGAGGAGGTGGGCGCGGTCCGGGCCCAGGACCACCGGGTCGAAACCGAGGCGGTCGACCAGCGCGGCGACTGCTTCGAGCGCGGCGGGATCGTCCCCAGCAACGCCGAGCGCCCGCCGGCCGGGAGCCCCAGCGGGGCGCGCATCGGCGGCGAGGTCGGTGTAGGCGGCGTGGTTGAGCGTGCGGACCACGGCGAGGTGCAGGAGGTCCCCGGCGAGCCAGCAGGTGCCGCTCAGCTGCGGCTCCGCCCCGGCCGGCGCAGCGATGCCGTCAGTGGCCTCCCAGGCGTTCGTCGCGTCGATGACGATGCCGCGGAGGGCCGCGAGGTCGAGGCCGGCGAGCGCAGGGCGCGGGACGGCGAGGATCGTGATGTCGGCGCGGGCGGCGAGCTCGGCGAAGTCGACGAGCTGCGCCTCCGGCAGCAGGCTGGAGACGATGAGGTCGAGCATCGGCTGGCCGGGCCGTCCGGCGAGCACGAGTTCGCAGCCGGCGTCGATGACGAGCCGGCCGAGGGCCGTGCCGAGCTTGCCGACACCGACGATGCCGATGGTCGTCGCAGTGGTCTTCACGACCGATGCAACGTGCCCTGCGCACGGGCTATTCCGCGAGCCCGCAGCCGGCCCGGAATAATTGATCCTTCAACCAGGTTCCGACTGTCATGACTCATGAATTCGGCATCGACACCTTCGGCGACGTCACCGCGGGCCCCGACGGCACACTCCTCCCCCACGCGCAGACGGTGCGCAACGTCGTCGAGGAGGGCGTGCGCGCCGACGAGGTCGGGCTCGACTTCATCGGCATCGGCGAGCACCACCGCGACGACTTCGCCGTCTCCGCTCCGGAGATGGTGCTCGCCGCGATCGCCGCGCGCACCGAGCGCATCCACCTCGGCTCCGCCGTCACCGTGCTGTGCTCCGACGACCCGGTGCGCGTCTACGAGCGGTTCGCCACCCTCGACGCACTGAGCTCCGGCCGCGCGGAGGTCATCCTCGGCCGCGGCTCCTTCACCGAGTCGTTCCCGCTGTTCGGCTACCGGCTCGAGGACTACGAGGACCTGTTCGAGGAGAAGCTCGCCCTGTTCGCGAAGCTCCGGCAGGAGCAGCCGGTGACCTGGCAGGGCACCCACACCCAGGACCTCGATGCGGCCACCCTCTACCCGCCCGTCGAGAGCGGGGAGCTCAAGACCTGGATCGCCGTCGGCGGCAGCCCGCAGTCCGTCATCCGCGCCGCCCACCACGACCTGCCGCTCATGCTCGCGATCATCGGCGGTCCGGTGGACCGGTTCGCCCCGTTCGCGGACCTCTACCGGCGCGCTCTCGCGGAGTTCGGCGCCACCGAGTCCAACCCGATCGGCTACCACTCCTACGGTCATGTGGCCGACACCGACGAGCAGGCGATGGAAGAGCTCTACGAGCCCTACACCGCGCAGGTCGCCCGGATCGGCGCCGAGCGCGGCTGGGGCCGGCCGTCACGCGCATCGTTCGAGCACGAGGCGCAGCACGGCTCAATGGCCGTCGGCTCCCCGGAGACCGTGGCGAAGAAGATCGCCGCCGGCATGCAGGCCCTCGGTGCCACCCGGTTCGACCTCAAGGTCAGCACCGGCCCGCTCGCGCACGAGAAGATTATGCACAGCATCGAGCTCTACGGCGAGAAGGTCGTCCCGCTCGTCCGCGACATGCTCAGCTGAATCGTCCGCGACATGCTCAGCTGACCTGGAGCACGCGCTCACGACTGTGGGGCTTTCGGCAGAGGGTGGTGGCATCAACGGCCCCATTCTCCGCCGGAAGCCCCACAGTTCCGTCCGGGCCGGGCACGCGCACCCGGCTCCCACCTCGGCAGCGGGGTGCGCCGGGGCGGGCAGTCACGACTTGGTCACGAAGGCTCGACACCACCCGCATGACCTGGGCATGCGCCCCTCATCTCGCTACCTTGGATGACACCGCGACCGCTCTGCGGAGGCGCGGACGGGGTCTGCCCGCGCAGGCCGCACGGAACACACACCATGCTGACGTGAGATGAATCGATAGGGGCGGACGCCATGTGGGACTACCTTGTGGACCGACTGCCCCAGATCCTGTTCGCCGGCTGGCAGCACTTCAGCCTCGTCGTCCAGTGCCTCATCCTCGCCACCGCGCTCTCGATCGTCCTCGCCGCGCTCGTCTACCGCTCCGGCGCCTGGACCTCGGTCGCGAACTCCGTGACCGCGATCGGCCTGACCATCCCGTCCTTCGCGCTCATCGGCCTCCTCATCGCCCCGGTGGGCTACGGCGTGACCCCGGCGGTCATCGTCGTCACCTTCTTCGCCACCCTGCCGATCCTCCGCAACGCCGTGGTCGGCCTGTCCTCCGTGCCGGCCGCCACCGTGGAATCGGCACGCGGCATCGGGATGAGCCGGATGCGCACCCTGCTCACCGTCGAGCTCCCCATGGCCTGGCCGGTGATCCTCGCCGGGATCCGCGTCTCCGCCCAGATGGTCATGGGCATCGCAGCCGTCGCCGCCTATGCGCTCGGCCCCGGCCTGGGCGGGCTGATCTTCTCCGGCCTGTCCCGCCTGGGCGGCGCGAACTCGCTCGAGTCCGTGGTCGTCGGCGTCATCGGCATCATCATCCTCGCGCTCCTGCTCGACCTCATCCTCGTCGGCATCGGCCGGCTGACCACCCCGAAAGGTATCCGTGCCTGAGAATCCCACCGGTCCCGCCGCGCCCCAGGACCGCACCCCGCAGACCACCGGCTCGAGCGCAGGAGCCGCCACCGCACCGACCGGCGCCCAACCGACCGACACCCAGCCGACCGGTGCTGACATGAGCAGCAACGGCGCTCCTGCCGACGCCGGCTCGCAGGGCGCCTCGATCCTCCTGCGCGAGATCACCAAGACCTACCCCGGACAGAAGAAGCCGGCCGTCGGCGGACTCACCATGGAGATCCCCGCCGGCAGCACCGTCATGCTCGTCGGACCGTCCGGCTGCGGCAAGACGACGACGCTCAAGATGATCAATCGCCTCATCGAACCCACTGACGGCAGCATCATCTTGGGCGACGAGGACATCACCACGATGGACGCGGACAAGCTGCGCCGCCGGATCGGCTACGTCATCCAGGCCGGCGGACTGTTCCCGCACATGACGGTCGCGGCGAACATCGGGATCGTGCCGAAGATGCTCGGCTGGGACAAGCAGCGCATCGCCGACCGCGTCGACGAGCTCCTCGACCTCGTGTCGCTCGACCCCGGCACCTACCGCGGTCGCTACCCCAAGGAGCTCTCCGGCGGCCAGCAGCAGCGCATCGGCGTGGCCCGCGCGCTCGCCGCGGACCCGCCCGTGCTCCTCATGGACGAGCCGTTCGGCGCGGTCGACCCGATCACCCGTCAGCGCCTCCAGGACGAGCTCATCAGCATCCAGGCCGAGCTCAAGAAGACGATCGTGTGCGTCACCCACGACTTCGACGAAGCGGTCAAGCTCGGCGACTGGATCGCGATCTTCGCCGAGGGCGGCCGACTCGTCCAGTACGACTCCCCGGAGCAGATCCTCAAGCACCCGGCGAACGACTTCGTCGAGAACTTCATCGGCTCCGGCGCCGGCCTCAAGCAGCTCACGCTCAGCCGGGTCGCCGACGCCGAGGTGCGCGAGGCCCTGACCTCGCCCGTCGACGCCGGACCCGCCGCCGCGCTCGAGGCGCTCCGCACCGCACAGGCCGCCGGCACCGCCCCGGCCGGCACCGAGGACTCCATCGTCGTCCTCGACTCCCGGCAGCGGCCGGTGCACTGGTTCTCCGCCCGCCAGCTCGAGCGCCTCTCCGCCTTCCCCGACCGCCCCGACGAGGATCTCCCCGTCGTCGGCGAGCGCGCCTCCCTCAACGACGCACTCGACACCATGCTCGTGTCCTCGACGAGCAACGCGATCGTCACCGGGGGCCGTGACCGGTTCCTCGGCGTGATCGGCGTCGAGACCGTGATGGACGCGATCACCTCCGCGCGTTCGGCGGGCGCGGAACAGGCCCCGCCCTCCCCGCTCGGGGAGAACACCGGCCCGGTCGAGGTGACATCGCCATGAGCGAGAGCACCGACACCCGCGCCCCGCAGTCCGGCACCGAACAGTCCCGCAGCGACCGCCGCACCACCGACCCGGCGGTGCCGACCGCCGGGACCCGGGATGCCGCACGCGCCCAGGAGCGGCGCACGCTCGTGCTCCAGATCCTCGTCATCGGGGCCGTGTTCGCCGCGGTCGCGATCTGGCTGGCGACCGCGGACCTCTCGGAGACCGAGCTCGGCACGCTCAACGCCGCCACCCTGTGGGGCTACACCGTCGAGCACCTCGCGCTCACCGCGGTCTCCGCGGTCATCGTGCTCGCGATCGCGATCCCCGCCGGCGTCCTCCTCACCCGCCGGCCGCTGCGGTTCCTCACCGCCCCGGTGATGACCGTGGCGAACATCGGTCAGGCCGCACCTGCGATCGGCCTCATCGTGCTCCTCGCGTTCTGGCTCGGGTTCGGGTTCTGGGCGGCGGTCGTCTCGCTCGTCCTCTACGCCGTCCTCCCCGTGCTGCGCAACACCATGGTCGGCCTCACCCAGGTCGACGACAGTCTCATCGAGGCCGGCCGCGGGATGGGGATGAGCTCCGCCGCAGTGCTGTTCCGCGTCGAGCTGCCGCTCGCCGTGCCGCTCATGCTCGCCGGCATCCGCACCGCCCTCGTCCTGCTCGTCGGCACCGCCACCCTCGCCACCTTCATCAACGGCGGCGGGCTCGGCGTGCTCATCACCACCGGCGTCAACCTCAACCTCACGACGGTGCTCGTCACCGGTTCGCTCCTCGTCGCGCTCCTCGCCCTCGTCGTCGACTGGCTGGGCCGCGTCGTCGAGTACTTCGCCCGCCCGAAAGGACTGTGATGGAGAAGCGCACACGGAATCCCCGCACCCGGTTCGGCATCGCCGCACTCCTGTCCGCCGCGACCTTGGCCGTCACCGGGTGCGGGCTCGAGCCGGCCGCCTCGTTCGTCCCGGCCGTCGGGCCCGGGGAGATCACCGAGGTGCCGGGCGCGGCGGATGCCGACCCCATCACCGTGACCTCGAAGCAGTTCACCGAGCAGCTCATCCTCGGCAAGATCGCCGTCCTCGCCGCCGAGGCGGCCGGCTACGAGGTCGTCGACCTCACCAACGTACCCGGCTCCCAGCCGTCGCGGGAGCTCATCGTGTCCGGCGGGGCCGACGTCGGCTATGAGTACACCGGTACCGCATGGCTGACCTACCTGGGCCAGGAGGAGAGCATCCCCGACACCCAGGAGATGTGGGAGGCCGTGGCCGCGGAGGATGCGGAGAGCGGGGTGGTGTGGGGCGAGCCGATGCCGCTCAACAACACCTACGCCTTCGCCGTGCGGCCCGAGGCGGCCGCGGAGTTCGGCGACATGACCACCCTGTCGGAGATCGGCGAGGTGCCCGTGGAGGAGCGCACCTTCTGCGTGGACGCCGAGTTCAACTCCCGTGTCGACGGGATGAACCCGATGCTCGATCTCTACGAGCTGCCGCGCGGCGACGCCGAGGGCGTGCCCGACGACCAGATCGGCATCTACGACATCGGCGCGATCTACTCCGCGACCGCGGCCGGCGACTGCAACTTCGGCGAGGTCTTCACCACCGACGGGCGGATCGACGCGCTCGATCTCGTGGTCCTCGAGGACGACCGCCAGTTCTTCCCCGCCTACAACGCCGCCCCGACCTTCCACGCGGAGTCGCTGCCGAACCACGAGGAGTACAAGGAGGTCCTCGACTCGTTCGGCGGGCGGCTGACGAACGAGGTCATGCGTCAGCTCAATCTGCGCGTCGACGTCGAGGGCGAGGAGCCCGCCGACGTCGCCTTCGACTGGATGGTCTCCGAGGGGCTCGTCACCGACCCGAACGCCTGACCGGCCCGCACCTCGGCGGCAGTCCGGTCGGACTGTGGTGGTTCCGTGCGAGTGTGGTGGCATCAACGGCGCTACTCTCTCTCGAAAGTCCTACAGTCGCGGCGATCACGCGGCCGGCGCCTCGGGACCGGGCCCGCGGTCCGGGCGCCGAGGCACCCACAGACGTGAGCGTGGTCACAACGAAACGGACACGATTCGCCCCGGGACGGCGTCAGCACACCCCGGTCGCAGCCGTCCCGGAGTAGCTTGTCCTCCATACCGGCCCCCGCGGCCAGTCCACGGCCGCCCGGCCGCCCGACCCACCGAGGAGACATTGTGAAACGACGTCTGACGACCGCTCTCGCCCTGCCCGCCGCCCTGCTCATCGCCCTGTCCGCCTGCGGCGGCGGAGGCGAATCCGAACCCGCAGCCACCGGCGAGGGCGGCGTGCCGCTGCTCGAGGAGGGCAAGCTCAAGGTCTGCACCCACCTGTCCTACCAGCCGTTCCAGTTCGAGCGCGACGGCGACGTCGTCGGCTTCGACGTCGACCTCGTCGACCTCGTGGCCGAGGAGCTCGGCGTCGAGCAGGAGATCGTCAACACCCCGTTCGAGACCATCACCACCGGTGCGGCGTTCAACACCGGCGAGTGCGACCTCGCCGCCGCGGGCATGACGATCACCCCGGAGCGCGAAGAGGTCATCGAGTTCTCCGAGGGCTACTTCGACGCCAACCAGGCCGTGCTGTCCAAGGCCGACTCCGGGATCTCCGACGAGGCCGGGCTCGCGGGCAAGAGCATCGCCGCGCAGACCGGCACCACCGGCCTGCAGTACGCCGAGGAGAACCTCGGCGACGCGGAGGTCATCACCTACGAGGACCTGCCGCTGTCCCTCCAGGCGCTGCAGAACGGCGAGGTCGAGGCCGTCATCAACGACAACGGCGTGCTCTACGACTTCGCCAAGGAGAACACCGACTACGCCGTCGGCTTCGACATCCAGACCGGCGAGCAGTACGGCATCGCCGCGAAGAAGGGCAACACCGCCCTCATCGTGAAGGTCGACGAGGTCATCGGCGCGGCCCGCGAGGACGGCACGTACGACGGCATCTACGAGGAGTGGTTCGGCACCGCCCCGGCGAGCTGACCCGCAATCGTCATCGTCGGCGCCCCTTCCCCGTCCGGGCGCCGGCGATGACCCTACTCCCCCACGCCCACCCGTCCGGGACCACCCCTTCGACCGGCCCGTCGACCGGACCCGGAGCCCGCCACTCGCCCTCCGCACCGCGGGGGCCGTCGAGAGAGAAGACCGACCGTGACCCAGGACAGCTCCCCGGCAGCGGGGACCCGCACCTCGGACCCGAGCACCCGTCCCGCCTCCGACCCCGCACCGCCCCCGCACGTCAAGCCGGGGATGAGCAAGCGCAAGAAGGCGAAGATCTCCCGCGGCATCCAGTACGCGATCCTCCTCATCGCGCTCGCACTCGTCGTCATCGCCGCCGACTGGGGCCGGCTCGCGGAGACCTTCCTCAACGTCGACGTGGCCCTGGGCATGTTCCCCGAGGTCATCACCGTCGCGCTGAAGAACACCCTGCTGTTCACGCTGCTCGGCTTCGTGCTCGGTCTGGCGCTGGCGATCGTGCTCGCGCTCATGCGGCTGTCCTCGGTGGGGCCCTACCGCTGGATCTCCGCGATCTACATCGAGTTCTTCCGCGGCCTGCCGGCCCTCGTCGTGTTCCTCGTCATGGGCTTCGGCCTGCCGGTCGCGTTCCCGGGGATGGGGCTGAGCAAGCTCGTCGTCATCATGATCGCGCTCGGCCTGGTGTCGAGCGCCTACATGGCGGAGACGATCCGTGCCGGCATCCAGGCCGTCCCGAAGGGCCAGGTAGAGGCCGCCCGCTCGCTCGGCATGTCGTCCTCGCGGGCGATGATCACCATCGTGCTGCCGCAGGCGTTCCGCATCATCCTGCCGCCGCTGACGAACGAGCTCATCCTGCTGACCAAGGACTCCTCGCTCGCCTACATCCTTGGCTCCGCGGTGGGCGGGCGCGAGCTCGCCGCCCTCGCCCGGGCCGAGATCGTCAACTCCGCCAGCCTCACCCCGTTCATCGTGATCGCGCTGTGCTACCTCGTCATCACCATCCCGCTGTCCTACCTCTCCCGGGTGCTCGAACGGAAGTTCGGCGACGTCGGGACCAAGAGCTGAGACGGAGAGGAATCCTCATGAGCACCCCCACCGGAGACACCCCGCACCCGCCGGTCGCCTGCGAGACCGATCCCGCCGCCGAGGCGCCCGCCCGGCACCGCGTCGACCGCACCGGGGAGCCGATCGTCCGCATCACCAAGCTCGCGAAGTCGTTCGGCGACAACGAGGTGCTCACCGACATCAACGGCGCAGTCCACCGCGGCGAGGTCGTGTGCATCATCGGCCCGTCCGGCAGCGGCAAGTCGACGCTGCTGCGGTGCATCAACCTGCTCGAGGTGCCGACCTCCGGGGAGATCGTCGTCGACGGCCAGTCGATGACGGACCCGGACATCGACATCGACGCCGCCCGCACCCGGATCGGGATGGTGTTCCAGAGCTTCAACCTGTTCTCCCACCTCAGCGTCCGGGAGAACCTCACGGTCCCCCAGCGCAAGGTGCTCAAGCGCTCGAAGGCCGAGGCCGACCGCGTCGCCGAGCACAACCTCGAGCGGGTGGGGCTGAGCGACAAGATCGACGCCTCGCCGGCCTCCCTGTCCGGCGGCCAGCAGCAGCGCGCGGCGATCGCCCGCGCTCTGTCCATGGACCCCGACGTCATGCTCTTCGACGAGCCCACCTCTGCGCTCGACCCGGAGCTCGTCGGCGACGTCCTCAACGTCATGCGCTCGCTCGCCGACGAGGGCATGACGATGATCGTCGTCACCCACGAGATGGCGTTCGCCCGCGACGTCGCCGACCGCGTCGTGTTCATGGCCGACGGCATCGTCGTCGAGGAGGGCCCCGCCGCCCAGGTGATCGGCGACCCGCAGCAGGAGCGCACTCGGGAGTTCCTCCACCGGGTGCTCCACCCGACCGGCTGAGCACATCCGGCAGGATTCCTTGTGACGTGCCGCAGTATGCTGGGAAGCAGGAACCACGGTCGCAGCCGCCGCTGCCACCGCCACCACGAGGGGAGCACATGATGTCGAAGGACAAGCAGACGAAGAACGACCCGGTCGAGACGAGCGGGAACACGGGTCTCGATTCGCTCAACGACGCGGCCAAGGAGGTGCTCGGCCCGTCGGACCGGACCGAGGACAACCGCGGCGGCTACGTCGAGGCGAACCCGGACCCGCGCGCGGTCGCGGCGGCCCACGGCGACCGCCTCATCACCGATGCCGACGGCAACACCGTCATCACCGAGGATCCCGCCTCGCCGAACCACCCCGATTCGCCGACCCGCTGATCGGCAGCACGGGCCCGGGCACGCACGTCTACCTCGATATCGACGGCGTGCTCGTCACCGAGCCCTCGCCGCCGTTCCCGCGTGACTTCACCACCCGCGACGTCCGGGTCGCCGACGGGCGATTCGTGCCCGTCGCGTACTCCGCGTCGATCATCGCCGGCCTCGCGGAGATCCTCGGTGCACCCGGAGTGACGGTGGCGACCGTGTCCTCCTGGGAGCACGACGCCCCGTACCTGTTCCGCGTGCTCGGTCAGCCCGAATACCCGTGGCTCGAGGTCATGGGGCGCGGTCCGACGATCTTCCACGGCAAGGAGCGGGCGGTCCTCGCCGACCTCGCCGCGCAGGCGCAGCGGTCCGGGCAGCCGCTGGGCCGGGTGCTGTGGATCGACGACCACCTGCCGCCGGCCGAGGCGGACCGGGCTGCGCTCGCCGCCTCGCTCCCGGCCGCGGACGCCCTGCTCATCCGCACCTCGGCGCGGGAATGCCTGACCGCGGCGCACCTCGACGAGATCGCGGAGTTCGTGAACCGCTGAGGCGGGCCCAGCGGTGCACGCCGCGAGTCGCCGAGGTCTCTTCCTGTGACACGCCTCACTCCGTGACCGGGTCCGTGGTTAGAGTGGTGCCATGAGCGACGAAGCCGCATCCACCACCCCTTCCTCCCCGCAGTCCGCGCCCGGGAGCCCGCGCACCGGACCGTGCTCGGCCGGCCACCTCATCGTCCGGCAGCTCGAGCGCCACGGCGTCGACCGGATCTACTGCGTGCCCGGGGAGTCCTACCTCGACGTGCTCGACGGCCTCCACGACTCCCCGATCCGCACCGTCGTGTGCCGGCAGGAGGGCGGCGCCGGCTACATGGCCGTCGCCGAGGGCCGCCTCACCGGCCGACCCGGCATCGCCATGGTGACCCGCGGGCCGGGCGCCTCGAACGTCATGATCGCAGTCCACAACGCCTACCAGGACGCCACCCCGCTCGTCGTGTTCGTCGGCCTCATCCCCACCGAGGTGCGCGGGCGCGAGGCGTTCCAGGAGTTCGACCTCGGCGGCTGGTTCGGGTCGACGGCGAAGAAGGTGCTCGTCCTCGACGACCCCGCCTCCGCCGCCCGGATCGTCGCCGACGCCATGCACACCGCGGTCTCCGGCCGCCCCGGCCCGGTCATCGTCGGGCTGCCGGAGGAGACCCAGCTCGCCCGGACCGACGGGGCCACCGTGCCCCCGCGGCCGGTCGCCGAGCCCGGACCGGCGGCCGCCGACCTCGAGCTCCTTGACTCCGCGATCGCCCGTGCGCGGCGGCCCGTGCTCGTCACCGGCGGGGAGATGTGGGATGCGGAGACCTCGGCGGCCGTGGCCGCGTGGGCGGCCGGGCGCGGCGTAGGGATCTTCGCCGACTTCCGCGCCTACGACGGCATCGATCACGCCCACCCGCACTACCTCGGGGCGCTCGGCATCGGATCCGCCCCGGTGAGCCGCGAGGCGTTCGCCGCCGCGGACCTGCAGATCTTCCTCGGGTGCGCGCGCACCGACATCATGACGAACTCCTACGAGCTCGGCTGCGATCCGGAGACGACGATCGTCATCAACCGCGACCCCACCACGCACGGCCACTTCGGGCCGCTCGACCACCTCGTCGTGTCGACGACGCGCGCTTTCGGTGCCGCCGTCGCCGGGCTCGAGCCGGTGGTCGCGGAGACGCCGGGCTGGGTCACCGAGGCGCGCGAGGCGTTCCTCGACTGGCGCGAGCCCCGGCCGCCGGCCGATGCCGCGGGCGGGGCGGGCAACTCGCGCAACACGGGCAACTCGGATGCGGCGGGCGCCTCGGGCGGGGCGGGCGGTGCCCCGGAGTACGTCGACATGGACCTCGCGTTCGCAGCGATCCGCGAGCAGCTGCCCGACGACGCGATCATCGCCTACGGGGCGGGGAACCACACCGGCTGGGCGGCGCGGTTCCTGCCGGTCCACGGCTTCCCCTCCGTGCTCGGCCCGCGCAACGGCTCGATGGGCTTCGGGGTGCCGGCGGCCGTCGCCGCCGCCCTCGTCCACCCCGAGCGCACCGTGTTCTCGATCGCCGGCGACGGCTGCTTCATGATGAACGGCCAGGAGTTCTCCACCGCGGTGAATGAGGGCGCGAACCTCACCATCGTCATCAACGACAACTCCCGCTACGGCACGATCGTCGCCCACCAGGAGCGGGAGTACCCCGGCCGGCCCTCGGGCACGAACCTCGGCAATCCGGACTTCGGCGCCTGGGCCCGCTCCTTCGGCGGCTTCGGGGTGCAGGTGACGCGCACCGAGGACTTCGCCGCGGCCTTCGCCCAGGCGCTCGCCCACCCCGGCCCGGCGATCGTGCACGCGCTCACCGACCCGGACATCCGCACCAGCCGGCCCTGAAAGGAGTCCCACCGCTCATGGAGATCGACCTGCTGCTGCGCAACGCCGCCGCCGTGACCTTCGACGACGCCCGCCCCACCGCGTCGACGATCGGCATCCACCAGGGCCGGCTCCTCGGCTTCGACGAGGAGCTCGAGGGCCTCACTGCGCGGCGCACCGTCGACCTCGAGGGTGCCGCGGTGCTGCCGGGATTCAACGACGTCCACTGCCACACGACGTGGTTCGGGCTCACGCTCGCCTCGATCGACGTGGAGAAGCTGCCCGGCGGCCTGCCCGAGGTGTACCGCACCCTCGAGGACGCCGTCGCCGGGATGCCCGCCGGGGAGTGGATCAACGCCACCGGCTACTCCCACCAGGACTATGACGGCGCATACCCCGACATCGCTGTGCTCGACCGGATCGCCGGCGACCGGCCGCTGTTCATGCGGCAGGTCAGCGGTCACGCCGCGATCGTCAACACCCGCGCCCTCGAGCTCGCAGGGGTGTTCGAGCCCGGGTTCACCGAGCCGGTGGGCGGGAAGATCGTCCGCGACGCCGAGGGCCGGCCCACCGGGCTGGTCGAGGAGACCGCGCAGACGCTCGTCCAGGACCTCATCCGGCCGTATTCGACCGAGGCGATCGTCCACGCCCTCGACCTCGCCACCGCGCTCTACGCGCGGGAGGGGATCACGAGCTTCGGGGAGGCCGGGATCGCCGCCGGATGGATCGGCCACTCCCCCATCGAGGTCACCGCCTACCTCCGGGCGCGAGCGGAGGGGCGGCTGCGCGCACGCGCCCAGCTCATGCCCTCGATCAGCGCCCTCCACCCGATGGCCGCGCACTCCGCGGACGACATCGGGCTCGGCCTCGACCTCGGCATGCTCTCCGGGTTCGGCGACGACATGATCAGCCTGGGCCCGGCGAAGATCTTCATGGACGGTGCGATGTCCGGCGAGACCGCCGCGCTCACCGAGAACTACGAGGGCCGCGACCACCCCGGCTACCTCCAGGAGGACCCGGCCGAGCTGCGCCGCCTCACCCTCGATGCCTACCGCTCCGGGTGGTCGCTCGCCGTCCACGCGATCGGCGACCTCGCCGTCGACCAGGCGGTCGCGAACATCACCGAGGCCGTCGACCGGTACGGACGGCACCGGATCCCCAACCGGATCGAGCACGCCGGGATGGTGCGGGACGAGCACGTGCCGGTGCTCGCGGAGTACGGCATCGCGGTGACCCCGCAGGGCGCGTTCGCCGACGGGATCGGGGACGGGATGAACGCCTCGGTCGGCCCGCAGCGCGCCCACCTGCTCTATCGCGCGGCCTCGCTCGTGGCGGCCGGGGTCCTGGTGCCGGGCAGCTCGGACCGACCGTGCGCGGACGGCAACGCGCTGCGCGGCATCCAGTCCTTCGTCGACCGCCGCACCCGCTCCGGCGCGGTGTTCGGCGCCGAATCCGAATGCCTGACCCCGGAGCAGGCGGTGCGCGCCTACACCGAGGTGGCCGCTCGCGCCTCGGGCCAGGAGGAGTCCAAGGGGACGCTGAGCACGGGGAAGCTCGCCGACCTCGTCGTGCTCGGGGCCTCGCCGCTCGAGGTCGATCCGACGACGATCAAGGACATCCCGGTGCGCGCCACGCTGCTCGGCGGCGAGTTCACCCACTCCACCCTCTGACCCCAGACTGCAATTCTCGACGGTTCCTGAGAGCGTTTCCGCAGATCATCGCAATCTCGATCGCCGTCTCGCACGCCGACGGCCCACTCACCACCCACCCCGACACCCGAGGAGAGACATGACGGACCCCGCCTACTCGCAGCTCACCGCCGAACAGCTCGACACCGAGGTGCTCGCCGACTTCCGGGAGCTCTCACGGTTCGGAGAGACACCCCGCGGCGGCGTCGACCGTGAGGCGATGACCGCCCCCGACGTGGAGCAGCGCGGCTGGCTCACCGCCTGGCTCACCGAGCGCGGGTTCCGCGTCGAGTGCGACCGGGTCGGCAACCAATTCGGCCTGTACACGTGGACACCCGGCGCACCGTACGTGCTGCTCGGCTCCCACCTCGATTCCCAGCCGCTCGGCGGAAAGTTCGACGGCGCCTACGGGGTGCTCGCCGCTGCGCAGGCCGCCTGGCGCCTGGTGCGCCGCTTCGAGGAGTCCGGGCACACGCCGCGGCACAACATCGCCGTCGTCAACTGGTTCAACGAGGAGGGCTCCCGGTTCCAGCCCTCGATGATGGGCTCGAGCGTCTACACCGGGAAGATGGACGCCGACGCCGCGCTCAAGACCGTCGACCTCACCGGGGTGAGTGTCGCCGAGGCGCTCGAAGCCGGTGGGGCGCTCGGCACCGGTGACGGCCCGGAGGCCGCCGCCTATGCGGAGATCCACATCGAGCAGGGCCGCCACCTCGACGAAGAGGGGGTGACGATCGGCCTCGTCGAGGCGACATGGGCCGCGCAGAAGTACCACCTCATCGTCACCGGCGACCAGTCGCACACCGGGTCCACGGTGATCTCCGACCGGCACGATGCGCTGCTCGGCGCCTCCCACCTCGTCGTCGCGGCCCGCGAGATCGCCGACCGGTTCGGTCCCGACATGCACACCTCGGTCGGGCAGATGGTCATCGAGCCGAACTCCCCGGTCGTCGTCGCGCGCGAGGTGCGCCTCCACCTCGACATGCGCTCCCCCGACGAATCGCTCGTCGCGCAGGCCGATGCGCTGCTCCACGAGCGGATCGCGGAGATCGAGGAGCTCGCGAGCGTCCGGATCGAGAAGGACACCGCGCATTCCTGGGGGCTGCTCCCCTACGATCCGCGCGGCGTCGAGCTGTCCCGTGAGGTCGCCGAGGAGCTCGGGCTCAGCCACCGGGACATCATGACGATCGCCGGCCACGACTCGACGAACGTCAAGGACGTCGTGCCCTCGGTCATGCTGTTCGTGCCGAGCGTCGACGGGGTGTCCCACAACGAGGGCGAGTACACGACGGACGCGGACCTGTGCGCCGGGGTCGACCTGTTCACCGGGGTGGCCGCGCGGCTCGTCGGGGGCGCACTCGACTGACAGCCTCGGCTGACGCGCAGTGAGGACAGCACGGGAGGCGGTCGGGTCGGTCGCGGGAGGCGGTCGGGTCGGTCGCGGGAGGCGGTCGGTCACGGGAGGCGGCCGGCCGCCGAAGAAGACCGTTGAGAGTGCAAATTCTCGCGGATTCGCTCACAGGAACCGCCGGAAATTGCGATCTGCTCAGGTGTAGTGCGCCTCGGAGAGGACCTGCTCGAACACGTCGAGCCCGGCGTTGAGCTCGTCGGCGGAGATGTTGAGCGGCGGGACCACGTGGAGCCGGTGGAAGTTGTTGAACGGCAGCACGCCGCCGGCCTTGAGCTTCCCGACGATCTCCGCGACCTCCGGCGAGCTCCCGCCGTAGGGCGCCAGCGGCTCCCGGGTCTCCTTGTCGCGCACGAGCTCGAGCGCCCAGAACATCCCCACGCCGCGGGTCTCGCCGACGTTGGGGTACTTCTCGGAGAACTCCTGCAGCCGCGGACCCACGATCTCCGCGCCGAGCTTGGCGGCGTTGTCGATCATGTTCTCCTCGTGCATCGCGGTGATCGTCGCGACGGCGGCCGCGCAGGCGAGCGGGTGGCCGGAGTAGGTGAGGCCGCCGGGGTAGGCGCGCTCGGCGAAGGTGGCGTAGATGTCATCGCTCATGATGACGCCGCCGAGCGGCACGTAGCCGGAGTTGACGCCCTTGGCGAAGGTGATGATGTCGGGCACGATGTCAAAGTGCTCGAAGGCGAACCACTTCCCGGCCCGGCCGAACCCGGCCATGACCTCGTCCGCGATGAGCATGAGGCCGTACTCGTCGCACAGCCGCCGCACGCCCTGCATGTACTCCGGGCTGGGGATCATGATGCCGGCGGTGCCGGGGATCGATCCGAGGACGATCGCGGCGATGGTCTGCGGGCCCTCGAGCTGGATGGTCCGCTCGAGGTGGCGCAGCGCCCGCTCGGTCTCCTCCGCCTCGGTCGTGGCATCGAACTCGCTGCGGTAGAGGAACGGCCCGAAGAAGTGGACGACCCCGGAGTCGCCGCGGTCGTTGGCGAAGCGACGCGGGTCGCCGGTGATGTTGATCGCGGTCTGGGTGCCGCCGTGGTAGCTGCGATACCGGGCGAGCACCTTGTGCCTGCCGGTGTGCAGGCGCGCCATGCGCACCGCGTGCTCGTTGGCGTCCGCGCCGCCGTTGGTGAAGAACACGTGATCGAGGCCGGCCGGCGTGAGCTCGGTGATGAGTCGGGCGGCCTCGGAGCGGGCGGCGTTGCCGTGGGCGGGGTTGATCGTGCAGATGAGGTCGGCCTGATCCTTGATCGCCTGGACGACTGCCGGGTGCTGGTGGCCGATGTTCGTGTTGACGAGCTGCGAGGAGAAGTCGAGGAACCGCGTGCCCTCACCGTCGAACACGTAGGGGCCCTGCGCCCGGGAGATCACCATCGGCGAGATCTGCGCCTGTGCCGACCACGAATGGAACACGTGCGCGCGGTCGAGCTCGTACGTGCGCTCGGCCTCGCTGCGGATGGCTGCGAGCTCTGCCTCGGTGAAATCGGACATGGACACCCCTTCTCGGCGTGGCGGGTGCGGACCGCAGTGCGCGGACCGGCAGCTTCGTCCCCTCATCGTAGGCCACCGCCGAGGCGCGGGCGCGGTTCCGGCCGCGCCGTCCCGCGGGTCGGGACAGGCCGGCGTGCACCGGGCCAGGGCCGTCGCCGGCCCGGTGCACGCCTGCTGCATTCCGGCCGCCGGCACGGCCCGGCGGGGCCGCCCGATACAGTGGCCGGCATGGGCTACGAGGAGCCGGTGGGCGAGAACACCGCGGAGATCGAGATCAAACGGTCCCGCTTCATCGCCCGCGTCGCGCATGCCGCGACCGAGGAGGCCGCCCGGGCGATCGTCGAGGAGCAGCGCGCGGCGCATCCGAAGGCCCGGCACCACTGCACCGCGTTCGTCCTCGGACCGGACGGGCGGACCCAGCGGTCCTCCGACGACGGAGAGCCGGCCGGCACCGCGGGCGCCCCGATCCTCGAGGTCGTCACCGGGCACGGGCTCACCAATGTCGTCGCCGTCGTCACCCGCTACTTCGGCGGGACGAAGCTCGGGGCGGGCGGGCTCGTGCGCGCCTACGGCGCCGCCGCATCCGAGGCGCTCTGGGAGCTCGAGACCGTGCGCCGGAACCTCGTCGTCCCGGTGACCGCGGAGCTCGACTACGCCCACGCCGCACAGGCACAGCGCCTGGCCGAGCAGGCCGGGTGGACGGTGGCCGACAGCACGTGGGCGGAGACCGTCACCCATCGCTTCGCGGTGCCGGCCGGAGAGGTGGACGCCTGTCTGGCGATGCTCGCCGATGTCACCGCCGGGACGTGCGCACCGGAGGTGGGCGAGGCGGAGTACCTGTAGGAGAGCCCGATGCGTCCGAACGCGGGCCCGTGACTTCGACGTCGCTCAGTAGATCCCGTTGCCGGTGGAGAGGTCGCCGACGACGGCGGAGTCGATCGGTGCACTCGCCGGTCCGGCCTGCCGATTGCCGTACCCGGTGAGAGGCAGAGAACTCGTGGGCCCGCTGATCCCGGTGACGACGACCTTGTTGGTGATGCGGCCGTTCGACGTGAGTCCGTCGCGCCAGTAGAACGCGACATCGGGGTAAGCGGTGTCCCCCGGGTTGGAGGTCGACAGACTCGGGATCCGCGTTCCGGCGGGGATCACCCAGGAGAATCTCGTCGTCCGTGTCGTCGGATCGTAAGCGAGTTTCGTCACTGTGCCGTCGGAACTGCTTGCGGTGAAGCTGCGTTCATCGACGGTCCGCGTATTGAGTCCGACGACCTGGAAGTACACCGTCATCGATGCCGGAAGCGTGAATGCCGAGGTCCCCGGCTGCATCCCGAGGTTGAGGTACGACTGCTGCACGAAGCCGTCGGAGCCCGCGAGCGCCTGATTGAACAGCACCGAGAACCCCCGCGTGCTCATCGCGAGCGCCGGAGTGGCCGTGACGACCTCGAGGGCAGGGGCTGTCCAGGCGGTGGCGGTGATGAAGCGTCGACGGGAACTGTAGGTCGCCACTATCGCATCCTGTCCGCAGCCGCAAAGTTACTCGACAGTATAGGCGCGTCTGCTCGAGCTCTGTCAACCGATTCGATGCAGGGTTCCCTGCCGGGATCGGCGATCAGTCGAGGTTGGCGATCTTCCCGATGCGCGCGTTCGTGAGCATGACGAGGTCGTCGGGCCGGATCTCGATCTCCATGCCGCGGCGACCGGCGGAGACGAACACGGTGCTGAAGTCCTGGGCGGTGCGGTCGAGGACGACCGGGGAGGCATTGCGCTGGCCGAACGGGCTGACCCCGCCGGCGACGTAGCCGGTGCGTCGCTCGGTCTCAGCGATCCCCGCGAGGTGAGCCTTCTTGCCGCCGAGGACCCCGGCGAGCGCCTTGAGGTCGAGCTGGCCGGAGACGGGGACGAGCGCGATGACGGGCTCGGCGTCGACGAGGATCATCAGGGTCTTGAAGACGCGCGCGGAGTCGGTGCCGAGCTGTTCGACCGCTTCCGGGCCGTAGCGCCGGACCGCTGGGTCGTGGTCGAACTCGTGGACCGAGTACTCCACCCCGGCCAGGTTGAGCACGCGCAGTGCCGGTGTCGCTGAGCTGTGAATGCGGGCCGCAATCGACATGTGTGGCTGTAGCCTCCTGCTCGTCTTCATGCTGTCGAGGCATCCGGACCACGCAGTCCGGTCGAACGAGAGTGGTCTGAATACCCCCGCCACTCTAGGTGATGGTTCAGCGTGTGAGCCAATCCACGACTCAGCCCCAGCCGAGCTCGTGCAGCCGGTCGTCGTCGATCCCGTAGTGGTGGGCGATCTCATGGACGATGGTGATCCGGATCTCCGCCCGCAGATGCTCCTCGTCGCGCGCGAAGTCGATGAGCGGGTTCTTGAACAGGACGATGGTGTCCGGGGGCACGAACCCCCAGGAGCCGTCGCGCTCGGTGAGCGGGATCCCGTCGTACACCCCGAGCAGGTCCGGGGTCTCCGGGGGCGGCTCGTCCTCGACGAACAGCGCCACGTTGTCCATGAAGTCCTCGACGCCCGGCGGCAGGTCCGCCATCGCGGCGTCGACGAGGGCGTCGAACCGCGCATCGTCGATCTTCTCCATGCCCCCAGTCTACGAACGCCGGCCGGCGTGCCCCTTCGCCCCGGTGGGCCGTGATGCACCTCACGCCCCGGGGAGCCGTTCCGGTTTTGCAAAGCGTCGCGGCTCTGGGGTAGGCTGACTGAGGTTCAAACGCCGTGAGAACGGTGAGGCAACTGGGCCCCCATCGTCTAGTGGCCTAGGACACCGCCCTTTCACGGCGGCGACACGGGTTCGAATCCCGTTGGGGGTACGTGTACGATGAGCGGATCCCCGCAGCACGACACAAATGAATATGGCCCTGTGGCGCAGTTGGTTAGCGCGCCGCCCTGTCACGGCGGAGGTCGCGGGTTCGAGTCCCGTCAGGGTCGCGGAGCAATGAAGGCTCTTCTGTTTCAGAAGGGCCTTCGTTCTTCCGTGCGGTACGATGGACCGCACTCGGCTCTGTAGCTCAGTTGGTAGAGCGTTCGACTGAAAATCGAAAGGTCACCGGATCGACGCCGGTCGGAGCCACAGCAGTGATACAGCAGAATCCCGCGGATCCGTTCTCAGGAACCGCGGGATCTCGCTATTCATACACCCTCAGGACGGCTGCGTCGGCTCGCCCGCGCGCGGGTGCCCGTCTGCGGTCCGGCCCTCGCCGGAGAGGCGCGGCTCCGTCCGCAGCTCCGGCTTCATCCCGGCCTTGTCGGCGTAGAAGGCGCGGATCCGATCCATGTCGGCGGCCATGTTCCCGGTGAGTCGGATCGTCGGCCCCAGCCCGGTGGTGCGGGAGCGTACATCGATGAACCCGAGCGTCACCGGCAGTCCGGTCGCCATCGCGATCCGGTAGAAGCCGCTGCGCCAGCCGTCGCCGGAGCGTGTGCCCTCGGGCGTGACGACGAGCGAGAAGTCCGGCTCGGTGCGCGCTCGCTCGATCACCGCGTCGACGAGCCCGGCCGGGTTCGACCGGTCCACGGGGACACCGCCGAGCATCCGCATGAGCGGGCCGCCGACGCCGCGGAAGAGCTCCTGCTTGCCGAGCCAGCGCACCCGCAGACGTGCGTCCCAGGCGATCGCGAGCATGTGGACGAAGTCCCAGTTCGAGGTGTGCG
The DNA here is from genome assembly GCF_039541555.1 of Brevibacterium pityocampae. Lineage (NCBI taxonomy): Bacteria > Bacillati > Actinomycetota > Actinomycetes > Micrococcales > Brevibacteriaceae > Brevibacterium > Brevibacterium pityocampae. The sequence continues at coordinate 459,075 of NZ_BAABGL010000002.1, read as the reverse complement.
GGGCGCCCAGCAGGATCCGCGACCCGGTCACCGGCGGATCCTCGCGCACCAGGCGGTAGGAGGTCGCGCGCCACCAGCAGCGGGCGAGAACGCCGCGCAGCGGCATCCGGGGGAGGCGGGCGGAGGCGCCCTCACTGTTCGTCACGAGTCCAAGGCTATCCGGTCCGCCGCCGCCTGGAATCACCGCGGTGAGAGTGCAGAATCATGCGGATCCGCTCTCAGGAACCGCAGGAAATTGCCGTTCGGGTGACGCGAGCTGCTGGAGCAGTGCAGGTGCGCTCAGCCGACCGGGTCCTCCGGCAGCGGGGTCTCCGTGAGCAGGGTGTCGGATTCGTCGGCGGCCCGCTGCGGATCCTTGAGCGGGTCCTCCGCGTCGAGCAGCTCGGGCTCGTCGGATCCGCCGGCCGCCGGCTGGCCGTCGCGGCCGTCGAGGGGCTCGGGCGAGTCCGCGTCACCGGGCTGGGCGAGCAGGTCGTCCTCGGCCTCGGGGACCACTGCGTCGAGCGGCTCGGTGGGCAGTGCGGGGTCGTTCGGGGTCGTCGCGCCGTCCGTCATCGTACGTCCTTCCTCGTGCGGTCAGGTGCGTGCTCCAGCCTAGACCCGCGGCGCGCAGGCCGGAACCGGGCCGGGCGCCTCGCCTGCGGTGGCCGAAGGCATGCGCGGAGGTGGACGAGTGTCTGGTCTGTGGTGGCCGGGCGCCTCGCCGGCGCTACCGCTGCCGATCCTCCGACCACCGGTACGAACCGTCGTCCAGGCGGTGGACGAGCACCGGGATCTCGGGGTCGAGCACGAGCCGGTAGCCGCCGGCCCGCGCCTGCTGGTCCGCCGCACGGCGGGCATCCCGGTCCGGCAGCTGCACGCCGGTGCTGCGATCCATGGGCAGGCGGCGCACGATCCGGTCGCGCACCCGCTTGGGCAGCACCGGAGGGCTCTTCCAGTCCATCGTGCGCCGGACGGTCTGCCCGTCCTCGGTGAACCGGAGCGTCAGATGGATCCCCCGCGGGTCCTCGTCGTTCCATGTGTGGGCGTAGCGCTTCCAGTTGTGGAGGATCAGTGCGGACTCGATGACGCCGGGCGTCGTCTGCTGCACCCGCGACATCGGCACGCTGCGGCGGCGCATGACGGTGAAGAAGCCGAATCCGACGACGATGAGCATGATGACGATGATGACGGGTATGAAGACGCCGAATCCCCCTGCGGTGCTCGTCATCGCACACCTCCGCACGCCACTTGGACGACCCGCATCACGAGTGCGCCTTCTCAGCGAACACCCAGCGCTCGGCAGCATGGACCACTCCGAGGCCGAGGGCGGCGACCACGAGGGTGCTCACGGTCCCCAGCGCGATCTCACCGACCGAATGGCCGTCGGGGATGTCGTGGACTCCGACGAAGTACGCTTCCATCGCCACGGGGACGATGAACGCCGCGAGCAGGTGACGCCCCCAGCCACCCTTCCCCTTCCACAGATGGACGGCGGATGACACGACCGCAGCCGCGAACGGGCAGAGGAGGAAGACGTCGTAGAGGCGGTAGGGCAGGATGAAGGTCAGTGCGAGATTGAGCAGCAGGTAGACGGCCGCGCCGGCGGTCCAGGCCCGGATGAGATCACTCATCGCCACGTCTCCCCTCGTCCTGCGGATCGAGCTCGAGCGTTCTCTCGACATCGCGGATGAGGTCGGGGTCCAGCACATCGGATTCACCGACGAGTTCCACCCCGGATACCTGACCGGTGTCCGGATTCGACATGAACCACCAGCGGCCCGTCATCGCGGTCCCCGTGGTGGACGAATAGGTGAACTCGGTCTTGAACGCGGATCGCGCGCCCTCGATCTCGGTCTCCTCGCGCACGTCGGCATGGAAGTCCTTCCCGTATCGCTGCCCCATCTCGGCATCGGCGAAGAGAGTCGATTCCGCATTCACCGGATGGGGCGAGGAACCGTACATCGGCGCGACGCGGAGTCGAGCCCTGGTCTCTCCCTCAGCGCTGTCGTCCAGACCGAACTGCCACGTGTCGTCGAGGGCATCGGCCGGCGATTCGGCCCAACCGTCCGGCACCGCCACTCGGACGTCCTCGAAGCGATGTTCGGTGAAGCCGGATGGGGTGCAGCCGGACAGCGCCAGGAGCACGACGGCCCCGAGCACCGCAGCTGCAGTGTGTAGGTGTCTCATGGGAGTCTCTCCTCACTCGGTGACGTCGGCGCGGACGGCGACGCCCCGGGCCGGAACCCGTCGCCGGGCCGGACCGGGGCGACCTCGCGCGTCACTGCAGGCACGCCTCATTCTGCACGACTTCCCGGTTCCCGGACGGATCCTTCGAGAGGTGGGTAGCTTCGATGAGATCGGCACCGCTGATAGACCTGTCGATGCTGAAGCCGAGCTTGTCGTTGCCGGACCCCTCACTCGCGCCGATCGACGAATCCGCACCGGTCTTCTGATAGGTGTTCGCCCCCAGCTGCCCTTCGTCGTAGGCGAGGTTTGAGAAGTCGGTGACCGTGTCGTTGAGCAGGTGATCGGGTGCGCCGTCGTGCATCATGTCGTAGAGGTTCGGGGCGATGAACCCGGACTGGGTGAAATCCGCCCACTGCTTCATCTTCGCTATCTGCTCCGGGGTCATCCCCTCGGTGTTGAGCGTCATCGTGGTCGTCGTGTATGTGCCGCCGTCGGCACCGATGCTCACGGTCTGACCATCGGCGAGCTTGATCTTCCCGTCGGGACCGACGTTGACCGCCCGCGTCTGGGTGATCCGGATCTCGTAGAGCTCACCGTTCTGGTAGGAGATGCCGACCCGGTCCTTCATGGACGCATCGTATCCGGCGCCGTAGGATCCCTTGTTCCCTTTCACCTCGGCGCTGGCCTCGGCGCGGGCGTTGCCACCGGCTTCGAGCTCGAACTCGTACGAGGTGACGACGCCGCCGTCCTTCGACGTGTCGTTGCGGACGGTGTAGGAGCCTCCGGCGTTCACGGCCGCTTGAGCACTCGCCTCTGCGGAGGGGATACCGGGAATGTCGAGTCCCTCGGGGCTGTCGGTGCCGAGAGGGTTGGAGGCCTCTGCCTCGGCCTCGACCTCGAGACTGCCAGTGGTGTAGGTGACATCCGGGTCCCGCGGCGGGGTCGGGTTGCCGGAGATGAAGCTCGCAGGCCCGCCGAGCCAGCCGCCCGAGGCCCGGTCGGCGATCTGCACGAGAGCGTAGTCCCGGATCTGCTGCTCGAGCGCTGCAGCGTCCTCGGAGTTCGGATCGACGATCCACGTGTCGCCGAGCGAGAGTCCGCCGTTGATCCCGGCAGACGCTTCGGCCCCTTCCGTGGGGGTGGACAGCTTGGCACCGACCTCGCCTTCGCCGACGAGCGTGTACTTGAGCGTGCCGTCGCTCATCTCCTCGATCTTGATCTGGTACCCGCCCTCGATCGTCACGAACTTGACGTCGAGCTTCGCGGAGCTGTTCTCGGTAGTGGTGGAGACGAGACACGTCGGAGGCATGTCGTTGGGGTTCTCGGACTGCTCCGGGACAGCTTCCGGGCCGTCGGATCCGCCGCAGTCCCCGGACCCCCCGTTCTCGGAGAAGATCCGGCACACGGCAGCCTCGAAGTCCTCCGTGACCTGCGGCTGCGTGGCGACCGGCACGACGATCAGAGTCCCAATGATCGCTGAGGCGACGAGAGCGGTCGCGAGGTATTCGACGCTCACCAGCCCGGTGTCGGACATCCGGGTCGTGCGCCGCTTCAAGGAGCGCAACACCCGTTCCCGGATGGTTGCGGGAACGGGCGGGGAATCCGGCGGATGGGGCATGGGGATGCGGGATCGAGGGGATGAGGAATACATGCCCTCAGGATACGCAGGCCCGTTCCGACGGAGGAGAGCACCGAATCCCACTCATGGACCCAAGCACCCTGGGCCCTCAGGCCCGGTTCTCGCTCCAGCGCACGGAGCCTCGGATCACGCTCCCCCGAACGCCCACAGGCACAGCAGAGCGGCACACAGCATCGCAGGCCCGAAGGGGAAGCTCGTCGAACGCCCCTGACGGGTGAGCACCATGACCACGAGACCGTGGACGAGGCCGAGCACGAGCATCCCGAAGACCCCGACGACCGTCACCAGCGGCCCGAACCACCCGAGAGCCGGCCCCAGGCTCAGTGCCAGCTTGACGTCGCCAAACCCGATCGAGGTCGGGGAGATGAGGAAGAGGGTGAAGAAGAACAGACCGACCCCAGCGCCGGCGAGCAGCGCCATGCCGAATCGGGCCCAATCTCCCCCCGCGGCCGCAGGCACCGCGAGAGCGCCGATCACCAGCGGAACGAGAGGCAGCGTGATGACATCGGGCAGCCGGCGTTCGAGCAGATCGACCCAGATCAGAAGGGGCGCGGCGACGCTCACGAGCAGCGCGGCCCACAGCACTCCGGAATCGGGATCCACGCGCCACACCGTCACGAGCACGGTCGCGAGCGTGCCCAGCACCAGGAGGGCCAGCTCCCCTCGACTGACCCGCCGCGGGAATCTCAGCAGCGGAGACATCGTCTCATTCTCCTCTCCGCCGATTCATCGGCGACGTGACCTCGAACGCCGCGCCGGTCGGCGCTGCGGCCGGCGCTCGCGGGGGGCGCGCTCCTCCCGCGGCGTCAACCGCGCGCGCAGGTGGGCGAGGAGGGCGCCGAGGGCCACCGCGGCCAGCCCCACCCCGAGATCGATGCCGGCGGCGAGGACGAGGGACCCGACCGGCACTCCCGCGTCCCCGATGGCCATCAGGAACGCGGGCAGCACGAACGCGAGCACGAACCCGCTCATGACATTGAGCAGACTCGTCGCCACCGACGCTCGGAGGACGATCAGCCGACCGGTGAGCCACCCCGACACGAGTGCGCGGGCCAGGAAGCCCAGCACGCCGAGCAATGTCGCCGCCGTCGTCGGGCCCGCCACGGTGACGAGAGCAGGCCCGCCGATGAGCGCGATCGTGAGCAGGAGAGCTGTGCAGACCACGAACGCGAGAGTCGAGACGAGCAGAGCGGGACCGTAGAACCTCACTCCTCCTCGGTCTCCTCGATCTCGCAATCGACGAGCGGTTCGGGTTCCGTCTCGGGGTTCGCCAGGTCCATCGATTCTGCCGATTCGAGCATGAGCTCACCCACCCCGCGCTGCGGCACCCCTGACACGAGCGACAGCATCGCTGCCGTGCTCAGCGATCCGGAGCCCGCCCGACCGGGAGCATAGCGCGCGCTGACCAGCACCGCGTCGGCTCCGATCCGATCGGCGAGGGCGTCGACGGGATTGCGGTCGTAGTCGCCGTCGACGACCAGGCGGTCGAACTGGCGACGGGGCAGAACCCGGATCTCGGCAGCTCCGTGACGCACGGTCTCGAACACCGCGTCGAAGGCCTCGGCGTTCCGTGCGGTGCGGAGATCGAGGGAATAGGTCCGGATGGCGAACGGCTCGACGTCGTCCGCCGCGGCCGATGACTGGGACCCGACCTGCTGCGACCGCAGCACGTCCATGTTCCAGCGCTCCCGTGCAGTTCCTGACAGAGTCAAACCGACGGGCACACCCCGCGGATCGTGCTCGATCGCATAGGTCAGCATCCCGGTGATGCCCATCCATGCGGCCATCGACGTGATGCGGGGACTCTCCTGCCACGGCAGCTCGGCGACGGCGAAGGTGGTGTACGAGCCGTCCGCACGGGTGCTCACGATCACCGACCGCTCGGTGGCCCCCGGCACGCTCACCGCCGACACCGCAGCATCAGCGGGACGGTTCTGCATCGCGCCGAGGCCGAGCGCCTCCTGCATTCGGAAGTAGCCTGCACCGACCGTGTCATTGGCCGGTCCAGCGCTGGAATCCGCGACTGCGCGATCCCCCGGAGTGCGCCCGACGAGCCAGCGCCGGGCATCGACATGGGAAGTGAATCCGTACTCTTCGAAGGGGCCCACCTCAGCGACCGGGCCGCCCTGCGACGCCTCGGCTGCAACCGGGTGGGGCCCGTCGACCTCGACCACGGTCGCCGTCCCGTCCGCGAACAGGCTCAGCTGCGACCGGCCGTCGTCGACGGGTGCGTGGTAGACCGTCGTGCGGGCCTTGCCGGTGATCGCTCCGCGATCGGGGCGACTGCAGGCGAGTGACATCTCCTCGAGCGTCGTGCATGCGCCGAAACGGCTGCACGCATCCTCCTGGATACGATGCCCCAGCTGCGGGGCCACCGGCAGCAGGACTGCGATCACCACGACAGCGGCGAGTCCTCCCCAGATCCCTGCGCCGAGCTCGAGCCGCGGCCCCCTGCGCTTCATGACCGCCCTCGAGGAGCGGGGCAGGCTCGACGGCCGCCCCCGGCGACCGGAGCACGGAGCTGAGACGTCATCAGCCCTCGGCCCCCGTCGCCTGCTGGCCGAGGTAGGACTCCAGATCGAGCTCCCATTCGCCGCTGTCTGCGAACCGGAGCACCGTGCCGTCCTCCTCGATCGCCGCTGCGGGATAGTAGGCGAACATCGGCGAGCTCAGGGTGAACCCGTGGCCGCGGGTCCCGGCGGCCTCGGTGCACAGACAGCTCACCCCGTCGCCCGTCACCGGCCAGTACTGCTGACCCGAGTCGGTGCCGATCACGGTGACATTGCTGCTCGACGGGTTCTGACCGAGGCCGAAGGAGTTCACCCCGAAGTGCAGGTGGGACTTGACCAGGGCGCTGCCGTAGAAGAGATTGCGCTGGATCGGCCCGCCATCGGCCATCGCGAACGCATAGCCGACCCGGACATGGTCCCCCGCCTCGGCCACCTCGAGCAGGTCTATGCGAAGTGGGGTGTCACCACGGTCGCCGGGCTGTTCGAGGATCGCAGAGGCGAGCACACCGTCGGGTGCCTCGGCCCCCGCCATCACCGGCGCCTCCGGCAGCTCCTCACCCGTCTCGACGCTGAGATCGCCCGAGCCGCTCGGCTGGTACACGAACGAGACCCGGCGATTGAGCGCCCGGTTGTCCTCGTTCGGCTTCCCGTCCGCCGTGAGGTTCGGCGCCAATGGATCCGTCTCTCCGAAGCCCTGCGTCGAGAAGGTGAGCCCGGCATCGGCGAGCTTGGGCTCGACATATTCCCGGACGGTCTCCGCCCGCTTCTCCGACAGCGTCTGGTTGTAGTCCTCCTCGCCCTGATCGTCGGTGTGCCCGGCAATGACGACCTCCTGCCTCTGTGCGGTCGTCCGCAGGGTGTCGACGGCGCCGTCGAGGACCTTCTCCGCCTCGCCGTCGAGCTCGCTCGAGTCGACCTCGAAGAGCACGTCCGCGGGCAGGGAGAGCTCGGTCTCCTCGTCCTCGACGTTGACCGAGGACCCGGTGACGGAGCGTATGCGCGATGCGAACGGCAGCACCGCGCGCTGCGCCGATTCCGCACCGTAGCCCGCCGGGAGCGCCCCGCTGTCGCTGCGGATGTCGAACACGGCAGTCCCCTCTGCGGTGTTCTCGAACTGCTGACCCTCGGACACCGGGATCTCGTCGGTCGGCTCGATGAACTCACCGAACATGACCGAGACCTGCTGCGAGGCAGGAGCGGGGAAGTCGGCGTAGAAGAGCTCGATCTCCTCCGGTACGAAGTCCTCCCCCTGCTCCTTGGAGGTCGTCCGTGAGCACAGGCACTCGTTCTTGCGGTCATTGCTCGCGACATCGGTCTCCGCACCGTAGAGCGGTTCGATGAGATGGCCCGACTGCGCGTCGAGCAGCCGGACCCACGGGACCTGATGGAAGTAGTCCGATCCTCCGGTGAGCTCGTGCGAACCGAGGGAGAGACCCGAGGTCGGCCGCAACCAGGCGCCGACGAGCCGGACGCTGTCTCCCGCCCTGTCGAGGGACAGCACCTGGGCCTTCGCAGTCGCCAGGGCCTCACCGGCCTTGGGTTCGGGCAGCTGCACCTCGACCTCCGCGAGCGGGTCGGGCAGCCGAGCGTCCGACCAGTAGCCGTCGATGTCGACGATGCCCCCCGATGCGTCCGTCGTGTCGGGGGACCGGTCGCGTCCGCCGCCGTCGTCCTGGCCACCCGAGCAGCCGACGGCGCCGAGCAGGGCGCCGATGAGGAACAGGCCGGTCAGCGATCGGCGGAAGGGGATCGAAGTCACGGGAGACCTCCTGGGGAATACGGGGATTCGTCACGGGGTGGGTGCGGGGAGCTGTCCGGTACATCGTACCCGGGCCCCCTCCGCACGACCCCGTCCGTTCCCACCCCGTGCTCGATCCCGCCGTCTGCCGGGCGGGATCCGAACTCCACGCGAACTCCGCCTGAACCACGGGCGACGTCCACATAAGCATTTGGCGGGGTGTCCGGGTCCTCCTATGATGGGAGACGCAGATCCCCGGCCGCCCTGTTGCCCTGCCCGCTCAGAAAGTCCCCGATGAAGTCACACCCCTCTCCGCTCCGCACCGACGCTGTCCGCGCGCTCATCCCGCACGAGGACTTCGACGCGCTGCTCGAGCAGCTCGACGCGCCGGAGGACACGTGGGTCGCCCTTATCGTCTATGCCGAACGCGCCACTGAGATCGAGCGCAGGATCAGCCATGCTCGCGCCCGATCCACCGAGAGCAGGGTGCTCATGTTCGAGTCGAACCTCAGTCCGCTCGGCATCCAGGTGCTCACCGAGATCGCCCAGTCCACCCAGACGGAGCTGGATCCGGGTGCGCTGCTCGAACTCCTCCACCGCGTGTCGGGCGCGATCCGGTGTTTCGCAGTGCTCGAATCCGTGGCACGGCTCACGCAGGCTCAGCCGTCGCTCATGCAGCACGCTCTGAGCCTGCTCCCGAGCTCGCGCTTCATTGCGGAGGCGCACGGCCGCGTCCTCCGTGGAACCCGCGCGGAGGACTTCTCCGCGATCCAGCCCTCCGAATCAGCGTCCGTCGCCTTCACCGTCGAAGGCGACCGCCAGGCCACCGAGGCGATCACCGACGCGCTCCTCGCTCGACTGCAGCCGGTGACCGTGGTCCCCCGCAACCGGCCGGCGGGAGCCGGATCACGCTGGTGGGGCCTGGAGCATCCGACCGAGGTCTGTCTGGCCCCTGCGGATCTCGCCCCTTATATCACCACCGTCCGAGAGCAGTCGACCGCGTGCGACTGGTGCGGATTCTCCCGCATCGCGCCGGTCTGCCTCGTCTGCCACCGTCTCGCACCAGACGACCAGGAGTAAGCACCCATGAATCCACGTCAGCGCCGAGGTGTCATCACCCTCGTCATCGCTGCGATCGGCGCGATCGCGGTCTTCCTCGGCGTCGTGTCGTATGTCGGATCGGTCAGTGCCGAGGTGGGTCCGAAGACCACTGTGTACGCGGCGATCGAGGACATCAGCATCCACCAGACGATCGACCCGGGGACTCACCTCGAGACCCAGGAGGTGCCGGACAAGTACGTCACTCCGCAGATGGTGACCCACCTCGATCAGCTGGCCGGTCAGAAGGCCAGGACGGCGATCACGGCCGGCTCGTACATCCAGTCCGACATGCTGGCACCGGTCTCGTCGCTCGAGGACGGACAGCGTGAAATCTCGGTGAACTTCGAAGGGGACGCAGGGATCAACGGCCGGGTCAATCCGGGCGATCTCGTCGATGTGGTCGCGGCCTTCGCCAAGGACCGCGAGAACGACCAGGACGCGAGCTACCGCCGTGCGGACATCCCGTACAACGTCGCCGGTGTCCTCGTCCGCAACGCCGAGGTCGTCGCGGTCGGCCAGCCGGACCAGCAGCTCGCACCCGACGCCGGCCAGGCAGCGGCGCAGGGCGCGCTCGTCGAGACCGTGCCGGTGACCTTCGCGGTTTCGGTCAACGATGCGAGCAAGCTCGCCTATGCCGAGGCGTTCGCAGTATCCCTGCGGATCACACGGTCGGGCAACAACGAGACGGGTTCGACGATCACCGATGACGATCTGTCCTTCGAGGATCCCGATCTCGCACCGGCGCTCGGCTCTGCCGACGGAGGGGGAAACTGATCATGGCACGTGCTGTCATCCTGTCGACCGATGAGCAGAGGGGCTGGGACATCCGCCAGGCGCTCGGCGCCTCCGATGTCGACACCCTGCAGGTCTACACCACGAGCCACGCGCTGCTCCACGGCCTGTCCGCCAATACCGACATCTCCCCCGACATCCTGGTCGTGGACGAGAACTGCGCGCCGATGCCGATGTGGGACCTCGTACGCGAGGTTGCCTCGCGCACTCCTGCGCTCGCGATCCTCGTCGTCCTCGCCGACCCGGCACCGGAGGACTTCGCCGCAGCACTCGACAACGGTGCGCGCGGCGTGGTCCGGTACCCGCTGAGCTACGAGGAGGTCAGCTCACGGGTCGAGAACGCGGTGGCATGGTCCGCCTCGGTCAAACAGGCGGTGCAGAAGCGGTCCGAGAACGAGACCGCAGTGCTCGGCGGCCGACTCGTCGCCATCGCCTCCTCCAAGGGCGGCGCCGGCAGTTCGAGCGTCGCGCTCCACCTCGGGCTGGAGACTGCGCGATCCCGGCCCGGCGACCGGGTGGTCGTCGTCGACCTCGACCTGCAGAAGCCCGATCTGTCGATCCTCCTCGACATCCCGCGGTACCGCGGCATCACCGACCTTCTGCCCGTCGTGGAGGAACTCACGCCCCGCCACCTCCAGGACGTCGTCCATGAGCACGCTTCCGGGCTGTCGCTGCTGCTCGGCCCCCAGCACGGCGAACGCGGCGAACTCGTCACCGAGTTCGCCGCCCGGCAGATCCTCGGAATGCTCGTCTCGCGCTCGGATGTCGTCATCGTCGATGTCGGATCAGTCATGGGCGAGGCGAACTCGGTCGCCGTGGAAATGGCGGACGAGGTCATCGTCTGCGCCACTCCGGACGTGCTCAGCCTGCGCGGAGTGCAGCGCATCACCGAGCTGTGGAGCCGCCTGTCGATCAGGGACGGCGGCCCTGTCAAGGCACTCCTCAACAAGGTCGACAAGAAGAGCGACCTCCAGCCCGAGACCGCGCGCAGGATCGTCACGGTCCCCACTCTCAGCACCTCCATCCCCTATGAATTCGCTTCCCTGGAACTTGCGGTGAACCGCAGGGACCCCGAACTCGCCGGCGCCGCCTGGTCGAGCAGAATCGAAGATCTAGGAATAGAGATGTCTCTCATCCCCTCGCACTCCCTCGATGACCGAAGCAGCAGACCCCGATTCCGTTCCGCGAGCCGCAGCACCCGGACCGAGACCGCCCCCGATGCTTCAGACGTCGCCGCAGCTGCTCCGGCCCAGCCCGACTCCCGTGCCGCGACGACGGGCCGATCGCGTTTCCGCTCCGACCGAGGTGCCGTGAGCATCGAAGCCGTCGGGATCACTGCGCTGTTCGCCCTCTTCACCGCCATCGCTTTCCAGGTCCTGCTGGTGGGCGTCACCGCGATCTTCGCGAGCAACGCAGCGAACGAGGGCGCCCGCGCGGCCGCTGTCGGCGCGAGCGCCTCACATGCTGCGCACTCCCATACTCCACAGGGATGGCGCGATGGCCTCCAGGTGAGAGAATCGCCCGGACGGGTCTCGGTCGAGCTCAGCACGCCCCTGCTCGTCCCCACCACCGAAGGGTTCGATCTGACCATCCCCGCGAGCGCCGGAGTCGTGAAGGAGCCGTACTGATGATCACCCGCATGCATGCCGCACTCGCACGGCTCCGCGCCGGCCGGCAGGCCGAGCACGGCGCCGTGAGCATCGAGTTCCTCGCCGGCTCCGTCGTCGTGTTCGCCGCTGTCCTCATCGGCCTGCAGGCACTGCTCGCCATGCACTCGCTGTCGCAGGCGAACTCCGCAGCGCGGAACGCCGCCCGCGCCGAATCGATCGTCGCCGGGAGCGGAGTCGCCGCAGGCAACTCCGCCGTCTCGGAATCACTGCGCGCCGGGACCACGACATCCTGCGCGAACGCCGCGGAGATCCGCTGCACCACCACCGTCAGCGTGCCTGTGCTCAACATCAGCTGGCTCGAGGAGCGCGTGCCTCCCATGCAGGTGTCGCGCACCGCTGTATTCCCACGGACGGAACCCTGACCTCGGATGGCACTTCTTCGCAGAGCACAGCAGCAGGCCGATGTCGCCGATGTCGCCGACCCCGGTGGCGAGAAGCTCACGAGCGTGCAGCTCGCCGTGCGCCAATACCGTCGGCTGCTCCTCGAGGAGATCGACCTCGACGAGCTGAGTAAGCTCGACGCCACACAGCGACGGGTCCGGCTCGAGCGCGTGATGAGCCACCTCATCTCCCGCGACGGCCCGGTGCTCTCCGCCCACGACCGACAGGTGATCATCCGACGCGTGGTCGACGAGGCCCTCGGTCTCGGTGTCCTCGAACCCCTGCTCGCCGACCCCACGGTCACGGAGATCATGGTCAACGGGTATCAGAGCATCTACGTCGAGCGCCGGGGCAGGCTCGAGAAGCTCGATGCGACCTTCACCAATTCGGCGCAGCTCATGCAGACGATCGACCGGATCGTCGCCGGGGTCAACAGGCGAGTCGACGAGTCTTCCCCGATGGTCGACGCCCGACTGCCTTCCGGCGAGCGGGTCAACGTCATCGTCCCGCCTCTCGCTCTCGACGGCCCCACCATGACGATCCGTCGATTCCCCACCCCGTTCACGCTCGACGACCTCATCACCAAGGGCTCGCTCGACGCAGCGACGCGCGATCTCCTCACCGCCTGCGTCAGGGCGCGCTTCAACATCGTCGTCTCCGGAGGCACCGGCACCGGCAAGACCACGATGCTCAACGCCCTCTCCGGACTCATCCCTGACGGTGACCGCATCGTCACGGTCGAGGACTCCGCCGAGCTCCAACTCCAACAGCCGCACGTCATCCGGCTCGAATCGCGCCCGGCCAACGTCGAGGGCAAGGGCGCGGTGACGATCCGTGATCTCGTGCGCAACAGCCTCCGCATGCGGCCCGACCGGATCATCGTCGGCGAGGTCCGCGGCGGCGAAACCCTCGACATGCTGCAGGCGATGAACACCGGTCACGACGGCTCCCTGGTAACGGTGCACGCCAACAACGCCACCGACGCGGTGTCGCGACTGGAGACGCTCGCAAGCATGAGCGAGCTCCCGATCCCGTACGAGGCGCTGCGCGATCAGATCAACAGCGCCGTCGATCTCATCGTCCAGCTGTCGCGCGGGGCCGACGGCAGCCGGCGGATCCAGGAGATCGCGGCGGTGACGTCGCGGAGCCGGGCCCAGTTCGAGCTCACTCCCCTCGTGACGTTCCGGGCGAACGCGCTCGGCGCGGACAGAGTGGTCACCGGCGAGTTCGCCGTCCACCCGATGCCGTACCACCTGGCCCATCGCATGTGGCTGTCCGGGTACGAGCTCCCGACGACCTACCCGATCGCCCCTGATCCGGAGACCGGACAAGCGCGCCCGGGCACCCACTCATGAGGGAACTCGTCATTCTCGGCGCCCTCTTCGGAGTGCTCGCTGTCGCCGCGATCGGCTCCTCGGCCTTCATGGTCGGCTCACTCGAGAAGCGCGAGCTGGTGAGGAACCAGACCGAGACCTACCGGCGGAGCTTCCGGGCGCGCTTCGTCACCCCGGTGAATCGTTGGTTCATCGGCACCCGCATCGGCCGACGGCTCGACGACCTCATGCTCCAGGCCAATGTCACGCAGCTCACCCCGGTCGAGTTCGTCCTGATCGGCCTCGTCATCGTCGTCGTGGTCGGCCTGAGCCTCAACACCGTCATGGCGACCTTCTACGCCGTCATGGCCGGGGTGCTCATCGTCGTCGCAATGGTGTACGCGCTCACCATCCTTCGTCACAAGCAGCGGGAGAAGTTCATCGCTCAGCTCCCCGAGTTCGCCCGCATCCTCGCCAACGCGACCGGCGCGGGGCTGTCCATCAACACCGCGCTCCACATCGCCGGCACCGAACTGTCCGACCCGGCCGGGCGCGAGATCCGCCGGATGACGAACGAACTCGACCTCGGAACGCCGATGGACATCGCGTTCGAACGGCTCGAGCGGCGGCTCCCCGGCAAGGATCTCAGCGTGCTCGTGTCCACCCTCGTCATCGCCCACCGCTCCGGAGGATCCCTCATCACAGCACTGCGCGACCTCTCACTCGCGCTCGAGGACCGCAAGGAGACCACCCGAGAGGTCCGCACACTCGTTGCGGAGGCGAGCTACACCGGGTACATGGTCGCCGGCCTCGGAGTGGGTCTGGTCATCATCCTGTCGCTCACGTACAACGACCTGCTGCTCGACCTGACGAGCACGGTCATCGGACAGATCGCGATCGTCATCACCACGGCGTCGTACATCATCGGGATCGTCGCGATCAATCGGCTCACACGGGTGAAGCTCTGATGTGGTCCCTGGCGTTCGGTATCGCAGCACTGCTCATCGCCGGCCTGGCCATGCGCGGCTACGCCCTGGTCAAGACCGACCCGCTGGCTAAGCTCTCGCCCCAGGACCGTGCTCTCATCACCACCTCCGCCAAGCGGAAGCGACGACAGACCGGCCCGCTCGACAGCCTCGCCGCGGCGATCGCGCCCGATGTGGCCAATCTGCTCGGGCCCGCGTACCGACGCTTCGCCAGCGACCGGATCGTCCGGTCCGGCAACGCCGACTATGCGGACTTCCGCCAGTTCATGCAGCAGAAGTGCAAGCTCCTCCTCATCGGTGTCGTGCCGGCAGTGCTCATCAGTGTCCTCGTCCAACCGCTGCTCGGGGTCGGTTTCCTCGTGGCGCTCTTCTTCATCGCCGATATCAGCCTGGCATCGAAGGCATCCGAACGGCAGGAGCAGATCGAGGACGCGCTCCCGGATTTCCTCGACGTCCTCGCAGTGACGGTGTCCGCCGGCCTGTCCTTCCGGGCCGCGCTCGAACGCGTCATAGAAAGGGTCGAAGGGCCGCTGAGCGACGAGCTCCGCCTGACCCTCCGGCAGATGGACGTCGGGCAGTCCCGCAGCGAAGCCTTCGCCGCACTCCGCAGCCGCACCACCTCGGAATCGCTCGAGTCCTTCGTCACCGCTCTCCTCCAGTCCGAGGAGCTCGGCTCCCCGCTGTCCGATGCGCTCGACCAGATCGCCCTCGACATGCGACGCGTCACTGCACAGCGCGCGCGGCAGAAGGCGTCCAAGGCCAATCCGAAGATCTCCGCCGTCGTCACCCTCGTCATGGTCCCCGGCACCATGGTGCTCATCATGGTGAGCATGTACTTCGTCGCCGGTATCGATTTCGGAGAGATCCTCTCCAATCTGCAGGGATGACCGGACATGAGACAGCTGTCGCTACCGGAGACTGATTCCCGCACACACCGTGACATCACGGCTACCAGTCGGCGACCTGGTGCCGTGCTCCTGCAGTCGGGGAAGATCGCCCTGCTCCTCCGCCTGCTCTGCGCGTTCCCCGTGCTGCTGAGCTGGCGCTCCGACCGGGCCCCGGTGGTCGAGGTCGTGCTCGTGCTCGTCACCACGGTGCTGTCCGGTGTGCTCATCATCTGGTGGTCGCGCGTCGTCCCGTTCCTGCTCCGCCACCCCGCAGTCGTCCTCGTCGACATCATCGCCTCCCTGGCGCTGCTCGCACTCCAGGGGCCCGATTCCCCCTTCGTCGCCTACATGTTCAGCTCGGCTCTCCTCATCGGCATGCTGTACGCGTACCCAGGGCGCGAGCTGCTGTCAGCCCTGCTCATCACCGGCCTCACCGCAACGGTGTTCCTCGACCGCCTCGCTGACCCGACGCGCTCGGACGGGCCGGTCGATGTGTCTCTCGTCGGCTCGATCGTCGTCATCGTCATCGCAGTGGTCATCGGGAGCTCGCTGCGCACCCTGCAGTCCCAGGTGGACGCCTCTCTCGTGGTGGCGCAGCAGTCCGCCCGCGACGCCGCGCTCGGGGAAGAACGCTCTCGCCTGGCGCGCGAGCTCCACGACTCGCTTGTCAAGACGCTCGTCGGCATCGGGCTGCAGGCGAAGGCGCTCGCCATGACCCAGCCCGGAGCGCAGCCGACCGCCCGGTCGATCAGCGAAGCCGCCGCCGATGCGGTCGCGGAGTCGCGGAGGATCCTCACGAACCTCCGCACGGATTCGACGCCCTCGCTCAACACACTGCTCCAGCGGACCGCAGAGGAGATCGGCGTGCTCCACGGGGTTCCCGTCGATGTGCGGCTGAGCCACAATCTGCCTTTCGATGAGAAGCACCGGCACAACATCTGCAAGGTCGCCGAGGAGGCGCTGACGAACGCCGCGCTCCACTCCTCCACCGAGCGGATCGATCTCACCACCCACGTTCACAGCGGGGTGTTCGAACTCGTCGTCACCGACCACGGCCGCGGATTCGCCAAACATGATCGCACCCGCCAGGCCGAGGGACATTTCGGCCTCGCAGGCATGGAGGAGCGTGCTGCGCAGATCGGTTCCTCGCTCGCGATCAGGTCGCGACCGCGCCACGGGACCACCATCACCCTTCGTCACCGGATCCCAGAGGAGGTCATCGATGTCTGAAGCACTGCGGGTGCTCATCGCCGACGACAACAGAGTCGTGAGAATGGGCCTGGAGCAGATCATTGATTCGTCCGACGGGCTCGAGCTCGTCGGCTCGGCGTGCGACGGGCAGGAAGCGATCGACCTCGGCGAGCGCCTCCGTCCCGATGTCTGCCTCCTCGACGTCCGGATGCCCCGACGGGACGGCGTGTCGGCGGCCCGTGAGCTGTCGCAGATCACCACCGTCGTCATGCTCACCCACAGCGAGGAGTCGGAGATCATCGAGGGCGCGCTGGAAGCAGGGGCGAAGGGATACGTCGTCTACCACGAGCTCGATGTCGAGGGGCTCTCGCACGCGCTCCGCTCCGTGGTTCGCGGCAGCATGCTCATGTCGTCGACCGCAGCCGATGTCATACTCTCGAACCACACGCGCCGCAAACAGACCGACTCGGACCACATCCCGGAGCACTCGGGCGGATCCGCACCGTTCGGACTGAGCCGGCGTGAGCACGAGGTCATGGAGCTCGCCGCAGACGGACTGACCAACAGACAGATCGCCCAGCGCCTCTTCCTCAGTGAGAAGACCGTGAAGAACCACATCAACCACATCTTCTCGAAGCTCGACGTCGCGAACCGTGCAGAAGCGGTGAGCGTCTGGTTCAAGAAGCTCCGATGAGACAGGGGAAGAGATGCGCTCCTGGACCCGGTCCTGGGCCCCTGTGCCCTCCCGATTCCGCTCTCAGACGTGGACAATGAAGACGTACCCTGCTCGCTCCCCGAGGACAGTATGATCCCCATGCTCCGCTTACGCGCCCTCCGGCCACCCCCGTCCCTCTTCGACCTGCGCCGCCGCGACCCCGAATCCGGCCAGGTCTCGATCGCGCTCGTCCTCGTCTCGGTCGCCGTCATCGGCGCCTCGCTGCTGTTCATGATCTTCGGTGAGGCCGTCGATCGGAAGACCGAGGCGCAGAAGGCGGCGGACTCCTCGGCGCTCGCCGGCGCCGAGGCCGCCCGCGGCAACTGGATCACGGCTTGGTTGGGCGGGCAGTCCATCACTGTCAGCAAGCCCACTCCTCCGCCGCCACCTCCGCCCCCGCCGCCGGCGGACCCCTCGGACCCCGATCCTCCGCCTCCCCCACCTCCACCGCCGGAGGACGAGGAGGAGGAGATCTTGTTCACCTTCGTCGCCCCGGACCCCTTCTGGGCGGCAGCGGGGTGGACGGGATACCCCAGCGCGAGCAGCTTCGCGGCGAAGAACGACTCGGTGATCCTCACCCAGTACCAGGTCGAGTCACCGCGCACCATCGCTGTGGACGTGTCGACCCAGTCCAAGGCCGTCAAGTCTCCGCAGGGCAAGAAGATCCAGGAGACCCTCACGGCGCCGGGCAGCGCAGCCGCCGAGGTCCGTACCCCGCCCGGCCTGACCTGCATGCCCGAGGGAATGCCGAGCCTCGAGGCGTGGACGCTCGTGTGCACGAGCATCTACGGGTCGGCCCGCGCCTATTATGTCGGCCCGACCTATATCTCCCACGACCACGATGCCTTCGAACGGATGTTCAAGATCAAGCTCGTCGAGTGAGCATTCCCCACCTGCCACGAGGGCACCCGGCTCCGCGCCGGGTGCCCTCAGTCCATTCATCCCCCACAGCGCTCCCGTCCACCAGTCGATCGCCCGCACGAGCGCACTGCCCCCCGGGGGCCCATTCGGCTGGGCCCAATCGCTTTGGGTCCACTCCCGGAACCGGAGACCCTTCTGACGCTCACATCGACCCGGCAGACTGAAGTCACAAGCTCGGCAACGAACCGAAAGGACTTCACCATGAACGCTCTCACCAAGATGACCCAGGCCATCCGCACCAACCGCGAGACCGGCGCCGTCTCGATCGAGTACCTCGCGATCGCCCTCGTCGTCGCTGTCGTCGTCGGCATCGTCATCGCAGCCGCCAGCGGCATCGATCTCACCGGCCCCTTCCAGGAAGCCGTTGATTCGATCTTCGCCAACTGACCCCCACCCCTCGAACACCCACCATCCCCGAAAGGCACCCGGTCCCCCGGGTGCCTTTCGCATTCACCTGTGCTTCCTCACCACCCGATCGAGTCGTAAGCGGCACCCGGCTGGTTCTACTCGGAACACCGGACCGCCCGGCTCAGCTGCTGCGGGCGTAGAGCCCGAGCATCTCCCACATCCGGGTGTAGCGGGTGAAGGCCGCTCCCGCGCCCTCGCGGTCGTCGGCGTCGAGGCTGTCTACCCAGTCCGCGACGAGCTCCGCCCCGGTGTCCGGCCACAGCACCTCGCTCATCCCGCCGAGGTCGAGCTCGAGGATCGAATTCATGTCGAACCCGTCGAGCCACTCGGAGAACATCTCCGTCGACTCGACGACGCTGACGAGCTTCGACTTCTCCTTGATGACCTCGAGCGCCCAGTCGACGCGGGAGGAGGCGGTGAGGATCGGCGTGCGGATGCGGATCCGGAAGCCTTCGTCACCCTCGCCGATGTCGTCGCTGATGACCTGGTCGCGCTGCGGGTCGAGGGCGAGCCACCACACGGGCGACACGTCCCACGCCGAGGTGCGGGTGAACACGCGGGTGTCGGGGTCGTCCTGCATCCATTCGACCCGGTGGGCGGCCGCCCGGCGGCGGGCGGCCTTGGGCACGATGAGGTCGAGCTCGCCGCGGGTGCTGTTCTCCGCGAGCGCCTCGAGCGCATGCCACGACCGGATGTCGTCCTGCACCGGGCACACCCGGTCGAACTCGTCGCCGGCGTCGGCGGCGGGCATGAAGATCGGCGTCCCGCGGTAGGAGTCGGCCACCGGGTCCGGCGGGATGCTGATGAGGCGGATGTCGGCGTCGGCGGCGACGAGTCCGGCGATCGCGTCGCGGTTGTCCGACACCGGGAAGTCGGCAAACTCCGGGTGCACCACGCACGGCTCGAACACCCGCAGCCTGATCTCGAAGTCACGCTCGTAGGCCATGGCCCAACCCTATGCGAGAACCGCGCTCAGCGAGCCTTCCACCACCGCAGGTCCCCGTCCGCCGTCTCCTCGACGGCGACCCGGACCGGCTCCGGCAGGTCGAACCGGAAGCCTCCGGACTTCGCAGCCTGGGCCGCCTGCCGCCGCAGCTCACCGGTCGGCAGGTTGAAACGGGGATTGAGGGTGTCGTAGATCGTCGACCCGAACAGCTGTCGGAGCACCACGCTCGGCAGCGCATCCACGACCCTGTTGTCCGCCATCCGCTCACCGACCCGGGTCCGCTCCCGGATCACCGGGGCCGCACTCAGCAGGCTGTCGTCGCCACGCAGTCGCGGGTTGCGCGCGTAGTGCACGATCACCGCGACGATCTCCCCGTCCCAGACGCACAGCGGGCCGGAGCACGGGGAGGAGGAAGCGCCGGCCCGGAGCGAGCAGGGCGGCAAGGGCGAAGATGCCGATGAAGACGATCATTCCCACGTCCAGCGCCATCGCTCAGCCCCACAGCGAGAGCGCACCAAGTGCTCCCAGGCGCAGCAGGACGAGGTATCGCTTCCGGGAATAACAGGTTCGGGGGTGCATGATTCCGCAGTGTAGACCGCTCCGTCGAACCGCCGTGCGCCCTGTGGAAGCCGACCGCACAGGCCACCGCACACTGTCCACAAGGCCGTCCGAGGAATGGCACATCCTATCCCGACCGGGTAGGATTCCGGGGTAGAGATGACAACCAAGATGCCGGGGTTCGCGCACAGTCGCGTCCTGGACCGACGACAGAGGGGGTCGACGCCTGTGGGTCGCGGCCGCGCTAAGGCGAAGCAGATCAAGGTTGCCCGTAAGCTCAAGTACTACAGCCCGGAGACCGACCTGACTGCTCTGCAGAGGGAACTCGGCGGATCGACGTCCGAGGAGGACGGCGACCCCTTCGACGAGGAGCCCGACTACTCCGAGTACGCCGACAAGTACAACGACATCGACGACGACTGAGCATTCGTCCGTCCACCTGACACGCTCCGACTCCGACCCGGCGGTTCCCCGACCGCCACGAGGATGGCCCGCTCCCTCCGAAACCCGTCCGAATCACTCTCCCCTTGAGCGAAAGCATTCCCCGATGCGCAGAATCCCCTCGGTCCGACCCACCACCGCGATCGCGTCCCTCGCACTCGTCCTGAGCCTCGGCGCCTGCTCGCTCGGATCCGACGACACCGTTGCCGACAAGCGTTCACCCGACGACACCTCGGTAGCCGGTGAGTCCCCCTCCGCAGCACCGTCCGGTGAGCCCGGCTCGCCGGAGTCCGCCGGACTGGACCCGAACAACCTTCCCGAGCCGGTAGCGTCCGCGACGGTCCCCGCCCGCGCCGGAGAAGGCGATCAATCCGATGCGACGATGACCGTCGAGCTCCTCGGCCTGTCCCGCGAGGGCAGGACCGTCGTCGGACAGTTCGCCTTCACCATCGATGCCGCCGCCGGCTCCGAACCCAACCATCTCTACCACTATCTCGGCAACAGCGGGTGGGCGCCGTTCTTCATCGACAACACGAACCTCAAGCGCCACCGGGTGCTCAGCGACTCCAGCGGTGTGATCCGCGCCCAGACCGACTACCAGGGCGGGAAGTTCGGCCCAGGGCAGACGTTCTACGCGTTCGCGGTCTTCGCAGCACCACCGGAGGACGTCACCGAGGTCGACGTCGCCATGGTGGACGGGGCGCCGCTCGCTACCGGGATCACCATCCAGTGAGCGCCGCACACGACTTCCGCACCCCGTTCCTCGGCGCTGCCGCGGCTGCACTGCTCGTCCTCACCGGGGCGGGCAGTGCTGCGATGGCCTCCCCGACGACCCTGGCGGATGTGGGGGAACCGAGCCAGACCGAGCTCGACGACAGCATCGACGACCTCGACGAGAACACGACCGACCTCCTCGAGAACACCGCCGAGGTCGAGACCACGGAGACGGACGGGTCGGAGACGACGATCTCGCTCTCGTCCGACATCCTCTTCGACTTCGATTCCTCGACGGTCAAGGACGCCGCGAAGACCAGGATCCGGGAGCTCGTCGCCGACATCCCGGACGGCGCCCGCATCGAGGTCCACGGCCACACCGATTCGAAGGGCGACGACGACTACAACCAGTCGCTGTCCGAGGACCGGGCGCAGGCGGTCGCCGATGTCATCTCCGATGAACGGTCCGACGTCGAGCTCGATGTCGAAGGATACGGCGAGACCCAGCCGGTGGCCCCCAATGAATCCCGCGGCGAGGACGATCCCGACGGTCGGGCTGAGAACCGGCGGGTCGAGATCGCCTACGAGGGCTGAGCGACCGCCCGCACCCAGCGCAACTGATCCCCGTTCCGCGCGGACCTGTGGTCGCGCAGCACGGCAGACCCAGCAGCCGAAGGCGGCGCCTCAGTCGAGGAGGATCGCAGCTCCGCCGTCGACGCCCTTGGCGCCCTGCACGTAGTACTCGTCCCCGGCCAGCGCACGGTCGTCGGCGGTGACCTCACCGAGCACCCAGGCACCGTCCACCGCGGCGAGCACGGCGTCGACGGACTCCCGATCGACCACGAGGACCATGCCGACTCCGAGGTTCCATGTGCGCTCGCGGTCGATGCGCGGCACGGAGCCGAGCTCGCCGAGGACGTCGAACACCGCCGGCACCGTCCAGGTGGAGCGGCACATGGTGGCGAGCAGTCCCTGCGGGAGCACGCGCGCGATGTTCGCCGACAGCCCGCCGCCGGTGACGTGCGACATCGCGTGCACCGCGTCGGGCTGTGCGGCGAGCAGCTCGAGCAGCGGTCCGGAGTAGACGGTCGTCGGGACGAGGATCTCCTCACCCAACGTCCGGCCGAACTCGGGCACCTCACGATCGAGGCCCCACCCGGCGTCGGCGATGATGCGCCGCACCAGGGAGTAGCCGTTGGAGTGCAGGCCCGAGGACGGCAGGCCGACGAGCACGTCACCGGCGCTCACGCGGTGCGCGCCGAGCACGCGAGAGGCCTCGACCACACCGGTCGCCGCACCGGCGACGTCGTACTCGTCGACCCCGAGCAGGCCGGGGTGCTCGGCGGTCTCCCCGCCCACGAGCGCGACCCCGGCCGAGGCGCACGCCTCGGCGATGCCGCGCACGATGTCGGCGATCCGCTCCGGCACCACCCGTCCGCAGGCGATGTAGTCGGTCATGATGAGAGGCGTCGCCCCGCACACGACGATGTCGTCGACGACCATGCCGACGAGGTCGAAGCCGATGGTGTGGTGGATGTCGAGGGCCTGCGCGATCGCGACCTTGGTGCCCACCCCGTCGGTCGAGGCCGCGAGCTGGGGCCGCTCGTAGTCCTTGAGCATGGAGACGTCGAAGAGTCCGGCGAAACCGCCGAAGTCCCCGACGACATTCGGGCCGTGGGTGGCCGACACGGCGGCCTTCATGAGCTCGACGGCCCGGTCGCCGGCCTCGACGTCGACGCCTGCGGAGGCGTAGGTGGTGCCCTGTGCTGCGCTGTCCTCGGTCATGTCAGCAGCTCCTCTCCGGCGCCTGGCTGTCCGGGATCCTGATCGGGTACTCCCCGGAGAAGCAGGCGGTGCACAGCTCGCTGCGCTCCTGCTGGGTCGCGGAGATCATCCCGTCGAGCGAGATGTAGCCGAGCGAGTCTGCGCCGAGCGACTGGCAGATCTCGTCGGTGGTGAGTCCGTTGGCGATGAGCTCGGCACGGGTCGCGAAGTCGATGCCGTAGAAGCACGGCCACTTGACCGGCGGGGAGGAGATGCGGATGTGGATCTCCCGGGCGCCGGCCTCGCGGAGCATCCGCACGAGGGCGCGCTGGGTGTTGCCGCGGACGATCGAGTCGTCGACGACGACGAGCCGCTTGCCCTCGATGTTCTCCCGCAGCGGGTTGAGCTTGAGGCGGATGCCGAGCTGCCGGATCGTCTGCGAGGGCTGGATGAAGGTGCGGCCCACGTAGGCGTTCTTCATCAACCCCTGCCCGAACGGGATCCCCGACTCCTCCGCGTAGCCCACGGCAGCCGGCGTCCCGGATTCCGGGGTGGCGATGACCATGTCCGCGTCGACTGGGTACTCGCGGGCGAGCACCCGGCCCATCTCCGTGCGGGCGGAGTGCACGGTCTTGCCGGCGAGGATGCTGTCCGGGCGGGCGAGGTAGACGTACTCGAACACGCAGCGGGCGAGCTCGGGCTCGGCGAAGGTGTACGAGCGCAGGCCGTCCTCGTCGATCGCGATGAGCTCGCCGGGTTCGACGGCGCGCACGAACGAGGCGCCGACGATGTCGAGCGCGGCGGTCTCGCTCGCGACCACCCAGCCGCGGTCGAGCCGGCCGAGAGCGAGCGGGCGCACGCCGTGGCGGTCGCGGGCGGCGTAGAGCGTGTGCTCGTCCATGAACACGAGGCTGAAGGCGCCCTCGAGCTTGGGGAAGAGCTCGAGCGCGACCTCGGTGAGGTTCTCCCCCGTGCCGGAGGCGAGCAGCTCGGTGATGAGCGAGGTGTCGTTCGAGGAGTCGCGGTGGCCGCGGGTGCGATTGGTCTTCTGCGTCGCCTGCTTGACGGTCTCCTGCCGCACCTCCTGCCGGGTGTCGGCGAGCTCCTGGAGCTCGAGGAAGTTCGTCAGGTTGCCGTTGTGGCCGAGGGCCACCGTGCCGAAGCGGGTGGGCCCGAGCGTCGGCTGCGCGTTCTCCCACGTCGAGGAGCCGGTGGTGGAGTAGCGGGTGTGGCCGACGGCCATGTGCCCGGGCAGCGTCTCGAGGTCGTTCTCGTCGAACACCTGGGACACGAGTCCCATGTCCCGGTAGACGATGATCTGTTCGCCGTTGCTCGCCGCGATCCCGGCCGATTCCTGGCCCCGGTGCTGGAGGGCGTAGAGGCCGTAGTAGACGAGTTTGGACACCTCCTCGCCCGGTGCCCAGACCCCGAACACACCGCATTCGTCCTGCGGCTTCTTGTCCTGGGGGTCGATTTCGTGAGTCAGCTGTCCGTCTGCGCGTGCCACGCCGTCATTGTCCCACAGTGCGCGGGGCCTCGGGGCCGCGACCGGCATCCGGGCCGGGCCCCTCCGCGGGCGCCTCGGGAGCGTTCGGGGCGGCATCCGCGGCCGAGGCGGGTGTCGAGGAGTCCGCGGCACGGCGCCGCTCCGGCTCGTACTCGGCGCCCACGGCGAAGGTGCGGGCGCGCTTGACGCTGCGCCGGTCGACGAGGAGCGCGACGATCGCGCCGAGGAAACCGCCGATGATCCCCACCACGACCATGAGCATCCAGACTGCCGAGCCCTGCGTGACCTGGGTGGTGAGGGCGCTCGTGTCCACGGGCAGGAGGCTGAGGACCAGTCCCACGGTCATGCCGAGGACGACCCCGACGATGATGAATGCCGAATACCGTGGACTCCGTCTCACCGAGACGTCGATGGTGTCCTTCATGAACTCCCCTGGGCTGCCGTCGTGTGCGCCCCCGAGTCTAGTCCACCGGGCTCGGCGAGCTCGTCGGTGCACCGGTCTCCGCGGGCCCGTCGGCACCGCCGGCTCAGAGCTTGATGACGACGGTCTTGGTCTGGGTGTACTCGTCGAAGGCCTCGATCGACTTCTCGCGCCCGTAGCCGGATTTCTTGAAGCCGCCGAAGGGCAGCTCGACTCCGCCGCCGGCGCCGTAGGTGTTGACGAACACCTGGCCGGCCTCGATCGCCGCGGCCATTCGGTGCGCCCGGCCCACGTCCCGCGTCCACACCGCGGACACGAGCCCGTAGTCGGTGCCGTTGGCGAGCGCGATCGCCTGCTCCTCGTCGTCGAACTCGGTGGCGACGACGACGGGGCCGAACACCTCCTCGCGGGCGATCTCCGCGGCCGGGTCGACGTTGTCGACGAGCGTCGGGGAGAAGAACGCGCCCCCGGCCAGGTCCTCGCCGAGGTCGCTCGGCGCGCTGCCGCCGGTAATGATCTCACCGCCGCTGAGCCGGTCGAAGAAGCCGGCCACGCGCTCCTGCTGCTTGACGGACACGAGCGGGCCGAGCATCGGGTCATCGGCCCCGCGGCCGATGCTCACCTTCCCGAACTCCGCGGCCATCTTCTCCACCACCTCGGCGTGCACATCCCGGTGGACGAGCAGGCGCGCGCCGGCCGAGCATGTCTGCCCGGCGTTCTGGAGGATCGACCGCACGAGGCTCGGGATCGCGGCGTCGACGTCGGCGTCGGCGAACACGACGTTCGCAGACTTGCCGCCGAGCTCGAGCACGGTGGGCACCACGCGGTCGGCCGCGGCGTGGGCGATGAGCGAGCCGGTGGCGGTCGAGCCGACGAACCCGAGGTGGGCCACCCCGTCGTGCGCGGCGAGCGCGGCCCCGGCCTCGGAACCGAGCCCGGTGACGACGTTGAAGGCGCCGGCAGGCACCCCGGCGCGGTGGACGAGCTCGGCGAGGCGCACGGTGGTGCGCGGGGTCTCGTCCGCGGGCTTCGCCACCGCGCAGTTGCCGGTGGCGAGCGAGGAGGCGGCGGCCCGGCCGATGAGCTGGAGCGGATAGTTCCACGCGACGATGTGCCCCGTCACGCCGTAGGGCTCGCGGCGGGTGTAGGCGTGCATGCCCGGGTCGAAGGGGATCGTCTGCCCGTAGTACGACTCGATGGTGTGCCCGTAGAACTCGAAGTAGCGGGCGCAGGTGTCGGCGTCCGCGTAGGCCTGGGTGAGCGGCTTGCCGGTGTCCTCGGTCTCGAGGCGGGCCAGTGTGTCGCGGTCCTCGCGGACGAGCCGGGCGATCTCGACGAGGAACCGCGAGCGCTGCTCCGGCGAGGTGTTCCGCCACTCGCGCTGGGCGCGGGCGGCGGCCGTCACGGCCCGGTCGACGTCCTCCGCGGTTCCCCGGGAGACCCCGCCGAGCGCCCGGTTGGTCGCCGGGTCGATGTTGTCGTAGGTGTCCCGGGCGGGCACGGAGCGGCCGTCGATGAACGAGGAGGTCGGAGTCGTCTGCGCAGTCATGGCCTCATTGTCCTCGCGCACCCGGGGCGCGGGCAACGACCCGCCGCATGCTGGACGGGCGGGCCGGGCCGCACGGTTCGGTTCGGTTCGGAGCGAGGCCTCGCGGGCCGGCAGCCGCCCCGGAGCCGCGCTCAGCTCGGGAAGAGCTCGGCGGCGTCGAACAGCGGGGTCACCGCGGTGAGGTCCGCGCGCGTGCCCGAGGCGCTCATGCGTCCGGCGGCGAGCGCGGCGGCGAAGTCCGTCTCCCCCACCGCGACCTCGAGCCAGGCCTCGGGGTCCGCCTCGACGACGTTGGGCGGGGTGCCGCGGGTGTGGCGGGGACCGGCGATGCACTGGGTGACGCCGAAGGGCGGGATCCGCACCTCGACGGAGTTGCCCTCGTTGCGCGCGGCGAGCTCCTCGAGCGTGAACCGCACGGCGGTGGCCAGCGTGGTGCGCGGGGCGGGTGCGGCGCCGGTGCGGCGGGCCTGCACCCAGGCGACGAGCGCCTCGTGCCCGGCGGCCGGGTCGATGCGGCGGCGGATGCTCATCGCCGGCCCAGCTGCTCTGCGGCGGTCAGCACGGCCGAGGAGGAGCGCAGCGCGCCGACGACCGCGGGCTCCCCGTCGCCGCCGATCCCCCCGGTCACCCGGTGGTCGAGCTCGGCGAGCACCGGCACGACCTGCTCGGCGGGCAGGGCGCCGGCGGTGACGAGGAGCTCGAGCGCGACCATCGTCGTCGGCCGGCTCGAGCCGTCGAGGCACTTGACGGCGACCGCGTGGCCGCCCGGGGTGCCCATGACCATGACGCCCTCGGCGCCGAACTTCGCGAGGATGCCGAGCTTCTCGATGACGACGGAGTTCGGTCGGCCGTGCCCCTCGATGGCCCACGGGTGGGCGAGCACGGCATCGCGCAGGGTGCGCGCGTGCTCGGTGGTGCCGGCGGCGAGCCGCCCGATCCCGGCCGCCAGCCGGGTCAGCGGCAGCGCGTGGACCGGGGCCCCGCAGCCGTCGACCCCGACGAAGTCGGACGAGCCCCCGCAGTACTCAGCGACGGTCGCCGCGACCTGCCGCTGCACCGCGGAATCCGGGTCGAGGTAGGCGGCGGTGTCGTGGCCGCCGAGCTGCTGGGCCATGAGGAACGCCGCGTGCTTGCCCGAGCAGTTGAAGTGGAGCGGGGACACCAGGGTGCCGTCCTTGCGCACCCGCATCCGGTCGCCGCGGTCCGCGGGCGCGACGGCCGGGCACTGCAGGTCCTCGGGCCCCAGGCCCACGGAGTCGAGCATCCCGGCGACGACCTCGACATGGCCCTCCTCCGCCCGGTGGGATGCCGTGGCGAGCACGAGGGACTCTCCCGCCAGCGGCACACCCATCTCCAGGCAGGCGAGCGCCTGGAGGGGCTTGAGGCTCGAGCGGGTGAGGACCGGCTCCGCGGGCGCGCCGAGCTCGATGAGCGGGGCGCCGTCGGGGTCGACGACGACGGCGGAGCCGAGGTGGCGCGACTCGACGAAGCCGGAGCGCTCGATGACGGCGAGCTCGACGGCCGCCGCGGCGGAGAAGGTCTCGGAGGTCGGGGGGTGCGTGCTCTGTGGGCTCATGGGTCCACACTATCGGCGGGCGCCGCCGGCCGTCCGACGCCCGGTTCGGGAGCCCGCCGTACTAGTCTGGGGGCGTGAAGGTTCTCGTCATCGGGCCCGGTGCCCGCGAACACGCCCTGGCCGCCGCGCTGTCCCGCGATCCGCAGGTCGACGCCGTCATCGCCGCGCCCGGCAACCCGGGCATCGGGCTGCTGTGCGAGACCCGGCCGCTCGACGCCACCGACCCGCATGCTGCGGTCGCGCTCGCCGAGGAGCTCGACGTCGACCTCGTCGTCGTCGGTCCCGAGGCCCCGCTCGTCGCCGGAGTGGCCGATGCGCTGCGCGCCGCCTCCTTCGCGGTGTTCGGCCCCGGCCAGGAGGCCGCGGCGCTCGAGGGCTCGAAGGCCTACGCCAAGGACGTCATGGAGGCCGCCGGCGTGCCCACCGCCGCCGCCGTCGTCGCCACCACCGTGGACGAGGCCGCCGCCGCACTCGATCGGTTCGGCGCCCCGCACGTCGTCAAGGCCGACGGGCTCGCCGCCGGCAAGGGCGTCGTCGTCACCGAGGACCGCGCCGCCGCGCTCGCCCACGCCGAATCCTGCCTGAGCGTGTCCGACCGGGTCGTCATCGAGGACCACTTGTCCGGGCCGGAGGTGTCCCTGTTCGTGCTGTGCGACGGCACCACCGCCGTCCCGCTCGAGCCCGCCCAGGACTTCAAGCGCATCCATGACGGCGACGCCGGCCCGAACACCGGCGGCATGGGCGCCTACTCGCCGCTGCCGTGGGCCCCGCCCGGGATGGTCGAGGAGATCGTCGCCCGCGTCGCCCAGCCGGTCGTCGACGAGATGGCCCGCCGCGGCGCCCCGTTCGTCGGCCTCCTCTACTGCGGGCTCGCGCTCACCCCGAAGGGCCTCCGGGTCATCGAGTTCAACGTGCGGTTCGGCGACCCGGAGACCCAGTCCGTGCTCGCCCGGCTCGAGACTCCGCTCGCCCAGGCGCTGCTCGCCGCCGCGGAGGGCCGCCTGGCGGTCTTCGGACCACTCTCCTGGTCGCGCGAGGCCGCGGTCACCGTGGTCCTGGCGGCCGCGGGCTACCCCGAGGCGCCGCGCACCGGGGACCCGATCGCAGGGCTCGAGGAGGCCGCCGCGCTGCCCGGCGTCATGGTTCTCCACGCCGGCACCGCCACCTCGCCCGCGGGCGAGGTCGTCACCGCCGGCGGGCGCGTGCTCTCCGTCGTCGCCACCGGGGAGGACCTCGCCGCCGCCCGCGAACGCGCCTACGAGGCCGTGGGCCTGATCTCCTGGGACGGCGAGCAGCACCGCACCGACATCGCGCGTGCGGCCGCGGCCGGAGAGGTCGCCGTCCCGGCCGGGAGTTCCGCACCCGGCGGGGACTCCGACCCCACCTGATACCCCCGCCGCCGGCGCACTCCGGCACCGCATCCGACCCGAAGGAACGCCCATGATCGACACCGAGCACCCCGACATCCCCGACTGGACGCACGTGTACTCGGGCAAGGTGCGCGACATCTACGTCCCGGCCTCCGTCGGCACACTCGAGGGCGCCGACCGGATCCTCATGGTCGCCTCGGACCGGATCTCCGCCTACGACCACGTGCTCGCCTCGGAGATCCCGGACAAGGGCGTCGTCCTCACGGGGCTCACCCTGTGGTGGTTCGACCAGCTCGCCGACGTCATCGGCAACCACGTGACCTCGACCGAGGTGCCTGCCGAGGTGGCCGGGCGCGGCATGGTGTGCCGGCCGCTCGACATGTTCCCCATCGAGTGCGTGGCCCGCGGCTACCTCACCGGGTCCGGCCTCGCCGACTACCGGCGCACCGGCGCGGTGTGCGGGGTCCGCCTGCCCGCCGGGCTCGGGGAGTCCGACAAGCTCGAACCGGCGATCTTCACCCCGGCGACGAAGGCGCAGATCGGCGACCACGACGAGAACATCGGCTTCGACCGGGCCGCGGAGATCGTCGGAGCCGCGGAGGCCGAGGAGCTGCGCGACGTCACCCTGCGGATCTACACCCGCGCGGAGGAGATCGCCCGCGAGCGCGGCATCATCCTCGCCGACACGAAGTTCGAGTTCGGGCGCGGCCCGGGCGGCACGATCCTGCTCGCCGACGAGGTGCTCACCCCGGATTCCTCCCGCTTCTGGGACGCCGCGGCCTACGCGCCCGGCCGGGTCCAGGTGAGCTTCGACAAGCAGTTCGTCCGCGACTGGCTGACCTCCGAGGCCTCCGGCTGGGACAAGGACTCCGGGGACGCCCCGCCGGAGCTGCCCGCGGAGATCATCGAGAAGACGCGCGCCCGCTACGTCGAGGCCTTCGAGCGCATCACCGGCGAGACCTTCCCCCTCTGAGCGGTCCCGGGAGCCGACGATGAGAACGGTGATGTTCGTATGCACCGGCAACACGTGCCGCTCCCCCTTCGCCGAGCGCCTCGCAGCCCTCCTCGACCCCTCCACCCGGTACACGAGCACCGGCACCCACCTGCTCGCCGACCTCGGCATCGACCCCGCGATGGCGGCGTGCCTGACCCGGCTCGGCGCCTCGACGGCGGGTTTCACCCCCACGCAGCTCGACGCGGACCGCGCGGCCGGGGCCGATCTCCTCGTCTGCCTCACCCGCTCCCACCGTGACTTCGTCGTGGACACCTGGCCGGAGGCGGCCGCCCGGACCGTCGTGCTGCGCCCCTACGCGGAGCTCGCCGCCGCCGGAACGGTCGAGGCCTGGGACCCGCCGGGCGCGTGCGTCGAGGTCCCGACGCGCGGATACCTCGACGATATCGCCGACCCCTACCGGCTGGGCCGCGACGAGGCCGAGCGCGCGGCGGCGGAGATCGAAACCGCGCTGCGCACGGTGCTCGGGCTGGGGTGACACAGCAGCTCGGCGACGGAGGTTCTCGTGCTGCCGGCGGGTTCAGACGGTCGGTGGGCACGGCGCACCGCGCGGGATCACGGTGAGGCCAGGTGCGCAACGAGGAACACGGCGAGCACTTCGCGCTTGTCCGGTGCTCGCTCCACCAGCCCATCGAGCCACTGCCGGATGGTGACGTCCGGAATGGTGGGATTCACCGGAAGGGACAGGTCGAGCTTCGGCGATGAGAAGAACGCGGCATAGAGCTGTCGTCTGTCCTCGTCCGCGTCGGCCCGCGTCAGGGCGGCCAGGTGGATGACGAGCCGGCCGCGCCGCCCGCGATAGTTGACGCTCGCCCCGGCATCGACCAGGCGCTGCGCAAGCTCGCCGTCGTGCTCTCCGAGCCTGCGGTGCGCGCCCAGCAGGATCGAGAGCGTCGACTGCCCGGAGGCGACCGGGGAGGCGTCGGCTCCGTCATCGAGGAGCCGGCGGGAGATCTCCCACCGCGCCTCCGCATCGCGATTGCCGAGCGCTTCGACGAGCAGCTCGGACGTCGCGTTCCCGTCGTACTCGGCGGAGAAGGCGGAGAGGTCGCCGTCCTTCGCTGATCGCTTCGCAGTGGGCACGGGGATCTCACCTCCGCCAGAGCACGAGCGGGTGCGGACGACCCGGCTGACCCGGCTGACACGGCCGATACGGTCGCGCAGCTGCGCGTCCTGGTATCGGCCGCTCCAGGGTGCCCGACACCGCGGTCACTGCTCGAGGTAGGTGAGGACGGCGCCGGCGAGTTCTCGCGCCCGCTCCCGTGTGTCGGCGCCCCCGGTCGCTGCGGCGGTGACCACCAGTGTGCCGCTGCGTACGACGACCTGCGACACCTCGCCCTCTTCCGACGAGGCGGCCTGCGTCATCGTGCTGTGGATACCGACGGCGCTGTCGGCACCGTCGACCTCGACGTCGAATCCTTCGATGGTGGATTCGGAGACAGGCTCGCCATCGTGCAGAAGGCGCATCTCAGGACATTCCGCGACCATGCCGGAGAACATCGATTCATGGGACTCCGCATCGGAGCCCGCAGCATGGCTCGAGATATCGACGCGCATTCCGCCTTTGGCGCTGAGACCAGCGACGGTCGGCGCCTCGGTGCCGTCGAGCGAGCTCAGCGCATCGTCGAAGAATGCTGCACACGATTCCGGCTCGATCTCCGGACGCTGTTCCTGACTTCCGAACTGGGCGAATCCGAGCGTGGATTCGGCGAAGGTGAAGTCATCGAACTCATTGAAGGTGAATCCGTTCGCTGCCGCGAGCAGGTCGCTCGTCGACCCGAACTGGTGGGCGCCGGCACCGGAATCGGCACCAGGTGTGGTCATCGCGGTCTCCTCTGCCGATGTGCCCGGGTCGTTCGGTTCGGTCCCGTCGGGACCCCCGGCGGAGCATCCGACGAGCGCCAAGGACAGTGCCGCAACGGCTGCGCCGCACCTTACGATTCTCCGCATCCTGTCGTCTTCTCCTCGGGTTCGACATCATCGGGCTGTCTGCTGTCTCGACTGTATCGGATGCTCCTGCGGCAGGCTCCGAGATCGGAACGGGTTGTGTCCGGCACCGGTGCCGGACACCGCGCTCCCGACGATCCTCGGCGTTGGTAGACTCGCTGGTGTTCGGCGCGCGATCGGGGCGCGCCATCCAGCGGTCCGCCGCACCTGCGAGATTCAAGGAGCACCATGGGACGTGTCGTCGTCGAAGTCATGCCGAAGCCGGAGATCCTCGACCCCCAGGGCAAGGCGATCGGCTCGGGCCTCGACCGCTTGGGGCTCACCGCCTTCACCGATGTCCGCCAGGGCAAGCGGTTCGAGCTCACGGTCGACGGCGAGGTCACCGAGGAGATCCTCGCGCAGGCCCGCGAGGCCGCCTCGACGCTCCTGTCCAACCCGGTGATCGAGGACGTCGTCGCGGTCGAAGCGGCCCCCGACGCCCCCGAGCCCGCCCACCCGGGCACCCCGGTGGGCGCTGCCTCGGACTCCGTCGCGGAGGCGAACGACGATCCGGCCGGTTCCCGGTGAGCGGCGACCGCAGCCGGTACACCGCCGGCGGACCCCTCATCGGTGCCGCCGAGTCCACCACGACGCTGCCCGGCGCCGAGGGCGCTCGCGTGGGCGTGGTGACGTTCCCCGGCACGCTCGACGACCGCGACGCTGCCCGCGCCGTCACCCTGTCCGGTGCTCGTGCCGTGCCCCTGTGGCACGCCGACACCTCGCTCTCCGACGTCGACTCCGTGATCCTGCCCGGCGGCTTCTCCTACGGCGACTACCTGCGCTGCGGGGCGATCGCCCGCTTCGCCCCGATCATGGACGCCGTCATCGACGCCGCGCACGGCGGGATGCCGGTACTCGGCATCTGCAACGGGTTCCAGGTGCTGTGCGAGGCCCACCTGCTGCCCGGTGCGCTCGTCCGCAACGACACCCAGCAGTTCATCTGCCGCGACCAGGTGCTCCGGGTGGAGAACGCCGGCACCGCGTGGACGAACAGCTTCACCGAGGGCCAGGAGATCATCATCCCGCTGAAGAACGGCGAGGGCGGCTTCATGGCCTCCGAGCCCGTGCTCGACGAGCTCGAGGGGACCGGCCGCGTGGTGGTCCGCTACGTGGGCAGCAACCCGAACGGCTCGCGCCGCGACATCGCCGGGATCACCAACGAGCGCGGCAACGTCGTCGGCCTCATGCCCCACCCCGAGCACGCCGTGGAACCCGGCTTCGGGCCGGACACCGCGGACGGTCTGCGCAGCGGGGTGGACGGCCAGGGCTTCTTCACCTCGGTCATCCGCACCCTCGTCAACGCCTGAACCCGGGCCCGGGCCGTGCCCGGACGCGGGACTCCGGGTGCCGAGCTCCGCCCCGGTGAGTCCAGTACCCTGAGATCATGAGCGATTCTCTGCAGAGCCTCGTCAACCGGGCCATCTTCTTCTCCACCGAGATGCAGACGCGATTCGGCCTGCGGATCGCCGACGCCGAGTGGGAGGTCGACTTCTCCGAGAACCCGCGGCTGGCGTTCACCGGCGAGCACCCGCTCACG
Organism: Brevibacterium pityocampae; assembly: GCF_039541555.1. Classification (NCBI taxonomy): domain Bacteria; kingdom Bacillati; phylum Actinomycetota; class Actinomycetes; order Micrococcales; family Brevibacteriaceae; genus Brevibacterium; species Brevibacterium pityocampae. The sequence goes on along the minus strand of NZ_BAABGL010000002.1, from coordinate 425,273 downwards.
CTCACCGCGCACCTCATCGGCACCGAGGCGGATTCCCCGCGCACCTGGCACTGGGGCTGGGACAACGTCAACGAGTTCCCCGAGCCCGTCGTCGCGCGCTCGCACGAGGTCCGCAGGCTCGGCGCCGCGCGGGGCATCGGTGAGCTCACCACCGACGAGTTCGACTCCGACGACGAGCTGCCGCTGCGGCTCGTCCTCGCCGCCAAGGAGCTCACCGGAATCTGGGCGCACTACCCGGCGGCCGCCGGCGGGGGCACCGTCGTGTGGATGCTCGTCGAGTCCCCGGAGCTCGCGCTCGACGCACCGGATATCAAGTCCCTCGTCCGGTCGATGGCCCAGGGCCTCACCGAGACCACGGTGACCGACCACGTCGAGGCCCTCCAGGCCTATGCGGAGCACCGCGGATTCCCGCTCGTCATGCGTCCGGACGGCACCCTGCGGGTCCTCGCCGCCGACGGCTGGGCCGACGTCACCGTCGACGAGCAGCGCCGCATCACCAACTGCCAGGTCCACTCCCCGCTCGAGGGCGAGGCCGCCGAGGAGTTCGCCGCCGCACGGTCCGCCGTCTCCGGGGAGCCCGGAGCGACCTCCGAAGGCACTGTCCCGGCACCCGCCCCGACCCCGGCCGAGGCGCCGGCCGAGACCTCCGCCCCGGTCGAGTCCCCTGTCGAGGAATCTGCCGAAGCACCGGCCGCACCCGAACCGGTCGAACCCGCTCCGGCACCCACCGCGCCCGAACCCGTCGAACCGGCACCGGACGTCGAGCAGCCGGCCGAGGACACCGCGCCCGCTCCGGAATCCCCGGCTGCGGAGACCGCCCCGGCGCCCGAGCCGTCCACCGCCGCCGAGGCGCCCGCCCCGGAGCCGCAGCCGGAACCGCGCCCGGCCCCGGTCGAGCCCTCCGCACCGGAACCCGCTCCGGAACCGGCCGACAGCGCACCCCGCCCCGCTCCCGAACCGACCGCGGATCGCCCCGCGGATGCCCCGGCCGAGGACGCGGAGCCGCGCAAGAAGGGCTTCTTCCGCAAGCTGTTCGGCCGCTGAGGCGAGCGTGTCCGCGCGGGTCGTCCAGCACTCCCGGTCGAGCGGCCCGGCCGCGCGTTGCCGCCCCGGACCGGGATCGGTATCCTGAGTCATGGAGCCCGGCACCAGGGCTCGCGGACGAGGGAGCAGTACCCGCACCACGACAAGACTGACTCATAGGAGAGTTCGTCATGGCGTGGTTCGTCCTCATCGTCTCCGGCATGCTCGAGGCCGTCTGGGCCTCCGCGCTGTCGGCCTCGCACGGCTTCAGACGCTGGAAGCCCACTCTCCTCTTCATCGTCTCCGTCACGCTGAGCATGGCCGGCCTCGCCTGGGCGATGACCTCGCTGCCCACCGGGACCGCGTACGCGGTGTGGGTGGGGATCGGCGCCTCGCTCACGGTGCTCTGGGGATTCGTCACCGGGCAGGAGCGCGCGACCGTCGCACGCGTGCTGCTCCTCGTCCTCCTCATCGGTTCCGTCGCCGGCCTCAAGGCGGTGAGCTGAATGCCGTGGCTCGTCCTGCTCCTCAGCGCTGTCTTCGAAGCCGTCTGGGCCACCGCGCTCGGCATGTCCGACGGCTTCCGCGCACTTCTGCCCACCGTCGTGTTCGCCGTCGCCGCCGTCATCAGCATGCTCGGCCTCGGCTGGGCGGCCAAGCACATCCCGATCGGCACCGCCTACGCCGTGTGGACAGGAGTGGGCGCCGCACTCACCGTGGGCTGGGCGATGGCCACCGGCACCGAGGCGATCTCAACCGGGAAGATCGTCTTCATGTGCGGGATCATCGGCGCGGTGATCGGGCTCAAGCTCGTCCCGAGTCCCCGGGCCGCGCCCGCTCCGGGAGCGTCGGACGAGGCACCGACCGCCGACGGTCCGGCGCAGAGCGGCTGAGCCGCTGAACGCGCTGGCCGCTGCGTGACCGAGCCGCTCAGCGTGCGCCGCCGGCACCGATAGACTGTCAAGATGACTTGTCCCGAATCCTCCTGGGCCGAGGTGCAGGGACGCTGGTGGTCGACGGACGTCCTCCGCATCCTCGCGGTCCTCAGCGTGCCGCTGGCCTGGTGGTACGCCGGGGTCGCCTCGGGCGCGTGCCTGTTCCTCGTGCTCGGTGGGGTGACGCTGCTGCGCTTCCTCGTGCTGCCCCGGCTGGTCGATGCCCTGTGCCAGCTGACCTTCCTCGCCGCCGCCTGGGCCGCGGTGACCGGCCTCTACCAGAACTTCTCCTGGCTCGACATCCCGGCGCACGCCCTCGCCACCGCCGCCGCCGTGCTCATCGCGTGGCGGCTCGTCATGCTCCGCGACCCGGCCCACCGGGTGCGCCCCGATCGCTCCGGCGCGCCTGCAGAATCCGCCCCTCCGGCCGCGCATGGGCCGAGAGACGGCGCTGTCCGCCCTCCCCTGCCGTGGTGGTCGCTGCTCTGGCACCTGCTCGCCCTGTCCGCGCTGCTGAGCGTGCTGTGGGAGTTCGGCGAGTGGGCTGGATTCGTCTTCATCTCCGAGGAGATCGGCGTCGGCTACCACGACACGATCGGCGACCTCGCCGCCGGGACGCTCGGCGGCGGGCTCCTCGCACTGCCCCTCGCCCTCGGGCTCGAGCGCGAGGCCGCCTCGCACGCGGGGGCCGACGAATGAGCCCGTCCGACCCGCCGCGCGGCACCGCCCCGCCGTCGCCCCGTGGCGGCGCCGCTCCGGCGCCGAGCACAGACGACTCCGGGGTCTCCGTCGTCATCCCGGTGCTCGACGACGCCGAGACGCTCGCCGGCTGCCTCGCCGCCCTCACCTCCCAGACGCGGCCGCCGCTCGAGATCATCGTCGTCGACAACTCCCCGCCCGGGCCCGCGGATCCCGCGATATCGGCGGTGGCCCGGAGCGTCGGCGCGCGCGTGGTGCGGGAGGTCAGGCCGGGGGTCGCGGCCGCCTCGGCAGCCGGCTACGACGCTGCGCACGGGACGATCCTCGCCCGCCTCGACGCCGATTCCCGTCCTGCCCCGGACTGGGTGGCGACGGTCGTCGCGGAGATCGAGGGGCGCAACCTCCACGCGGTGACGGGCCCCGGCTGCTTCTACGACATCCCCGGGCTGCGCGGGCGGATCGCCTCGGCGGCGTACCACTCCTCGCTCCAGCTCGGGGTCGGCGCGGCGATGGGCAACGTCCCGCTGTGGGGTTCGACGATGGCGGTGCGCCGCGGGGTGTGGCTGCACGTCCGCCACCGGACCCATTCGACGGATCCCGCGGTGCACGACGACCTCGATCTCGCGTTCGCGCTCGGCCCGCTCGCGCGGATCGGCTGGAGCCGGGGCATGGCGGTCGGGGTCGAGGGCCGGACCTTCGGCTCGGCCCGGGCGCTCGCCTCGCGCGTGCGGCGGACCCTCTACACGTGCCGGCTGCACTGGGACCGGCAGAGCGCGGGCGAGCGCCTGCTCTGCGGTCTCACCCGCGGGCGCCTCTTCCGGAAGCCGGAGATCGCCCTCCTGTCATGAGTCTGCGCCCCGTGCGGTGAGTGCGCCTGCCGGGGATCGAACACTGCCAGCACCCCGGTCCTCTCTGCCGAACCGCGCGATATCCGAATCCGAGCGCGCAATTGCGCGCCGCCCCTCGGATACCCCGCAGTACGGCGAGGTGCGTCCGGCCGCTCAGCGCGAGGGCGCCTCGGCGCCGGTGATCGCCGATCCCGCGGCACCGGCGGGCACGCACTCTCCGCAGTGCGGGTGAAGTCCCGACTCCGTACACGCGGCGCAGCGGAGGAAGAGCTTCCGGCACTCCTCGTTCGCGCAGTTGACGAACAGCGGCGTGGGCTTCGCGCATTCGGCGCAGCGCCCCAGCGACTCCGCGCCCTCGCCGAACTCCATGTGCATGCGCTTGTCGAATACGTAGAGCGATCCGTCCCACAGGCCGGAGTTGCCGAACGATTCGCCGTAGCGGACGATCCCGCCCTCGAGCTGGTACACCTCGGAGAAGCCCCGGTTCTTCATGAGCACGCTGAGCACCTCACACCGGATCCCGCCGGTGCAGTAGGTCACCACGGGCCGGTCCTTGAGCTCGGCGTACCGGCCGGACTCGATCTCCGCGATGAAATCGCGGGTGGTGTCCGTGTCGGGCACGATCGCACCCTTGAACCGTCCGATCTGCGCTTCCATCGCATTGCGTCCGTCGAAGAACACGACCTCGTCGCCGCGCTCCTCGATGAGACGGTGCAGCCGTCCGGGCGTCAGGTGCTCGCCGCCGCCCTGCACCCCGTCTGCGGTGACGGTGATCTCGTCCGGGGCGTGGAAGGTCACGAGCTCGGGGCGCACCTTGACGCTGAGCCGGGGGAAGTCGTCGCCGGTCCCGGTAGACCACTTGATGTCGGCGTCCCGGAAGGGTGCGTAGCTGCGGGTGGACCGCACATAGCGCTTGACGTCGTCGATCTCGCCGCCGAGCGTGGCGTTGATGCCCTGGTGGGAGACGATGACCCGCCCCTTGAGCCCGCAGCCCTCGGCGAGCGCGTGCTGCCACAGGCGGACCGCCTCCGGGTCGGACAGCGGGGTGAAGACGTAGAAGAGCACGATCTTGGTCAGCGACATAGGCTCATTCTAGGGAGGGTGCGCGGATCGGATCCCCCGGCTCCCGCCTGCCCCTCAGCTCCGAGCGGCGGCCATGCGCTCCCGAGCGATCTCCTCGGCCACCTCCGCACTCGACCGGTCCTCGCGCTCGGCCTGCTCGAGCACGGCTCGCACCCGGTCGAAGAGCGTGAGGACGGTCTCCCGCGAGGACTCGAGCGTGGGATCGGAGTAGATCATCGTCGCCGCCGCCATCACCCCGCCGGCGTTGGCGAGGAAGTCCGGCACGAAGGTGATGCCGTGCTCCCGCAGGATCCGGCCGTGCTCCGGGGCGGCGAGCTGGTTGTTCGCGATCCCGCTGACGAGCCGGGCGGAGATCTCCCCCACCGTCGCGTCGTTGATCACCGCGCCGAGCGCGCAGGGAGCGAACACATCGACGTCCTGGGAGTGGATGACGTCCGGGTCGACCGCCATGGCGCCGTAGGCCTCGACCACGGCGGCGACGGCGTCCGGGGAGACGTCGGCGACGACGAGCTCCGCCCCGGCCTCGTAGAGCAGCCGGGAGAGCTCCCGGCCGGTGCCGCCGAGCCCCTGCACCGCGACCCGCAGCCCCACGAGGTCGGTCCGGTCCCACACGTGGGCGACCCCGGCGCGCAGCGCGGTGAACGCCCCGAGCGCGGTGAACTGGGAGGCGGTGACGCCGGTGGGGAACTGGCTGGCCCGGGCGAAGATGTAGTCGCACTCCTCGGCGAGGACATCGGCGTCCTCCGGCCCGACACCGACGTCGATCGCGGTCCAGAAGCGCCCGCCGAGCGTCTGCACGTGCCGGGAGAAGGCGCGCAGCACCTCGGCCTTGTCGGGCCGGCGCGGGTCGGCGATGATCACGCACTTGCCGCCGCCGAGCGGGAGGCCGGCGATCGCGTTCTTGTAGCTCATCCCGCGCGACAGGCGCAGGACGTCGGTGAGAGCATCCTCCTCCGTGGCGTAGGGGTGCATCCGGCAGCCGCCGGCGGCCGGGCCGAGCGCGGTGTCGTGGATGGCGATGATCGCGCGGAGGTCGGTGGCCGGGTCGTGGCAGAACACGACCTGCTCGTGGTGGTCGAACTCGGGGTGGGTGAAGATGTTCACGGCGGCTCCTTCGCAGCGGGCGGGACGGCGGCCGGATCGACGTCCCGGGCCGCAGGCGGGCGATGCGTCCGACGTTACCGCCCACCGGCGCGTGCCACGATCCCGCGCGCCTGGGTCGTCGGGCCCACGACGGCCGGGTACCGGGGCGCTCCGACGGGCGATGTCCGAGGCGCGGTCGACCGGCGCCCCCGCGCCCGGCGGCGGTACGATGGACACGGCGCTGTCTTCACGAAAGGACCACCCCAGGATCATGACGAACACGCACTCGGCACCGGCGGACAAGAAGGTCAGGGAGACGGTCGACTTCGCCGCCGCGAACCCCGATGTCGAGCAGCCGTTCGCGGAGCTCGGGCTCAAGGAGAACGAGTACGCGAGCATCAGGGAGATCCTCGGCCGGCGCCCCACCTCGGCGGAGCTCGCGATGTACTCCGTCATGTGGTCCGAGCACTGCTCCTACAAGTCCTCCAAGGTCCACCTGCGCAAGTTCGGCGACTACGTCACCGACGACATGAAGAAGAACCTGCTCGTGGGCATCGGCGAGAACGCCGGCGTCGTCGACATCGGCGACGACTGGGCGGTGACCTTCAAGGTCGAGAGCCACAACCACCCCTCCTACGTCGAGCCCTACCAGGGCGCGGCCACCGGCGTGGGCGGCATCGTGCGCGACATCATCTCCATGGGGGCGCGCCCCGTCGCGGTCATGGACCAGCTGCGCTTCGGCGCGATCGACCACCCGGACACCGCCCGCGTGGTCCACGGCGTCGTCGCCGGGGTGGGCGGCTACGGCAACTGCCTGGGCCTGCCGAACATCGGCGGCGAGGTCGTCTTCGACTCCGTCTACCAGGGCAACCCGCTCGTCAACGCGCTCGCCGTGGGAGTGCTGCGCCACGACGACATCCGGCTGGCCAACGCCTCGGGCGTGGGCAACAAGGTCGTGCTGTTCGGGGCGCGCACCGGTGGCGACGGGATCGGCGGCGCCTCGATCCTCGCCTCGGAGTCCTTCGATGACACCAAGCCGTCCAAGCGCCCGGCCGTGCAGGTGGGCGACCCGTTCGCGGAGAAGGTCCTCATCGAGTGCTGCCTCGAGCTGTTCGCCGCCGAGGTCGTCGAGGGCATCCAGGACCTCGGCGCCGCCGGCATCTCCTGCGCCACCTCCGAGCTCGCCTCCAACGGCGAGGGCGGCATGCACATCGCGCTCGACGACGTGCTGCTGCGCGACCCCTCGCTCACGCCGGAGGAGATCCTCATGAGCGAATCCCAGGAGCGGATGATGGCGGTCGTCACCCCCGAGAAGCTCGAGGAGTTCCTCGCGATCACCACCAAGTGGGACGTCGAGACGAGCGTGCTCGGCGAGGTCACCGACACCGGCCGGCTCGTCATCGAATGGCACGGCGACATCATCGTCGACGTGCCGCCGCGCTCCGTGGCCCACGACGGCCCGGTCTACGAGCGCCCCTACCACGAGCCCTCGTGGACGGAGGCCACCCGCGCGGACTCCGTCGCCGCCGCCGGCCTCACCCGCCCGGAGTCGGACGAGGAGCTGCGCGCCACGCTGCTGAGACTCCTCGGCTCCCCCAACCTCGCCTCGAAGTCCTGGGTGACGAACCAGTACGACCGCTATGTGCAGGGCAACACCGCACTCGCGTTCCCCGACGACGCCGGCGTCATCCGGGTCGACGAGGAGACCGGGCTCGGCGTGGCGATCGCGACCGACGCCAACGGCCGCTACTGCTACCTCGACCCCGCACGCGGGGCGCAGCTCGCGCTCGCCGAGGCACACCGCAACGTCGCCACCTCCGGCGCCCGGCCGCTCGCCGTCACCGACTGCCTCAACTTCGGCTCGCCGGAGGACCCGGAGATCATGTGGCAGTTCGCGCAGGCCGTCGAGGGTCTGGCCGCCGGCTGCCAGGAGCTCGGCATCCCCGTCACCGGCGGCAACGTGTCGCTGTACAACCAGACCGGCGGCGTCGCCATCCACCCGACCCCGGTGGTCGGCGTGCTCGGCGTGTTCGACGACGTCACCCGCGCCACCCCGGCGGGCTGGAAGGACGCCGGCCAGACGATCTACCTGCTCGGCACCACCGCCGAGGAGCTCGACGGCTCGGCGTGGGCCGATGTCGTCCACGGCCACCTCGGCGGCGTGCCCCCGGAGTTCCGGCCGGACACGGAGAAGGAGCTCGCCGACATCCTCATCAACGCCTCGCGCGACGGCATGATCGACGCCGCGCACGACCTCTCCGAGGGCGGGCTCGCACAGGCCCTGGCCGAGGCGTGCCTGCGCCGCGGCACGGGTGCGCGGGTATGGCTCGACGAGGTCGCCCAGCGCGACGGCGTCGACCTCTTCACGCTCCTGTTCTCAGAGTCGACGGCACGTGCGATCGTCGCCGTCCCCCGCTCCGAGGAGGTCCGCTTCAAGGACATGTGCACCGCACGCGCCTTCCCGTTCGCGCGGATCGGCATGACCGACGCCGGTGAGGGCAACACCGGTGCGGTGCTCGAGCTCGTCGACCGCTTCACCATCCCGGTCACCGAGCTCCGCACCGCCCACGAGGCGACGCTGCCGCAGCACTTCGGCTGAGAGGCGGGCGCGGCGGAGGCTGCTGCTCTCGAGCTCGAAACGCCCATCGACCTGCCGCTTTTGCTCGGAACGCCCATCGACCTGCCACTCGTGCTCGAATCCGGACGTGGATATCGAGCACGAGTGACAGGTCGATGCAGGTGCAGCGCCGTTGAACTGAGCTGCGCTGCGACTCGGCCGTAGGCTCAGTCCTCAGCGCGGCCGTAGGTGATCTTGGCGCTGCCGGTCCGGGACGAGATGGTGCCCTCGGGCAGCCGGCGCCTCCGCCCCGGGCTGTCGTCGGCAGCGCTCGCGTCCACCTCGTCGACGTAGGGGTCGGCCATGACCGGCACTTCGTCGGCAGCCTCGGGATCGACCACCGTGTCCGAGGTGTCGTGCTCGTCCTCGTCCTGCCGGCGCGCGTACTCCTCGGGCGGGAGGACCTTCTTCCAGTGCCGGGTGCGCATGGGCGGCAGCTCGCCGGCGTCCTCACGCAGCGCGCGGTACAGGGCGTACATCTGGAAGTAGCCCATGATGAAGAACGGGAGCCCGACGAGGATGATCGTCTTCTCGAGCGCCTCGAGCCCGCCGGTGCCGGAGAACACGAGCAGGGTGGCGGTGATGATGCCGATCGACAGGGCCCAGAAGATGCGCTGACCGAGCGGGTTGAAGTCCTCGTGGCCGTTGGCCATGGTGTCGGTGATGAGCGCTGCGGAGTCGACCGAGGTGACGAAGAAGACGACGACGAGCACGATCGCGACGATGGATACGAAGAACGGCAACGGGTAGTGCTCGAGGAACGCGAACAGGGCTCCCGGGATGTCGCCGTCGGTGACCACGCGGTCGACGAGGCCGCCCTCGCCGTTGAGCTCGATGTCGAACGACGCGAAGCCGAAGATCCCGAACCAGATCACCGAGAAGCCGGCGGGCACCGCGAGCACACCGGACACGAACTGGCGGATGGTGCGGCCCTTGGAGATCCGGGCGATGAAGATCCCGACGAACGGCGACCAGGTGATGGTCCACGCCCAGTAGAAGACGGTCCAGCCGCTCTGCCAGCCGGTGTCGGCGAAGGTGTCGTTCCACAGGGCGAGCTCGGGCAGGTTGACGAGGTAGCTGCCGAACGCCTCGATCGTGCCCTTGAGGAGGAACAGGGTGGGGCCGGCGATGACGATGAAGATCAGCAGGCAGATGGCGACGATGATGTTCGCGTTCGACAGCACCTTGATGCCCTTGTCGAGACCGAGCGACACGGAGATCAGCGCGACGCCCGTGACGACGCCGATGATGATGAGCTGCCAGCCGGCGTTCTCCGGGATGCCGAACAGCTGCGACAGACCGCCGTTGATCTGCAGGGTGCCCAGGCCGATCGACACGGCGATGCCGAACACCGTGCCGACGATCGCGACGATGTCGATGGTCTTGCCGATCGGGCCGTGAATGCGCTCGCCGAGGATGGGCTGGAAGATCGAGCTCACGCGCGGCGGCAGGTTGCGCTTGTGGATGAAGTAGGCGAAGCACAGGGCCGGCAGCGTGAAGATCGTCCAGGTGTGGAGCGTGAAGTGGTAGAGCGTGAAGTTCATCGCGTCGACGGCCGCGGCCGGGGTGCCGGCCTCAATCCCGAGCGAGGCTCCGCGCGGCGGCTCCCCGAAGTGGCTGATCGGCTCGGCGACACCCCAGAACATGAGGATCGTGCCGATGCCGGCGGCGAACAGCATCGAGAACCAGGCGAGGCCGCTGTGCTCGGGCGGCTCATCGTCGGGCCCGAGCTTGACCCGCCCGAACCGGCCGACGGCGATGAAGATCAGGAAGGCGAGGAAGATCGTGACCCCGAGGATGTAGAACCACCCGAACTGCGCGAGCAGCCAGTCGGAGGCGGAGGTGACCGCGGCGTCGAGCGGTTCGGTGAAGGCGATCGTCGCGATGACGAAGAGGACGATCACCCCCGCGGCACCGAAGAAGATCGCCGGCGAGGTGCGCAGGCGCAGGGTGTCGTGCAGTCGGGTCAGCATCGGGCTCGTCTCCTTGAGTCTGGTGCGGGGACTGCCGAGGCGTGCTGCGACGCCCACCCCGGGGACGGCCCGGGCCCCGGACCGCGCATTCAAGGCTACTGAATGGTCACGGCGATGCAAGCGCACAAGGGCACCTGCCGAACCCAGCGGGCGGAACCCGCGCCGCGCCGCCGACCCGGTGTAGCACGGCAGTTCTCCAATGCAGCTCTTTCTGCCCAGAGCCATGGATTCTCACCTGGTTCCCCTTCGTTGCGAGTGAATTCAGCTGTTGATCCGCGAAACTGCTGCATCCCGTCATGAGGCCATCCGCAGAGCAGGGGGTGCGCGGGAGAGTCCCGGTCGATACGGAGTGCGGTTGTCATCTGCGCCGATGTCCGGGATGCGCGCCCGGTCACAGGAGAGCGCACTTCGGGTCACAGGGCGCACGCACCGGGCGGCCTCGTCCACAGGACGCCGCGCAGGATTCCCGGGCATGGCATCCGACGCCACCCTCGACCCATGACTCTCATCGCCTCCACCCGCTGGCTCCGCTCGATCGGGATCCGTGACGCCGCGCTCGGATCCGCGCGGAAGTGCTGCTTCTCGGTCGTCCTCACCGGTGTCGGAATCATCACCCGTGACTGCCCCGCTCACCCCTCGATCTCCCGGCTCCTCACCGCCGCGGACCGCGAGGTGCACCGCGTCCTGCGCACCATTCCCGCCTATGAGGTCGAAGCGCTCAAGCGCCGGATCCTCCTCGAGGCCTTCGACCTCACCGCGCACGGGCTCGCAGCCTCGTCCTCCGGAGTGCCGGTGCTGTCGCACACCTCGGCGGCGCAGGTGCTCGGCCTCGCGTTCGCGGTGCCCGCGGAGCCGGTCGTCGAAGCACAGCGGGAGGGCCGACGATTCACCAATCGTCGCCTCCGGCTCCATCCGCTCGCCGCACCGGAGCTCCATCGGGTCCGCGCACCCGCCCGTGGACTGCTCCGCCCCGGCGCGCTCTCCGGAGCAGAGCCGGACGAACCGGATGTCCATCTGCCCGAGGGGTTCATCCCGCTTCCCGGTTCGGCTCCCGGCACCGTGCGGCCGGCGCGGTCCCGAGCGGTGACGAGCGTCCCGTGGACAGTGCTCGACGTCGCGCTCGAGCACGGACTCGACCTCGGATTCCCGATGGCCGAGGACGCGCTCCACCGTGGCCTGCTCACCCCGGCCGAGCTGCGGGAGGCGCAGGTACTGCATCCCCACGGTCACCGACGACGCGCGCTGCGCCTCCTCGTCGAGCTCGCCTCTGCAGTCTCGGAGAGCGCCGGCGAATCACTGACGAAGCTGCGGCTCCACCAGATCGGGCACCTGGCCCGCTTCGAGCAGCAGGTCGAGGTGTACGACGAGGAGGGGTTCATCGCCCGTCTCGACTTCGCCGACTCCGCGTCACGGACGGCCGTCGAGTTCGACGGACACGAGAAGTACCACCTCGCCGGGGACCCGCACGCAGCGCTGAGGCGTCAGTGGCGCAAGGAGCAGCGGCTGCGGAAGCTCCGGTGGTCGGTGCACCGCGTCGAATGGGCCGAGCTGTTCGACCTCGACCGCTTCATCGCCGCAGTCCTCTGAGCGCCGGCACCCCGCCCCGCACATTCCGCCTCGATGCAGCTCATCCTGCAAGCGACAATCGAGTATCCGCCCGCAGAGGCCGGCCGGGCGGATATTCGGTCGGCTCCCGCAGAAACAATCGCATCCACCCGGAGGTCCCCGGGTGGGCCGGCGTTCGTCAGCGGGCGGCGATGTGGGCGAAGATGCGCGCCATCGCGATGATGAAGACCTCGATGGCGAGGCCGACGAGGCCGACCGCGAAGCCGACCATCGCACCGCCCCAGAGCGTGCCGGCGATCCCGCCGAGCACGGCGAGCACCATGACGGCCGGCATCGCGCGGACATAGATCATCGCCGCCTGGTGCCCGAGCTGCCAGGCCTCCGGCGAGCGCAGGGTCGCCGAGGTGCGGATCCCGCCGCTGCCCTCAGGCCCGAGGCGACCGTCGGCGGCGGCCTTGATCGGCCGATGGACCACGACGCCCAGGGCCACCACGGCAACGAACAGCACGAGGAGCCCGGCCAGCGCCCCGAGCCCGAGCCCCGGGGCCTCGGGGACACCGAGGGCGAGCGGTGCGGCTGCGGCGCTCACTGCGGACGCACTCGCGACGGGTGGCCCGGTCACCGCTCACCCTCCGCATTTCCGGCAGGAGACGAACCACCCTCGGCGAGTCCGAGCACGTCGAGTGTCCAGGCGAAGTCGAAGGCGGTCTCGCGCCACGCGTCGTAGCGGCCCGAGGCGCCGCCGTGCCCGGCGGCCATTTCCGTCTTGAGGAGGGCGTCCGCCCCGACCTCGCGCAGCCGGGCCACCCACTTGGCCGGCTCGACGTAGAGCACGCGGGTGTCGTTGAGCGAGGTGATCGCGAGGATCCGCGGGTACTTCTGCTCGGTGACGTTCTCGTACGGCGAGTAGTCCCGCATGTACGCGTAGACCTCCGGATCGTGGAGCGGGTCGCCCCATTCGTCCCACTCGATGACGGTGAGCGGCAGCTCCGGCATGAGGATCGAGGTCAGCGCGTCGACGAAGGGGACGTGCGCGCTGATCCCGGCGAACCGGTCCGGGGCCATGTTCGCGACCGCACCCATGAGCAGCCCGCCGGCGGAGCCGCCCATCGCGACCATCCGCTCCGGCACCGCACGGCCGGCGGCGATGAGGTGGTCGGCGGCGGCGATGAAGTCGGTGAAGGTGTTCGTCTTCGTCAGCGTCCGCCCCTCCTCATACCAGTGGCGACCCATCTCGCCGCCGCCGCGCACGTGGGCGATCGCGTAGACGACGCCCCGGTCGAGCAGCGAGAGCCGGGCGACGGAGAAGTACGGGTCCATGCTCGCCTCGTAGGAGCCGTAGCCGTAGAGCAGGGTCGGCGCAGGCCCTTCGGCCGGAACTGCATCGGTGCGCCACACCAGCGACACCGGGATCTCCGTGCCGTCGGCGGCGCGCGCCCACACGAGGTCCTGCTCGTAGACGGCGACATCGACACCGCCGAGCACCGGCTGCCGCTTGAGGACTGTGCGCTCCCCGCTCGCGACGTCGTACTCGAACACCACCGAGGGCGTCACCATAGAGGTGTAGCCCAGGCGCAGGCGCGGCTGCGTCCATTCCGGGTTCGCGCCGACACCCATGGTGCCGATCGGTTCGTCCGCGGCCACCTCGACCATCTCCGAGTACGGGGAGTGCGGCAGGCCCTCGAGCGAGCGCCCGGTGTGAGCGTCGGGCACGGGCTCGGATTCCGGGCGCGGCGGGACCGGGCTCCCTGCGGCGAGCGCGACGCCCGCGGCAGAGCCGTCCCGCGCCTGCCCCGCATCCGTCGCCGAGGCGCCCCGCGCCTCGGCTCCGGCCGCGTCGACACGCCGCCCGGCACCCACCTCGGCCCCGGTCTGCTCGTCCCCGCGCTGGGACTCGGCGCCGAGCCCCGAGTCCCCGCGGTCGGCGACGAGCTCCTCCGGGCTCTCGTCGCGCACGGCGATGACCCCGACCCGGGCAAAGCCGCCCTCGCGGTAGGACACGGCGAGGAACGAACGGAACGCGTCGATCTCCTCGATCCTCCTGCCCTCGATCTCCGTGAGCACGGCGCGGCCCTCGGACTCGGGGTCGCTGACGGGGACGTCGGTGATCTCGAAGTCCGCCCGGTCGCGGTTGTGGACGATGAGGAACCGGTCCTCGCCGCTGATGATCGCGTGCTCGACGGAGTACTCGACACCTTCCCGGCGCGGCCACACCGGGCGCGGGGTGCCGGTGGGGTCGAGCGCGTCGAGGTACCAGTACCCGGTGGTGATCTTCGAGGCGGTGACGAAGAAGAGGTAGCGCTCCGAACGGCTCACGCCCATCCCGACGAAGTACTTCTCGTCCTCCTCGGCGAACACGCAGACGTCGTCAGCGGCAGGCGAGCCCACGCGGTGGCGCCACACCCGGTCCGGGCGCCAGGCGTCGTCGACGGTGGTGTAGAAGACGTACTCGCCGCTGACGTCGAAGCATGCCCCGGCGAAGGTGTTCGGGATCTCGTCGGGCAGGTCCTCCCCGGTGGTGAGGTCGCGGATGCGCAGGGTGTAGCGCTCGTCGCCGGCGGTGTCCGCCGCCCAGGCCAGGCGGGTGCCGTCCGGGGACACCGAGTAGGAGCCGAGGGAGAAGAAGTCGCAGCCGTCGGCTTCGACATTCGAGTCGAGCACGACCTGCTCACCGGGCAGCTCCCCGCCCCCGCTGATGTCCGGCGGGGTCCAGTCGTCGGGACCTGACACCGGGACCCGGCAGCGCGCCGCGTAGTCCTTGCCCGCGGTGGTCCGGGAGAAGTACCACCAGTCGCCGCGGCGCACGGGCACGGAGAGGTCGCTCTCCTTCACCCGGGCGCGGATCTCTTCGAAGATGTCCTCGCGCAGACCGGCGAGGTGGTCGGTGCGGGCGGCGGTGTAGGCGTTCTCCGCCTCGAGGTGGGCGATGACCTGCGCGGACTCCTTGTCCCGCAGCCATTCGTAGTGGTCGACGAAGGTGTCGCCGTGGTGGGTGCGCTCGTGCGGCACGCGCGCGGCGACCGGCGGCGCGGGGACGGAGGCGGCAGGGGACGGGGAGTGCTGCGGTGCTGTCATACCCTCACCCTATCGAGCACCGCGGACAGCACCCGAGTTCAGACAACTCACATTGTGGCGTGGAAGAGTCGGTGGCCCGACGACGAAAGGTGAGTGCCATGGGAATCCTCAGCCGCATCCTCAACGGAGCCACGAACACCCGCGGAGGCCGCCGAGGCGGTCGCCCGATGGGCCGCAGCGGAGGGACCGGTGGCGGTCTGCTCGGCATGCTGCGCCGTGGCGCCTCCGACCCGAACACCCGCCGCAAGGCGAAGCAGGCCGTGCGCGGGCTCCGCAACCGCCGCCGCTGAGCCGCAGCGCTCCAGCGCACGCCCAGCGCCCCCCGCGCCGGGGCCGGACACCGTCCGGTCCCGGCGCGCTCGCGTTCGCGGCGCGCGCTCCTGGGCCCGAAGCGCTCGGTCCCTCACCCCAGTGCTCGTCCTTCCCCGTGTCCGTGACGCGGCGTACGGTGGATCAATGGATTGGACGGAGTAGCTCGTCGACCAGATCGACCTCCACTGGAGGACGCAGGCCCGCCAGCGGTTGACCGGGTTGAGCGACGCCGAATACTTCTGGGAGCCGGTGCCCGACGTGTGGACGCTGCGCCCACGGGCCGAGGCCCGCCCGTTCCCCACCCCTGAAGGGGACCGGATGGCCGGGGCGGGTGCGCTCGTCATCGATTTCGCCCATCCGCCGCCGGAGCCCGAACCGGTGACGACGATCGCGTGGCGGCTCGGCCACATCGTCGTCGGGGTCCTGCTCGCCCGCGTCGCCGGCCACTTCGGCGGTCGGCCCGTCGACTACTTCACCCACACCTACGCGGAGACCGCGGACAGCGCACTCGCCCAGCTCGACGATGCCTATGCGCAGTGGCTCGCCGGCATCCGCGCGCTCGACGCGAAGGCGCTCGCCGCCCCGTGCGGACCGGCCGAGGGCCCCTGGGCGGAGCGTTCGATGGCCACCCTCGTGCTCCACATCAATCGGGAGCTCATCCACCACCTGGCCGAGATCGCGCTGCTCCGCGATCTTCATCTCCGCACCACCTGACCCACGTGAGATCGCGCGGGCCCGTTCCACTGATCGGAGGTGCCGCTCGGACGAGTGGCCTCGGCACGCCGACACCGGCTCAGAGACTCTCCCGCACCCGCTGCTCGAAGCTGCGGACGTGCTCGGCGGCGATCCGCGCGGCGGCCTCCTCGTCACCGGCCGCGATCGCCCGAAGCAGGTCCTCGTGCTCGTGGACGTGGCCGGCGAGGTGCGGCAGCCGGTCGAGCACGAGGCTCCAGATCCGGGTCGCCAGGTTGTCGAGCCGCACGAGGACGTCGGCGAGGTGGGCGCTGCCGGAGGCCCGGTACACGAAGCGGTGGATGTCGAGGTCGGCGGCGAGGAGCTCGCGCCGTGTGCTGTCTGCGCCGAGCGAATCCAGCCGCTCGAGCAGGTGCTCGGCACCCGAGCGCACCTCGGCGGCGGTGTTCCGCGCAGCCCGCCGGGCGGCGACCGGTTCGAGGTGGATGCGCACCTCGGCGATCTCTGCGAGGTCAGTGATGTCGACACCGGTGGCGAAAGTGCCGCGACGCGGATAGCTCACGACGAGGTGCTCGGCCTCGAGCCGCTTGAGCGCCTCGCGCACGGGGGTCCGGCCGACGCCCAGCTCCTCGGCGATCGCCGCCTCGTTCACCGGGTCGCCGGGCCGGATGTCGAGCATGATGAGCCGATCGCGCAGCACCGCGTAGCTGTGCTCGGCGAGCGAGCGATGGCCGTTCGCCTCCGCTGTCGTCATCCCACTCCCCTTCCTCCCGGATCCCCCACCGGGAACCTTCCCGGGAACCGTTGACACCCGCCTGATCCCGATCCTATGCTGATCGCACTCTGATATATCAGTAGTCGACGCTACCTCAGCCGATCGGAGCCTGCAATGGCCGACGCTCTCCCCCAGCATCCCGATTTCCTGTGGCGCAATCCCGAACCGCGCGCCTCCTACGACGCGGTGATCGTCGGCGGCGGCGGACACGGTCTCGCCACCGCCTACTACCTCGCGGTGAATCACGGCATCACGAACACCGCAGTGCTCGAGAAGGGGTGGCTGGCCGGGGGAAACATGGCCCGCAACACCGCGATCATCCGCTCGAACTACCTGTGGGACGAATCCGCCGCGATCTACGAGCACTCGCTCAAGCTCTGGGAGGAGCTGCCTGCCGCCCTCGACTACGACTTCCTCTTCTCCCAGCGCGGGGTGATGAACCTCGCGCACACCCTGGGCGACGTCCGCGAGGGCACCCGCCGGGTGGGCGCCAACGTCCTCAACGGCGTCGACGCCGAATGGCTCGACCCGCAGCAGGTCAAAGAGCTGTGCCCGATCATCAACATCGCCGACGACCTCCGCTACCCCGTCATGGGGGCGACCTACCAGCCGCGCGGCGGCATCGCCAAGCACGACCACGTCGCCTGGGCGCTCGCCCGGCAGTGCGATGCGATGGGCGTCGACATCATCCAGAACTGCGAGGTCGAGGGGTTCCTCACCGCAGGAGACCGCGTCACCGGGGTGGAGACGAACCGTGGAAGGATCGCCACCGGCACCGTCGGCATGGCCGTCGCCGGGGACAGCTGGGACCTCGCACAGCGCGCGGGCATCCGCCTGCCGATCCAGTCCCACCCGCTCCAGGCGCTCGTGTCCGAGCTGTTCGAACCCGTCCACCCCACGGTCGTCATGTCCAACCACGTGCACGTCTACGTCTCGCAGGCGCACAAGGGGGAGCTCGTCATGGGTGCCGGGGTGGACGGCTACACCGGGTTCGGGCGGCGTGGGAGCTTCCACATCATCGAGGAGCAGCTCGCCGCGGCCGTCGAGCTGTTCCCGATCTTCGCCCGCGCGCACGTGCTCCGCACCTGGGGCGGGATCGTCGACGTCACCCTCGACGCCTCGCCGATCATCAGCCCCACCCCGCTCGAGGGGTTCTACGTCAACGCCGGCTGGGGCACCGGCGGGTTCAAGGGCACCCCGGCCTCCGGGTACACCTTCGCCCACACCATCGCCACCGGCAGCCCGCACCCGCTCAACGCGCCCTTCACGCTCGACCGCTTCGAGACCGGGCACCTCATCGACGAGCACGGCGCCGCCGGCGTCGCGCACTGACCCCACCGCCGCCCCAGCCACCTGGAGACTGCATGCTGCTCATCGAATGCCCGTACTGCGGGCCGCGCGACGAGACCGAATACCGTCACGGCGGGCAGGCCCACGTCCCCTACCCCGCCGACCCGGAGGCGCTGAGCGACCGGGAGTGGGCGGAGTACCTCTTCTACCGCGACAACCCGCGCGGCATGCTCGCCGAGCGCTGGCTCCACACCGCCGGCTGCCGCCGTTGGTTCAATACCATCCGCGACACCGAGACCTACGAGATCTCCGCCGTCTACCCGATCGGCGCCCCGCGCCCGGACACCGCGGCCGAGGCGCCACCCGGGTCCGCGGCCGCACTCTCCCCGGCGCACCACGCCAAGGGCGACCCCGCGGCCCGCGCGATCGCCTCCTCCGGCTCCCACGCCCGGACCGCCACCGCCCACACGGCTCCCGCCTCAGCGGGCTCGCCGGCCGGCGGGTCCGCCGCGGGAGACCCGGCCGCGCCCGGGGGATCCCCCGCATCCCACCCGACCTCCGAGGGAGACGAGCGATGACCCCCGCACCCGCGAACAGCCCCGCCCGCGGCCCGCACCGGCTCCCGGCCGCCGCCGTCCCGCACGCCCGGATCGACCGGGACACCGCGTTGACCTTCGAGCTCGCCGGCCGCACGCTCACCGGCCACCCCGGGGACACGCTCGCCTCCGCAGCACTCGGCGCCGGCCTCATCCGCTGCGGCGACTCCCTCTACCGGAACCGCCCGCGCGGCATCATGGCCGCCGGGGTCGAGGAACCCAACGCCCTCGTCACCGTGGCCGCCCGCCGCCCCGGCGAGGTCGACGAGTCGATGCTCACCGCCACCACGGTCGAGCTCATCGAGGGCCTACGGGCCGACTGGGTCTCCGGACAGGGCGTGCTCGACCCACGGACGGACGAGGCGGAGTACGACCACGTGCACATCCATACCGACGTCCTCGTCGTCGGCGCCGGGCCCGCCGGGCTGGCCGCGGCCCTGGCGGCCGCCCGCACCGGGGCGCGCGTCGTCCTCGCAGACGACCAGCCCGAGCCCGGTGGCGCACTGCTGTCCACCCGGGAGGAGCGGGTCGCGGGACGGCCGGCGGCGGACTGGATCTCCGCGACCGTCGACGAGTTCGACGCCGCCCCGGAATCGACCCGCCTGCAGCGCACCTCCGCCGTCGGCAGCTACGACTCGAACCATGTCGTCGCCGTGGAGAGGCGCACCGACCACCTCGCGGGCCCGGTGCCCGCCGGCGTCTCCCGCGAGCGCGTGCATCACATCCGCGCCCGGCAGGTGGTGCTCGCCACCGGTGCGCACGAGCGGCCGATCGTGTTCCGCGGCAACGACCGGCCGGGCATCGTGCTCGCCGGTGCCGCCCGCGCCTATCTCAACCGCTGGGGCGTTGCCGTCGGGCACCGCGTCGTCGTCGCGACGACGAACGACTCCGCCTACGCGGCCGCCGCGGACCTCCACGCCGCCGGGGTCGAGGTCGTCGCGCTCGTCGACTCCCGGCCCACCGCGGGCCCCGCCGCCGCCCGGGTGAGCGCCGCGCTCGGCCTCCCGGTGCACCTCGGCTCCGCGGTGACGGAGACGGCAGGCGACGCCGACGGCCACCTGTCCGGCGTCATCGTCCATGCGCTCGACGACGCGGGCGACCTGGTGGGTGAGCCGCTCGGGTTCGACGCCGATGCGCTCGCGGTGTCCGGCGGGTGGAGCCCGGCCGTGCACCTCCACAGCCAACGCGGCCCGGTCGTGTGGGACCCGAGGCTCGCGGCGTTCGTCCCGAGCACGCCGGTCCGCGACCAGCACCTCGCCGGGGCGCTCCGCGGCACCCTCGACACCGAAGCGGCGGTGGCCGAGGGGGCGAAGGCGGGTGCTCGCGCGGCCGCAGCTGCCGGATTCGCCGCCGAGGCGACGGTGGGCAGCGACGTCGGTGCGCCGCAATCGGACACCGCAGCCGCAGCAGACGCGCCGGAGTCCGATGCAACCGGCACACCGGACCAGGACACCGCCCCCGTCCGCCCGCTGTGGCTCGTCCCCGCCGGGCCGGCGAACCCCGCCGGGCCGTTCAATCCCACCGCCGGCGGTGACTTCGACCCGGCGGACCTCGACGAGCACTTCGTCGATCTCCAGCGCGACCAGACCGTCGCGGACATCCTGCGCGCCACCGGGGCCGGCATGCGCAGCGTCGAGCACATCAAGCGCTACACCTCGATCGGCACCGCGCACGACCAGGGCCGTACGAGCGGCCTCGCCGCGATCGGCGTCATCGCGCAGATCATCGGGGTGGACGGCCCGGGAGAGATCGGCACCACCCGGTTCCGAGCCCCGGCCACCCCGGTGTCCTTCGCCGCGCTCGCCGGCCGGCGCCGCGGCGAGCTGTTCGAACCCGCCCGGGTCACCTCGATCCACCCCTGGCACGTGGCCCACGGCGCGGAGTTCGAGGACGTCGGCCAGTGGAAGCGCCCCCGGTACTTCCCGCGCCCCGGGGAGGACATGGATGCCGCGGTGCTGCGCGAGTGCGCCGCCGTCCGGGAGTCCGTGGGCTTCATGGACGCCTCGACGCTCGGCACGATCGACGTGCGCGGGACCGATGCCGCGGAGTTCCTCAACCGGATCTACACGAACGGCTACACGAAGCTCGGCATCGGCAGGGCCCGCTACGGGGTGATGTGCACCCCGGACGGGATGATCTTCGACGACGGCACGGTGTTCCGGATCGCCGCTGACCACTTCGTGCTCACCACGACCACCGGCGGGGCCGCGGCCGTGCTCGACTGGCTCGAGGAATGGCTGCAGACCGAATGGCCGGAGCTCGACGTCGTGTGCACCTCGGTGACCGAACAGCTCGCCACCGTCGCGGTCGTCGGCCCGCAGTCGCGTGCGGTCGTCGGCGCGCTGGCTCCGGACCTCGACGTGTCCCGGGAGGCGTTCCCCTTCATGGCCATCGCGGACACGGTGCTCGCCGGCGGCATTCCGGCGCGGGTGTGTCGGATCTCGTTCTCCGGCGAGCTGGCCTTCGAGCTCAATGTCGAGGCGTGGCACGGCCTGGCCCTGTGGGATGCCGTCGCCCAGGCGGGCGCCGAGTTCGACATCACCCCCTACGGCACGGAGACCATGCACGTGCTCCGCGCGGAGAAGGGCTTCATCATCGTCGGGCAGGACACCGACGGCACGGTCACCCCGCAGGACGCCGGGATGGAGTGGATCGTGTCCACGAAGAAGGACTTCATCGGCAAGCGCTCGTACTCCCGCGCCGACAATCTGCGCGAGGACCGCAAGCAGCTGGTCGCCGTGCTTCCGGTCGACCGGTCCCTGGAACTGACCGAGGGCGCGCAGCTGATCGCAGCGGGCAGGGAGATTCCACCAGGGGTGCGCTCAGGGGCTGGGACGGTGTCCCCGGAAGCCCACCCGGTGCCGATGGAGGGTCACGTCACCTCCGCCTACCGCAGCGCAGCACTCGAGCGCACCTTCGGTCTGGCGCTGGTGAAGAACGGCCGGGCGCGAATCGGCGAGACGCTGCAGGCCTACCACGACGGTCGGCTCGCCGAGGTGGTCGTCGCCGAACCCGTGCTCTACGACCCTGCGGGCAGCCGGCGCGATGGGGAGGAGCAGCCGGGGAGCGGCCGGAGTGACCGGCGCGACAGTGTCCTCGACCTGGACCGGCGTCCCCGCAACGTGCGCCGGAGTCCGCTCGCCCACCTCGCCGACGTGCTCGCGCAGACCGAAGCGGCGGCCGGAGGCGCGGCCGGCGTGCGGCTCCGCGAGGTGCCGTTCCTGACGATGGTCGGGATCCGAGTGCGCCCGGGATCAGCCGGGGCACGCGCCATCGAAACGGCCGCGGGCCTCCCCCTTCCCGCGACGGTCGGTCGGGTGACCGGCACCGCTCCCGAGGCGGCGGGCGTCTCACTCACGTCCGGCACGTCAGGGGCCGGTTCCGCTCCCGAGGCGGCGGGCGTCTCACTCACCTCCGGCACGTCAGAGGCCGGTTCCATTCCCGAGGCGGCGGGCGCCGTGGCGGGTTCCGGTCCGGCCGGAACGGCGCGGGGCGCAGAGCACTGGGCTCGCGCCTCGGGAATGGCGATGATCTGGCTGGCGCCCGACGAGTTCCTCGCGGTCGCCGGCCCGGACCAGCCGGTGGCCGAGGTGCTGCGCACCGCGCTCGGCGAAGCGCCTGGCTCGGTGGTCGAGCTGTCGGCCAATCGCACGGTCATCGAGCTGGTGGGGCCGCAGGCGCGGCAGGTGCTGCAGAAGGGCTGTCACGTCGACCTGCATCCGCGGGCCTTCCCCGTGGGCGCGGCGGTGTCGACGCTGCTGGGACCGGTCCAGCTCATCGTGTGGCGGACGGGCGAGGACAGGTACTGGCTGATGCCGCGGTCGTCCTTCGCGGACTATCTGGCGGGCTGGCTCCTCGACGCCGTGCGAGAATTCAATCCGACGCCGGAAGGAGCTTGACCATGTCGGACCACACTGAGCACATTCTGACCTTCGCCTGCCCGGAGAAGCTGGGCATCGTCCACTCGATCACCGAGGTGCTCGTCCAGCAGCGCCAGGAGATCATCGACCTCAAGCAGTTCGGCGACCGGAATTCCCAGCGCTTCTTCCTGCGCGTGCACTTCGCCTGCGAGGGTGGTTCGGCGGTGTCGACACAGGCGCCGCGGGAGGCATTCGCGCCCCTGGCGGAGCAGTACCGGGCGTAGCTCACGGTGGAGCCGAAGGGCCGGAAGCGGCGCGTGCTGCTCATGGTGTCGAAGTCCGAGCACTGCCTCAATGACCTGATGTTCCGCGCCCGCGTGGGCGAGCTGCCGATCGAGGTCGTGGCCGTGGTGTCCAATCACGACGATCACCGCGACCTCGTCGAATGGCATGGGATCCCCTACCACCACATCCCCGTCACTCCGGCCACCAAGCCGCAGGCCGAGGCGGAGCTGCTGAAGCTGCGGGAGCGGTACGACGTGGAGCTCGTGGTGCTGGCCCGGTACATGCAGGTGCTCAGCAGCCGGCTCGTCGAGGACATGGCGGGCGAGGTCATCAACATCCATCACTCGTTCCTGCCGAGCTTCAAGGGCGCCCGTCCCTACCACCAGGCGTACGAGAAGGGTGTGAAGACCGTCGGCGCCACCGCCCACTACGTCAACGCCGAGCTCGACGAGGGCCCGATCATCGCTCAGCAGGTGGTGGAGGTCGACCACACCTTCGACGCCGCCGACCTCGCCGCCGCCGGCCGCGACACCGAGCGCAAGGCGCTGGCGAACGCGGTCAAATGGCACTGCGAGGGGCGTGTCTTCCTCAACGGCAACCGGACTGTGGTGCTGAAGCAGGCCCGGCGCTCAGCACCCGGTCGTGCTGAGCGCCCGAATCAGGCGTCGATGACGACGGCAGTGATCAGCGGCGCCCTGCGGTAGGCGCGCTCCAGGTGGCGGCTCACGGTGTCGACGATGAGCTTCTCGAGCTCGTCGATGTCGTCGATCTTCGACGCGTCAGGCGAGGCGAGGGCCTTCTTGACCTTCTCCGCGGCGCCCTTGAAGATCTGCGGGTCCTGGATGAAGCCCTTGGTCATGAACTCGAGCGGTTCGGTGAGCGTGTTCGTGTCGGGATCGACGATCGCCACGATCGTCACCGCGCCGCCCTCCTGGAGCAGCCTGCGCTCGACGAGCGTCTCCTCGGTGACCTTGCCGACCATGTGGCCGTCCACGTAGACCAGCCCGGCCTCGACCTTGCCCGAGACCTTGGCCTGGCCCTTGACGAGATCGACGGTGGTGCCGTCGCCGACGACGAGCACGCGCTCACGCGGCGCCCCGGTCCTCGCGGCGAGCTCGGCGTTGGCGTGGAGGTGCTTCGACTCCCCGTGCACCGGCATCACATGCTTGGGTCGCACGATGTTGTAGCAGTAGACGAGCTCTCCGGCCGAGGCGTGACCGGACACGTGGACCTGGGCGTTGCCCTTGTGCACGACCTTGACTCCGAGGTCGGTGAACTTGTTGATGATTCCGTAGATGGCGTTCTCATTGCCGGGGACCATCGAGCTGGCCATCAGGACGGTGTCGTCCCGATCGAGCTTGATCTGGTGGGTCCCGGACGCCATGCGCGACAGCGCCGCCATCGGCTCACCCTGCGAGCCGGTGCACACCAGCGCGATCTTGTTGTCGGGCATCGACTGCAGCTTCTTGAAGTTCACGATCAGGCCGCGCGGGATCTTCAGATATCCCAGCTCACGGGCGATGCCCATGTTCCTGACCATCGAGCGGCCCACGAACGCGACCTTCCGACCACTGGCATGGGCGGCGTCGAGGACCTGCTGGATCCGGTGGACGTGGCTGGCGAAGCTGGAGACGATGATCCGCTTGGGAGCGGTGGCGAACACCTTCTCGATCGCGGGGTTGAGCTCGCGCTCGGAGACGGTGAAGCCGGGCACCTCGGCGTTGGTGGAGTCGGTGAGGAAGAGGTCGACACCCTCCTCGCCCAACCGAGCGAAATGCCGCAGGTCGGTGATCCGGTTGTCCAGCGGGAACTGGTCCATCTTGAAGTCGCCGGTGTGCAGCACGAGCCCGGCACGAGTGCGGATGGCCACAGCAAGGCTGTCCGGAATCGAGTGGTTGACCGCGACGAATTCCAGCTCGAAGGGTCCGACCTTGTGGGTGTCCTCGGCCTCGACGTGGACGGTGGAGGGAGTGATCCGGTGCTCGGTGAGCTTGGCCGTGATGAAGGCCAGGGTCAGCTGCGAGCCGATCAGCGGGATGTCCGGCCGCTCCTTGAGCAGGTACGGCACTCCGCCGATGTGGTCCTCATGGCCGTGCGTGAGCACGATGCCCACCACATCCTGGAGCCGGTGGCGGATGGAGGTGAAGTCGGGCAGGATCACGTCGATGCCGGGCTGGTGCTCTTCGGGGAACAGCACCCCGCAGTCGACGATGAGGAGCTTGCCCTCGTGTTCGAAGACGGTCATGTTGCGCCCGATCTCACCCAGGCCACCCAGCGGGGTGATCCTCAGGCCCCCTGGTGTGAGGGCGGGCGGGGACGTCTGCTTGCGGGAGGAACGAGCCAAAGAATCACGCTTTCATCATCGGTGGGGAAACAGTGGGGTGGTGCAATGTCTTGGGACCCGCGGCCGGCCGAAGAGTGAGCGCCGAGCGGGAAGTCTGCATCGATCTTACCTGCGACCGCCGGTCGAGAGTTCAGGAGTGGTGATTCTGCAGACCTCGCTCCCGCATGCCTGTTCCGAGTCGCTCCATTGCGGGGTGTGACGTCGTGTGAAATCGGGCGTCAGCATGTGACGGCCTTCACGTCGGAGCACCGCGTTTCGTGCTGATCTGGTCCTACCCACGAAAAACCTAGCCGGGTAACCGGGTTGAAGGAGACAGACATGTCCGCAGGAATTCGCACTTCGCACGCCGGGTCGCTGCCGCGCACCCCCAAGCTCATCGATGCCAACGCCGCCAAGGCTGACGCAGCGGTGTCGGACGCAGAGTTCGGCGACCTCCTCGAAGCCAGCGTCGTCGACATCGTGCAGAAGCAGAAGGATCTCGGCATCACCGAGCCGAACGACGGCGAGTTCGGCCACGACATGGCCGCGCAGTTCGACTACGGCGCGTGGTGGCACTACTCCTTCAACCGCACCGGCGGCCTGAAGATCTCAGGCCAGGGCCTGTGGGAGCTGCCCGCCCAGCGGAGCGAGCCGGGCAACGTGCGCCTGACCAGCTTCCAGGACCGTCGCGACCGGAACCTCTTCCCCGCCGCCTACAGCGATCCGACCGCCGGCACCGACACCGGCACACAACCGGGGTTCCCGCAGGCCGTCGGTCCGATCTCCTACATCGGCCACGAACAGGTCAAGCGCGACATCGCCAACGTCAAGAAGGGCCTGGAAGCCGCCGGGTACGACCCTGCCCGCGGGTTCCTCAACTCGCTGTCGCCCGCCTCGGCGGCGCGGATCGAGAACAAGCACTATGAGAGCTATGAGGACTTCGTGTGGGCCTGGGCCGACGTTCTCCGCGAGGAGTACCTGGCGATCACCGAGGCGGGCCTCATCGTGCAGATCGACGACCCCTCACTGGCGGAGAACTTCGACCAGATCAACCCCGAGCCTTCGATCGCGGACTACCGCACGTTCACGCAGCTGAGCATCGACGCCCTCAACCACGCCCTGCGCGGCATCGACCCGCAGCAGGTCCGAATTCACACCTGCTGGGGATCCTGGCATGGACCGCACGTCACCGATCTGCCGTTCTCGGCGATCGTCGATCAGGTCCTGACCATCAACGCTGCCGGGATCACCTTCGAGGCGGCGAACGTACGTCACGAGCACGAGTGGAAGATCTGGCAGGAGACGACTCTTCCGGATGGCAAGTACATCATCCCCGGCATCGTGTCCCATTCGACGAACGTCGTCGAACACCCCGAGCTCGTCGCCGATCGGATCACCCGATTCGCAGAGCTCGTCGGGCCCGAGAATGTCGTCGCCTCCACCGACTGCGGTCTGGGCGGACGCGTCCACCCGGAGATCGCGCTGGCCAAGCTCGAGTCGCTGACGCAGGGCGCGGAGATCGCCACGCAGCGTCTGCGCCAGCGGGCTGTGGTCTGACGGGCAGCCGCTGTCGCGGGTCTGAATCCCACGGCAGCGGCGCAGCGCCTGAGGCGGCGGCCGGAGTTCTTCTCCGGCCGCCGCCTCAGGCGTTGCGGGTGGTGTCAGCTCTTCCGGGGTTCGGTCGCGACCCCGGCACGCTGGGTCGAGACTGAAGTCCCGAAATCCAAGAATCGATCTCGGGACTTCAGTCTCGACTGAGGACAGGGCCGGTAGCCTCAGGAACGCAGCCCAGCGGATGCGGTCCTGGCACTGCTGTCGACACTGGCGCGGCTGCCGGCACCAGCACTGCTGCCGACGATGGCACTGCCCGGGTTGCTGCTGTCAGCAGCGACGCCGTTGCCGGCACCGCAGCCCACGCTGAGCCGCGCCACGATTCCCGCCCGCAGATGTGGAATCAGGTGCTCGCCCCAATCCTGGACGTCCCCGAGCTGATCGAATCCGCGGATCAGGAAGTTCTGCACTCCCAGATGCCAGTACTCGAGCAGCGAGTCGGCCACCTGCTGGCCCGTTCCCACATGACCACTCGAGTTGCCCTGCGGCCCCATGAGCTTCGTGATGCCGAACCACAGTCGCTCGTCGTGGACGTCGCGCTGGTGGGCCAGACGCTGCAGTCGATCGGCCGACTCCGCTGTTCGCTCGTCGGAGGCCTTGTGCCGCAGCCGCAGCGGATTGTCCTCGGCGCCGGCGGCCTTGTTGTGCGCCGCCTGCTCAAGGTAGGCCTCGGCTTTGGCCCATGCCTCATCCTCCGTCACCCCGACGACCGGACGGGTCGACATCGAGAACGACAGCCCGTGGTTGCCGGTGCGCTCCGCGACGGCGCGGATCGCAGCAATGCGATCAGCGACCTGTGCTTTCGGCTCACCGAACAGGGCATAGACATCGGCGTGCTCGCCGCCGACTCGCACCGCATCCTCCGACAGCCCGCCGAACCACAGCGGGATGCCGCCAGGGTGGACGGGGTGCACCGCGCTGTTGGCGTCGGCGACTCGGTAGAAGTCTCCGGCGTAGTCGAAGGGCTCGGACGAGTTGAGGGCCTTCCGCAGCACCTGCATGAATTCGGCTGTTCGGGAATAGCGCTCGGGCTTGGTCGAATAGTCGCCGTCGCGGGCCTGCTCGGCATCGGAGCCGCCGGAGATGTGGTGGACCGCGACCCTGCCGCCACCACTGAGGTGGTCGAGCGTGGCGAGCTTCCGTCCGAGGACGGTGGGTGCCACGAAACCGGGCCGGTGGGCGATGAGCACGCCGAGGCGTTCGGTCGCCTGCAGCACCGCCGAGGCGATCGCGAACCCGTCGGGGGACGCTGAGGAGTATCCGATGAGGACCCGGTCGAAGCCGGCTTCCTCGTGGGCACGTGCGAAGTCCCGAATCCATCCGGGATCGACGGCCGGACCGGTGACCGGGTCGGTCTCCGAGCCTCGCTGGGACGAGATCATTCCGAGGATTTCTGCCATTGTCGTCTCCTTCAGAGTGGGGTTGCGGTTGCGCCGCTGATCGTCGGGATCGCGGCGATGAGCTTGCGCGTGTATGGATGCTGAGGCGCGCCGAGAACCTCCGCCGCGGGGCCGGACTCCACGATCGTGCCGTCATTGAGCACGAGCACCCGGTCGGCGATCGACCCCAGCGAGGACAGGTCGTGGGAGATCAGGAGCATTCCAGTGCCCGCGTCGGCGGTGGCGCGCAGCGTGTCGACGACTTCGCTCCGGCTCGAGGCGTCGAGGGCCGACACCGGCTCATCGCACACGAGGAGTCGCGGCTGGACGGCGAGCGCCCGCGCTATCGCGACTCTTTGCCGCTGGCCGCCCGACAGCGCGCCGGGCCGTCTCCCCCACAGCTGCTCGGGAAGGCCGACGGCGTGAAGCGCCCGGTGGGCGGGCGCCTCGGCGGAGTTCTTGCCGAAGGTCTCGGTCGCACCTTCGAGCACGGAGCGCAGGACCGTGAAGCGGGCATCGAGGCTGCGCAGCGGATCCTGGAACACGTACTGCGCGTGGCCCTCGCGGCGGAACCGACGCCACTGCCGGTGCGTGAGGCCCTCGACCCGCTGGCCGTCCACCTCGAGCGTGCCCCCGGAGATCGACACCGCGCCGAGCACGGCTCGGCCCAGCGTCGTCTTGCCCGAGCCGGACTCGCCGATCAGTCCGACGATCTCGCCGGGGGCGACCTCGAAGGAGATCCCGTGCAGCACCTCAAGGGGGCCGAATCGGACGCTCAGGTCCTCGACGGCCAGGACGGGGGTGCAATGCGAGGGAGTCGCGTCGAGTCTGGCTCTCGTTCCTTCTCGGTTCGGGCTGGGGCTCGCGGTCTGGATCGGGCTCGGGGTCCCCGCCGAGTTCTGGTCCGGCAGCGGAGTCTGCGTGGTGGTCGGGTTCTTCGAAATGGTCGGAGTCTGCGTCATGGTCGGATTGTCCCCTGGTCGTTGCGGTGCGGGTCGGAGTCTGGAAACTGGTCCGTCGCGACTGCCTCGATGCCGAACCGGCTGTGGTCGGCGAGCAGCGTCTGCGTGTACGGGTGGCGAGGGGTGGTGAGGAGCTGTCCGGTCGGCCCGTGCTCGACGACCTCACCGTCACGGAAGACGTAGAGGTATTCGCAGCTGTGCGCGAGCACCGCGAGGTCGTGGGAGATCATCAGCACCGTGAGGTCGTGGGATTCGCGCAGTCGCCGGATCAGGGCGAGCACCTCGGCCTGCACGGTGACGTCGAGGGCCGTGGTGGCCTCGTCAGCAACGAGCAGGTCGGGTTCGCCGCTCACGGCGATCGCCAGCAGGATCCGCTGCAGCATTCCGCCGGACAGTTCGTGCACGTACTGGCCCGCCACCCGTTCGGGGTCCTGCAGCCCGACGTGGGAGAAGAGCTCGGCACGGCGGGCAGCTGCGGCCTTCCGACTGAGCCCGAGAGCACTGCGCAGCGCCTCGTCGACCTGCGAGCCGACAGTCAAGTGCGGGCTGAACCAGGTGGCCGGGTCCTGGAACACCGCGCCGATCCGCTTGCCGTGAAGGTCCTGCCACTGGTTCTTCGCCGAGGCGCCGGCCCGGTTGACAAGGTCCGTGCCGTCGAAGGAGATCCTGCCCTCCGTCATAGCCACTCCATCGGGCAGCACGCCGAGCAGCGCCTTGCAGGTCATCGACTTGCCGGAACCTGACTCGCCGAGGATGCCCACGCTCGTGCACTTCGGCACCCGCAGGCTGATCCCGCGGACCAGCTCGGCACCGGACGGAGCCTGCACGTGGAGATTCTCGATGTTGACCAGGTCCTGGCCGGAGCGCGATGGGCCCGGCCCTGCATGAGAGAGCTCCTGGCCGGAGAGCGAGGCGCGGACGGGTGCATCGTCCGGTGCACCGCCTGCCACTCGCCGGTCGATCACCTCGGCGTCGGCCCCCCGCCCGTCCACGGGCGCATCATCGGTACTGCCCTCGCCGGCCGGCTCGTCTTCGGCACCCCGCGCAGGAAGGTCCCGGATGTGATCGGCGAGGATCCCGAGCGCGGCGACGGAGAGCATGATCGCCAGCGCGGGCGCGACCGGATTGAACGGGCGGATCGCGAGATAGGAAAGGTCGGCCGAGAGCATTCCGCCCCAGGTCGGAGTCGGCGGCTGCACTCCGACGCCGAGGAACGTCAGGCTGGCCACCACGAGCAGGCTCCCGGCCAGCACGCTCGCCGAGGTCACCAGCAGCACCGGCACGATCCGCGGCACCACGTGGGCCAGTACGAGCTTGGGAATCGGAACGCCGAACAGTCGCGCGGCATCCACGTACTGGGTATGCGCGATCTCGATGACGACAGCCCGGACCACCCGGAAGAAGGTCGGGGAGGCGAGGATGCCCACGGCGACCATCGCCGCGTGGATGCTGTTGCCCAGCAGCGCGCCGATCGCGACGGCGAAGGTGATGAAGGGCAGCGCCATGAACGAGTCGAACACCCGCTCGAGCACCCAGCGGATCCCGCGTGGGGCGAACACCGATGCCACGGCGGAAACCGTGCCGAGCAGCAGCGCGATGACGACCGCCTCGAGCGCGGCGAGCACCGACAGCCGTGTGCCGGCCAGCAGTCGGGAGAGGATGTCGCGGCCGAGGTAGTCGGTGCCCAGCCAGTGCGCCGCTGAGGGCGCCGCCAGGACCTGCGAGGTGTCCTGGGCGAGCGGATCGGAGGGAGCGAGCACGGAGCCCAACGCGGTGACCACGGCCACGAGGATCAGCACCGCGAGCGCGACGGCCGCGGTGGGGCGGCTCAGCAGAGTTCGGACGGCGATCACAGGGAGCTCCTCTCGGTGGCGGGGGTGGTCCGGGCCGGGGTTGCCTGAGCCGGGGTGGTCCGGGCCGGGGTGGTCCGGGCCGCGGGATTCAGCGCGAGGATGAGCAGGTCGACGATGAGCGTGCTGATGAGCACCACGACGACGGTCACCATGACCGCGCCGAGCACCACGGGCTGGTCCCCCTGCATCGCGCCGTCGTACGCCATCAGGCCGAGTCCCGGCAGGGAGAAGATCTGCTCGGCGATGATCGCTCCGCCGATCAGCCGCGGCACCTGGATCCCCAGTGCTGCCAGCGCAGGTCCGGAGGCGTGGGGCAGCGCGTGCCGGAACAGGATCCGAGCCGGGGACAGCCCGCGCAGGCGGGCGCCGATCACGAGGTTCTCCTCGTACGTCCGCACGAGCGCGGTGCGCAGCTGACGTGCGATGTCGGCGGCCGCCTCGAGCGACAGGGCGATCGCCGGCAGGATGATCGACGCCAGCCAGCCGCCCGGGCTCCGCTCGAAGGGCACATAGCCGCCGGTGGGAAGGAAGGGCAGCGCCACCCCGAACAACAGGATCAGGCCGATCGACACCACGAACGGCGGCAGCGTGGCCAGCGTGGATGCTGCCAGCGTCACCAGGCGGTCGACCCAGCTGTCGCGCAGCAGGGCTGCCGCGATCCCCGCCGAGGCGCCCAGCACCACGGCGATCACCAGGGCCAGTCCCGCGATGGACAGGCTCACCGGCATCCGGTCCGTGATCGTCGTCAGCACCGGGATGCCGGTGAACCAACTGGTGCCGAGGTCGCCCTGCACCGCCTGGGCGATCCAGGATCCGAACTGGACGAGGAGGGGGCGGTCGCGACCGAGCTCGTGGTTGAGCTCCGCGACGGCTTCGGGGGTGGCGGCCTCGCCGAGGAGGATATCGGCCGGCTCCTGCTTGGCGAACGCGCTCAGCAGGAAGGTGATCCCCGCAGTGGCGAACAGCACCGGCACGGCGCGGCCCAGGCCGTGCAGCACCCAGATTGCAGCGCTCATGAGCGGACCCCCACTCCTTCGAATCGCTGGGTGTGGATGCAGTGCGTGAAGCCCGTGACGCGGTCGTTCAGCGCGTGCGCGCGGTTCCAGTTGACGAGCCACGCGTGCGGTGAGGCCCCGCTGACGGCAGCGCGGGTGGCTGCCTGCAGATGCGGCAGGTAGTCGGGTGACTCTAGCGGGGTGCGGCGCACCCGCTCGAGTGCAGTTGTGAACTCCTCGGGGGCCTGCTGGGAGATGTTCATCCAGCCGCCCTCGCTGTAGAGCACCTCGAGCGCCTGCACCGGAGACTCCCGGCCGGAGAACGAGTACATGTAGAGCGTGTACGAGTGGGCGGCCTTCTGGCCGGCGCCCGGCGGGGCGATCTCCAGGCGTAGGTCGAAGCCGGCTTCGGCCACCTGGGCCTGGACCGCCTCGGCGATCTTCCGGCTGGTGTCGTTGCCGGCATCCCCGATGACGTGGAACGTGACGGAGATGCCGTCGGGGTGGCCCGCCTCGGCGAGCAGGCGGTGGGCCTCCTCCGGGTCGTGGTCCCAGCGCCGGTGGAGTTCGGGGTCGTAGCCCTGCACGCCGCGGGAGAAGGGCTGCCAGTCCGGCTCCCCGTGGCCGAACAGCGGACCTTCGATGATCCCCTCCCGGTCGATGGCGCGGTTGAAGGCCTCGACGACGCGGGGATCGTCGAAGGGAGCGTGCCGATTGTTGACCTCGATGGTGTGGACGTTGAAGCAGGTGCCGCCAATCACGGAGAACCCGGACTGCTCGAGGGGAAGGATCTGGGAGTCGTCGACGTGGGCGAGGTCGTATTGGCCGGAGCGGAGCCCGGCGTAGGCAACCGCTTCAGCGGGGCGGGGCACCACCTGCAGCTCGTCGAGGAGGATCTCCGCGGCGTTCCAGTGATTCGGGTTGCGGCGCAGTGTGGCGTGCGAGCCCGGCACGTACTCGGCGAGCACGAATGGGCCGGCACCCACCGGCGCGATGTTGAGCTCAGCCCCTGATTCGATCGCGGCCGGGGACACGAGATGGCCGATGAGTCCTGCGAGCAGCAGGGGCAGCTGATAGCTGACCTCGGCCAGGTGGAGCGTGACATCGGTGGCGGAGTCCGCGGTGATGTCCTGGATGATCGCCAGGGATTGCCCGCTCGTCGCACCGGGCAGGTCCCGGCTGCGTTCGAGGCCGGCCTTGACGGCTGCGGCGTCGACCGGGGTGCCGTCGCTGTAGGTCAGGTTCGGGCGCAGATGGAAGGTGACAGCGTCGCCGGTGCCGTTGTAGGTCCAGGACTCGGCGAGGTCCGGCTGCAGCGCACCGTCCGGACCCAACCGGGTCAGCCCGGAGTAGACCAGCGACAGGACATGCACGTCGTAGCCGATCCCCTTCGCGGAATCCCACGTGGTCGGCAGCCGCCAGCCCCAGGTGAGCCGGCCCAGCTGCCCGTCCCCCGCCTCGCCGGCCGCGCTCACCTGCTGCCGGGGCGGAGCACACCCGGCACCGAGCAGGGCGGTGCCGATCACCGCCGCGGACAGGCGGGCGAAGGCGCTGCGGGATATCAGCTGCTGGGACATGGACCCTCCTCGTGGTGATCGTGATCGCGGAAGCACGGCGGGTTCTGCTCGGCCCTGGAATCCAATGTGCTGAATCCGGGAGTGCGGACGTCGTGCTGGAGTCGTGCTGAATCCGGGCGTCGTTCGGAGCTGGATTTGATGGTCACGGTGGCACGTCCGCCCGCCGGAGACCGTGCCTCCGGTCACACTGCATCGCGCACGTTCACGGGCTGACGCGGAAGTTCACAATCCGCAACGACGATTCGACCCCGCGGCTGAGCGTGCCCGACTATGACTGCAGACACACGAGAGGACGCACCATGTCAGCCATCGCCCGAGCAGGGTCAGAAAACACGCCGGCCGGCGCCGGGCTCGCTCCGGCGACCCGGCAGATCCACGTCGGCTATACCCCGGGGACACCCCAGAACACGGTCGCCGTGCCGATCTACCAGTCAGCCGCATATGAGTTCGAGAGCTTTGCCGCCGCCCGCGACACCTTCGCGCTGCGCCGCCCCGGCAACATCTACAGCCGCAACGGCAACCCCACCAACGCCGTCCTCGAGCGGCGGGTGGCGGATCTCGAAGGGGGCGCGGGAGCAGTCGCCCTGGGCTCCGGGCAGGCGGCCGTGGCCGTCGCGCTCCTCACCCTGGTCGCCGCCGCCGGGCCGGGCTCGGCGCGCGGGCCGGGCATGCCTCACCACATCGTGGCGTCGAACAAGCTGTACGGCGGTACCAGCGACCTGCTGGGTGACACCTTCGCGGACCTCGGCATCGAGGTGACGTTCGTCGACCCGCTCGACCTCGCGGCGTGGGAGGCCGCGCTGCGCGAAACCACCCGCGCAGTCTTCCTCGAGTCGATCGGCAACCCGATCCTCACGGTGCCCGACATCGCCGCGATCGCGGATCTCGCCCACTCCCGAGGCGTGCCAGTGGTCATCGACAACACGATGGCCACCCCCGTCCTGCTCCGGCCCATCGAGCTGGGCGCCGACATCGTGGTCCATTCGGCGACCAAATATCTCGGCGGGCACGGCACCTCGATCGCAGGCGTGATCGTCGACGCGGGCACCTTCGACTTCACCGCCGAGGCGCCCCGCTGGCCCCGGCTCACCCGGCCCTACCACCGGTTCGGCGACATCGTGTTCACCGAGGAGTTCGACGGCAGCGGCGGCCGCACGCCGTTCCTCGTGCTGGCACGCGCCAAGGCCGTCCATGACCTCGGTCCGACGCTGTCACCGTTCAACGCCGCACAGATCATCCAGGGCATCGAGACCCTGGAGCTGCGGATCCGGCGTCAGACGCAGACGGCATTCGAGCTTGCGGAGTTCCTCGTCGAGCAGCCGCAGGTCGCACGAGTCCATCATCCGGGGCTGCCCGGCCACCCCGAGCACGCGCTGGCCGGCCGGCTGCTGCCCGAAGGCCTCGGCAGCGTCTTCGCCTTCGACCTAGCCGTCGACCCGGTTCAGGTGGAGACCTTCGTCGATGCGCTCGAGCTGTTCGCGCTCGTGGCCAACATCGGCGACACCCGCTCGCTAGTCGTCCACCCCGCGACCATGACGCACTCGCGCCTCGACGAGGCGGGCCGGGCTGGGGCCGGAATCGAACTCACCACTGTCCGCCTGTCGATCGGGCTCGAGGATCCGGCGGATCTGCGCCGTGACCTCGCCGCCGCATTGGCGGCCCTCACTCCGGCTGCGGCCGCCTCGGCCACCGACCACTCCCCCGCCCTGGCTCACTGAAGCCCCACTGAAGGAGAACTATGCGATTCGGCTACTGGACCCCCGTCTACGGCGGCTTTCTGCGCAACGTCGGCGACGAGGGGATGCCCGCGACCTGGGACTACATCCGCACCATCAGCACCCAGGCCGACCGGCTGGGCTTCGAGCTCACCCTCGTCCCGGAGCTCTACCTCAATGACCGCAAGGGCGTGAATGAGCCCAGCCTGGAGGCATGGTCGCTGGCGACCGCGATCGCCGCGGTCACGGAGAAGCTGGAGATCCTCACCGCGATCCGCCCCGGCTACCACAACCCGCAGGTGACGGCGAAGCGACTGTCCACCCTGGCCGACGTCTCGAACGACCGGTTCTCGCTCAACGTCGTCGCGGCGTGGTGGGAGGAAGAGGCCAAGCAGTTCGGCGGAGTCTTCCCCTCCCACGACGACCGGTACGTCCACTGCACCGAGTTCGTCGACGCCCTCCGCGGGCTGTGGACCCAGAACCCGTACAGCCAGCACGGGCGGTACTTCAGCTTCGAGGACACCGTGGTCGAGCCGAAGCCGGCGAAGACCCCGAAGATCTACGCCGGCGGAGAATCGGAGGGCGGCCGCGAGGCGATCGCCGGCTTCGCCGACTCCTACGTCACCCATGGCGGCACCGTCGAGGAGCTGCGGGAGAAGGCCGCCGACGTGAATGCGCGCCGCTTCCGCCTGCAGGGCGCGCCGTTCGAGACCATCGGGATGAGCGCCTACGTCATCGTCCGCGACACGGAGGCCGAGGCGCGGGCTGAGCTCGAGCGCATCACCACCGTCGACCCGAACTCGCCCGGCTACGCCTCGTTCGAGGAGTTCGTGGCCCACTCGAAGCTCGATGTCGAAGTCTCCAAGCGGGAGTATTCGGTGGGTACCCGCGCGCTGCGCCCGGAGCTGGTCGGCACGCCCGAACAGGTCGCGGAGAAGATCGCCGCGTACCGCGCCGCCGGAGTCAATCTGCTGCTGATCCAGGCGTCGCCGCTCCATGAGGAGCTCGAGCGGATCGCCTCGGACCTCATCCCGCTCGTGCGCGAGATCGAGGCGGGTGCGGAGTCCCAGACGTCGGTCGGGGCAGGAGCGAAGCCGGCCGGCGCGGAAGCCGATCGCGCTGCCACACGAGTCTGATCCGCACGTCCTCCGCAACCGTCCGCACATTCTGAAAGGAACCCCCATGACAGTCACCTCATCGACGAGCACCGTCACCACCACCGCCATCGAGATCAAGCCCGGAGCCAACCCTCGCGGCACGGTCACCATGATCGCCGGCCGTGGCGAGGCCGCCTCCGTCTACGACAGGTTCGCCGGCCGCATCGCCTATGACGCCTACCCGGTCCGCGTCGTGACCGGGGCGGCTGCGGACCCCCAGGCAGCGGCCGAGGCGGTCCACGCCGTTCTCAACGATCCCGAGCTGCCCACTCCGCACTTCCTTGTCGGCTCGGATGCCGGCGGGGTCCTCGCCCTCGACCTCGCAGCCGATGAAGCGCCAGTCGCCGGCGTGGTCATCGCGGGCCTTCCGGTGGCGCCGTCACCGGCCGCGACTGACGGGACTACCGCCTCGGACGCGGGTTCCACGCCGGCTGCTGATGCCAGTGGGACTGTGCTGGATCCCGAGGCGCAGATCGGCCGGCGCTCCACCTGCCCGGTGCACCAGTCAGTGCTCAGGCAGCCGGAGAACCTGGACCCTGCGGCACTGTCGACGCCGCTGCCGGCCAGCCTGTCCCTGCCGGCGCCGGAGTCGGTGAAGGTTCCGGTCCTCGGCGTCTACGGTGAGTCCGATGACGTGGTCGACGTGAACGCAGGCACCGCATGGCTGACTCGCGTGCCGGGTGCGGCTGTCGTCCGGACTGCCGACGGCGCCCATGACGCGCTCAACGACCGCTCGCATCGCAGCGTCGCTGCTCGGATCGTCCAGTTCCTCGAGGACATCAAGAACGACGGCAGTCCGATTCTGCGGTGAACGCGTCGAATCATTCACCGTCGAACGGGGCGCCGATCGCTGGCTGAGCGGCCGGCGCCCTTCTGCTGAACGGCGAGCAGGCGAGAAAGTCCCAGGGTCTGAGATCAGAACCCTGGGACTTCTGGTTCCAGCGAGCAGCACTCGTGCCGCCGCAGCCGGCAGCCGACACTCAGTCCAGCAGGTCGTGGCGGACGATCGACTGCTCGCGGTCCGGGCCGACGCCGATCACCGAGATCCGGCAGCCGGACATCGCTTCGAGCGCGAGGACGTACTTCTGCGCGTTCTCCGGCAGGTCCTCGAAGGTGCGGGCGCCGGTGATGTCCTCGGTCCAGCCATCGAAGTGCTCGAAGATCGGGGTGGCGTGGTGGAAGTCTGACTGGCTCATGGGCATCTGGTCGTGGCGGACGCCGTCGACGTCGTAGGCCACGCATACCGGGATCTGCTCGATGCCGGTGAGGACGTCGAGCTTGGTGAGCACGTAGTCGGTGAAGCCGTTGACGCGGCTGGCGTAGCGCGCGATGACGGCGTCGTACCAGCCGCAGCGCCGGGCCCGGCCGGTGTTGACGCCGAACTCCCCGCCGGTCTTCTGCAGGTGGACGCCCATGTCGTCGAACAGCTCGGTGGGGAACGGGCCGGAGCCCACGCGGGTGGTGTAGGCCTTGATGATGCCCACGACCCGCGAAACCCGGGTGGGACCGATGCCGGAGCCCACGACCGCACCGCCGGCGGTCGGGTTCGAGGAGGTGACGAAGGGGTAGGTGCCGTGGTCGACGTCGAGCATGGTCGCCTGGCCGCCCTCCATGACGACGACCTCGCCGGCGTCGAGCGCCTCGTTGAGCAGGAGCGAGGTGTCGGCGACCATCGGCCGCAGGCGGTCGACGTACTGGAGGAAGTGCTCGACGATCTCCTCGGTCTCGACAGCGCGGCGGTTGTAGACCTTGAGGAGGAGCTCATTCTTCTGCCGCAGTGCTCCCTCGACCTTCTGCCGCAGGATCGACTCGTCGAAGATGTCCTGGACCCGGATGCCCAGGCGCCCCACCTTGTCCTGGTAGGTCGGCCCGATGCCGCGGCCGGTGGTGCCGATCGCGCGCTTGCCGAGGAAGCGCTCGGTGACCTTGTCGAGCACCTGGTGGTACGGGGCGACGAGGTGGGCGTCGGCGGAGATCCGCAGCTTCGAGGTGTCCGCGCCGCGGGACTCGAGCATCTCGATCTCCTCGAACAGCGCCTCAAGGTTGACGACGACGCCGTTGCCGATCACCGGGGTCACCGAGGGTGAGAGGATGCCGGCCGGCAGGAGCTTGAGCTCGTACTTCTCCCCGCCGACGACGACAGTGTGCCCGGCGTTGTTGCCGCCGTTGGGTTTGACCACGTAGTCGACACGGGTGCCGAGGATATCGGTGGTCTTGCCCTTGCCTTCATCGCCCCATTGGGCGCCGACGACCACGAGTGCTGGCATGTGTTCTCATCACCTTGGTTTGTCCGGGCAGCCTGCTCCCAGGCCTGACCCCGCCAGTCTACCGGCGGTCCGGGGCGCCTCCGCCACCGGCGGGCTGCGCACTGTCGGCCGGCGCCGCGCCCCTGCGGTCGTGCGGGAGCAGGGCGCGCAGGCCGCGGGCACACAGGTACACCCAGAGCGGGCAGCCGAGGGCGAGGACCCAGATGAGGGGGGAGACCGAAGCGTCGCCCCGGCCGAACACGAGCACCTGCCCGAACGCCGCCCAGCTCTGCAGGGCGTGGGCGATCATGGCGGCGGTCATCGACCCGGTGAGCACGTACACGATGCCGAACGCGGCGCCGGTGATGAGGTAGGAGATCGCCTCGACCCCGGTGAGGGACCCGCCGAGGTGCGGGAAGGCGAACATCACCGCGCTGACGAGGATGCCGAGCACTGCTCCCAGCCCGGCCCGGC
This sequence comes from Brevibacterium pityocampae, assembly GCF_039541555.1. NCBI lineage: Bacteria > Bacillati > Actinomycetota > Actinomycetes > Micrococcales > Brevibacteriaceae > Brevibacterium > Brevibacterium pityocampae. Next base: position 386,268 of record NZ_BAABGL010000002.1, on the reverse strand, counting down.
CTCCGCGGGCGAGGTGGTCGTGGGTCGGCCGCAGCACGGCACCGCGGCAGAGGATCTCCTCGCACATCGGGGCACCGATCAAGCTCGCAACGACTACCACGGTGGCCGGCAGGAGGGGGCCGTCGAGCTTCATCTCGGCGAAGATCTCCGTGGCGCTGTCGGTGTCCTGCACGGGGACGAACGCGAGGAGCCGGAACAGCAGGTGGGTAACCGCGAAGACGCCGAGGACGACGAACGCGTCGCGGCCGCTCAGCCCGCGCCGCAGCCCGAGGTCCTCGACCGTGGGCAGCTTGAGCGCGACGAGGGCGATGGCCCCCAGGGCGAGCGCGGCGATGGCGATGAACTGCACCGGCATGAGCAGCGCGCCCAGCGTCTCCCGGGCCCCCTGGCTCTCGGCCAGCCCGCTGAGGACCGCGACGGTCGAGCCGATGATGAGCGCAGGCATGACGACGACCGCACACCAGGCCTTCCAGGTCGTCAGGTGCGCACGAAGTCCGTTCTGCAGGGGGACAGAGTACGTTACCGAGGAGTAACTCGCCGAGTCCGCAGCCGGCGTAACGCTCCGCTCAGCGGAGGTCGGCGGCGATGCGGTCGATCGCCTCGGGGTCGGACTCGCGGAGGAACTTCTCCACCCGCGCGGCCTCCTCGGCCTCGCCGATCGATGCGGCCGCCCGGCCGAGTGCGTAGAGCGCGCGGAGGAATCCGCGGTTGACCTCGTGGGAGTAAGGGATCGGGCCGGCGCCGCGCCAGCCCGCCTGCCGGAGCGCATCGAGGCCGCGGTGGTACCCCACCCGGGCGTAGGCGTAGGAATCGACCTTGCGGCCCTCGTCGAACGCCTCGTCTGCGAGCAGCGCCCAGGCGAGAGAGCTCGCCGGCAGGTCGTGGGCGACGTCGAGGGGCTCCTCGCCGGCGTCGATCCGGCTCTTCGCCTCGACGTCGGGGTGGTCCTCGGGCAGGTGCGTGGGCTGCGGGCCGAGCTGCGAGGCGTCGAGATTGCCGATGCTCACGGGGCTGCCGATGGGTTGTGACATGGTGTCGTTCTCCTCCGATGGGTGGTTCCCGCAGGTCGCGGGTGTCAGCGGGCGTGCGGTCCGCGCACGCGGCTCGTCTCAGTCAGTCTTCACGTTCGAGGGCTGGATGGCGAACGGATTCGCGCTCAGCGCACCGAACACCCCACGTTCGGCAAGGTCGGCGAATGCGCCGGCCGACTCCGCTCCGGTCGCCCACACCTCCACCTCGGAGCCGAGCCAGGTGTCGAGCTCGTCCGAATCAGCGGGCACCGCGGCCATGGCGACGCCGGCATCGAGCAGCGCGTCCGGCGTCACCGCGGTGGCGTCTCCGGAGTACAGCGCGGTGATGTCACGGTCGACAGCGATCCGCAGCACTTCGAGGTCGGACGAGCGGATGATCACACCCTCCGGCCGGCCGCCGGCCTCGATCGCCTCGAGCACGGGGCCCATGACCTGGGCGGAGGCGACCTCGGGCATGAACACCGTCGCGTCGCCGTACTCCATGAGCGCCTGCTCCCAGGTGATCGGGGTGCCGTCGCGGGTGGTCTCCGCCTCCTCGGCCTCCCCCTCGGGGTCGGCCGACAGCGGGGCCGGAGCGATGCGCGCGGCGGTGAAGGCCGCCGCGTCCGTCTGCTCGAGCGGCTTCTCCAGCCCCAGGTCCTCCTGGCCGGTCTCCGGGTCGGCGAGCGCCACGGTGCCGTCGGACAGCAGGGCGGTGGCGACTGCCGGCAGGTACCCGAACTTGACGTTCTCCTCGATCGCCTCGGCGGAGTTCGCCGGGTAGATGTCCTCACCTGCACCGAGCGCACCCACCGCAGGGCTCTGCAGGGCGTCGACGGTGAGCGCCTCGGGCTGGCGCACGGCATTGGCGATGACGAGGGCGATGACCGCGGCCAGCACGATCGCCCCGGCGATGAGCGGGGCGTAGAACCGGCGCGGCTGCTGCGCGGCGTCGCTCTGCTCGGCATCGCTCATGGGCGCAGCTCGGCGGGCACGGCCGATTCCACGATGGCGGACAGGCCGCGGGAGGCCCGCCAGCCGAGCTCGCGTTCGATCGCGGAGACGTCGGCGACGAGCTGGGGCGGGTCGCCGGGCCGTCGCGGCGCGATCTCCGGGGTGAGCTCGCGGCCGAGCGCGGACGACATCGCATCGATGACCTCGAGGACCGAGGCGCCCCGCCCGGTGCCGACGTTGAACACGGACTCCGCGATGCCCCCGGCTGCGATGTGGTCGAGGGCGGCGATGTGGGCGTCGGCGAGGTCGGCGACGTGGACGTAGTCGCGGATGCACGTGCCGTCCGGAGTGGGGTAGTCGTCGCCGAACACCACCGGTGCGCGGCCCATGGCGACGCGGTCGAGGATGATCGGGATGAGGTTCATCACCGCGGTGTCGGCGAGCTCCGGCCACCCGGTGCCGGCGACGTTGAAGTAGCGCAGCTTGATCGCACGCAGGCCGTGGCGGGCGGCGTTGTCGATCATCCACTCCCCCACGAGCTTCGTCTGCCCGTACGGGTTGATCGGGCGGCAGTCGATCTTCTCCGGCACGATCCCGATGTCGGGTATGCCGTAGACCGCGGCCGAGGAGGAGAACACCATCGTGGTGACGTCCGCGGACTCCATCGCGGCGAGCAGGTTCGCCAGCCCCTCGACGTTGTTGCGGTAGTACCAGAGCGGGCGCTCCACCGACTCCCCCACCTGCTTCTTCGCCGCGAAGTGGATGACCGCGGTGACCGCGTGCTCCTCCATTACCGCCCGCAGCCGGGATTCGGCGTCGGCGGCCGACAGGTCGAGCTCGACCAACGTGGCGTTCGGCACGCGGGCGGGGATGCCGTTGGAGAGGTCGTCGACGACGACGACCTGCTCGCCGCGCTGCTCGAGGAGGCGGACGACGTGGGAGCCGATGTACCCGGCCCCGCCGGTGACCAATGTGCTCATGAGCGCCTGACGCCTTTCGTCGGGTGTGATTCGGGGACGTGCCGGTGCCGGGAGCATCGACGATTCCCTCTCGAGGATAGCCGGGGTGCCGGCGCGGAACTCAGCGGGAGCGGTCAGCCGCCGTGCCGGCGCCGGTGAGCAGGCCGCGGAGGAAACCGGCGCCCCAGCTCAGGTGCATGGTGGGGAGCACGAGAGCGAACCACGCTCGCTCCCGCCTGCCGCAGTCCCGCGCCTGCCCGGCTGCGGCGACGATACCGGCGACGTAGGCGAGGCTCGGCACGTGGACGAGTGCGGTGAAGTGGCGGAGGAACCGCGGCCAGGTGTGGGTGGCCCCGGAGAGCTGGAGGAGCGTTTCGATGAGGGAGGCCGCCACGCCGAGCACCAAAAGCGGCGGAGCGAAGTAGCGCCAGGAGTTCTTGGTGCCGTGGCGGCGGATGAGTTCGGCGCGCCAGATCCCGGTGGCGTGGAACTGCTGGACGATCTTCCTCCACGTGGTGCGCGGCCAGTAGGTGACCTCGAGACGGGGGTCGAACCATATCCGTCCGCCGGCCTCGCGGATGCGGAGGTTGAGCTCCCAGTCCTGACCGCGGCGCAAGGTGGAATCGAAGCCGCCGAGCACGTCGAACACCTCGCGGCGGTAGATGCCCAGGTAGGCCGACTCGGATTCCTGCGGCTCGTCCCCGGTGTGATAGGCGGGACCGCCCAGACCCACGCGGGACATGTAGGCCCGGGCGACGGCCTTCTGGAACGGGGTCCGACCGCGGGCGAGCATGAGCCCGCCGCAGTTGGCGGCCCCGGTGTCGCGCAGCACTGCGATCGCAGTGTCGGTGTAGTCGCCGGTGAGCTCGGAGTGAGCGTCGACGCGGACGATCACCGGGTGCGAGGTGGCGGCGATGGCGAGGTTGAGGCTCGTCGGGGTGTCACCGGCCGGGTTGTGGACTATGTGGATGCGCGGTTCGCCCGCGGCGAGCGTGGTGACGATCGACGTCGTCTCATCGGTCGACGGGCCGAGTGCGAGCACGATCTCCTTCTCGCCGGCGTATTCCTGGTCGAGGATCGTGGTGATCGCGGCAGAAATGTGCTCGGCCTCGTTGAGGACCGGCATGATGTAGGAGACTCCTGGCCGGGCGGGCAGCGGCGGCAGGGCATCCGCGGTGAGCCGCTGGGATCGTTTCAACACGGATCAATACTCCCACAGCGCAGATGAGCGGCATCTGAGACGAATCTCAGATGCCGCTCATGCGGTCACCGGCCGATCAGCTCTCGCGGCGCTTGGCGAACATCACTGCCCCCGCTCCGGCGAGGACGAGCAGCGCGCCGATCCCGGCGATGCCGAGTCCCTGTGCGCCGGTGCGCGGGAGGCTTCCGGCGGAGCCGTCGGAGCCCGAACCTCCACCCGGGCGGTCGCTCGGTGCAGGGCCCGCGCCGTCAGCGCCCGATCCGCCCGGCTGCGGCGCCTCGGTGGACGGGCCGGCTGTCGGGGTCGCAGTCGCCGTGTCCGTCGGGGTCGCAGTCGCCGTGTCCGTCGGGGTCGGGGTCGGGGTCGCCGTGTCCGTCGGGGTCGGGGTCGGGGTCGCCGTGTCCGTCGGGGTCGGGGTCGCAGTCTCACCGCAGTCCATGGCCTTGAGCGCCTCGGGCGTGTACTCACCCTTGTAGGTGGCGTCAATGCGGTAGCTCGTGTTCTTTACATCGGTTTCCTCGCCGGGGGTGCCGGTGAGCACGAACATCGCATGGCTGTCGGCGGGCATCGCCGGCAGCGTGATCGTCAGCGTGCCCTCGTCCCACTTGAAGTCCGGCTCGCCGTCGGGAACGTTCTGATAGCCCTCTTCCCCGGTGAAGGTGTTGAAGAAGAACGGCCCCAGCCCTTCGCGGGTGTCGTCGCGCCCGGTCAGGTCCTCGATCTGCTGGGTCTCGTCCCAGGTCCAGTTGTCGCCGCGGCTCACAGTGATCTGACTGCCTGCCTCGATCGCATGGCGGGTGGCCACCGGGATGCGCCAGTAGAGTCGGTCACCCCCGCCCATCCAATGGTGGGTCTTGAAGTAGCCGTATTCGTCGCCGACAGCGGAGACGTATCCTTGGTTCGGGTAGTCGTCGAGGCGGCGGTCGATGACTGCCGCGGCCTTCCAGTCGACGGCGCACTCGTCGAGGTTACCGTCAGCGATCCCGTCTTCGCACATCTTGTGCGTGGTGTGCTTGGCGGTGAAGGTCAAAGTCACCGTAATTTCTTTGACTTTTTTCTCATCCATCTCCGCGGGATTGCCGAGCTTGCCGGCAACGGTGAACTGCGCGGACGAGCCCTCTGCCCGCTTCGGGTCCGCGTTGGGGACCGCCGTCATCTTGCCGTTCTCGGTGATCCCCCACTCGATGAGTGACCCGGATTTCTTGACCGGCTCCTTGAGATTCTCGAGGGGGATCTTCCGGTATTGCTCCGGAGTGGCAGCGCGCGCAGGGCTGACCAACTCACCGGGCTCGGCGAACGTGACGTCGTCAGAATCGAGCGTCACCTCGGCCTCGACGTCGTACAGCGGCTCGACAGTGCCGACGATGACGCGGAAGTTTGGCGTGCCCGCCTCCTCCCAGGTGTCGACGCCCGCCTCGCCCTTGCCGGCGATGGGAGAGTGGTTCTGCCACCAGCCGTCGATGGCGACGTCTCCGTTGAGCGTGGCGACCTTCGGTTCGTGCACGGCGTTGCTACCGGGGGCGATCTTCGACTTGGCCGTCCACTTAACCTCCTCGACGACCTCGCAGACGTCGCTGGGGTTGCTGGTCTCGGCGTTCGACGGGATGGCGGTGCCGAGCGCCAGCAGGGTAGCACCTGCCGATGCCGCCACGAATGCCTTCAACCGTGTTCTGATACGTTTCACAGGGTGCTCCTTCGGTCTCACCGCGCCCCCCGGTATCCGTGGTCTTCCACTGAGGCGTCGGCCCGATGCGCTGGTATCGCGTATCCCAGTTGTTCTCTTCCGAGAACGGTGACAACTGAATGGTATCTGCCGATATAGCATTCAAGTATTTGTGATCATTGTGTTCATACAGCAATACGACCGCGCACTTGAAACGCGGTCACCGTCATCACCACGGGGCGCGGGGCTGGTCGCGGAATGGGGCACCCCGGCGCGGTTGCCAGCACGGATCGTGCCGGGGCCGGCGGGCCCGATCCGCAGCATTGACCGGCCCGGCCGGCGGACTGCTCACACCTCGGCCGGCGCGCCGCCTCACCGGTGCTGCTCGTACTCCTTGACCACCGCATCGGTGTCGCCGTCGGCGCGGAGCTCACCCTTCTCGATCCAGATGGTGCGGTTGCACGTGTCGCGGATCGAGCGCATCGAGTGGGAGACGAGGAACACGGTGCCGGCACGCTCGCGGATGTCGCGGATGCGCTTCTCGCTCTTCTTCTGGAAGTCGCGGTCGCCCACGCTCAGCGCCTCGTCGACGATGAGGATCTCGTGCTCCTTGGCTGTGGCGATCGCGAACTTGAGTCGGGCGGACATGCCGGAGGAATACGTGCGCATGGGCATGTCGATGAAGTCCTCGAGCCCGGTGAACTCGACGATGTCGTCGTACTGCGCCTCGATCTCGGACCGCTCCATGCCCATCGCGAGGCCGCCGAGGATGATGTTGTTGCCGCCGGACAGATCCGGGATGAGGGCAGCACCCACGCCCAGCAGGTTGGGCCGTGACTTCGCGTAGACCGCACCGCGGGTGGCCGGGGTGAGCCCGGTGATCGTGCGCATGAGGGTGGACTTGCCCGAGCCGTTCGTACCGATGATGCCGATCGACTCGTTGGCGCGCGCCACGAAGGTCACTCCCTTGAGCGCGTGCACCGTGCGCAGGGACCGGCCGCGCTGGAGCAGGCCGCTGCTCATGCTGGGCTTGATCGGCTTGCCGGTGGCCAGGGTGCGGAACTCGACGTGGACGTCGTCGCAGGCGACGACGGGCTGGCCCTCGGCGGGCTTCTCAGTTCTCTCGGCCATAGCGCTCCTCCGCCTTCCAGAAGAAGACCGTGCCGACGACGAGGATGACGACGGCCCAGATCGCGAGCTTCCACCAGTAGTCCCACGGGATCGAGTACTCGTCGAGCAGGATGCCGCGGGCGATCGAGAGCACCTCGTTGAGCGGGTGCCAGGCGTAGACCGCCTGCAGGGTGGGGTAGGGCTCGAGCACGGTGCGCGGGTCGAAGAACACTCCCGAGGTGTAGAAGATCAGGCGGGAGATGAACGGCACGAACTGGCTGAGGTCGCGCACGTGCACCGTGAGCCGCGCGAAGATCAGCGCCACACCCTGGTTGAACAGGTAGAACAACGCGATGAGTGGGATGAAGAGGAACCAGGAGAGGTTCGGCCGCGCCCCCCACAGCATGGTGAGGACGAACATCAGCAGCAGGGTCGGCATGAAATTGAGCAGGTTCTGCAGGACCGTGGCGATCGGCAGCACCATGCGGGGGAACGGCAGGGACTGCACGAGCGCGGTATTGCTGATGATCGACTTCGCGCCGCCGTTCATCGAGGTGTTGAAGAACTCGAGGAAGAACACGCCGATGATGAGGAAGGGCACGAAGTTCGCCGGGCGCATGCCGGCGAGGATGAGCCCGAACACGAGGCCGTAGACCATCGCGGAGAGGATCGGCCGCAGCACGACCCAGAGCATGCCCAGGCGATTCCGCTCGTTCTCGCTCTGGATGCGGTACTTCGCCAGGGAGTATGTGAAGTCCCGGCGCCGCCACACCTCGGTGACGTAATCGGTGAACGACGGCCGGGCGCCGACGCGCTCGAGCGAGTTCGCGGCGGCCAGTTCGGACAAGCTCATAGACTGCGGGACACTCTCCGGTGGGGACTCTGACCCGCTAAGTCTACGCCCTCGCAGGCCCGGAGCCGGCCAGGCGCGAGGCCGTGACGAGGTCGAAACCGGGTGCGCTCACCTGCGCTCGGGTGGGCACCGTGCCCGAGGCGAGCAGCCGACGGGCTGCGAGGTGCGGCTTGGGCGGGCCCAGGGTCTCGATGCCGATGAGCGGGGCGTCATCCGCCTCCGAGGCGAACAGCGCCACCTGCCCGCTCCCCGTCGCCAGGTCACCGAGGACCACGGGCTCGCCCTGAGATGCGGCGGCGGACATGCCGGCGGTGAAGACGCGCACGGGGCCCTGGAAGCTCCAGTGCCACGGGAGGTCGCTCCAGGCGGCGGTCGGCGCGGAGTGGCCCGGCTCCACGTGTTCGGAGGGGTCGGGCTCGGCGGGGCCCGGTGCTTCGGCGTGGTTCGATGCGGCACCCAGGCACCGACCGAGCCACTCCCCCTGCGAGGCGGCCACCGGTTCGGATTCCTGGGGGCCGTAGGCCGCCATCGGGCCGTGCGCCACCTGCCCGCAGTCACCGATCGCGTAGACCGCCTCCAGCGGGGCGCCGCCCGCAGCGAGGACCCGGAGGTGGGCGTCGGTGAGGAGCGCGCCCGCGCTCGTGCGCTGGACGCCACGGCCGGCGAAGTCCGTGGCGGCCTGCGCTCCGACGGCCGTGATCCAGAAGTCGCGGGCGACGTAGTCGACCGGTGTGGAGTGCGGGACGAAGCGGACGCCGGCGGATTCATGGAGCGCCATGACGGCGTCACTCAGCGGTGCGCTGAGCCGGGGCAGCGGGCGCGGCCCGTTGAGGTGCACGGTCGCCGTGTGGCCGGCGTCCACCGCACCGCGGGCGAGCTCGAGCGCGAGGAAGCCGGAGCCGATGATGCCGATGTCCACGGGGGTGTCCTGGGCGGAACCGGAGCGGAGCGCCGCGAGGTGCTCGCGGATCGCCTGTGCGTCGGCGGCGGAGTGCAGAGTGAAGGCCGGGCCCCCGGGCAGCTCGATGTCGAGGATCCGGGCGGCGGATCCGGTGGCGATGACGATGGCGGAGCCGTGGACCCACTCCCCGGTGTCGAGCCGGACAGAGCGGGTGTCGAGGTCGAGCTCGACCGCTGCGCCCTGAAGAAGTGCGACGCTCGAGCCTCTGGACACGGCATGTCCCGGACCGGAGTCTGCGGCGGCCGGGTCCACGCTGTGCGCGGTGAGCGTCAACGATTCCGCGAAGAGCTTCTTCGACAGCGGCGGCAGTTCGACGCCGGGCGAACCGTCGGGGGAGAGGACGACGACCGGTGCGCCCCTGCCGGCAAGTGCACCGGCCACCCGCGAACCGGCCTCGCCTGCGCCGACGACGAGCACCGCACCGCCGACGGAGTCAGGGTGAAGGCCCGGAGCGGCGGCGGAGCGGGATTCATCGCACATGGCATACCGACACTACCTGAGATGGCCTCGCCGGCCATGACCGCGGCGCCTCTGCCTGTTCGTCGCGACCCGACGCCGACCTCGTTGCGACGACTGCTCAGATCACGCGCTCGTCGCGGGCGCGTTCGATCGCCTGGGTCCGATTGTCCGCTCCGAGCTTGTCGAAGATGTGCACGAGGTGGGTCTTGACTGTCGCCTCGGAGATGAACAGCCGGCGCGCCAGCTGGCGGTTGGTGGCACCGCCGGAGAGGAGTTCGAGGATCTCGATCTCGCGCGGGGTCAGGGCTGTCGCCGGGGAGGCGATCCGCTTCATCATCTGTGCGATGACGGACGGAGAGAGCACCGATCTCCCGGCCGCCGCGTCCTCCACAGCACGCGCGATTTCGTCGGCCGGGCAGTCCTTGAGCAGGTAGCCTATGGCGCCGACCTCCAGCGCCGCCACGACGTCGGCCTGGGTGTCGAACGCCGTCATGATCAGCACCGGGATATCGCAGCGCTCCCGGATCAGTCGAGTCGCCTCGATCCCGGACATTCCCGCGCCCATCCGCAGATCCATCATGATGACATCGATCTGCGCGCCGAATTCCTCGAGGCGCAGCAGCGCCTCCTCGGCCGTGCCGGCCTCGACCGCCACCGTCATGGTCTCGAGCCCGTTCACCAGGGCGCACAGACCTGCGCGCACGACGGGATGGTCATCGACGATCATCACGTGTACCCGCGGCACTGCGCCTCCCACCGGTGGATCGTGCGACGACGACGCTCGACGACCGGTCTCCGCAGGGCCCGTCGCCCGTCTCTTCCGCGCGTCCGCACCCACCGGACCCGACGCGCCGAGCCGCCGATCCGCCGGCTCACCGCAGATGATACCGGCCGCCGCTCCGGATGGAGTCAACCGATCGGATGATCTCCACGTCGTCCGGTTGATCCCTGCAGTTCAACCGGTGGGGCGATCCGCGCCCGCGCCCCCTCCACCATGATGGATGGACACCCGACATTCCTACCGACCTCGGAGAGCAGACATGTACCTGGCCTTCCGCGATATCGTCTTCGCGAAGGGGCGCTTCGCCCTGATCGGCGGCGTGGTCGCACTCATCACCCTGCTGCTCGTGCTGCTCACCGGTCTGACCGACGGACTGGGCCGGCAGAACACCTCGGCCCTGGAGAACCTCGGCGCGTCGCATATCGTCTTCGCCGCCCCGGACGACGACGGCGACGAGCCGTCGTTCACTGAGTCGGTCATCACAGCCGATGAGCTGCGGGCCTTCTCCGCGCTGCCCGCCTACCAGTCCGAGCGCGGTTCGCTCCTCATGATGCAGGCATTCCTCTACGGCATCTCCGCCCTCGTCGTGGTGTCCTTCCTCACCGTGTGGACCATCCAGCGCACCCGGGATCTCGCCGTCCTTCGCGCATTGGGGTCCTCCCGCGGTTACCTCGTACGGGACTCCATGACCCAGGCCGCCTTCGTCGTGCTCCTCGGAGCTGCGGCCGGAGGCGCAGCCGGCGCCGCCGGAGGAGCGGCGGTCGGCTCCGCAGTGCCGTTCGCGCTGACGCCGATGACCATCCTCACGCCGGTGCTCGGCGTATTCGTCCTCGGTCTGATCGGGGCTGCACTGGCCACCCGGCGCGTGACCCGGATCGATCCCCTGCTCGCTCTCGGAGGGAACTGACCATGCACTCATCGACGCCTCAGCCCCTGCCCTCCCCCGCACCCCACCGATCCGCTCCCGCGCTCCGGCTCGAGAACGTCAGCCTCGTCTACCCCGATGGCGTGGACGAGAACGGCGCACCCCGCACCATCCGCGCCCTGGCCGCCGTCGATCTCTCCGCCGAGTCGGGAACCGTCACTGCTCTCGTGGGACCGTCGGGATCCGGCAAGTCCTCGCTCCTGGCCGTCGCGTCGACCCTCATCGGTCCGAGTTCGGGATCGGTGCGCCTGGCAGGTCGCGAGCTCACCGGACTGCCGGAGAAGGACCGCGCGATGCTGCGGAGAACGCAGCTCGGCACGATCTTCCAGCAGCCCAACCTGCTCCCGTTGCTCACCGCGCACGACCAGCTCGTGCTCACTGAGCATCTGCGCGGGGCCCGGGGCCGGCAGCTGGCCCGTGCCGGCCAGCGGGCGCACGAGCTGCTCGAGGTCGTCGGTCTGGCCGCCGCCGCCGACCGGCGACCGCATCAGCTGTCCGGTGGTCAACGGCAACGGGTGAACGTCGCGCGAGCTCTCATGGGACGACCGAAGGTCATGCTGGTCGACGAACCCACGTCCGCGCTCGATCACGACCGCTCGAGAGCCATCATCGACCTCATCGTGGCGACGACCCGGCAGTTCGACACCGCAACGGTCGTCGTCACCCACGATACCGAGTTCGTGCCCCTGGCCGACACAGCCTTGACGATCCGCGGCGGCCGCCTGGACTGACCTGCTCCCGGACCCGTGATCCGAGAGCTGCCGGTCGGGTCGAATCCCGCCCGGTGCGCAGAACCGATCACCGCGCGGAACAAATCTCACGAAGTCCCGCATCCGGTCGAGGTTCGGCGAATTGGCACGATAGTTGGGGCGGCAGTGATGAGTGGAAGCGGAATCCCGCGCAGGCAACCGCACCTCCGCCGGGAATACGCGCGACGGGGTTGGGCCGCCTCGATGACCGGCGGCAGGACGCGCGCCGACAGCGTTCGACCGGGTGCCCGTCTGATCGACGTTCACGATCACCGTCGAGCCCGAGGGCGGGTCGGCGGCGCCGACCACGGATCCGATCGTGGCCATCCCGACCGGCTGATCCGCCGAATCGCCGCAGTGCACCGGCGGCATCGTCCGGCCGGCGCTCATTGCCGAACCGGCGTCCGCGTAATAGGTTGCTTCTACCCGAGGTGCAGGGCGGCCGCTCGGCGAGGGCCGCTGCGACTCGCATCGGCGCCTCGGCCCTTCGACGACGAGGCGGTCGGCCATGACGACATTCGGAATCGAGGAGGAGTACCTCCTCATCGATCGGGACACCGGACTGCCGGCCTCCCCCTCCCCCGAGCAGACGCGCACGCTCCACGCGCTCGAGGTCGCCGGCGGGAGCGCGACCGCCGAATGGTTCACCTGCCAGCTCGAGTACAACTCCCCCGTGCACACCGAGACCGGCACGGCACTGTCCAAACTGCTCGGTTTCCGCCGCGCACTCGCCGCGACCGCGGACCGCATTGGGTTCGCGGTCGCGGCCCTGGGGACCGCACCGGACCACCCGCGCTCACCCTCCGAGGTGAGTCCCGGGGCTCATTACTCGACCCTCGCCGAGCTCGCCCCGCGCTTCACCGTCGACCATCATGTCAACGGCCTGCACGTCCACGTGGGTCTGGCCGACCTCGCCACCGGCGTCCGGGCCCTCAACGGGCTGCGCCCCTGGCTGCCGGTGCTGGTCGCGCTCGGAGCGAACTCGCCCGTGTGGCAGGGCGCGGACACCGGGTTCGCGAGCTGGCGGACCATCCAGTACCGGCGCTGGCTGGTCAACGGCATACCGCCGCGCTTCCACGACCTCGCCGACTACGAATCCCGCGTCGCCACCCTCCCGGAGGCATGCGCGATCAGCGGTGGGCGGTCCAGAGGAGTCGGATGCGGCATGCTCACTGGAAGGCAGACCTGTGCGGTGTGCGGCCAGTGAGAGAGGCTCCGCGAAGACCGTCTTCGACAACGGCGGCAACTCGGCACTCGGTCGCCTTCCTGGGGCGACGATGGTGACTGCCGCGCCGGCGGTTGCGAGAACTGCGGCACACCGGATGCCCGCCGCACCCCCTCCGATGACGGGCACCGGAGCAGTCCCTGAGCGTGGGTGACGGCCCGCACTGGGGTTAGCGGTGTGATCGTTCATGACGCTCCGACCATAGCGCAGGGATCTCCCCGCGCGGGCTTCGATTCTGGGCGCCCTGCTTGCGCTCCACGCCGCTGTCGGGAGAACCGGAACTGAGACGAATCACTCCCTTCCGAGCCACCTCGGACTTTCGGTTACACAAAGTACAGAAATGGCGGATGCGCACAGCTGCGCTACACTGTGGCTCTGGAAATACCTTGTCTAGGCAGTGAATAGCAGGAGCAGTCCGACTGCGCCCGCGCTCATCCCCAGCGGATGCGGGCCTCATTGCACGACAATGTCCGGGGCCCCCGGCAATCGCCACTTCACCGCCGTCCCCTCAGTAGGAGAACCGTCTTGACCACTTCAGTCAGAAGAGCGTGGGGTTTCGCACTCGCGCTGTTCGTCGCCCTGGCGTCGATCGCCATGACGACACCCGCTTCAGCAGCGTCCCCGGACGTCACTTACCCCGATGCAATCACCAACATCACCCTGAAGAAATCAGATGGGTCCGATGGTCCGACCAGGCAGTGGGACAAGCTGCGGATCGATGCTCAGTGGACTGTGCCCAACGACGCACAGGGCGGAGACACCTTCGGCATGACTCTGCCGCCCGAGTTCCAGCGGGAGAGCCCCAGCTTCGATCTCAAGAACCCAGAGGGCGACACCGTCGCGAAATGCACGGTCAGTGAAGAGAGGCCGTCTCAGGTCATCTGCACGCTGACCGATTTCGTCAACGACAAGGAGTCGATCGGCGGAAACCTCTGGCTCGAGGTCCAGGCCACACGGGCCACGCAGGAAACCGCGGTCGAGTTCGAGGTCGGCAACGCGATCGTGCCGGTGACGGTGCCGGGCGGACAGGGCATCCTGCCGAACAATCCGGCTCCGACGCAGCCGCGAAAGCAGTCCTCCGGCCTCAACGAGCGCGGTCAGATCCAGTGGACCATCCAGATCCCGTCGAGTGTCACGGACAACGGCACCATCACGGTCAACGACTCCCTGCAGCGCGGTACCACGGAGGTGGAGAACCACACGCTCGTCGGAACTGACGAGGGAGGTTTCATCAGGGTGCAGGTTCAGGCGATCGACGAGGCCGGCCAGTACACGGGCGGATGGAAGCCCGTTTCTGCGGACGATCTTGTCATCGACTTTCCGGCAGCGAACGGCGAGCGTGAGTTCTCGGTCGATATCAAGAACGTGCCTTCCGATCGGAAGGTCGTCTACATGATTCAGTACTTGACCGTAGCCGACGGTGAGGTGTTCGTCGGGGACAAGTTCGGCAATGACTACACCGTGCAGGGCACCCAGAGGGATTACGTCTACGAGTACAGGCAGTCCGGCGGCGGCGACGGAGACGGTTCGGCCTTCACCCGCTTCTCGATCGCGAAGTCGGTGACCGGTGTTGATCCGTCGGAGATTCCCGAGGGCACCGAATTCACCGTCGAGTACACGGTCGGCGAGGAAACGCGGACAATGGAGGTTCTCCTCGGCGAGGGGAACCGCGCTCAGTCAGTCCGGTTCCCACTCGGTTCGACGTTTGTCATCTCCGAGATCGCTCTGCCTGCGGTCGACGGTCTCGAATGGGACGGTTACACGATCACCGGTGACGGTGTCACCGACAATGGAGACGGCACCTTCTCCGTGACGCCCGAGTCGAACGCTGCGGTTGCGCTGACCCTGGAGAACTCCGCCAAGACGATCGTCCCGACTCCGGAGCCGACCACGGAGCCCACCACGGAACCGACCACGGAACCGACCACGGAGCCCNAGCTCATCGGGGTACTTCCTCGGTGCTGCCATGCTCCTCATCCTCCCGTGGGATCAGAGCCTCCACCAGACCCGGGGCGATTCAAAGGCGCTACACAAGGACGCCTACTCGGCGCAGTTCTGGAAGTCGACATCGAACGCACACCTGGCTCGCTCCATCGTTGACGCCCAGGACCTCGCAGCAAAGGGCCACGGACCGGCGAACAGCGCCTACATGGCGTTCGCTGACCGCGTCCGGGACTTGCACGGTCTCAACATCGAAAACCTGACTTCTCAAGGTGCCGATGGAACCGCACGTTTCAACGCACTGCAAGCTGCCCTCGACGACCACAATGCCGCTGGCCGTCTGCGTGCCGAGGAACGCACG
Source organism: Brevibacterium pityocampae (assembly GCF_039541555.1). NCBI lineage: Bacteria > Bacillati > Actinomycetota > Actinomycetes > Micrococcales > Brevibacteriaceae > Brevibacterium > Brevibacterium pityocampae. The sequence continues at coordinate 371,116 of NZ_BAABGL010000002.1, read as the reverse complement.
GACGACACCGCCGCCGAGTCGGTCCGGGAAGAACAGCAGGCGCAGGCCGAGGACGAAGCCGCCCACGATCCTGCCCTCCGCGAGGCCGCGATGAGTGAAGCCGCCGAGGCCGGTATCGACACCGACGACTACCTCGACCGGTTGTCAGCCGAGGACACGGACGCGTTGCTGGCAGACCCGGAGAACCCGGAGGCGCGAGACGCCCGAATCGAAACAGCCACACGCGAGGACGCTGGGGCTGATGCCGACCGCACCCACTCGGAGTCCCACCCTGAGGAAAAGCACTACGACACCGCCGCCGATACAGCCGGCGACGACGCCGACCTTGCGCGGAAGCGCGAGACCGGCCACCTGGCAGCCGCAGCGTCACTGCCTGACTCCCAGCACAACCGGGACATGAGCCGGCATCTGGACGAAGTCGCCAAGCGCGACCCACAGGCAGCCGCCACCAGACGGGAAGCGCTCAAGAACATCTCGGGCGACGCTAAGGACTACCTGCGGCGTTCCGTTGATTCGAAGGCTCATGTCCGCAAGGCAGGCCAGAGTCAGCCCACACGCGAACGCGAGCACGTCCAGCAACGCTGACGCACACATCAAAGGGGCACCCAACCAAAGCGGTTGGGTGCCCCTTCGTGTGCCGGTCAGTCGAGTCGGAACAGGTCTGGAACCGTCAGCGGAGAATGCGGCAACGGCTCCGGCATATCTCGCTCACCGTCCGGGTCCGTCTTGTTCGGATCGTAGGCATGGAACGGCCCCTGCGGGTCGAGGATGACCCGCATCATCGGGTCCAGGTAGTCGCGAAAGAACGTCACGATTCCCGGCCCGCCCTCCAGCCGCATCTTCTCCCAGGACGCCCACAGCGCCTCCAGGCGCATCACGACCTCCGAGTACCGCCACCACTGCGGGTCCCACCGGAACTGCGAGACATCGCGTAATGGCCGCGAGTAGTTCGGCAACAGCCAATCAGTCACCCACTGATCCAGGGACGAGTAGAACGGCTCGAAGGCCGGCTCCGTCTCCGTGATCTCTTCCTCTGTTGCTTCCTCGATGGGTTCGGCCGGTGCGAAGTCATCCGACATGCTGGTCCTCCTTGCCGATCTGCGAGGTCGACGCGCCGCTCTGGGTCGCCGAGGACGTCTACGACCAGGTGAGCGTCGAGACCGAGGTGCAGTCCGAGGACGAGGAAGAGGAGATCAAGGAGTTCCGCGACTTCGTCGAGCACGTCGACCCGGAAGAGTTCGAGAAGTGGACTGACTGAGGGCGCACCGGCCCCGGCCTATCGCGTCAGGTGCGCCTCGGGCGTCAGGCGCCTCAGAAGCCTGACTACACCGTCCGCGTTCTCGACAGCGAGGGATCCCAGCCTGACCCAGGGCAATCAGACTTGGGACGCCTCCACGAACTCCGCGTAGTACTTCTGCGCGACGTTGGGGTGCGACCGCAGCCGCGATGCAAAGGCATTCTCCCCGTAGACGGCGTGCAGCGCGTCCCGCTCGTCCTGGGAGACTCCACGGGCGCGGGCGGCGAGCTCCGAAGGCAGCTGCACCTCGGGCAGCGAGCTGCGCAGTGCGGGATTGAAGAAGAACGGGACGGAGATCCGGTCCTTCCCCGGCTGGGTGGGGAGCACCCTGTGAACCGTGGCTCTCAGATACCCGCCGGTGGCAACCTCGAGCAGCTTGCCGATGTTCACGATGAAGACGTCTTCGATCGGGTCAGCGTCGATGTAGCCGTCATCGGTCAGCACCTGCAGACCTGTGGTGCCGGGCTGCGGGTACAACAGCGTGAGCACTCCTCCGTCGCGGTGCTCTCCAACCCCCTGCGTGACCGTCTCGTCAGCTGGGGCCGGGTAGCGAATGATCTTGATGAAGGACTCCGGACCATCCTCGAAGGCCGGAGCGAAGAGGTCTGCCGGCTGCCCGAGGCTCAGCGCCCATTCGGACAGCAGCTTGCCGCCCAGAACGGTGAGCTGCCGGTGCCACCGGTCGGTCACCTCACGAAGCTCGGGCAGAGACGCAGGGTACTGGTTCGGACCGGTCAGCCGATCGAAGGGGAACTGCGGATCTGCAACCGGTTCGCGGTTCGGACCGATGTCGATCTGCTCCCGCCAGTCGACCTTCCCCCGCGTTCGCTCCCCACCCGTCCGCGTGTAGCCGCGGAAGTGAGGGGACTTGGTGTTCTCGATCGCCAGCTTCTCCTCCTCAGGAAGAGCGAAGAAGCGCTGGGCCACGTCGATGATTTCGCCGAAGTCCTCAGCGGGAATGCCGTGGCCGGTGAGGTAGAAGAATCCGATTTTGTGGGTCACGCGACGGAGATCGTCGCGAAAGGCCTGGGCCGTACTCGGATCGTCGGCCCGGGACAGGTCGATGATCGGCAGTGTGGAATCTGACATTGTGCTCTCCTCGTCTCGTTGTCGCTTGCGGCGGGCCGTAATCGCCCGACGTCATGCTCCGCTCGCCGCGACCTCTTCCTCGCTGCGCAGCAATTCGACGAGCTGCTCGGCGGTCCAATCGTCCTTGAACTTCAGATTTCCCCCGTTGAGCTCCGTCACGGCCTCTTGCACCTCGGACGAGTGGTAGACATCGATGAGCGTCTCCCACCGCGGGTCGTCGGCGTTCTCCTCTTTGGTGACGAAGGCGTTGATGTACGCGTCGTTCGTCCCGGACTCGAGGTCGTCCTTGTAGATGATGACTTCGTCGCCGAGCCCGCCCTTCTGCGCCTGGGTGTTGTTGACGACCGCTGCAGCGGCCGAGCCGTTGAGGGCGGTGACGGTCTGATTCGAGTCGACCGGCGTGATCTCCACCTTCGCGGACTCGATCTCCGCCGGGGTCGAAAGCGAGTCGCCACCGTCCTTGAGGGTGAGCAGTCCAGCTTCCTGCAGGTTGAGCAGGGCGCGGGCCTGGTTCGTCGGATTGTTCGGAATTGCGACCTCCGCACCCTCCGGCAGTTCCTCGAGCGAGCCGTAGTCCTTCGAGTACAGCGCGAGCGGATAGACCGCCGTCGCTCCCACGGGAACCAGAGTCCCGTTGTTGTTGACGTTGTACTGCGCGAGGTAGGCGAGGTGCTGGAACAGGTTGATGTCGATATCGCCGTTCTCTGTGGCGGTGTTGATCTGCGTACCGTCCGAGAAGGTCTTGACCTCGGCCTCGATCCCTCCTTCGGCGAGCTTCTCCTGGATGATCAGCCAGTGCTTCTCCTGGCCGTCATCGGTCCCGATGGTGAGGACATCGTCTGGGCCTTCCGCAGAGGCTGCCCCTCCCCCGCACGCTGCCACGCTCAGCAGCAACCCGGCGGCGGATAGGGAAAGGGCGGTCTTCACCCACGAATGAGTTGTCGGACGGGTCATGGCATTCTCCTCGGCGTTGATTTGAGTCTGATGCTCGGAACGCTATGCCCGAGGCGCATCCGGAGTATGTGGGGAATGTCTCAGAAAGTCGCGATTCGTCACACATCCACCTCAGGTGACGCACAATGTCACCATATGACGATTGGCGGTTCCCGTTCAGCCGGCTCGTCGTTCACTGTCACCTGTGCAGACAACCGCAGGGAGTGATCCGGTGAGTGACATCGATCCCCACATCCGCTTCATAAGTATTTTCAAGGAGTACCCATCCCCGCGCGGCAAGGAGAGTAGCGTGAAGGCTCTCGACGGGGTGTCGCTCGACATTGCACGCGGCTCTGTCGTCGGCATCGTCGGCTACTCCGGTGCCGGCAAGTCGACCCTCGTGCGACTCATCAACGGGCTGGAGCTGCCCACATCCGGCAGCGTCGTCATCGACGGCACCGACATCACCGGACTGCCGGAGGCCAAGCTTCAGAAGGTGCGCAGCCGCATCGGCATGATCTTCCAGAATTTCAATCTCTTCGGCTCGCGCACTGTCGCCGGCAACGTCGGGTACCCGCTGAAGATCGCCGGCTGGTCCAGGGAGAACATCAAGGCCAGAGTCACCGAGCTGCTGCGCTTCGTCGACCTCGAGGACAAGGCTGATGTCTATCCGAGGCGGCTGTCCGGCGGGCAGAAGCAGCGGGTGGGCATCGCGCGCGCCTTGGCAACCAGCCCTGAGATCCTGCTCGCGGACGAGGCGACCTCCGCACTCGACCCGGAGACGACGACCGAGGTGCTGGGACTGCTGCGTCGCGTGAACCAGGAGTTCGGAACCACCACCGTGGTCATCACCCACGAAATGGCCGTGGTCCGCGAGCTCTGCGACAACGTCGTGATGATGGAGAAGGGTCGCATCATCGAAGCGGGCAGCACCTACTCCCTCTTCTCGAATCCAGTGACCGACACCACGAGGAAGTTCATCGCCACCGCTACTCAGGGAACTCCGTCCGCAGCCACGCTCGAACGCCTCCGTGCCCGCCATCCGGGCACGATCGTGGCCATAGAGATCAACGAGGAGTACAGCTCGTCGGAGGTCAACCGCATGCTGGCGGCCGCGCAGGTCACGGGCACCGTGGTGTTCGGCGGAGTCACCGAGATCGGCGAGCGCCCGCTCGGCACCCTGACCTACGAGCTGACCGGACCACCCGAGGCGATCACCGCTGCGATCGAGCAAATCGCAGCACACACCCGCACCGAGGTGCTCTCCTCGCAGCAGCCCCAGAAGGAGGTTCCCCATGGACACTGATTGGCCGACTTTGCTCCCCGTCCTCCTGCAGTCGGTGCAGGAGACACTCGTCATGGTCACCGCCACCATCGTGCTGAGCGGCATCGCCGGGCTGATCATCGGTGCTGCGCTCTACGCCTCCCGACCAGGCAACCTGTTCGAGCAGCCGGTGGTGTTCGGAATCCTCAACGTCATCGTCAACATCGTGCGGCCGATCCCCTTCATCATCTTCATCACCGCCATCGGACCGCTCACTCTTCTGGTCGTCGGGACCACGATCGGCACGACTGCGGCGATCCTGCCGATGACCCTCATGGCCTCGGTCGTCATCGGCCGGGTCGTCGAGCAGAACCTCGTCGCCGTGGACCCGGGAATCGTAGAGGCGTCCCGGGCGGCCGGTGCCGGGCGACTGCGCACTCTGTTCAGCATTGTCCTTCCCGAGGCGCTCGCCCCGCTCATCCTTGGCTACACCTTCATGCTCATCGCCATCGTGGACATGTCCGCGATGGCCGGCGTGGTCGGCGGCGGCGGCTTGGGCAACTTCGCGATCATGTACGGCTACCAGCAGTTCGACTGGAACGTCACCCTCGTCACCGTGACCGTCATCATCGTCATGGTGCAGGTCGCTCAGCTCGTGGGCAACTGGGTCTCACAGCTCATCCTTCGGAGGTGATCACAGTCCGCACGATGAGGCAATGCCACGACGGCACAATGCGTAGATCCCAGTTTCACCGGCGGTCTGCATCCGGATGCGGCACGGTGCGATAGGCGTGCACGGATGTAACGAGCAGCCAGGCGAACCCTGCGACAACCGCAATCCAGAGGGCAAGCACTCCGAGACCGCTCAGGCCGCGCCGAACGCGACACCTGAACTGTTCTGACCGGGGCGTGCAGTGAGCAGCGCAAGCCGGAACTGTTCAGCACTCTGATTTCGCGCCGCGCGGGCCTTCGCCAGTGCGCGCAGGACCATGTAGTCGAGCCGTGGATCGATGTGCTCGCGAAACTTCGACGGCGGCTCGGGTGCGTGATGAACGTGCTGGAAGGTGAGCTCCACTTGAGAGCTTCCCACAAACGAGGTCCGGCCAGTCAGCAGCTCGTAGAGGACGCATCCCGCGGAGTATGCCCGCCTCATGAACGATCGCCCGCCACGTACTGAGCTGAGTCGCCTGCAGCCTCCGACGCCGCCCCGCGTACAGGTTGACGACACCAATGATGCAGTCATTCACGCGCAGCGGCATCGCATAGATCGATCCGAAGCCAACCTCGACCGATTTGGCGCTGAAAGTGGGCCAGCGCCGAACTCAATCTCCATTTGTGCCCCCGTGCTCCGATAGAGCTCGAGTGAACTTCTGACAATTGCGCACTCCGGGGTCTGAAATGAGCTGCGCTTGGATCCTTCAGCCGTCTGCTTTCCTGCGGCTCAGGTCTAGACAAGGAAGCAGAAGACGGCGGTCGCAATGCAGATCACCAGCATCCCGATGGCGTTGACGAAGAGGTTGCGGCCAAAATCACGAGCGCGGATGTGCATGCTGATGGCGAGGATGAAATACACGATCAGGCACACAGTGGTGAGCGCGGCCAGGCCGGGAATCCGGATCCCGAGGATGAGGCCTGCCGCCGCTGCGAACTTGATCGGTGGAATCACCCACCACCAGCGACGCGGGAAGCCGACGTCCTCGAAGCACCGCCCGATGAACTCCAAGGGCTTGATGCACACGAGCCCGTCGATGAAAGAGATGACCGCCAGCAGGATGACCGGCCATACAGGATCCGGCAGGAGCTCCATAACGCATACCGTACCGTGCAGCGCAGCGACCGGCGGTGCGTCGCGTGGTGAAGCGCCTCTGCAACGACCCATTGAACCCGAGCCCATTTTNCACGGAACCGACCACGGAGCCCACCACGGAACCGACCACGGAGCCCACCACGGAACCGACCACGGAGCCCACCACGGAACCGACTCAGGGCCCTGGCCCCAATCCGGGCTCGGAGGATGACCAGCCGGGTGACGATTCCGATAACAGCGGCCCGGACACCGATGACAACGGTTCGCTTCCGCGCACGGGAACCTCTGCAATGATGACGCTGGCAACCGCTGGTGTCCTCATCGCCCTGGGCCTGACCGCGCTGACCTACGTCCGCCGGACCTCGCGCAAGTAACTGAGCGCGACTGAGCTCGCCTCGTCACAATAGTGGTGTGCACTCCCGTGACGGGAGTGCACACCACTGTCGTCTCTGCCTCCCTGACCACTCACCGCAGCACCACCCGAATCTCACGCGTCACGCCGGAGCGAGACTGACCACACCTCGTGCTCACTACACCGCTCCCACCCCGTCCGATCAGACACGGTGAACCCGGCGTCACGGAGCTCGTCGACGATCAGCCGGCGCCCGAACTCCGGGTCGTCGGCGTGCGCGTCGATGATCGCGTTGACCAGGTGCGCCTGGTCCCACTCGGCCTGCGTGACCGGTTCGGCCAGCCACCGGTAGAACGGCTGGCGAGCGATCTTCAGCACCCGGCACGTCACCGCGACGGGGACCCCGTCAGCGGCCAGCTCGCGAACGAGCAGGTACATCATTTTCCCGGCAGATTCGCCTGCGACAGATACGCCGCCGCGCACCGCAGCACCTCGTTCTCCTGCTCCAACAGCCGGTTCCGCTTGCGCAGCTCCCGCAGCTCGGCCGACTTGAACCGCCCCGGGTTCTCTGCCGCTACTTTGCGGGTTCGGGCTCTCGGTTGAGGGCCTCGTAGTGGAGCGTCTCGAACTCTATCGGGGTGAGCATCCCGAGGGAGCCGTGGAGGCGCCGATTGTTGTACCAGTCGACCCAGCCGGCCGTCGCGTACTCGACGTCCGAGAGCGTCCTGAAGGGCCCAGGATGGAAGACGGTGGTGCGGATGCATTCGGTCTTGAACAGGCCGTTCACGGTCTCCATGAGCGCGTTATCGTAAGCGTCGCCGACGGTACCGATCGACGGCGCGATGCCCTCGAGGTCGAGATGCTCGGTGTATCGGATAGATGTGTACTGGGACCCGGCATCGCTGTGGTGGATCAAATCGCCAGGTGAGACGGGGTTTCCGTCGCGGTCGCGCTGCCACAGAGCTATCCGTAATGGGGTCATGACCAGGTCGGTGCGCATGCTGGAGCTGGCGTGCCAGCCCACGATCCGCTGGGCGAACACGTCCAGGACGAACGCGACGTAGACGAAGCCCGCCCAGGTCCTCACGTACGCGAAATCTGTGACCCACACCAGGTTCGGCGCGGACGCGGTGAAGTCGCGGTTCAGCAGGTCACCGGCACGTTTCCCGTCGGGGTCGGGGATGGTGGTGCGCAGCTTCTTCGCCCGGCGAACACCCTCGAGGCCGAGGGTGCGCATGGCCCGGTCCGCTGCTCCGCGGGAGGTGGCGGCGAGGCCGTCTTGGCGGCGGAGCAGGGCAACCCACTTCCGCCGCCCGTACAGGCCCTCCGGCGTCATCTGCATCCGCCCGGTGGCCTCGTTGAACCTCCAGGCCAGGTCGCGGATCTTGTCCTCGACCAGCGCGTCTGTGACCGTCCTGGCAGCGATGCGGGCCGGCCTCTTCCAGGCCCGGTAGGTCCGTGCAGCGATCCCCAAGCCCTGCTGGCGCAGGACGCAGAGGATCGACTCGACTGCGTAGCCCTCGGCCCTCATCTCGTCGATGAACGCGAGGATCAGCGGTTGCGGGGGTCGAGCTCCCCGGCGAAGAAAATCGAGGCCCGGCGCAGGATCTCGTTGTCCTCACGCAGCCGCTTGACCTCCGCCTTCAGCCGCTTCACCTCGACGGACTCCTCTCTCGTGACGCCGGGCCGGGTCCCGTCGTCGACCTCGGCCTGCGCCAGCCAGCGCCGCACGGACTCACGTGAGACACCTTCCTGGCGAGCGACCGCGGCCGTCGCCGCGGTCAAGGTGGGGTACTCCTGGGCGTGGTCCCGCACGAGCCGCACGCACCTCGCGCGCAGCTGGGGATCGATCTTCTTCGGCATGCTGTCCATCCTTCCGGACTTAAACAGCAGCGGCATCAAACCCAGGGCGGTTCACCCGGGTCTGCTCGACTTCGCCGCCGCCGAGCTCACCGCTGCCGATGGGGAGTGAACCCCCGCACCGCCATCTGCCACACCCCGGGGCTTCGCACCCGGGCCGCGGAATCTTCTCTATAATCAAGGTGCCTTGACTATTGAAACCATATTCTGCACCAGGGGGCAGACGATGAGCGAGACTCGATCCGCAGATCACCCGGCGGATGCTCCGCATCCCGAGGACGACCGGAAGCCCGACGATCCGACCGACCTCACGAAACCGTCGTGGAAGTACGTGCTCCGGACGACCATCCGCGAGTTCTCCGCCGACGGCTGCACGGACGTGGCCGCAGGGCTCACCTACCGCACCGTGTTCTCCGTGTTCCCCGGCCTCATCGCCCTGGTCTCGATCCTCAGCCTGTTCGGGCAGAGCGGGCAGACCGTCACCGCCGTCCTCGACCAGGTGCAGGGCGTGGTGCCGGAGGACACCTGGAACAGCGTGCGTCCCCCGCTCGAGTCGGTGCTCACCGCGCCGGCGCCCGGCCTCGGCCTGATCATCGGTCTGCTCGTCGCACTGTGGTCGGCCTCGGGGTATGTGAAGGCCTTTGGCCGCGCGATGAATACCATCTACGACGTGCCCGAGGGTCGTGGAGGCATCAAGCTCACCCTGCAGATGTACCTGCTCACGGCGCTCATCCTGGTGCTGGGTGCTGTCGCGCTGATGATCTTCGTGCTGTCCGGCCCGGTCGCCGAAGGAGTGGGCGATCTGATCGGCCTGGGTTCCGCCGCGGTGGGTGTGTGGAACGTGGCCAAGTGGTTCGTCCTGGCGTTCATCGTCGTCTTCGTCGTGGCACTGCTGTACTACGCCACGCCGAATGTGCAGCAGCCGAAGTTCCGGTGGGTCAGCTTCGGTGCGCTGATCGCCATCCTCGTCTCCGTGCTCGCGACACTCGGGTTCTTCTTCTACGTGTCGAACTTCGGCAACTACAACGCGACCTACGGCGCCCTGGCCGGCGTCATCATCCTGCTGCTGTGGATCTACATCATCAATGCGATCCTGCTGTTCGGCGCAGAGGTCGACGCCGAGCTCGAGCGCGGACGCGAGCTGCAGGCCGGGATCCCCGCAGAGGTGGACCTGCAGCTGCCGCCGCGCGACACCGCTGCCAGCGACAAGAAGGCGAAGAAGTTCGACGAGGATGTGCGCCGCGCCCGCAGCCTGCGGGTGACCGCGGGCGGCACGCAGGAGCACCCCGTCGCCGCCGAGAGCGAGGAGACGGCTGCCGGAGAGTCCTCCGGAACCTCAGAGGACGACCCGCGGCGGTGAGCAGCGCGGGGATGCCCCGCAGCGGGTGAGGCCCGCTCGGTGCGGGCCCGGGCTCAATCGCCGGGCCACTCGCCGGCGAGCCGCTCGCATGCGCGGGCCCGGCTCTGAAGCGTCCAGCGCCTTGACCACGGCGTACAGACCGACGGCTCGCTCATGTCCTCACTCNTCTCGACCACGAGTGATCACGGTCCGGGTGATGATGCCACCGGTGATGCCGCCGGTGGCCGCGGGCCCGCCAGCCCCCGCGGGCCCGCCAGCCCCCGCGGGCCCGCCAGCCCCCGCGGGCTCGCCAGCCCCCGCCCCTACCGCAGCGCCCGGGCCACCTCGCGCCGCTGGGCCTGCTCGACCGGATCGGGCACCGGGAGCGAAGCGATGAGACGCCGCGTGTAGTCGTGCTGCGGGTTGCCGAGCACCTGCGCACCTGTCCCCTCCTCCAGCAGCCGGCCGTGGAACAGCACGCCGATCCGATCGGAGAGCATGTCGACCACGGCGAGGTCGTGGCTGATGAAGAGCGCCGCGTAATGGAACCGCTCCTGCAGCTCGCGGAACAGCTCGAGCACCTTCGCCTGCACCGAAACATCGAGTGCCGAGGTCGGCTCGTCGGCGATGAGGAGCTCCGGGTCGAGCGCAATGCCGCGGGCCAAGGACGCACGCTGGCGCTGCCCGCCGGACAGCTCGTGGGGGAACCGGGCGGCATAGGACTGCGGCAGCTGCACGGCCTCGAGCAGGTCGAGCGCGGCCCGCCGGCGCTGCTGATCGCTGAGCTCGGGGCGGTGCACCGCGAGCGGCTCGGCCACGCACTCGCCGATCGACAGGTGCGGGTTGAAGGAGGCCGCCGGGTCCTGGAACACGAACCCGATCCGCTTGCGCACGGGTCGGAACGCCTTCTCCCTGAACCCGACCATCTCGTGGTCGAACACCGTGAGCGAACCCCCGGTCGCCCGGGTCAGACCCGCGATCGCGCGCCCGATGGTCGTCTTGCCCGACCCCGATTCGCCGACGAGGCCGAACACCTCGCCCGGCCGGATCTCGAAGCTCACGCCGTCCACGGCGGTGAAATCGCTCTTGCCGAAGCCGCCCGGATAGACGATCTCGAGGTCGCGCGCGACGACCACCGGCGCGATATCCGGGCGCACGTCCGCGGCCGGATCGGCACCGGGAGCCGCGGCCGCCGCCCCCGCCGAGGCGCCTGTTGCAGCCTCGGCGACCGGCACCTCGGTGACGGAGAGCCGGGGCACGGCGGCGAGCAGCCCGCGCGTGTACTCGTGGGTCGGATTCGCGAACAGGGTGCGGACGTCCGCGGTCTCGACGAGGTCGCCGCGGTACATCACGGCCACCCGGTCGGCGAGGTCGGCGACGACGCCCATATTGTGGGTGATGAGGACGATCGAGGTGCCCATGTCGTCGCGCAGGTCGCGGAGCAGGTCGAGGATCTCGGCCTGCACGGTGACGTCGAGCGCGGTGGTGGGCTCGTCGGCGACGATGAGCTCCGCCCCGAGCGCGAGCGCCATCGCGATGACGATCCGCTGCTTCTGCCCGCCGGAGAACTGGTGCGGGTAGTAGTCGTGGCGCTCCTCGGCGTTCGGGATGCCCACGTTCTCCATCGCCTCGACGACGCGCGCCCGCATCGCCTTCCTGCTCATCTTCGGGTTGTGGGCGCGCAGGCCCTCGGCGATCTGCCAGCCCACGGTGAACACCGGGTTGAGCGCCGTCCAGGGCTCCTGGAACACCATCGACACATCCGAGCCGCGCATCTGCCGCAGCTTCTGCGGGGAGGCGGTGAGGACGTCGGTGCCGGACAGGACGATCGCCCCGCCGGTCGTCGCGGTCTCCGGGAGCAGGCCGAGGATGGCGGGACCGGGACGGTCCAACGAGCATGAGAACCCGCACATCGTGGCTGGTGACGACACGGTGCTAGCCACGGTGGAACCGGGTAAAGAGCTCGACCGTGACGATGCTCTCGCGCTGGCTAACACGCTGGATCATCCGCGCAAGATGTATGGCCGCGAAGTGAAGGTTCCGATCCGCCGCTACGACGCCGAGGCCGGCAAGAGAGTGAAGGTGGGCGAGAAGGACGGGCACGTGTGGCACTGCTCCCTGTCGCTGAAAGCAGACGCCGACGAACCGTTGACCGACGAAGCCTGGAAACTCATCGCCGAACAGTTCGTGGATCGCATGGGATTCATCGACCCGGACGGCGCGAAATCCTCACGATGGGTCGCGGTCCGGCATGGCCTGTCGAAGAACGGAAACGACCACATTCACCTCGCCGTGCAGATGGTCACCGAGGACGGTTCCCGCGCACGAGAGCACAACGATCAATCACGCGCGCAGAAGATCTGCAGACAGCTTGAACGCGAGTGGGGCCTGGCGATCACCGAAGGTGCTGCCCTCAAGCAGACTCTGCCGCACGAGAAGCGGTGGGAACGCAAACGCAGCGAGCGGGAGCACGCTCCGCACTACGAGCGGCAGGAACTACGGCGGCGCCTGCGAGCGGCAGCGGCCGGAGCCACGAGCGAAGCGGAGTTCGTCCAGCGCGTCTACTCGTCCGGCGTCATCATTCGACCCCGCTTCGCGCAGGGCAGCACTGACCAAATCACCGGCTACTCGGTGGCGCTTCCCGCACCCAAGGGCGTCGACCGTGACCCGATCTTCTACTCACCTGCGAAGCACCTAGACAAGAACCTGAGCTTGCCCAAGGTGCGCGCCTCACTCGGCGCGCCAAAGGAAGGCGACCCACAAGCCGTGGGAGTGTGGCAGGAGCACCACACCGCCACCCGGAAGGACGCGCCACCGCAGACGCTTGCGCCCCCAACGGAAGCACTGCGGAACCGTCTCGCGGCTGGCAACGTGTCGTTGGTGGACCTCTCACGGATCTACGCATCCGCCTCGATCCACTTCGAGAAGGGCGAGGCCGGCCCCCTGGCCGAAGCCAGCGAACACATCGCAGCTGTGGCCACCAACCCGATGCAGGCCGGCCACTCGGCCCGACTCATGGACCGGGCGCTCAGTCGGGATTCCATCGAGGGCTGGACCGCGCTCATGCGCCAAGCCATGAAACTCTCGCAGGTGATGAGCCGCAATCGGTTCGGCGGTGGCCGCGTCCAGCTCGCCGCAGCACATGACCAGGTACTCGAAGACGCCGCGAAGCGGCACAGTTCGGGCACCACAACAGCAGTGCGCGAGCGTTCCCCCGAGACGCGCGAACGCGGCCGAGGAGGCGGCGCAGCGATGAACTCCCGCGAACGGCTGTTCGGGATGCCCGGCAGCAGTGCGAAGCCGACCAAACCACCAAGGCCCGGACAAGGACAACCCACCCGCGACCCGGCGCGCGACCGCGACGACGGGATCGGACGATAGGAGGCGGAACCATGAGTGTGAACCCCGCAGAGGAAGAGACCGAGTCCTTCAACGAGATGGGCCGGATCGCACGCGGCCTCGGCATGGCCGGCATGCAGATCAAGGAAGCCGGCGCACGCAAACGTGAAGCACGAGAGCGCACCCGCGAACGTGCAGAGCGCCAAGAACAAGGCGCTGAGGCAGAGCAGCAGCGGCAGGCTCAGGACCGCCACCGCGACGAAGCCGAAGCGGCCAAGGTGAATCGCCCCGGGTTTGTTAGAGGCTTGCAAGTGCCGTGCCGGCGGTCGCCGGCACGGTCTGGTGGTGATGGTAGATGTCCTCGAGCTCGACGGGTGGGATCATGCCGATCTCGCCGTGGAGACGTCGGTGGTTGAACCAGTCGATGTACTCAGCGGTCGCGATCTCAAGCTCGTCGATGCCCGTCCAGGGGCCGTGGTTACGGATCAGCTCGGCCTTGAACAGCGAGTTGAAGGCCTCGCNGATGCCCACGTTCTCCATCGCCTCGACGACGCGCGCCCGCATCGCCTTCCTGCTCATCTTCGGGTTGTGGGCGCGCAGGCCCTCCGCGATCTGCCAGCCCACGGTGAACACCGGGTTGAGCGCCGTCGAGGGCTCCTGGAACACCATCGACACATCCGAGCCGCGCATCTGCCGCAGCTTCTGCGGGGAGGCGGTGAGGACGTCGGTGCCGGACAGGACGATCGCCCCGCCGGTCGTCGCGGTCTCCGGGAGCAGCCCGAGGATCGACTTCGCGGTCACCGTCTTGCCGGAGCCGGACTCGCCGACGATCGCGAGCACCTCGCCCGGGCGCACGCTCAGGTCGAGGTCGTTGACGGCGTGGACGTCGCCGGCGTCGGTGGCGAAGGTGACGTCGAGGTCGGAGATCGTCAGCCGGGCCCCACCCGCCCCGGTGCCGGCGGCCCCGGTGCTCCGGGCGCGGCTGTTCTCATCGTGCGCTGCAGCGAGGTTGTCCGAGGTCATCGCAGATCCCCCTTCGTCGTCGTGGCGGCCGAGGATCCGGTCGCCGAGGTGCCCGCGGCACCGGGGGCAGTCGCCGAGGACCCGGCAGCACCCTTCGCGCCGGCACCGGCACCGGCGCGCCTGCGGCCGCGGGCCCGGCGGCGCACGCGCAGGCGCGGGTCGTTGAGGTCATTCATCGACTCGCCGACGAGCGTGATGCCGAGCACCGTGAGCACGATCGCCAGGCCCGGGAACACCGAGGTCCACCAGATGCCCGAGGTGACGTCGGACAGCGCCTTGTTGAGGTCGTAGCCCCACTCCGCGGCCGAGGTCGGCTCGATGCCGAAGCCCAGGAAGCCCAGCGCCGCGAGCGTGAGGATCGCCTCGGAGGAGTTGAGGGTGAAGATCAGCGGGATGTTGCGCGTCGCATTGCGGTAGATGTGGCGGGTGATGATGCGGAACTTCGACTCACCGATGACCTGCGCGGATTCCACGAACGGCTCCGCCTTGAGGCGCACGGTCTCCGCCCGCACCACGCGGAAGTACTGCGGCACGAACACGACGGTGATCGAGATCGCCGCGGCCAGGACGCCGCCGACGACGTTCGACTGCCCGCCGGAGATCACGATCGTCATGACGATCGCGAGCAGCAGGGACGGGAAGGCGTAGATCGCGTCGGCGACGACGACGAGGATCCGGTCGAGCCAGCCGCCGATGTAGCCGGAGATCAGACCGAGCGCCACGCCGATGAACAGCGACATGACGACGGCGACGATGATGACGAACACCGCGGTGCGCGCACCCCAGATGACCCGGGAGAACACGTCGAAGCCGCCGACGGTGGTGCCCCAGATGTGGGCCGCGCTGGGCGGCTGCTGGGCGCCGAACGCCCCCTCCGGGGTGCGCAGCTGGGCGTAGTCGTAGGGCGCGATGAGCGGGGCGAAGATCGCGGCGATGAGCACGAGCGCGCAGATCACCAGGCCGCTGATGAGCATCCCCCGCTGCAGGCCGACGGACTGGCGCAGGTGGCTGATGACCGGCAGGCGCGACCAGCGCGAACGGGAGCTCGACGGGGTGCCGGGGGTCGCGGGCGCCTCGGGGGCGGGAGCTCCGGGAGCGCCGGGGGTGGGGGTGGTCTCGGTGCTCATCAGTACCTCACTCGCGGATCGATGAGAGCGGCGATGATGTCGACGACGAAGTTCGTCAGCGCGACGAGCACGGCCAGCAGGACGACGATGCCCTGGACGGCGACGAAGTCGCGCGCGGCCAGGTACTGGGCGAGCTGGAAGCCCAGCCCCTTCCACTCGAAGGTCGTCTCCGTGAGGACCGCGCCGGCGAGCATGAGGGCGATCTGCATGCCCATGACGGTGATGATCGGGATGAGCGCGGGCCGGTAGGCGTGCTTGGTGACGAGCCGGAACTCGGACACCCCGCGCGAGCGGCCGGACTCGATGTACTGGTTGCCGAGCGTGCCGATGAGGTTCGTGCGCACGAGCCGCAGGAAGGTGCCGCCGGTGAGCAGGCCGAGCGCGACGGCCGGGAGCACCGCGTGGCGCAGCACGTCCCCGGCGGCGTCCATGTCGCCGATCCGCAGGGCGTCGAGCAGGTAGAGGCCGGTGGGGCCGACGACGCCGGACATGAGGAGCTCGGTGTTCCCGGTCGCGCGTCCCGCGACCGGCAGCACCGGCCACATCACGCCGAACACGAGCTTGAGGAGCAGGCCGGCGAAGAACACCGGGGTGGCGTAGCCGAGGATCGCGAGCACGCGCAGCACCGCGTCGGGCCAGCGGTCGTGGAACTTCGCGGCGACCATGCCGAGCGGGATGCCGACGAGGAACGCGACGATGAGGGCGAAGAAGACGAGCTCGAGCGTGGCCGCGCCGTAGGTCAGGAGGACCTCGGTGACGGGCCGGTTGTCCGACAGGGTGGTCCCGAAGTCGCCGCGCAGCAGACCGCCCATGTACTCGAAGTACTGGACGATGAGCGGGCGGTCGTAGCCGGCGGCGGCGACGCGCTCGGCGAGCTGCGCCTGCGTCAGCCGGCCGCCGAGTGCGGCGGTGATCGGGTCGCCGGTGATCCGCATGAGGAAGAACACCAGGGTGGTGAGGATCCACACGGTCGGGATGATGAGGAGGAAGCGGACGAGGATGTACCGGCCGAGTCCCGAGCCCTGACGGGTCTTTGGGGACTTGACCGGACCCTCGGCGAGTTCCGGGGCTTGCACGCTGGCTGTCATGGATTCGCAATCGGGCTGGGGAGCAGGGGTGTGGTGCGGCGGCGCTGTCCGCGGATCACGCGGGCGGCTCGCACGGGCCGGGCCCAGGGAGACCCGGACGCCGCAGCGGGACGGGCAGGAAGATCCTACCCGCCCCGCTGCGGTGGTGGTGCCGGCGGGCGCCTCGGCCGAGGTGCCCGCCGGGTGATCGGGTGACGTCACCCGGCCGGCCGGGCGAGGACCGCCCGACCGTTCGGCATCACTTGCCGAGGAGTGCCAGACGGAACTGGAAGGACGGATCGAGGGTGTCCTCGATGCCGGTGACCTCGGAGTTCGCCACGGCGATCTGCTCGCCCTGCAGCAGCGGCAGGGTGGGCAGGTCCTCGGACAGCGTCTTCTGGATGTCCTCGATCGCAGTGGTGCGCTCGCCCTCGTCCTCCATCGACACCTGCTCGTCGAGCTTCTGGTTGAGCTCGTCGTTGGTGTAGTCGTTGCCGAGGAAGCTCGGGGAGTCCTCGGTGTTGTAGAAGAACGGGACGAGGTAGTTGTCCGCGTCGGAGTAGTCGGGGAACCAGCCGAGCTGGTACTGCGGGTAGGCGTCGATGCGCTCTTCGGCGTACTGCACCCACTCCGTCGACTGGAGGTCGACGGTGAACAGCTCGGTGCTCTCCAGCTGGTCCTTGATCTGGGCGTACTCGTCGCCCGAGGACGGACCGTAGTGGTCCGGGCTGTACTGGAGCTTGATCTCGACGGGGGTCTCCACGCCGGCGTCCTCGAGGGCCTGCTTGGCCTTCTCGACGTCCGCGCCGCCGCTGCCGTCGCCGTAGGCGCTCTTGAGCTCCTCGGCCGCACCGGGCAGGCCGTCCGGCACGTGGCCGAACAGCGGGGTGTAGGTGCCCTTGTAGACCTGCTCGGCGATCGCCTCGCGGTCGATGGTGTGGGCCATCGCCTGGCGCACGGCCTTGGCCTTGTCCTCGTCGGCCTCGTCGGTCTCGGTGCCGAAGGGCATCGAGTCGAGGTTGAAGACGATGTAGCGGATCTCGCCGCCGGGGCCCTCGTGGACGGTGAGGTTGTCGTCGCCGCCGAGGTCCTCGATGTCGGTCGCCGACAGCGAGCGCCAGGCCACGTCGATGGTGCCGCTCTGCACGTCGAGCTTCATGTTGTTCGCGTCGGTGTAGTAGCGCATCTGCACCGCGTCGGACTTCGGCTCACCGAGCGCACCCTGGTACTCCGGGTTGGCCTTGTAGGAGACGAGCTCGTTGAACTGGTAGGAGTCGATGGCGTACGGGCCGCCGAACGCCTCACCGGAGACGATGTCGTCGTCGGCGGTGATCTCCTCGGCGGAGAACACGTCCTCGTCGACGATCGGGCCGGCCGGGCCGGCGAGCACGAGCGGGAAGGTCTGGTCGTTCTCGCGGGTGAGGTTGAAGACGACCGTCTGCTCGTCCGGGGTGTCGATCGACTCGAGGCCGCCGAGCAGGGAGGACGGTCCGTTGGGGTCCTGGATCGACTTCTGACGGTCGAAGCTGAACTTGACGTCGGACGAGGTGAGGTCGTTGCCGTTGGAGAACTTCAGGCCCTCCTTGAGCTTCACCTCGTACTTGGTCGGCTCGGTGAATTCGGCGGACTCCGCGATGTCGGGCTCGGTCTCGGCGGTGCCGGGGGTGTAGGCGAGCAGGAACGGGAACACCTGCTGCATGACGAAGAACGAGCCGTTGTCGTAGGAGCCGGCCGGGTCGAGCACGGTGACCTTGTCGGTGGTGCCGATCGTCAGGGCGTCACCGCCGCCTTCACCGCCCTCTCCCGAGGTGTCGGTGGTGGAGGTGGAGCAGGCGGACAGCAGGAGCGCGGTGGCGCTCAGTGCTGCACCGGCTTTGAGCAGCGCACGAGTGCGAGTCATCGATACATCCTTATCTCGGTCGGGATCTCAGGGTGGAGATCCGCTGGGGCTCGGCCGACATCGCGCGAGGCGGTGGGCGGCTGCTGCGCTCAGATCTGAGCACGCCATCCCTGTTCCGTGGGCATCGGCTGAGAGACACGGATCATCGTAGTCCCTTCCGGAACTCCCTGCCCCTGTTCGCCCGCCGGACGCCCGAATGCAACCGAATCGTCACTTTCGCGGGGCATGCGGGCCGGGCACGCGGCCTCCCAGGCCTCCCCGGCCGCGCCGGCTGCGGCCCTCCCGCACCTCGATGCGACTGATTCTGGAGCAGACGATGGAATTCAGTCGCAAACAGCCCCGAAGGGCCGATATTCGGCTGCCGTCTGCAGGAACAGTCGCATCCCCGGACCGGACGCCTCCCCGGGGCCGGCCTGAGCGGTGCGGAGGACGACCTCCGCACCGTCGGTCACTTGAGCGCGTTGCCGGCGGACCCGAGGTTCTGGCAGGCCTCGACGATGCGTGCGGCCATGCCCGCCTCGGCGGCCTTGCCCCAGGCGCGCGGGTCGTACTGCTTCTTGTTGCCGACCTCGCCGTCGATCTTGAGCACGCCGTCGTAGTCGCGGAACATGTGGTCGGCGACGGGCCGGGTGAAGGCGTACTGGGTGTCGGTGTCGATGTTCATCTTCACCACGCCGTGGCTCACCGCGGCGGCGATCTCCTCCGCCGTCGAACCGGAGCCGCCGTGGAACACGAGGTCGAACGGCTTCTCCTTGCCGACCTCCGCGCCGACGGCGTCCTGGATCTCCTTGAGGAGCTCGGGACGGAGCTTGACGTTGCCCGGCTTGTACACGCCGTGGACGTTGCCGAAGGTCAGCGCGGTCAGGTAGCGGCCCTTCTCACCGGTGCCGAGCGCCCGCGCGGTGGCCAGACCGTCCTCGACCGTGGTGTAGAGCTTGTCGTTGATGGCGTTCTCGACGCCGTCCTCCTCGCCGCCGACCACACCGATCTCCACCTCGAGCAGGGTGTTCGCCTTCGCCGACAGCGCGAGGAGCTCCTCGGCGATCTGCAGGTTCTGGTCGAGCGGCACCGCGGAGCCGTCCCACATGTGGGAGCCGAACAGCGGCTGCTCGCCGTTGCGGGCGCGCTCGGCGGAGAGCTCGAGGAGCGGCTTGACCCACGCCTCGACGGCGTCCTTGGGCGCGTGGTCGGTGTGGAGCACGATGTTGACGTCGTAGCTCTTGGCGACCTCCTGGGCGAACGCGGCGAACGCCACGGCGCCGCGCACGCGGTCCTTGATCGTCGGGCCGGACATGTACTCCGCGCCGCCGGTCGAGATCTGGATGATGCCGTCGGACTCCGCCTCGGCGAAGCCGCGGATCGCGGCGTTGATCGTCTGGGAGGAGGTGCAGTTGACGGCCGGATAGGCGAAGCCGCGGGACTTGGCGCGGTCGAGAAGCTCGCTGTAGACCTCAGCAGTTGCAATGGGCATGTCGTCTCCTTGTTCCACCGGGCCGCGCTCGGAATCGGCGGCGTGCGGGTCCTGCCTCCGATGTTTTCACGTCCGCCCGGCCGGTGCCAGTCATCAGCGCGCCCCTCACGGGGCTCCCAGGAGCCCGCCCCCAGGTGCCCGCCGATTCCGCGCGGCGCGGCACCGCGGCAACGGGGGTGCGCAGAGCACGGGCGGGATGGCGCAGACCACGGACGGGGTGGTGCGGACGGCGCCGAGGCGCCCGCCCGGTGCCGGTCCGGGCGGGCGCCTCGGGCCCGGGTCACTCGCCCTGCGGCGCCCCGCCGTCTGCGCGAGCGGCCTCCCCGGCACCCGGCGCCTCGGCTCGGCCGCGGGTGAACGGGCCGGTGGTGCGGGAGAGCCGGTAGTCGATCCGGTCGTCGACGCGCGTGTCGACCTGCCGGCCGAACGCGTGGTCGAAGTCGTCGGCGAGCTTGCCGCTGAGCATCGCGTAGCGCTCCTCCCGCTCCCGCTTCTCCCGCAGCGCCTGGTCCACCTGCAGGCTCCGCAGGGTGGACACGGCCATGAGGAGCATGACCACGCTGAACGGCAGCGCGGTGGCGAGCGAGGCCGCCTGGAGCGCCTGGAGACCGCCGGCGAGCAGCAGGCCGATCGCCAGCGCACCCTCGAGGAGGGCGAACATCACGCGCGACCACGTGGGCGGGTTGGGGTGGCCGCCGGAGGCGAGCATGTCGACGACGAGCGAGCCGGAGTCCGAGGACGTGATGAAGAAGATCGCGACGAGGACGATCGCGGCGACCGACAGAATGGTGCCCAGCGGCAGGCCGGTGAGCACGTCGAACAGGGCGGCCTCGGCGACGACGCCCGCCTCCGGGTCGACGAGGTCTCCGGCACCGAAGATCTGCCGGTAGATGCCGGCGCCGCCCATCACGGAGAACCAGAAGAAGCCGACGATCGTGGGCACGAGGAGGACGCCGGCGATGAACTCGCGGATGGTGCGCCCACGGGAGATCCGGGCGATGAAGACGCCGACGAACGGCGCCCAGGAGATCCACCAGCCCCAGTAGAAGATCGTCCACGAGGAGTTCCACGCGGCCCCCTCCTCGCCGGTGTAGGCGCCGACGTCGAAGGACATGTCGAGGACGTTGGCGAGGTAGGTGCCGAGCGACTCGATGAAGTTCTGGAACAGGAAGAGCGTCGGGCCGAGGAGCAGCACCGAGATGAGCAGGATGCCGGCGAGGGAGAGGTTGATGTTCGACAGCCACTTGATGCCCTTGCCGAGACCCGACACGACGGACAGGGTGGCGAGGAAGGTGATGACGACGATGAGGATGACGAGGATCGTGTTGTCGACCGTGTCCACGACGCCGAGGCTCGACATGCCCGAGGCGATCTGCTGGACGCCGAGGCCGAGCGAGGTCGCGACGCCGAACACGGTGCCGAAGATCGCGAGGATGTCGATGACGTCGCCGACCCAGCCCTTGACGCGCTCGCCGAACACCGGTTCGAGGGCCCAGCGGATCGAGATCGGACGGCCGCGGCGGTGCACGGCGTAGGCGAGCGCGAGGCCGATGACGGCGTAGATGGCCCAGGGGTGGAGACCCCAGTGGACGAAGGTCTGCGCCATCGCGAGCTGCGCGAGCTCGGTCTCGTCGCCGCTCCAGCCCGGCTTCGGGCTCGACGTGGCGTAGGTCAGCGGCTCACCGACGCCGTAGAACACGAGGCCGATGCCCATGCCGGCGGAGAACAGCATCGCGAACCACGACAGGAGCCCGAACTCGGGGCGCTCGTCGTCGTCGCCGAGCCGGATGCGCCCGAACTTCGAGAGCGCGATGCCGACGACGAACACGATGAACCCGGCGATGATGAGCATGTAGTACCAGCCGAGGTTCGTCACGATCCAGCCCTGCACCGCCTGCAGCGCGGTGTCGGTGGGGCCGGGGGCGAGGATCGCGATCACCGCGACGGCGAGGATGACGAGCAGCGACGGCCAGAACACCGCTGGTGCGACGTTGCCGCGGCCCAGGCGCACTCCCTGCCGCTTGAGCTTCTCGGTGATCTGCGCGTCGGTGTCGTCCTCGGCGATCTGGTGCCGCGGTTCGAGATCGGGGTCGATCGGGTCGACGCCGTCGTCGCGGGTGTCGGCGCGCGCGCCGGCCGCGCCGGTGCTGTCTGATGCGTTCATCCGGGTGTCCGTTCCATATTCGCTGAATCGTCGTGAGATCTGGGTTCCGTATGGCCTGGGTTCCGTGAGTCCCGGGTGTCGTACCGTGACGAGGATACTCGGGAGATTCCCAGGTTTCATCCCCTGGACGCCCCGTGTGACGAGGTGCACGGCTAGAGTGCCCGGTATGAGCACCCCCGAGACGGAGCGTCCCGCATCCGAGGTGCCCCGCCCCTCGGGGACCGCACCCAAGCGCACCGTGCTGTCGTGGGCGCTGTGGGACTGGGGCGGTTCGGCGTACAGCGCCGTCGTCGTCACCTTCGTCTTCGCCCCCTACCTGACCTCCGGCGTCGCGGCGGACGAGGTCGCCGGCTCCGCGGCGCTCGGCTGGGTGACCGGGATCGCCGGGGTCGTCGTCGCCCTCCTCGCCCCGGCCGTCGGCACCCGCGCAGATTCGAGCGGTCGGCACCGGCTGTGGCTCGGCGTCAACACCTTCCTCGTCGTCGCCTGCGTGCTCGGCATGTTCTTCATCCGGGACTCCCCCGGCTACCTGTGGCCGGGCCTGCTGCTCCTCGGGCTCGCCGGGATCTTCTACGAGCTCGCCGAGGTGTTCTACAACGCGATGCTCTCCCGGATCTCCACGCCGAGCACCGCCGGGCGGATCTCCGGTTTCGGCTGGGGGCTGGGCTACTTCGGCGGGCTCGCGCTCCTCGTCATCCTCCTGTTCACCGTGATCCAGCCGGAGGTGGGCCTGTTCGGCGCCACCGACGAGGACGGGATGCGGTATCGGATCGTGGCGGCGGCCTCGGGCGTGTGGTTCGCGGTGTTCGCCGTCCCGCTGCTCGTGTTCGGCCCGCGCGATGTGCCGGGCGCGGCGGCCGGGCCCGGTGGGGGTGTGCGCGGCATGGTGCGGCAGTGGGGCCGGGACCTCCTCCACGTCGTCGAACGGATCCTCGACCTGTTCCGCAGCGACCGGGAGACGCTCAAGTTCTTCCTCGCCTCGGCGGTGTTCCGCGACGGCCTGACGACGATCTTCGCCTTCGCCGGGGTGATCGCACTCGGCTCCTACGGCTTCAGCGGTGCGGAGGTCATCTACCTCGGGGTGGCGGCGAACCTCGTCGCCGGGATCGGGGCGGTGAGCGCCGGCTGGTTCGACGACCGATTCGGACCGCGCGCGGTGATCATCGTCGGGCTGGTCTGCCTCATCGCCGGCTCCCTGCCGATCATCGTCAGCGATTCGAAGACGGTGTTCTGGGTCGCGGCGATGTGGCTGTGCCTGTTCGTCGGCCCGGTGCAGGCCGCCTCGCGCTCCTTCCTCTCCCGGATCACGCCGCCGGAGCGGGCCGGTGAGAACTTCGGACTCTATGCCACGACCGGGCGGGCCGTGAGCTTCCTCGGCCCCTTCATGTTCTCGACCTTCATCATGCTGGTCGGCTTCCAGCGCGCCGGCGCGATCGGGATCGCCCTCGTCCTCGCCGTCGGCCTGATCCTCTTCCTGCCGGTCGGCCGACCCGCCGAGGTGCGCGCACAGGAGCACTGAGCGCGCGGGCCGATCGATCACGCAACGCCATCGACCTGCCGCCTGTGCTCGAGACCCGGGCGGATTCTCGAGCATCCGTGACAGCTCGACGTGCCGATCGCGCGGTGCCGGCAGCTCGTCGCCCGAGGGCGCCTCGGCGGCGGGCATCCGACCTTACTCAGCAGTAACGGTCAATTGTGACTGTTGCCACTCCGGCTACTACACTGGGATGCAGACCCCATCCCTGAACGAACGATCGAGGAAGATCCATGGATAATCTGCTGAGCAAGGAAGAACTCGAGTTCGCACAGCACATGCGCGAGTTCTATCGCACCGAGATCCCCGAGGACATCCGTCGCCGCAACGCGATCGGCGAGGAACTGAGCAAAGAGGACATGGTCACCTCGATGCAGATCCTCAACAAACACGGCTACGCGGTGCCCAACTGGCCCGTCGAGTGGGGCGGCCAGGACTGGACTCCGGTGCAGCGCCACATCTGGCTCGAGGAGATGCAGCTCGCCTCCGTGCCCGCGCCGCTGGCGTTCAACGCCTCGATGGTCGGCCCGGTGATCGCGACCTTCGGCAGCCAGGAGATCAAGGAGCGGTTCCTCCCCAAGACCGCCAACCTCGACATCTGGTGGAGCCAGGGCTTCTCCGAGCCCGACGCCGGCTCCGACCTCGCCTCCCTCAAGACCACCGCGGTCAAGCAGGGCGACAAGTACATCGTCAACGGGCAGAAGACCTGGACGACGCTCGGCCAGTACGGCGACTGGATCTTCATGCTCGTCCGCACGGATCCGAACGTGAAGAAGCAGGCCGGCATCTCCTTCCTGCTCATCGACATGAGGACCCCGGGTGTCACCGTGCGCCCGATCCAACTCATCGACGGCGGCCACGAGGTCAACGAGGTGTTCTTCGAGAACGTCGAGGTCCCGGTCGAGAACCTGGTCGGCGAGGAGAACAAGGGCTGGACCTACGCGAAGTTCCTGCTCGGCAACGAGCGCACCGGGATCGCCCGGATCGGCGCCTCGAAGGTCGCACTCGCCCGCGTCAAGGCCTACGCCGCAACCACCCGCACCCCGCGCGGCACGCTCCTGCAGGACCCGCTGTTCTCGGCGCGCCTGACCAAGGTCGAGGCCGAGCTCACCGCGCTCGAGTTCACCCAGCTGCGCATCCTGTCGACCCAGGCGGCCGGCTCCGACAAGCCGGACCCGCGGTCCTCGGTGCTCAAGCTGCGCGGCTCCAAGCTGCAGCAGGACATCACCGAGCTGCTCGTCGACGTGCTCGGCCCGCAGGCCCTCGACTTCGTCGACTCCCGCGAGGTCGCCGACGGCTTCACCACCCTGCCGCCCGGTGCCCCCGACGCCCTCAAGGCGTACTTCAACTACCGCAAGGTGACGATCTACGGCGGTTCGTCCGAAGTCCAGCGGTCCATCATTTCCAAGGCTCTGCTCGGCCTCTGAGCCGCGACGATATTCGAAGGAGAATCGCCCCATGGATCTCGAACTCACAGATGTCCAGCAGGAGCTCGGCTCGACCGTCGCCCGCCTGCTCAAGACCAAGTACGACGCGGGCACCCGCGAAGCCCTCCTCGCCACCGAGCGCGGCTGGAGCGAGGAGATGTGGAACCAGTACGCCGAGATCGGCCTGCTGGGACTGCCGTTCGCCGAGGAGTACGGCGGCGCCGGCATGGGCTTCGCCGAGGTCGCCGTGGTGATGGAGGAGTTCGGCCGGGCACTCGTGCTCGAGCCCTACCTCCCCACCGTGGTGCTCGGCGGCGGCCTGGTCGACGCCGCCGGCACGGACGAGCAGAAGGCGCAGATCCTGCCCGGCGTCGCGGAGGGCACGACCTTCCTCGCGTTCGCCGGCCAGGAGCCGAACAGCCGCTACGACCTCACCAGCCCGGCGACCACCGCCGCGGTGTCCGGTGACGGTGCGACGCTGACCGGCGAGAAGTCCGGCGTGCTCGGCGGCGACGCCGCCACGCAGTTCGTCGTGTCCGCGGCCGTCGACGGCGGCGTGGGCCTGTTCCTCGTCGACGCGCAGGCCGAGGGCGTGACCGTCGACGTGCGGACGCAGGCCGACGGCCTCAAGACCGCCTCGGTGCTCTTCGAGAACGCGCCGGCCGCCCGCCTGGGCACCGGCGACGCGAGCGACGCGATCGCCCGCGTCATCGACACCGCCAACGCGGCACTCGCCGCGGAGGCCGTCGGTGCGATGTCGGCCTCGCTGAAGATGACCGCGGAGTACCTCCACACCCGCGAGCAGTTCGGTGCGCCGATCGGCCGCAACCAGGTGCTCCAGCACCGGGCGGCGGACATGTACGCGACCCTCGAGGGCGCGAAGAGCATGGCGCTGTACTCGAAGCTCGCGATCACGCAGGACGTGGACGGGACCTCGAAGTCGCGCCACGCCGACGTCATCGCCGCGAAGATCATCATCGACGACGCCTCCGAGCAGATCAGCCAGGAGTCGATCCAGATGCACGGCGGCATCGGCATGACGATGGAGTACCCCATCGGCCACTACGCCAAGCGCCTCACCGTCATCCCGCGCACCTTCGACGACGAGGACTCGCTCGTCGCGGAACTCGCCGAGCTCGGCGGACTCATCGAGCCGGAAGCCGCAGACGTGAGCTGAGTCCCGGTCTCCGACAGCACAGAGCCCCTCGGTCATCCGAGGGGCTCTGTCGTGTCCACCGGGCCGTGGTCACTGCTGCGGCCGGGTCGGCGTCGAACTCAGCGCCGCGGTGGCCGGAAGCGGTCCTGCGGGTTCTGTCCCGGATGACCCTGACCCGGGTGGTTCTGACCGGGGAATCCTCCCTGCTGCCCAGGAGGGTACTGCCCGGGCGCGTGCTGACCGGGCATCTGCGGCCCGCCCTGGGGATGTCCTCCGGGGTGGCCGCTGCCCGGCTGCACCGGCGGGGAGCCCGCGGGTCCGCCGCAGCCCGCAGGTGCCGGTCCGGAGCCGTACCCCGGTGCGGGCCCCGAGCCGTACGGGCCGGGCTGCTGCTGACCGGGCTGGGGTCCGGGGCCGTGGTGGCCGGGCGCGGGTCCCGAGCCGTACTGACCCGGCTGCGGACCCGAGCCGTATTGCCCCTGCTGAGGTCCCGAGCCGTACTGACCCGGCTGCGGACCCGAGCCGTAGGGACCGGCTGCCGCTGCAGGTCCGCCCGGGTACCCCTGACCGCCGGGGGCACCGTACTGCGCACCCGGGGCACCGAACCCGGCACCCGCGGCACCGTAGCCCGCCCCGGCGCCCTGCTGCCGCTTCTTCTTCCTCGACATGAGGACGAGCACGATGATGAGTGCCACGATCCCGAGGATCACGATGATGCCGATGACGATGAGGACCCACCACGGGAACCCTGAGGCCTGCGCCTCAGCGGTGAGCTCTTCGCCCTCGAAGGTCTGCAGGTCCCAGGACGCGGTCGAGCCGTTGACCTCCGCACCGGGCGCATCGATGACCTTGCCCGGGAAGGTGAACGCGATGACCGACTCGTCGAGCATCGAGCGGATGCTGTCGACGCCGAGACCGGTGTCGATGCCGGGTGCGGCGCCGGGGTAGCCGCCCGTCGGCGGGGCGGGCATGTCCATCGACGGCATCGCCACCGGGTTGGGCATCGACAGGGAGATCGTGCCGTCCTGCTCGCTCAGCGAGAGCTGCGAGATGAATCCGAGCTCGTCCTCGGTGAACTCGGTGGGATCGACGTCATCGAGGGTGAACCGGATACCGACGTAGAGCTCGTCGTGCACCTCCCCCGTGGTCACGCCGCGGTCGGACATGTCCGGCACGTCCCCGGTCATCTCTTCCAGGGCCTCGTCCGTGGTCTGCCCGAGATCTTCGACCGCGGACTTCTTCATCATCACCGACATCGTCCCGGACAGTGTGAGGTCCGTGCTCACGTCGAGGTCGGAGTTGAGCTTCACACAGCCGGTGAGGACGAACAGGGTGAGCAGGAGGAGTGCGACCCCGGCGAGACGTGAACGCCGAGCGCGAGGCGGCAGGGACGCGGTGGGTGCCGGGGACATGGCCGAGCCTTTCGACGATGAGTGCTGGCTCAAACCTATGCGGCAGGCGGCCTCCCGCGCCACTGCCGGGCCGGCCCGTGGGCAGCGGACTCCCCGGTCCTGCCGTCCCCGTG
The DNA here is from genome assembly GCF_039541555.1 of Brevibacterium pityocampae. NCBI lineage: Bacteria > Bacillati > Actinomycetota > Actinomycetes > Micrococcales > Brevibacteriaceae > Brevibacterium > Brevibacterium pityocampae. The sequence continues at coordinate 343,442 of NZ_BAABGL010000002.1, read as the reverse complement.
CCCGAGGTGCGGGCTCACCGGCGCTCGGGCGCCGGGTCCCGGCCCGGGGCCCCGGCGGCGAGCTGGCCAAAGGCGTGCCGGCGGATCCAGGCGTGCATCGCGATCGCGGCGGCCGCGGCGGCATTCATCGACCGCGTGGACCCGTACTGCTCGATCGAGAGCACGGCATCGCACGCGGCGTGCGCGGCGTCGGTGAGGCCGGGGCCCTCCTGGCCGAAGAGGAGCATGCACGCCTCGGGCAGCTCAAAGGTCTCCAGCGGCACCGAGTCGGGGAAGTTGTCCACGCCGATGAGGCTCAGTCCGCGCTCGGCGCACCAGGCGGCGAGCGCAGCGGCGTCGGGGTGGTGGTGGATGTGCTGATAGCGGTCGGTGACCATGGCCCCGCGGCGGTTCCACCGCTTCCGGCCGACGATGTGGACGGCGGCGGCGTTGAAGGCATTGGCGGTGCGCACCACGGACCCGATGTTGAGGTCGTGCTGCCAGTTCTCCACGGCGACGTGGAACGAGTGGCGGGACCGGTCGAGGTCGGCGACGATCGCCTCGAGCGTCCAGTAGCGGTATCGGTCGACGACGTTGCGGCGGTCACCGGCGGCGAGCAGCTCCGGGTCCCAGTGGTCGCCTGCCGGCAGCGGGCCCTCCCACGGTCCGACGCCGACGGGCAGGCGCTCTGCTGAGCCCGCCTGCCCGTCGTCCTGGTGCTGCTCGGTCACCGAGCGCCCGGCTTCTTCCGCTTCGAGGCGGCCGAGGAGCCGGCTTTCCCGGACTTCCCGGCGGTACCCGGCTTCGCCGCGGACTTCCCGGTCGCGGTCTTCGCGGCCTTCGTCGCCGGAGCGGGCTTCCCGGTCGACTTCCCGGTCGACTTCGCGGTCGTGGCCGTGGACTCCTCCGCGGCATCCTCGTCCGGGTCGGAATCCTCGACGTCCGCGTCATCGAGGTCCGCGCCATCGACGTCCTCGGACCTGCCAGCGGTCGTCGACTTCCCGGACTTCCCGGACTTCGCGGACTTCGCGCCCGTGGCAGCTTTCGCGCCCTTCGACGACTTCGCGTCCTTCGTGCTCGTCTCCGCGGCGTCGTCGTCGCCGTCCTCGGTCTCGGCGCCCTTGCTCCGATCCCCCTTGACCTTCGCGGTCTTACCGGTGCGACCGGAGCCGCGCAGGAGGTTGCGGCGGTAGGCGGCGGAGGCGAGGGCGAACGCGATGAGTGCGGCGACGAGCACCGAGCCGAGCGCGATCAGACCCTCCCACCACTCGGCCTGGGAGGCGAAGTAGCGCAGCGGGGTCGCCACCGGAGCGGTGAACGGGATCCACGACATCCACTTGAGCGCCTCGAAGTTGTTGAGGAAGAACAGCGGCGCAAGCGCCCCGCCGAGCACGAGGATCACGGTGAGTCCTGCGCCCACCTGGCGGCCGCGGCGCTTGGCGGCGGTCGCGGCCCACAGGTACAGCGACAGGAACAGGAGGTGGGCGAGCAGGAACAGGCCGGCGAACCAGCCGAGTCCCGGCATCATCGACACCGCGAGCGAGGTGCGCGAGGCGATCGAGAGTCCGAGAAGGAGCACGCCGACGGCGATCGCGAGGTACCCCAGCGACAGCAGCGTGAGGCCGTACACCCGGCCCCAGGCCGCGGACTTCGCCGGGATGGTGGCGGCGATGATCTCCGCGATGCGGTTGCGCTTCTCCACCCGCATGTTCGAGTAGAGCAGCGCGCCGAGGGTCATCACCGAGGCGATGAGGAGGAACGCCAGGCCCCAGCCGAGCGCCTTCGCGGCCTCGGTGTTGACCGCCGGGGGCTCGAGGTAGGTCACCGGCATCTGCGGGGCGAACTTGTCGAGCACGGCGGTCGGCTCGCTGTTGAGCGCGACGATCGTGTCGTTGCCCTGGCCCGTCACGTCAGGGATGAGTGCGGCGTCGACCTCGCCGTTGCGCACCATCTCCTGGGCGACCTCGACGCTCTCCGCGTCGAGGACCGTCATGCCGAGCTGCTGTTCGAACAGCGGGGCCTGCTCACCGATCCCGACGACCGCGACCGCGGTGTCGGAGCCGTCGCTCGTCGAGTCCGCGTTGCCGAGCCCGATGACGAGGCCGGCGAGCACGGCGAGCCCGATGACGAGGGCGGTGACGTAGAACAGGGGGCTGCGCGAGGCCGTGGTCGTCTCCCGGTTGGAGACGAGCCAGGCCGCCTGGCGGCCGGTGAGATCGCGGAACTCGGAGACGAGGCCGGTGCGCGGCTCGGTCGCCGGGTCCTGCCGGTCCTCCCGCAGCTCGTAGGGCACCTCGTCGTCATCATCGATCGTCGCGACCTCGATCTCCTCGTCGGCCGCATCCGCGTCGAGATCGTCGTCGGCGAGTTCATCGTCATCGGGATCGTCGGTGGCGGGATCCTGCGGGTCGACGGCGTCGTCCTCGGTCGTCGTGGTCTCGTCCTCGACGAGGAATTCGTCGTCCTCGAGGTTCCCGAGGTCGGAGGACAGGTCGCGCTTCGGCCCGTTGGCGCCGGTGTCCTTGGGATTCGTCATCACACCTTCTCCTTGAACAGTTCGGCGAGGCTGGGCTCGACGGTGGTGAAGCCGCGCAGACCGCTCAGTCCGGTGACGGCGGCCCCGGCGGCGTCGACGTCGCTCGCCTCGAAGGCGACGGAATCACCCGTGCGGGCGGCGGCGGCGACGCCCGGGCTCGCGGCGAGGTGCGCCTCGGCGGCGGTGGCCGAGGCTTCGTCGGCGAAATCGGCGCGGTAGCTGCGGTGGTCGGCGCGGAGCTCGGCCAGGGTGCCCTCACCGGCGATCGTGCCGTGCGAGAGCACGATGATGTCGTCCGCGGCGGCCTGGGTCAGCTCCCAGCTGTCGGAGGTGAATACGATCGGCACACCGGAGTCGGCGTGGTCGCGCAGGAGCTCGAACACCTTCTCCGAGCTCGCGGCGTCGAGTCCGTCGAACGGCTCGTCGAGGACGACGACGTCCGGGTCGGCGGCGAGGATCGCGGCGATGTCGACGCGCGCGACCTCGGTGCCGGAGAGATGCGACAGCGGCGCATAGGCGCGGTCGGACAGATCGAGGCGGGAGAGCAGGGTGACGGCGTTGCGCTCGGCCGCGCCCATGGTCATCCCGTGGAGGCGGGCGAAGAAGACGATCTGCTCGAGCACCTTCATGTTCGGGTAGCCGCCGCGCTCGCTGGGCAGGTAGCCGAAGTTCTGGCGGTCGCCGAACCCGAGCTCGTGGCCCTCGAGGGTGATGGTCCCGGAGTCCGGTTCGATGAGGCCCATGATGATGCGGGTGAGCTCGGTCTTGCCGGAGCCGCGGGGGCCGACGACGCCGGTGATCCGGCGGGCCTTCGCGGTGAATGACACGTCCTTGAGCCAGGTCTTGCGACCCGACTTGAGCGTGATTCCTGTGAGTGTGAGCACTGATCGTCCTTCTGTTCCGCCAGGGGTGCGCACGCGTCAGACCGATGGGTGCGCAGAGACAAGTGTGTCCCGAGGGTGGGCCATGCCACAAACCGAGGGGCGGCCCGGCGTTCGTTATCCGGACAATTCCCAGTCGCCGCGCGGGGTGTGCCGGGGTGCCGAGGAGGCCCTGGGGCGCCCCGCAGCTTCGCCGGGGCCTGGGGGCTGGAATCGGGGGCCGGCCGGGGCGTGGAGCGGATCTAGTCGAGGCCGAGGTCCGCGGTGGTGAGGGCGGTGAGGTAGGGCAGGCCGGCCGCCTCGACCCGCTGCTTCGCTCCGGTGTTGCGATCCATCACGACGGCGACCGCGACGACCTCGGCCCCGGCTTCGCGCAGCGCCTCGACGGCGGTGAGCACGGAGCCGCCCGTGGTCGAGGTGTCCTCGACGGCGATGACTCGGCGCCCGGCGACATCGGGGCCCTCGACGCGCCGGCCCATGCCGTGGGCCTTGGCCTCCTTGCGGACGACGAAGGTGTCGAGCGGGGTGCCGCGCACCACGGAGCGGTGCATGACCGCGGTGCCGACCGGGTCCGCTCCCATGGTCAGGCCGCCGACCGCGTCGACGCGGTCGAGGTAGCCCTCGCGCTCGAGCAGGTCGAGCACGACGTCGCCGATGAGCGGGGCGGACCGGTGGTCGAGTGTGACCCTGCGCAGATCGAGGTAGTAGTCGGCCTCCTTGCCGGAGGACAGCGTGACGCGGCCGCGGACCACGGCGAGTTCGTCGATGAGGGCGAGGAGCTGGGTGCGCGCATCCGCGGCAGAGGTCTCAGACATGGCCCCAGTCTACGGCGACGGGGCGCCGGTGCCGGAGTGGTGAATACAGAAGTCCCGGGGCGCGGAGACCGCGACATCCCGGGACTTCTGCAGCACTCCCCTCGAGTACCCGGACGCATCCCCATACGTCCGTTTCATTCGTCCGATCCCCACCGGACGAATGGTTCCATTTGACCACAGGATTCCGACGGCTGTAAACCGGGCGTTCACTTTGCTCGATTACTCTCAGTCTTCTCACAAAAAGCATAGACAAGCGCGAATTCGTGCGGGTCACAGGCATCACCCGGGCGCTCCGGGCGTCGGCGCAGGTCAGACCTACTGTGGAGTAGAGCCGCCGCTACTCGCGAGTACTGTCAGATGTCCACACCTCGTCACTGCGCCCGGGCACGCCGCGCCGCCCGATCGGACTCGGACGGCCCCCGCAGCGGGTGCGGCCCGTTCAGGAGTGCGGTCCGGGCCGGGCCGGGCGGCGCAGACGGCGGAATCGGAATCCATTGCTCAGGCCTCGCAGCAGCGGCCGAGGCACGGCCTGCGCGAGGAGGTAGGCGAGCTTGTACTGCAGGCCCGGCACGGACACCGCCTTCCCGGCGCGCGCATCCGCCAGCCCCTCCCGGGCGACCTGGTGCGCTGCGACCCAGGCGATGGCCGGCATCGTCGACATGTCCACGCGCATCCGGTCGTGGAACTCCGTGCGCACGAACCCGGGCAGCACCGCGGTCGCCGTGACCGGGGTGTCGGCGAGCTCCGCGGCGAGGTTCTCGGTGAATACGAGGGCGGCGGACTTCGCTGCGGCGTAGGCACCCATGGTGGTGAGAGCGGCCATCGACACGACGTTGACGATCCCGCCGCGACCCCGTTCGATCATCCGGTGAGCGGCGTGCCAGGAGATCTGCTGGACGGCGGAGTTGAGCACCCGGTCGAGCGCGACGAGGTCTGCGGGGCCCGTGCGGAGCACCGAGTGCTTGAGCCCGTAGCCGGCATTGTTGACCACGACGTCGACCCGTTCGCGGTCGAGGAAGCCGGTGACGGTACGGATCCCCGATTCGGCGGCGAGGTCTGCGGTGAGCACTCGCACCGGGACGCCGTACTCGTCCTCGAGCACCTCGGCGGTCTCCTCCAGCCGGGCGAGAGTGCGGGCGACGAGCACCAGGTGATAGCCGTCGGCCGCGAGCGCCCGCGCGAACTCCAGCCCGATCCCGCTCGTGGCCCCGGTGACGAGGGCGACGGGCACGGGGCCCTCCGGGGCATGCGCGGCGCGGCCGGGGTGGGAGACGGCGTCGGAGGTGCGGGAGTGGGGCGAACGGTCCATGGGATCACCCTACGGCGGGCCGCTGACGCGGCGCCCGCGAAACTCCGGCCTCGCTCCGGGCCGGAACGCCCGGGGCTCGACCCTGATCCCCAGGCAGTGCGCTCCGGGTCCGGCCCGTTCCGGTGTCCATGCGCTCAGGCCCCGGCCCCGTGTCCGAGGCGTCGAATACAGTGGGGGCATGCGAATCGCGACGTGGAATGTGAACTCGATCCGGGCCCGGGCGGAGCGGATCGGAGCATGGCTCGACCGCTCGGACGCGGACGTGCTGGCGATCCAGGAGCTCAAGTGCCGCGACGACCAGTTCCCCGCCCAGGTCTTCTCCGAGCGCGGCTACGAGGTCGCCTTCCACGGGCTCAACCAGTGGAACGGCGTCGCCATCGCCAGCCGGGTGGGGCTCGCGGATGTCGAGATCGGCTTCCCCGACGTCCCGGGCTTCGGCGACCAGGACGATGTCGAGGCCCGCGCGATCAGCGCCGACTGCGGCGGGGTGCGGGTCCACTCGCTCTACGTGCCGAACGGCCGCGAACTCGACCACCCGCACTACACCTACAAGCTCGCCTGGCTCGAGGCGCTCCGCGCGGAGGTCTCCCGGACGCTCGCCGCGGACGCCGGCACCCGGCTGGTGCTGTGCGGGGACTTCAATGTCGCACCGGAGGACGACGACGTCTGGGACATGGCCGAGTTCGACGGCGCCACCCACGTCTCGGAGCCGGAGCGCACGGCGTTCGCCGCGCTCCTCGACGCCGGCCTCACGGACGTCGCCCGACCCTTCACCCCGGGACCGGGCGTCTACACGTTCTGGGACTACCAGAAGCTGCGGTTCCCCAAGAAGCAGGGGATGCGCATCGACTTCCAGCTCGCCTCGCCGGCTCTGGCCGAGCGGGCCGAGGATGCGTTCGTCGACCGCGAGGAGCGCAAGGGCAAGGGTGCCTCCGACCACGCACCGGTGGTCGTCGACTACAGCGGCTGAGGCGCAGGCGTCCTCCGAATCGCCCTGATCTGACCCCTCATCCGACAAACTTAAAAATTCTGGCCGCGTTTCTTATAAGATCATCCAGTGGACCCTGCCAGATTTGTAAGTTCCGTGTTCGGCACCGTCATCACCGACCCCCTGCTCGCGTGGGACCACCCGTTCTTCAGACCGGCGCCGATTCCGCGTTCGATATCTCTGCGACAGGAGACCAATGATGCACTCTCCCGCGCGAGCCTGGCACTGGGGAAGCTCGGGGGAGCGAGTCTGATCGTTCCGGACCCTTCGCTCTTCCTGGCCCCGTCGATGGCACAGGAAGCCGTGTCGAGCTCTCGAATCGAGGGAACCCAGGCTTCGCTCAGTGATGTTCTCTCTGCTGAAGCGATATCCGATTCGTCTGCAGTGGATCCGGACCTCCAGGAAGTCCAGAACTATCTGGCTGCGATGAGGCTCGGTGTCGAGCTCCTGCCCGATCTGCCACTGACGCAACGCTTCATCAATCGACTGCATGAAGTGCTGATGACAGGCGTTCGCGGGGAAGAGAAGAGTCCCGGGGAGGCTCGCCGATCGCCGGTCTGGATCGGGGCAGCAGACGCCACTCCCCGAACAGCCGCTTTCATTCCGCCCCACAATGAGTATCTGCCCGAAGCCCTGACCGACTGGGAACGATTCGCCAATGGCGACCACGCCATGGCGCCCGTCCTCAAGAGCGCGCTTCTCCACTACCAGTTCGAGACCATTCACCCGTATCTCGATGGAAATGGCCGCATCGGCCGATTGCTCATACTCTTCGGCTTCATCAGCGACGGGATCCTGCCTCATCCCACTCTCAACGTGTCCGGATACTTCGAAGCCCACCGACGCGAGTACTACGACCGGCTCCAGGCGGTGAGAGAACGCGGTGAGATCGACGAATGGGTGCAGTTCTTCGCCCGGGCAATCGAAGTGCGCTCCGACGCGTCATCCCGCAGACTGCAGCACTTGATCTCCACACGGGAGCGGTATCGAGAAGCTGTCACGCGCAGGAACGAAAGGACTGCATTGACGCATCTCGTCGAAATCATCTTCCGCAACCCCCTGGTCACCGTGGAGAGCGTGAGGCGGGAGCTCAACGTCAGCCAACCGACCGCGTCGACGGCCATCAGAGCAGCCGAGGCCGAAGGGTGGCTGAGATCCGAAGGCAGATGGGGCCGTGGCGGAAAGGAACGATGGGTAGCCCCTGAGATCTGGGACGCCATCAGTGGAGACGAATGATCGCAGGAACGGAATCGGCGCACTGGTGAGTCGCGCTCTCCGTCAACCGTCGACTACAGCGACTGAGGCGCAGGGGGGGGGGCAACCCGTGTTGCAGTTCCGCCATACTCCCGCTCGGGCGCTGGTAGGCGGCGGGAACCGTGACCTAGTGTGGACGCCATGAGCTATCCCAACGATCCCTATCGGCGCCCGAATCCCCCGCAGGTCACCCCCCGGCCGCAGACGGGCCAGGGACATGGGGCTCCTCCCGGCACGGGCAGCGGTCAACCGGGCGGCCCGTTCGCCGGACAGCCGGGCGGTCAGCAGCAGCCCGGTCCGGGCGCCGACGGATACCCCGGCGGCCCGCAGCGCCCGAGCGGTCCCGGTGGACCCGGCCCCTCCGGAGCACCGGGACATCCGGGTGCAAGTGGTCCCGGCCGTCCCGGCGCACCCGGGCCCCAGCACCCCGGCACTGCACACCCCGGCAACGCGCAGCCCGGCTATCCGGGCGCCCCGCAGAGCGGCGGACCCGGGAGCACCGGAGGTCCAGGAGGCCCCGGCGGCTACCCGGGGGCATCTCCGGCATCCGGCTACCCGGGAGCGTCCCCGGCCTCGGGCTACCCCGGTTCGCCGAGCGGACCGGGCCACCCGGGCGCACCGGGATATCCGGGCGGGCCCGGCGGCCCCCCGCCCAAGAAGAAGCGCACCGGGCTCTTCATCGGCCTGGGCGTCGGCGTGTTCCTCGTGCTCGCGCTCATCGTCGGCGGCGGCCTGTGGGCCGGGAGCACAATCCTCAACAAAGGCGAGCCCGAGCCCTCCGAGTCGGCCGTCGCCGAGCCCACGCAGGATCCCACCGGGGAACCCACGCAGGAGCCGACCCAGGATGCCGCGGGCGAACCCGACCTGGCCGTGGGCGACTGCATCGCCAATCCGGACGTCACCACCGCCCTGCAGACCGTCGAATGCGATCAGCCGCACTTCGCGCAGGTGTACGCCCAGCAGGAGATCGATGGCGACACGTACCCGGGCACGAGCACGCTGACGGCGGACGCGCAGGCTTTCTGCGAATCCGGCACTGCCGGAGCACTCGATCCGGCGAAGCTCAGCTCCGATTTCGCCGCGAGCTACGTCATCCCGACCGCGGAGACCTGGGGCCAGAACGACCGCCACATCCACTGCCTTGTCCACCGGGCGGACAAGGGCGACTTCACCGAGAACCTGCTTCCCAGCTCCTGAGGCACGTCGCGTGCACCTGCCCGAGGCGCACGCACCTGCACGCGCTGCGCCCCGGAGCAGGAGTTCTCGCACGCATGAAGCGTCCCCGCTGTGATGTCACAGCGGGGACGCTTGATCTCACGGTCGTCCGATCCGTGCACTCCGGCGGCGCGACGCGGGCGTCCCGACGGGGACGCCGCCGCGCGGGGCACCGGGGCGACCGGTCACACCGGGGCGATGACCAGCCCACCGGAGGCATCGGCCGCGGTGTCCTCCGGACGGTCCACCCGCACGGTGTCGCCGTCGTGGATGACGCCGCCGAGGATCTCCTTGGCCAGCCGGTCCCCGATCTCGCGCTGCACGAGGCGGCGCAGCGGCCGGGCGCCGTAGGCGGGATCGTAGCCCTCGATCGCCAGCCATTCGGAGGCGGCCGGGGTGATCTCGAGCGTGAGCCGGCGCTCCGCCAGGCGCTCCTGCATCGCCGCGATCTGCAGATCGACGATCCGGCTGAGATCCTCCATGGACAGCGGCTCGAACATCACGATGTCGTCGAGCCGGTTGAGGAACTCGGGCTTGAACGCCTGGTGCACCACGTTCATCACCGCGGCCTCGCGGGCCTGCTGGTCGAGCGACTGATCGATGAGGAACTGCGAGCCGAGGTTCGAGGTGAGGATGAGGATGGTGTTCCGGAAGTCCACCGTCCGCCCCTGCCCATCGGTCAGCCGGCCGTCATCGAGCACCTGGAGCAGGATGTCGAACACGTCCGGGTGCGCCTTCTCCACCTCGTCGAGCAGCACCACCGAATAGGGCCGGCGCCGGATCGCCTCGGTGAGCTGGCCGCCGGTCTCGTAGCCGACGTATCCGGGAGGCGCGCCGACGAGGCGCGACACCGAGTGCTTCTCCCCGTACTCGCTCATGTCGATGCGCACGAGCGCGCGCTCGTCGTCGAACAGGAAGTCCGCGAGCGACTTCGCGAGCTCGGTCTTGCCCACGCCGGTGGGCCCGAGGAACAGGAAGCTGCCGGTCGGCCGGTCCGGGTCGGACACGCCGGCCCGCGAGCGCCGGATCGCATCCGACACCGAGGCGACGGCCGCCTGCTGGCCGATGAGTCGCTGTCCGATGATCTCCTCGGCGCGGAGCAGCTTGTCGCGCTCGCCCTCGAGGAGCCGGCCGGCGGGGATGCCGGTCCAGGCGGCGACCACCTCGGCGATGTCGTCGGCGGTGACCTGGTCGCCGACCATCGGGCGGGCGGTGCCGGTCCCGGACTCCTTCTCCTCCGCCTCGGCGGCGGCGATCTCCTTCTCGACAGCCGGGATCTCGCCGTAGAGCAGGCGCGAGGCGGTCTCCAGGTCGGTGTCGCGGCGGGCGATCTCCGCCTGCGAGCGGAGGTCGTCGAGCTTCTGCTTGAGCTCGCCCACCCGGTTGAGCCCGGCACGCTGGGTCTCCCAGGTGGCATTGAGCCCGGCGAGCTCCTCCTGCTTGTTCGCGAGGTCCTCGCGGAGCACCGCGAGCCGTTCGACGGAGGCCGCGTCGCTCTCGTGCGAGAGCGCCATCTCCTCCATCTTGAGCCGGTCGACGGCGCGGGTGAGCTCATCGATCTCGATCGGCGCGGAGTCGATCTCCATCCGCAGGCGGGAGGCCGCCTCGTCGACGAGGTCGATCGCCTTGTCCGGCAGCTGCCGGCCGGCGATGTACCGGTTGGACAGCGCAGCGGCGGCGACGAGCGCGGAATCCGCGATCGTCACCTTGTGGTGCGCCTCGTAGCGCTCCTTGAGGCCGCGGAGGATCGCGATCGAGTCCTCGACGCTCGGCTCGCCGACGAACACCTGCTGGAACCGCCGCTCGAGCGCGGGGTCCTTCTCGATGTTCTCGCGGTACTCGTCGAGCGTGGTCGCGCCGACGAGCCGCAGCTCACCGCGGGCGAGCATCGGCTTGAGCATGTTGCCCGCATCCATCGCGGAATCGCCGGTCGCACCGGCGCCGACGACGGTGTGGATCTCGTCGATGAACGTCACGACCTGGCCGTCGGAGCCCTTGATCTCCTCGAGCACGGCCTTGAGGCGCTCCTCGAACTCGCCGCGGTACTTCGCACCGGCGACCATGCCCGCCATGTCGAGGCTGATGAGCGTCTTGTTGCGGAGCGATTCGGGAACGTCGCCGGCGACGATGCGCTGGGCGAGGCCCTCGACGACGGCGGTCTTGCCGACGCCGGGCTCGCCGATGAGCACCGGGTTGTTCTTGGTCCGGCGCGACAGCACCTGGACCACCCGGCGGATCTCCGAGTCGCGGCCGATCACCGGGTCGAGCTTGCCCTCACGGGCAGCCGCGGTGAGGTCGACGCCGTACTTCTCGAGCGCCTGGAAGGTGTCCTCCGGGTTCTCGCTCGTGACCTTGCGCCCGCCGCGCACCTCGGGCAGGGCGGCGAGCAGTCCGTCGCGGGAGACGCCGTTGCGGACGAGCAGCCTGCCGGCCTCCCCGGTGTCCGCGGCAGCGGCGATGAGGAGGTGCTCGGTGGAGACGTACTGGTCGCCGAGCGCGGACATCTCCTTCTCCGCGTTGTTGACGAGCTGGAGGCCGGCACGGGACAGGCTCGGCTGCGCCTGGTTGGTGCCGGAGATGCTCGGGAGCGTGGCGAGCAGCGTCTTCGCCTCGCTCTGCACGGCCAGGGCATCGGCGCCGAGGTGCTCGAGGAGGGCGGAGGCGATGCTGTCCGGCTGGGACAGCAGGGCGAACAGGATGTGGGCGGGCTCGACCTGGGAGTTGCCCCGTTCGACGGCGTCCTTGACCGCCGCCGACAGGGCCTCCTGTGACTTCGTGGTGAACTGGGATTCCATGGGTGTTCCTTTCGAATTCTGGCTTCTCAAAGGTCAACAGCACCAGAGTTGAGTCTATTCCACTCAAGGTGGCTTCCCTCAAGTCCGATCTCGCTGTGCGGGTCCGCCTCTCCTCCGGATTTCACCGGCGCGCACGCGCAGGTCAAAGGCTCAGCGCGGCGCGGCCGCGGCGGCCACCGCGATGAGCGCGGCGGCGGCCGGGGGCGGCTGCGGGCCGCGCCACACCGCGCGGATCTCCCGGGTGAGGTCGAGACCGGTCACGGGGATCGCGATGAGGTCGCCGCGCTGCAGGGGCCCGGCGATGACGAGCTCGCTGAGCACCGCCGGATCCGCTCCGGCGGACACACTGGCGAGCACTGCCGCGTTGCTCCCGGATTCGAGCGCCGGCGGCACCGGCCGGTAGGGGGCGAGCGCCTCGTCGAGGGTGACCCGGGTGCCGGAGCCGGGCTCGCGCACGACGAGCGGCGTCGCGGCGAGCTCCTCCGGCGCCAGCCCGTGTCGCCGGGCCGCCCAAGGGTGCCCGGGCGCCACGACGACGACCAGCCGGTCGCGCGCCACGGTGCGCGTGCGCAGCGTCGGGTGCAGGTGCGGGGTCTCGACGAACCCGAGGTCGCAGTCGCCGGCGGCGACGAGGTCGAACACGTGCGAGGAGTTGTGCACCCGCAGGCGCACCTCGGCATCGGGGATCTCGCGCCGGAGCTCGGCGAGCCATCCGGGCACGAGGTGCTCCGCGACGGTCATGCTCGCAGCCACGTCGAGGTGAGCGGTGTGCTGTGCGGCGAGCGCCTCGGCGACGGAGCTGAACTCACGGGCGGCGTCGAGCACGCGCCGGGCCCAGTCGACGACGACCGCACCCTCCTCGCTCACCCGTGAACCGGACGGGTGGCGGACGAGCAGGTCGACGCCGAGCTGCTTCTCGAGCGCCCGCATCGCGCGGCTCGCGTTCGGCTGGGCCATCCCGACGGCGCGCGCCCCGGCGCCCAGTCCCCCGCGTTCGCTCACGGCGGTGAGGAGCTCGAGGACGGCGAGGTCGGGCCAGCGGGCAGTCATATCACTATGATATGTCCGGATGCGGGATCGGGGTCTACCGGCGCTCCGGCGCGGGGCGCAGGCTGGAACGCATGCCCTCCGACCCGACGACGCTCCCGCGCAGCAGCGCTCGCATCGCGCGACTGCGGGAACTCGCACCGGGTGCGGGGCTCGCCGCCCTCGGCGCCGCGGCGGCCGTCGGCATCGGTGCGCTCCTTCCCACCGTGAGCGCCCTGCTCGTCGCGATCGTCCTCGGCATGCTCGTCCGCAACCTCGCGACCCTGCCGCCGCGCGTCGAGCCCGGCCTGAACTTCGCCGCCAAGCACGTGCTCCGCGCGGGCATCGTGCTGCTCGGCCTGCAGCTCGTCCTCGGCGACATCCTGGGCCTGGGCACCGGGGTCGTCCTCACCGTCGTCGCGGTGGTGGCCGTCGGGTTCGCAGCGACACTGCTCGCCGGGCGGCTGCTCCGGCTGTCGTCGACGCAGACGCTGCTCATCGCCTCCGGGTTCTCGATCTGCGGGGCCGCCGCCGTCGCCGCGGTCGACGGGGTGATCCGCACCGAGGACGAGGAGGAGGTCGTCACCGCAGTCGCGCTCGTCGTGGTGTTCGGCACCCTGATGATCCCCGCACTCCCGCTCGCCGCCGCCGCGCTCGGGCTCACCGAGGCGCAGACGGGGCTGTGGGCCGGCGCCTCCGTCCACGAGGTCGCGCAGGTCGTGGCGATCGGCGGGAGCCTGGGGGCTGCGGCGCTCAGCGCCGCTGTGCTCGTCAAGCTCGCCCGGGTACTCCTGCTCGCACCGGTGATGATGATCATCGCCGTCCGGCAGCGCCGGGTGATCCTCGCCGCGCGCACCTCGGAGGCGACGCGCACCTCGGACGCCGGCACGGATGACGCGCCGTCGCTGCCGCCCCTCGTGCCCCTGTTCGTCCTCGGCTTCCTCGCGATGGTCGCGCTGCGCTCCACCGGGATCGTCCCGCTGCTCGTCGTCGATGCGGCGGCGATCGCGCAGACGGCGCTGCTCGCAGCGGCGATGTTCGCACTCGGCACCGGGGTCCGGCTGTCCATCGTGAAGCGGGTGGGGGCGCGCCCGTTCGCACTCGCCGCGCTCTCCACCCTCGCCGTCGCGGCCACCGGGCTCACCGGGGTGCTGCTCGCCGCGTGATGCCACCGGGCCGAACGGCACGGCCACCGCAGCCGGCCCGTCCGGGCGCACTGTTCAGGTGCCGATGAACTCCCAGTTCTCCTGGCAGGTGATGCCGATGATGCTCGGACCCGAGCGCATCTCGTCGAGCTGCGAGGGCACCTCGGTGTCCTGCGTGCGGCCGAGCTCCGTGCCTTCGCCGAGGTCGCCGGTGATCTCCTCGACGATGCAGGCGTCGAAGTAGGGCTCGTCGGAGTTCACCGCGAGCTCGAACACGCCTCCGGGGCCGGCGTGGAGGAAGTGGCCGGAGCCGAAGCCGGACTCGGGCACGAGCATCATGTCGCCGATCGGCTCGAACCGGATCTCCCAGTCGGCGTCGCCGGTGACGGTGATCGTCGACCAATCGACCGACACCCCGCCGATGTAGGTGTCCGAGGTGCCCGTCCCGTCGGCGCCGAGCAGCCAGCCCTGGCGACCGGACTCGTCGGCCTCGACCATCTGGAAGGTGCCCTCGCTCATGATCTCGTAGGTCACGACGGCCGGGCCGGTGACGTCGGCGGGGACATCGAAGTGGTCGGGGCCGGAGCCGGAGACGGTCTGCGGCTCGAAGGTGCCGTAGTTGGCGTCCGCCCAGTCGCGCGCATCCTGCTCGTCGGCGGCGGCGACGTCGATGAGCGAGGGACCGTAGTCCGGGCGCTCGGGCGCCTCCTCCTCGCCTGGATCCGGCGGCGGCACGGGCGCCTCCGTGGGCGGGGCGGAGGCCGCGGCCGGGTCCGAGGCGGAGGACGACTCCGCGGTCGGGCCAGCCACGGGCTCGTCCCCGATGGTGGCGCCGAAGCCGAACCAGATCACCCCGGCGACGAGCGCGAGGACGAGGACGCCGGCTCCCAGGGCCAGGCCGATGATGAGGCCGACCGGCTTCCCGCGCCGCGGCATCGTGCTCGGCCCGACCGGCGGGCCGGGGAGGATCGGGGCGCGGGGGTGGTGCGGGGCGCCAGGGTGCGGACCGCCCGCGGACCGCGCGCCGTCGTCGTACGGAGCGGCGCCGTCGTACGACGGGGTGCCGTTCCAGTGGGGCGGCCGGCCGGGCGGTGGGGGCGGTGTGCTCATCGTGGGACTCCGGGATGGGGGCGGCCCGCCGCCGTGCGCGGCAGGCGTGACCTGGACGAATACTCGTCATCGTAGTCGCCGTCCGGCGCCCGGACCGGCCCGGGATGTGCCAGGTCCGGGACATCCGTTCCCGGCTCCGCCACACCGGCCGCCGCGTTCGGATCGCGGTCGCGCGGGACCCGTGTCCACGCCATCGGGCACACTGGGGACATGAGCGAAGACACCGTACTCCTCACCGTCGAGGACACCGTAGCCACCGTCACCCTCAACCATCCGGCGACCCGCAATGCGCTCTCCCTCGAGCTCATGCGCGCCCTCATCTCCACCTTCCGCGAGCTCGGCGGGCGCCCCGACGTCCACGCGATCGTGCTCGCCGCCGCCGGCCACGTGTTCTCCTCCGGCCACGACCTCAAGGAGGTGAGTGCGGCGGACCACGCCGGGCAGCAGGAGATCTTCGACACCTGCTCCGAGCTCATGCTCCTCATCCAGGAGATCCCGCAGCCGGTGATCGCCCGGGTACAGGGCGTCGCGACCGCCGCCGGGTGCCAGCTCGTCGCCACCTGCGATCTCGCCGTCGCCTCGCGTGAGGCGCGGTTCGGCACCCCGGGCGTGCGGATCGGGCTGTTCTGCTCGACCCCGATGGTCGCGCTCAGCCGCGCCGTCGACCGCAAGACGGCCATGCGCATGCTCCTCACCGGCGACATGCTCAGCGCCGAGCAGGCGCTCGCCCGCGGCCTCGTCTCCGACGTCGCGGACGCCGCGGAGCTCGAATCGGCCGCCGCCGCGCTCGCCGCCCAGGTCGCCCAGGCGTCCTCGGCCACCGTGGCGATCGGCAAGCGGGCGTTCTACGAGCAGATCCACCTCCCCACCGCGGAGGCCTATGCGCGGATGAGCACGGTCATGGCCGACAACGCGGTCATGCCCGATGCCCGGGAGGGGATCGACGCCTTCCTCACCAAGCGCGAACCGCAGTGGCAGCACCGGCAGTGAGCCGCCCGACCCGTCGGGTCCGAGCGGCTGCCCGGGCCCCGCACGCGCACCGCACCGGCGCCGCGTGTGCACCGCACCGGCGCCGGTGAGGGGTGAGTTCGCACGTGTGACTTCGCTCGACGGCCTGGCTTAGGATCGAAACGGTCGCAGGCCCTGCCCGCGCCCGCCGCCCGGGCCGGTCGGGAACCGCGTCCGGAACCGCCGGCGGACCGCCGCCGCGACCGCACCCGCACCCCATCAGCAGCGTCAGGATCCCAGTGAAGTACGCAGACACCGTGCTCGACCTCGTCGGCAGCACCCCCCTCGTCAAGCTCAACTCCGTGGCCTCCGGGGTCCGGGCGACCGTCCTGGCGAAGCTCGAGTACATGAACCCCAGTGGCTCGATCAAGGACCGGATCGCCGTCAGCCTCGTCGCCGACGCCGAGCGCTCCGGCAAGCTCGCCCCCGGTGGCACCATCGTGGAGCCGACCTCGGGCAACACCGGGGTGGGCCTGGCGATGGTTGCGGCGATCCGCGGCTACGACGCCGTGTTCGTCACCCCCGACAAGGTGGGCAAGGGCAAGCGGGACGTGCTCTCGGCCTACGGCGCAGAGGTCGTCGTCACCAAGACCAACGTCGCCCCCGACTCCCCCGAGTCCTACTACGGGGTGTCCGATCGCATCGCCTCCGAACGGGCCGGCGCGTTCAAGCCCGACCAGTTCTCCAACCAGGCCGGGCCCGAGGCGCACTACCGGACCACCGGGCCGGAGATCTGGAACGACACCGACGGCCGCGTCACCCACGTCGTCATGGGGCCGGGCACCGGCGGCACGATCACCGGCACCGGCCGCTACCTCCACGAGGCCTCCGAGGGGCGGGTGAAGGTCGTCGCCGCCGACCCCGCCGGATCGATCTACGCCGACCACTCCGCCGACCTCCACAGCTACTACGTCGAGGGCGTCGGCGAGGACATGATCCCCGACACCTACGACCCCTCCGTCCCCGACGGCTTCGTCACCGTCGACGACGCCGCTGCCTTCGAGATGACGCGCCGACTCGCCGTCGAGGAGGGTCTGCTCGTCGGCGGCTCGTCCGGCATGGCGGTCGTCGCCGCTCTCGAGACCGCCCGCGAACTCGACGAGGACGCGGTCGTCGTCGTCGTGCTGCCCGACTCCGGGCGCGGCTACATCGACAAGATCTTCAACGACGAGTGGATGGCCGAGCACGGCTTCACCACTGCCGCCCGCCGGGGCGGGGACGTGCTCGCTGCCCCCGGTGCCGAGGTCGAGGACTCGGAGCCCGCAGGATCCGGGCAGCCGGGTGCCGGACACGGGCAGCAGGGCGCCTCGGTCGCGGATGTCGTGACCGGGCTCGGGATCACCCCGGGCGACTATCCCTGCGTCGGTCCCGACACCCGGCTCGCGGAGGCCGTGACCGCGCTCAGCGGGGACGTGCTCCTCGTCGCGGACCCCGGGGCCGCCACCGAATTCAACGTGTTCGGGGCCTTCGAGCGCAGCGCGCTGACATCCCTGCTCCTCGACACCGATGACGTCGCCGACGTCGACACCGCGGTCGGCACACTGACCCACGCGATGATCGACCTCCCGAAGGTCGGCGTCGGCCAGCCCGCCGAGGTCCTGCGCGCCCGTCTGCTCACCGCCCCGGCCGCCCTCGTGTACGACGCCGGCCGGCCCGTCGCCCTCATCGACCGCACCGCCCTCGCCCGCTGGGCCGCCTCCCGAAAGGACCACTCGTGACCGAGAACACCACCCCCTCCTTCTCCACCAAGGCCATCCACGCCGGGCAGGAGCCGGATGCCCGGACCGGTGCGGTGATCCCTCCGCTCCACATGAGCTCGACCTACAAGCAGGACGGGGTGGGCGGATTCCGCAGCGGGTACGAGTACTCGCGCAGCGCGAATCCCACCCGCGACGCCCTGCAGGCGCAGCTCGCCGCGATCGAGGGCGGGGCGCACGCGTTCTCCTTCGCCAGCGGGCTGGCCGCGGAGGACGCCCTGCTGCGCGCGCTCACCGCTCCCGGTGACACGATCCTGCTCGGCAACGACGCCTACGGCGGCACCTTCCGCCTCATCAACGCGGTGTTCGGGCAGTGGGGCGTCAAGCACTTCGCCGTCGACCTCACGGACACGAGCACCGCGGCCGATGCGATCGCCGCCCACCGGCCCAAGGTCGTGTGGGTGGAGACGCCCACCAATCCGCTGCTCAACGTCGTCGACATCCGCGAGACCGCCCGTCTGGCCCGCGAGGCCGGGGCGATCCTCGTCGTCGACAACACCTTCGCCACCCCGTACCTGCAGAACCCGATCAGCCAGGGCGCGGACATCGTCGTGCACTCGGTGACGAAGTACCTCGGCGGTCACTCCGACGTGGTCGGCGGTGCGCTGATCCTCGCCGACGACACCCATGCGGAGGCGATCGGCTACATGCAGAACGCCGCCGGCGCAGTCTCCAGCCCGTTCGACGCCTGGCTGACGATGCGCGGCATCAAGACCCTCGCGGTGCGCGTCAAGCAGCACAGCGAGAACGCCGCCGCACTCGCCGCGGCGCTCACCGACCACCCGAAGGTCGAGACGGTCCTCTACCCCGGGCTCGAATCCCACCCCGGCCACGCGGTCGCGGCTCGCCAGATGCGTGAGGGGATGTTCGGCGGCATGATGTCGATCCAGGTGGCCGGCGGGCGCGAGGCCGCCCGGACCCTCGTCGACAGCACCAAGGTGTTCACGCTCGCGGAGTCCCTGGGCGGGATCGAGTCGCTCATCGAGTACCCCTACGACATGACCCACGCCTCGGTCCAGGGCACCGACCTCGAGGTGCCGGCGAACCTCGTGCGGCTGTCGGTGGGCATCGAGGACGTCGAGGACCTCCTCGCCGACCTCACCCAGGCGCTCGACCGCATCTGACCCTCCCCTCCCAACCGGCAATTTTCGAAGGTTTCTGGGAGCCGTTCCGCGCATCTGTGCAATGTCACGGCGCAGTTCCACAGCGACCCAGCACGATGACGCGGTGCCCCGGCCCAGTGCCACAGTGCCACGGCACGGTGATGCGGACACACGGAAATACATGGGGCGCGAGACACGGTCCCGCGCGACCTCCGACCCGGGGTGACCGCACCGCAGGACACACCGGCCAATGCCCTCTCCTGCCCTTCGGGCGCACTAGCCTGGAGGGGAGGAAAGGACGTGCATGTCGATCGTCGTCACCGGAGCTTCGGGTTTCATCGGGCGCGCCGTCGTCCAGCGTCTGCTGGAGGACGGTCGGCGCGTCGTCAGCCTGGGCCGCACCGACCCGCAGATCCCCGGTCTCGCCCACCACGCCTGGGACATCCGGGAACCCGCCGACGCCTCGGCGCTGCGCGCCCTGCCGTACCTCGAGACGGTCGTGCACTGCGCCGGGCTCGTCGACGACTGGTCGGACGCGGACGACCTCCACGCGGTCAACGTCACCGGCACCCGGCACGTGCTCGACGCGTTCCCGGACCAGCGCATCATCCACCTGTCCTCGACCGACGTCTACGACCCGCAGCGGGAGCACCATCGCCTCTACGAGGAGGCCGGCCCCGTCGCGGAGGACCGCTACCCGGAGCCCGGTCCGGCGCTGTCGAAGGCCCTCGCCGAGGCGGTGGTCCAGCGGGTGCGCCCGCAGGCCCTCGTGCTCCGCCCCGCAGTGGTCTACGGACCCGGTGACACCACGCTGTTCCCGCGACTGCGCGCCACGATCGAGAACGGCACGCTGCGGATCCCCGGCGGCGGCCGCAAGCAGATGACCCTCACCCACATCGACACCCTCACCGGGGCCGTGCTCGCCGGCATCGACCGGCCCGGCGTCTCCGGCCCGATCAACGTCGGCGACCCGAAACCCTACGTGCTCAAGGACGCGCTGCTCACCTACCTCGCCCGGACCGGCGAGGAGCAGGTCGAGCTCGACGAGGTGGCAGCCGACCTCGCGCTGGCGAAGACCTGGTACGCGGAACGGCGCGCGCGGAAGAAGGGCGGCCGCCCGCCCATCACCCGGTACACGATCCGGCAGGTCGTCCACGAGCGGACCTATGATCTCACCCGCCTCGAGCAGCAGCTCGGGTTCACCGGCGTGCAGCACCTCGCCCCGCGGCGGGCGTGACCCGGGCGGGCGTGAGCCGGGCGGGGTCGTTCAGCCGTCCGACCGGCCGGGAGCCGCTTCCGGCCCGGCTCCGCCGAACTCCTGCAGGGCATCCCCGGTGAGCCGGAAGGTGTCCCACTCGTCCTGCGGGAACGCCCCGACACTGCGGTAGAACGCGATCGAAGGTGCGTTCCACTTGAGCACCGACCATTCCACACGCGCGTATCCGCGCTCCACTGCGGTGCGGGCGAGCTGCTGGAGCAGCGCCTTGCCGGCGCCTCGGCCGCGGGCGTCCGGGCGGACGAACAGGTCCTCGAGGTAGATCCCGTGGACGCCCTCCCAGGTGGAGTAGTTGAGGAACCACAGGGCGAAGCCGTCGATCCGGTGAGCGGAGCCGGCCGGCGCCTCGGCGACGTGGGCGAAGATCGCCGGCCGCTCCCCGAACAGCTGCTCGTGCAGCGTCTCGGCGGTGAGTTTGACCGCCTCGGCGGGCTCCTTCTCGTAGATCGCGAGCTCGACGACGAGCTGCTGGATCTCCTCGACGTCGGCGGGCGCGGCGGGGCGGATGCGGGCCTGTGCCATGGGCGGCGGTCCTTCTGTGCGGGGGCGGGGAGAACAGTGGAACAGGGACGAGGGGCGCAGCGGGCGCGCGTCCTCACGAGCTCTACCGGACCCCCGGATGCCGCCGGCCCGGCCACCGGGATGCGGTCGGCCGGGCCGGCGGGTGCGGCTGGGTCCGTGGGGCTCAGAGGCCGTCGCGGTAGTGCTCGGTGCGCTCGACGTTGCCGCCGGGACCGGCCTGGGGCCCGGGCGCAGGGGTCTCGCGGTAGGTCACTTCGCTGCGACGGCGGCGCGAGGCGAGCGTGACGAACCCGAGGATGAGCGCGAGGATGCCCACGCCGATGCAGATGTAGCCGACCATGGTGAGATCCATGACGCTCCAGGCGTCCTGCACGGCGAACGCGAGGATCGCTCCGACGAGGATGAGGAAGACTCCGACTCCGAATCCCATGACTGTCTCCTGACACTGGTGATGCGGCGACCCGGACCCGGGACCGCGGACTTTCGTGCCTGCGGATCGGGCCGCCCCCGGCGGGGACAATGCGCCTTGACTGAGTGGTACGCCTTTCAAGTATTGACGACACCGGGCCCGCTGACAACAGACGCGCCGGTCGGCGGCAGGGATGAGACCGTCGATGAGATCGCAGAGAACGGCGGTTTCGCGCTCAGGAACCTTCGAAAATTGAGTGTTCAGGGGCGGGAGGTGGAGAGAACCGTGTCGAGCCAGGCGCGCGCCTCGGCGAAGGAGGCGTCCGTGGTGCGCGGGTCGACGATCACCGTGTCCCCGGCCGCCGCGGGGTAGGAGCCCAGGAACTGCATCCGCCGGGCCACCCGGTGCACGCCCATGAGCGCCTCGGCCATCCGCGCCTCCGCGATGTGCCCCTGGAGGTCGATCGAGAACTGGTAGAGGCCGAGCCCGTCCCCGGTGGGACGCGACTCGATGCGCGACATGTTGACCCCGCGTGCGGCGAACTGCTCGAGCAGCTCGAGGAGCGCACCGGCCCGATCGCTCGACAGCACCGCGACGATCGTCGTCTTGTCCGCCCCCGTGGGAGCGGGGAGGTCGGCCGGGGTGCGCACGAGCACGAACCGCGTGATCGCGTCCGCGCGGTCACCGATCCCGGCGGCGAGGACCTCCAGCCCGTAGCGCTCGGCGGCGAGGGCCGGGCAGATCGCGGCCTGGTACTCAACGTCCCCGGCGGCGAGGTCGCGCGCAGCGGCCGCGGTGGAGGAGGCGGGCAGGAAGTGCGCGTTCCCGAGGTGTTCGGAGATCCACGTGCGCGTCTGCGCCTCCCCGTGCGGGTGGGTCGCGAAGCTGCGGATGTCGGACAGCTGCGTGCCCGGGCGCACCGCGAGGACGAAGGTCACCTGCACGAGGGTCTCCGCAACGATCTGCAGCTTCCCGTTGCGGGTGAGCGCGTCGAGCGTAGCCGGCACCCCACCCTCGAGCGAGTTCTCGATCGGCACGACAGCCCCGTCGAGCTCGCCGCGGACCAGCCCGGCCAGCGCCGCCTCGGCGTTGTGCATGGGCACCCGCTCGGCGTCGGTGATGCCGCGCTCGTCGAGCAGCCGGATGAGGGCGGCCTCGGTGAAGGTCGCCTCCGGGCCGAGGTACCCGAACGCCGTCATGACGGGTTTCCGTTCCCGGCCCGCCGCCTCCGCAGCCGCCGGGTCAGCAGCGCCCGGGCGACGTCGCGGTACTGGGCGGCGCGGTGGAGCTGCGCCTTGAGGTCCTTGCCGGTGACCCGGTGGTGGAGGTCGCATTCGACCTCCTCGACGCGCAGCCCGGCGTTGATGACGTCGATCGTCATCCCGGTCTCCACGCCCCAGCCGGCCGCGAACGGCAGGGCAGCGTCGAAGGCCTCGCGGGTGAGGCAGCGCATCCCGGACAGCGGCTGGGTGGCGGTGAACCCGGCGAGCTCGCTGATGCCCCTGCGGGCGAGCCCGACGACGAGCCCGAACCCGCCGCCGGTGCGCTTCTGCGGGGGCAGGATCGCGATCGTCATGTCGGCCCGTCCCGCGAGCACCGGTGCGGTGAGCGGGGCGGTGTTGACCGCGGAGTCCTCGAGGTCGCCGTCGATGAAGAGGAGCGCGCGGTGTCGCGGCCTCTCGCCGGGTCCGAGCCCGGAGATCTCCCGGTTGCGGACGGCGAACGCGCCGGTCATCATCGCCGCCGCCTTGCCCCGGTTCTTCCGGTGGGTGACGACCCGGGCGCCGGCCGCCGTGGCGAGCGCCCCGGTGTCGTCGCGCGATCCGTCGTCGACGACGATGACGAGGTCGACCCCGGGGATCTCCTGCGCCGAGGCGACGGTCGCGGCGATGCGCTCCGCCTCGTCCTTGGCGGGGATGATCGCGGCCACCGCGACGGGCGCCTCGGGCAGCGCTCCGACGGGAGCCGCCTCGGGCGCGGGTCCGGCGGTTTCCGGGTGCGCAGGCGTCATCAGCGGATCGTGAGCTGGCGGGAGACGACGCCGGCCTTGGCGCGCCGCTCCTCGTAGTCGAGGTTCCCGGACTCGTTCATCGCCTCGGTGAGCTGGGCGTCGAAGGTGCCGAGCGGTCCCTCGACCTCGTCGGGCTGGGTGCCGTCGGGCAGCTCCCACACGGGGATCACGATGCCGTGAGCGCGGAAGCAGCCGAGGTACTTGCCGATCCCGCCGAACGTGTTGTCGCCGCGCGCGTGGAGGCGGGCGAGGCCGTTCATCACGGTCTCCTCGCCGTCGGTGCGGGCCCAGCGGACGTAGATCCGCCCGCCCATCTCGGTCCAGTAGGCGGCCTCGGCGGAGACGAGCTTCTCCGTGGGGCTGATGTTCTCGTTCGCCTGCTCGAGGGCGGCGGCGATGTCCTCGTCCTGCTGCGCGGTGTCCTCCGGCAGCCAGTAGTCGAAGGTCTCGAGCACGCTCACGGAGAACGGGACGGAGGTGTCGAGGATGTCCTGCAGGCGCGGACCCTCGCCGGGGTCGGAGTCCGCCTGCTGGTAGGTGCCGGGTTCGGCGTCCTTGACGGAGAGGATCGCCGCGGCGATGTCGCGCGAGGGGTCCGGTGAGGAGAACGGGACCTGGAGGCCTGCCATGACGACGCCGTCGGCACGGTGGAGCGCCTGCCAGGCGGCGGGGAGGAGGGAGGCGAAGATGATCTCGTCACCGCCGTACTCCTCGGTGAGCTTCGCGGTCGCGGTCGCGGCGGGCACGAGCTCGCGCAGGCACACGAGGTCGGCCTCGAACGGCAGGCCCTCGAAGGGCCGCTGCACGAACGCCCCGGCCTGCGCCTTGGCCAGCCGCTTGGCGATGAGTTCTTCCTTGGACTTCTTGGACTTCTTACCCATGAGGTGCAGTCTACTGGGGCGAGTCAGTCCGACCGAGGCGACCCGGCGGAGTACTGCGCGGAGAGGCCCTCCCAGCCGACCTCCATCGCGTCCGCCCCGACGACCCGCTCGACGTCGACGCCGCGCAGCCGGAGGCTCAGCACGGCGAAGCACACGTGCCAGCCGGCGGCGGTCATCGCCGCCTCGGCGTCGGTGGCGAAGTCCTGCCCGAGGCCGAGGGTGCACCCGTCCGGGCGCTCGACGATCGTCCAGGTGACGAGGCCGCCACCCCAGCGGTGGCTGAGATGGTGGGGTGCGTCTGCGGTGATGACCGTCGCGTCGACGGGGTCGTCACCGGGGTTCTCGCGGGATTCTGCCGCACCGACGGAGTCGAGCGGCCGGTCCGGCACGATCGGCGACCACTGCGCGAGGAGCCCGGGGTCGGTGAGGTGGGCCCACACCTCGGCCGGGGTGGCGGTGAGCTCGAGGGTCTGGGCGAGCGCGAACGCCGGACCGGTGCGGTCCCCGGCCGTGATCAGCTCGGTGCGCAGCTGGAGCCCGTCGATCGCCTCGGCGACGCGGGTCCGGGTGGTGTCGGTGATCATGATGGGCCTTCCCTTCGACGACACCGCCAGCGTACCGGGCCGGGCCGTCCGGGACCCGCGCCCTTCAGCCGCGGGTGACGGTCGTGCGCACCGGCACCGGGTTCTCGATGATGTCGAGGACGGGGCAGTTGGCGTCGACGGCGGCGCGCAGCACCTCGTAGCGCTCCTGGGTCTCCTCACCGCTGAGGGTGATTTGGATGCGGACCTCGGAGAAGCCCGGGCGCACCGAGTCGTCGGCACCGAGCAGGCGGGCGGCATCGAGATCGGCCTCGGCGGTGACGGCGATCTCGTCGAACGGGATGCCGAGAGTCTGGGCGTAGAGCCGGTAGACCACGACCTGGCAGCCGGCGAGCGCGCCGAGCACGTAGTCGACCGGGCTCGGCCCGGCGTCGTCCCCGGCGAGGGCCGCGGGTTCGTCGACGATGAACGCGTGCCGTCCGGCGCGCACGGTGGTCGCGACGGTGCCGACGCCGGCTGCGGTCGCGCGGCTGGTGAGGTGGGCGCTCGTGCGGTCGGCGGCGATGCGCTCGCTCCACTCCTGCCCGGCGCGGGTCAGGCGCTCGGCGCGCTCGGCGGCGGAGGTCGTGGGGACGGTGGTCGGGTGGGCCGTCTGGGCGGCCGGTGCTGTTGTCGTCATGGTGTGGATTCTCGCCGCCGAGGCGCGAGCGGGGTCGGAGTCCCGTCGTCTCCCGTCATCCGGCGTCACCGGATGTCATGTCCGGGCACGGCCGCTGCCGGCGGGGCGTGCTTCAGGGTGTGGGCGGTCTGACCGGGACCGGACGCACCGGTGGGCCCAGCCGGGTGTCGAATCGAGTGCTCGCCAACCGCCGCTCGGTGGCCGCCACGAGATCGAGGACTTCTGAGGCGATGTATGCGCGTCGGCGCTTGCCGATCGCTCGGGTCTCGAGGATTCCAGCGGCCTCGAGTTCGTCGAGCGCCTTGACCGCGGCTGCCGCGGTCACGTCATGGATCCGCTGCACGGTCGCCGGTGTGAGCACCGGCGACCCCGGAAGGTCCCGGAGCACGAGCGTCACGGCCGAATCGCTGCGCAGTCGGCGAGTCCTGCCTTCACGCCGACGGTGCCCGTCCAGGCGCTCGTTCCACTGTCCGCGCAGGTCGTCGAGGTCCTCGGCGAAGCTCAGAGCCTGGGTGCTCGCTTCGATCACCGCGTCGGCGAAGGTGGTGATCCACCGCTCCACGGCTTCGATGGCGTCGGAGGAACCGGGTGCACCGGCATGGCGGTAGGCGGTCAGCCCAGCGACGTACGCTCCGCTGAGCGTCGACAGCACGAGGCTGACCGGCAGCACTGCCCCGGAGGTCAGTCCGCGCCGGGCGAGCACCGTGTGGATGAGAGCACGTCCCACTCGACCGTTGCCGTCGGCGAAGGGATGGATCGTCTCGAACTGCGCATGGACGAGCGCCGCCTGGATGACTGGGGAGTGAGCCGCCCCGTTGAGGTAGGTGACCCAATCGTCGAGCAGTCCGTGCACGCGCTGCGGCGCGGGGGGCACGAAGTCGGCGTCGAGCGGGTGATGGTCCGATCCGCCGATCCAGTTCTGGCGCGTCCGCACCCCGTGCATCCGGTGTGCATCCGGGAGCAGCGCGCGCTGCAGGCTGACCACGTCGTCGATCTGCACCATCGGTGCGGCGACGAGAGCCGTGGTCGCGGACTTCACGATCGTCATATTGTTCGCGACGAGCTGCGCCTGCTCGCTGATCCCCGAGACATCCTCGGACAGACCGAGCTCCGCGAGCGCGACGTTCCGCGGATTCGGCGCGATCCCCTCGATGCGCGAGGAAGCGATCGCCTCCGAGCGCAGCAGGTACCGCGAGACTCCGGCCAGGTCCGCTCCGGCGCGCCGGTCGAGCCGGCGCACGGCCTGTTCGGCCTCGGCCACACGTGCGTCGACCTCGCGACCGAGGACGAGCGGCATGCCCACGAGCGTGTCGGGCAGGTAGGTGCGGAAGCTCCCGGTCTTCCGGTCGCGCCGCGAGATGCCCGAAGTCTCAGCGGCGACCCATTCGGCCGACTCCCAGATTCCCATGTAGCTCCTAAAGTGAACGCTCGACCCCTACTTGTTGAGTTTAAGCCTTAAAGTAAGCAACCAAAAGGTCGCAGACCGGCAGACCGCCCCCGCGCCCACCATCTGTTCCGCCCCGTCACAGCTCCGGCTGGGACCTCAGGTACCGCCCGAAGTGGGGCACGGTGAAGGCGATGCGGCCGCGCTCGGCGGAGAACACGAGACCCTTCTTGATGAGGCCGTCGCGCGCCGGGGACAGGGACTGCGGCTTGCGGCCGAGGTGCTCGGCGAGGTCCTTCGTCGCGACCCCGGCCGGGTCCGGTACGACGCCCTCGCGGACCTCGAGATCGGCGAGCCCCTTCATGTACTCCCGCTCGGCCGGGGTTGCCCGCTCGTAGCGGGAACCGAAGAAGCCGACGGCGAGCTCGTTCTGCGCCGCGGGTGCGGCGACGGTGATGTCCTCGGCGGTGATCGGGGACTTCGGGGCGACGTCCCAGGCCGCCTTGCCGTAGGCCTGCACGAAGTAGGGGTACCCGTCGGTCGCCTCGTAGAGGGCGGCGAGCGCCTCGGCGGTGAAGTCCGCGCCCTCGTCGAGCGCCGGGGTGCGCAGTGCACGATCCGCCTGCTCCCGGTCGAGCCGGTCGATGCGCCGGTAGTGGAACAGCCGCTCGGAGTACGACTTCGACGCCGAGAGCACCGCCGGCAGGTGCGGCAGCCCGGCGCCGACGACGACGAACGGCAGTCCGAGCTGGGAGATCTCGTGGCAGGCGGCGCACAGCGCGGACACGTCGGCCGGCTGCACGTCCTGCATCTCGTCGATGAAGATCGCCACCCCCTTGCCGCCGTCCTGCGCGAGCCCGGCGATGTCGGTGAACAGCTCGACGAGGTCGATCTCGATGTCACCGGAGTCCGCGCGTCCGGTCACCGCCGGGGCGTCGATGCCCGGCTGCCACTTGTCGCGGAGCTTGGCGTCGGCACCGGCGCTGCGCTGGGCGAAGGCCTTGAGGATGCCGAGGACGTGGTTGCGGGAGTCCTCGTCGCGGATCCCGAGCTCGCGCACCGCCTGGTGGAGTGCGGCGGACAGCGGCCGGCGCAGCTCGGAGTCCGGGCGCGCCTCGATCTTGCCGGTCCCCCACCGGGACCGCACCGCCGAGGAGCGCAGGCTGTTGAGGAGCACCGTCTTGCCGACGCCGCGCAATCCGGTGAGCACGAGGGAGCGCTCGGGCCGGCCGCGGGCGATCCGCTCGAGCACGACCTGGAACATGTCGAGCTCGGTGTCGCGGCCGGCGAGCTCCGGCGGGCGCTGGCCGGCGCCGGGGGCGTAGGGGTTGCGAATCGGGTCCATGGCCTCACGGTACCGGCCTCTAGCCCGCTCTAGCCCCAGCGACATACGAGGCCGGGCCGCCGGATGCGGCTGCTCCGCGGACGGGCCTTCCTCCCCGGACGGGCCTCCCTCCCTGGATGCAGCTGTTCCTCCGAACAGCAACCCGAGATCGCTGTCTCAGCCGGGATCGCCGGAGATTCGATCGCTCGGGAGAGAAACGCTCGCATCGACGGGCTCGACGAGCGGTGCCGGGGCGAGGCGATACTGTGGCGGGCATGGCGATCCTCTACCCCGGACTGCACAACGATGCGGTCAAGAAGCGGCACGTGCGCTGGGCGCAGACCCTCGTCGATGCCGGGTTCTCCTTCGACCTCCTCGTCGACAAGGGGCGCGAGGAGACCGCCGCGCTCATCCGCGAGGCGCTCGACACTCCCGGCGGGCAGCCCGACTCCACCGGCGCACGGTCCGACACCCCCGGTGCGCAGCCCGACTCCGCCGCGCCCACCGGCTTCGCGCTCGAGCCGCAGGACACGGGGCTCGTCGTCCGCGACGCCTCCGGCACCCTCGCCGGCGCCCTCGTCCTCACCGCGGTGAGCTACGACAACGGCACCGCCCTCTTCGTCCGGGCGCTCGCCACGGCACCGGGGTTCCGCTCCCGCGGGATCGCCACTGTGCTGCTCGGGCTCGCCCCGCAGGTGCTCGGGCAGGCCGGACTGCCCACCCGCGCGCTCCTCACCGGTGCCGCTCCCGAGGCGCTCGCCGGGTTCGTGCACCGCGCCGGGTTCGTCGTCCTCGAGAACGGCGACGAGCCGCCCTTCACCTTCGGCGGGATCGAGGACGAGCTGCTCGCCTCCTCGGCGACGATCCCGGGCGACCGCTGCTGGTTCTTCAAGGAGGTCGCATGACCCGGCCGGCCGCCGGACCGGCGGGGGCGCGCTGATGCCCGAGGGCCATACGATCCACCGCCTCGCCTCGGCGTTCGAGGACGGCTTCCTCGGCGCGCGGCTCGCACTGTCGAGCCCACAGGGCCGGTTCGCCGCCGGGGCCGCCCGGCTCACCGGGCAGATCCTCGTGAGCGCGGAGGCCGTGGGCAAGCATCTGTTCCTCGGCTTCGCCCCGGAGGAACGCGCGCTCGACGACGGCACGGCGGAGTCCTACGTCCACGTCCATCTGGGCCTCTACGGCTCGTGGACCTTCGCGGGGGATCAGGAGTTCTCCCGGGTCCACGCGATCGGCGCCCCGCGCAGGCGCCTCGGCGAGCAGGAGAGCACCCCGGGCACCGGCGCCGGGCCCGCGGGCGAGCATTCGTGGCGGCACCTCGCGCCCGGGGAGAACGTCCGGCTGCGGGTCGTCGGCCCGCACGGGCTCGCCGACCTCACCGGGCCGACCGCCTGCGCCGTGCTCGAACCCGCCGAGCGGCAGGCGATCATCGACCGCCTGGGACCCGACCCGCTGCGCGCCGATGCGGACCCGCGCGTGTTCGTCGAACGGGTGCGGCGGTCGCGGACGGCGATCGGCACCCAGCTGATGAATCAGGCCGTGGTCGCCGGGATCGGCAACATCTACCGCGCCGAGCTCCTGTTCCGCGCCCGCCTGGACCCGTTCGTGCCCGGCACCGAGCTCACCGCGGGGATCGTGCGCGGCCTGTGGGACGACCTCGTGCCGCTCATCGGCTACGGCGCGCGCACCGGGCGGATCGTCACCACCGAGCCCGAGCACCGCGACATCCACCCGATCATCCGGGAGCGCTCGCGCGGCACCCGGCAGAACGGGGACGACGACCCCGATGTCGTCCCGCGCGAGAAGTCCTTCTACGTCTACCACCGGCAGGGGCTGCCCTGCCGCCTGTGCGACACCCCGGTGCGCGACGCGACCGTCTCAGGCCGCGCCGTCTACTGGTGCCCCCGCTGCCAGACCGCGCGGAAGCGCCGCGCCTCCTGGGACCGCGGGACCTGTTTGGACTGAGCGCACCGGCTCGACCGAGCGCAACGACACGACCGAACGCACCGGAGTGGGAATAGACCCGGCCGGTCGGCCGTTGGTCCACTCGGCCCCACCCGCCGGTCATCCGCACGGCCCGGCCCCGGATCCGAGCCAGAACCCGAGCCCGAAGCGTCCTGCTGCCGCGCATCACCGGCGCACTTCACCCGTCACCCCACCCGCGCGCGTCGATCGATGTGCGCGTCGCCCCCGGAGGAGGATCCATGGCCGCCCGCCTCGCCGTGTTCGCGCTCGCGATCGGCGCCTTCGGCATCGGCACCGCAGAGTTCGCCACCATGGGTCTGCTCCCGCAGATCGCCGCCGGCTTCGACGCGAGCCTGCCCGAAGCCGGCCACGCGGTCTCGCTCTACGCGCTCGGCGTGGTCGTCGGCGCGCCGCTCATCACGGTGCTCGGGGCGAAGGTGGACCGGCGGCGGCTGCTGCTCGGCCTCATGGTCGTCTTCGTCCTCGGGAGCATCGGTTCCACGCTCGCGCCGAGCCTCGGCGCGCTGCTCGGATCGCGGTTCCTCACCGGCCTGCCGCACGGCGCGTTCCTCGGTGTCGCCGGGATCGTCGCCGCGTCGCTGGCGCGCCCGGAGCGCCGGGGCACCGCGATGGCCCGGGTGATGCTCGGGCTCACCGTGTCGAACATCGTCGGCGTCCCCGCCGCGGCTGCCCTCGGAGCGGCGTTCGGCTGGCGCGTCGCCTACGCCCTCGTGGCCGCGATCGGCCTCGTCACCCTGCTCGCGATCCTCGCCCTCGTCCCCACCACCGCACCCGCGGCCGCCCCGTCGATGCGCGGAGAGCTCCGCACCCTCAAGCGCCGGCAGGTGATCCTCACACTCATCGCGGGCTCCGTGGGCTTCGGCGGGATGTTCGCCGTCTACACCTACATCGCGCCGACGATGACGGATCTCACCGGCATCCCCGCGGCGGGCGTCCCCTGGGTGCTCGTGTGCTTCGGCGTCGGGATGACCGCCGGCTCGCTCATCGTCGGGCCGCTCGTCGACCGCTCGATCGAACGCACCGCGCTGCTCGGGATCGGCGGCCTCGGCATCGTCCTCCTCGCCTTCGGCGCGCTCGCGCACCTCGTCTGGGCGGCGATCGCGTGCGTGGCGCTGCTCGGCATCTGCGGATCGATCTTCACCACCGCGCTCCAGGTCCGGCTGCTCCGCGACTCCCGCGACGCCCCCTCCCTCGCCGCGGCCATGAATCACGCCGCCTTCAACCTCGCGAACGCCATCGGGGCGTTCCTCGGCGGCGTCGTCATCGAAGCCGGCCTGGGACTGCGCGCGCCGGCGCTCACCGGTGCCGGACTCACCGCCATCGGCCTGGTGGTGACCGCGGCGGCGGTGGTCACCCACGCACGGTCCCGCAGCCGCTCGGTCATCGACCTCTCCGGGCCGGGCTCCCCGTCGGCGGGCACACCGGCCGCCGGCACCTCGACTGCGGACGCCCCGGCCGGCCGCACCCCGGCAGCGGGCGCCTCGACCGGTCGCGCCCCGGCTCCGGGCGCCGGAGATCCCCGCGGGTCCGCGCCCGCCGATTGACGCGGGGGCCACCCATGGGTGAAGGTAGTAAACAATCGTTCGAACCGTGTTCAAAGGCTGAGCCCGGTCCACGACACCCCCATCGCACCGGGAACAGAGGAGAGTCATGACCCGTCGATTCGAGAACACCGTCGCCATCGTCACCGGAGCCTCGCGCGGCATCGGCCTGGGCATCGCCCAGCGCCTCGTCGACGAGGGCGCCAAGGTCGCCATCACCGCCCGCGGCCAGGAGGCACTCGACACCGCCGTCGAGGCGCTCGGCGGCCCCGAGCACGCGCTCGCCGTCGCCGGCAAGGCCGACCGGCCCGAGCACCAGGACGAGGTCATCGCGAAGGTCACCGAGACCTTCGGCCCCATCGACATCCTCGTCAACAACACCGGCATCAACCCGGTCTACGGACCCATGATCGATCTCGACCTCGGCGCGGCCCGCAAGGTGTTCGAGGTCAACGACATGTCCGCTCTGTCGTGGACCCAGAAGGTCTACCGGGCGTCCTTCGCCGAGCGCGGCGGTCGCGTGCTCAACGTCGCCTCCGTCGCCGGCCTCGGCCAGCCGGAGAACATCGGCTTCTACGGCTCCTCGAAGGCCATGCTCATCCACATCACCAGGCAGCTCGCGATGGAGCTCGGCCCGGACGTGCGCGTCAACGCCGTGGCACCGGCCGTCGTCAAGACGAAATTCGCCGAGGCGCTCTACGCGAAGGACGAGGAGGGCGTGGCCGCCGGCTACCCGATGAAGCGCCTGGGCACCCCGGAGGACATCGCGGCCGCCGCGGCGTTCCTCCTGTCCGAGGAGGCGAGCTGGATCACCGGCCAGGTCCTCGTGCTCGACGGCGGCAAGGGCCTCATCGGCGGGGTGTGACACCGCCCGGACCCCGCAACGGCCACCGCGAAGGCCGCCTCACCGATGGGTGGGGCGGCCCTTCTCGTGCTCCGATTCCGCTCCCCGGTCACGGGAACCGCTAGCGTGGAGCCATCATGTCTCTCCTCCGCACGATCGCCCTGGCCACCGCAGCGATGTCCACCGCCGTGCTGGGCGGGTGCGCGCTCGGCGGCGACCGGGCCCCGGAGGACCTCGACCTGTCGCTGTACACGGCGGCGCTGATCGGCTCCGCGGTGGAGAGCGCCGAAGGCGGATCCGAGTACTCCCTGCTCACGGTCCGGCCGGACGGCTCGCTCGACCGCTTCGATCTGGGCAGGGACGACGCCGAGCTCGAGGTGCAGGGCGAGAGCCTAGTGCTCCGCAGCGGCCGGATCGTCACCCGGTACGGGACGGACCCGGTGACCGAGCGGCTGGGGAGCTTCGGCGACGGCGGGGGCGGCCACCTGCTCGGTCGGGAGGATTCGACGACGGTCGTCCGTGCGGGAGGGAAGGGCACCGAGGTCGTCGAGATCGGCGACACCGGGGTCACCACCCGCGCCGAGATCGATGGCAGGCCGGTGGCGTCGGCCGTCTGCGGTGGCACCACAGCGGTGCTCACCGGGTCGGACTCCAGTGATGACGACGGGCATCTCTGGACAGTCCGCGAGGGCAGGGCCGAGCAGCTCGACGCGCCCATCGAACCGGGGATCCTCGAGGGCCGCACCGGGGACCACCCCTGCATCGACGGGACGATGGTCCTCACCGAGCGCGTCCACCCCGACGAGGGACTGGGGCACGGAATCCGACTCCGCGCGATCGACACCGCCGACGGCACAGTCACGGAGCGCGTGGTCGACTCCGCCGGCGACGGGTTCCTCGGCTGGGGCGAACCGCGCGGAGCAGTCGAAGGCGGGACCGGCGGCGCGGTCGTCTGGCTCGATCAGACCGGAGCGTTCGAGCAGGTGCCGATCGACGCGATCGACGGCAGCCCGGAGCCGGTGGCGGCCCGCATGCTCGACGGCGACTTCACCCCGGACACCGTTCACGGCGCCTGGATCGACGGCACCGAGGCGGTGATCGTCCATCAGGCGGAATCCGTCGCACAGCGCGACGCCGGCTCCCCGGTCCCGCAGCTCGAGTTCGTCGACCTCACCGACCCCGGGTCGAGCACCCGCCTGACGGTGTTCGAGGAGCTCTCCGACTTCACCTTCCGCGGCGAGAACGCTCTCGTCCTCGACGCCGTCCGGCTGCCCTGACCCGCACCGCCCCGGAGGTCGGCATCACTCCCCCGCGGCGGCCTCCGCGACGACGGTGAGGATCGCCTCGCCGTACTCGGCACGCTTCTTCAGGCCCACCCCGCTCACGGTGCCGAGCGCACCGATCAAGGTCGGCCGGGCTTCGACGATGCCGACGAGCGTGGCGTCGGAGAACACCATGTAGGGCGGGATCTTCTTCTCCCGCGCGGTCTCCGTGCGCCAGTCGCGCAGCGCCTCGAACAGCTCCCTGTCCGCACCCTCCAGCCCGTCCGCCGCCGAGGCGCGGGCCCCTCCCGCACCGCTCGCACTGCGGGAGCGGCGGGACGCCCGGGCCGGCTCCGGGTCGTCGCGCAGATGCACGATCTCCTCCCCGCGCAGCACCCCGGTGGCGCGGGGTCCGGGCACCAGCACGTTGTACTCACCGGCCGCGGCGACGATGTCGGCGGCCATGAGCTGCCGGATGACGGTCCGCCACTGCTTCTCGGACAGCTCCGCGCCCACGCCCCAGACGCTGAGCTCCTCGTGCCGGGACTGCGCGGAGCGCGGGTTGTCGCGGCCGAGCAGCACGTCGATGACCTGGCCGGAGCCGAACTGCTGGCCGCGTTCGCGGTCGAGCCGGATGAGCGCGGACAGGAGCTTCTGCGCGGCGATCGTCGCCTCCCAGGTGCGCGGCGGGTTCAGGCAGGTGTCGCAGTTGCCGCACGGCTCGGACTCCTGTCCGAAGTAGCGCAGCAGCTGGACGCGGCGGCAGTCGACGGTCTCGCACAGGGCGAGCATCGCGTCGAGGTGGGCGCGCTGGCTGCGCTGGAACTCTGCCGAGCCCTCCCCGGAGTCGATGAGCCGCCGCTGGTTGACGACGTCGCCGAGCCCGTAGGCCATCCAGGCGGTCGCGGCGAGGCCGTCACGCCCGGCTCGCCCGGTCTCCTGGTAGTAGCCCTCGATCGATTTCGGCAGGTCGAGGTGGGCGACGAACCGGACGTCGGGTTTGTCGATGCCCATCCCGAACGCGATCGTCGCGACCATGACGATGCCGTCCTCGTGGAGGAACCGCGCCTGGTTCGCCGCGCGGTCGGCGGCGTCCATGCCCGCGTGGTAGGGCAGGGCCGGGATCCCGCGGGCGTCGAGCGCCTGCGCGACGGCGTCGACGCTCTTGCGCGACAGGCAGTAGACGATCCCGGCCTCGCCGGAGTGCTCACCGGCGATGAAGTCCATGAGCTGCTTGCGCGCCTGGTCCTTGGGCACGATCCGGTACTGGATGTTCGGCCGGTCGAAGCTCGACACGAAGTGCCGGGCCCGGCCCATCCGGAGGCGCTCGGTGAGCTCCTCGTGGGTGGCGCGGGTGGCGGTCGCGGTGAGCGCGATCCTCGGGATCTGCGGGAACTCCTCGGCGAGGAGGGACAGCCCCAGGTAGTCGCGCCGGAAGTCGTGCCCCCATTGGGAGACGCAGTGGGCCTCGTCGATGGCGAACAGCGACACGTGCCCGCGCCGGAGCAGGGCGCGGGTGCGTTCGAGGACGAGCCGCTCCGGGGCCATGTAGAGGAGGTCGAGCTCGCCGGCCTCGAACGCCGCCTCGACGGCGCGCGCCTCGTCGACGTCGAGCGAGGAGTTGAGGAACGCCGCCCGGATGCCGAGCGATTCGAGCGCGGCGACCTGGTCGGCCATGAGGGCGATGAGCGGGGAGACGACGATCCCGGTGCCCGGGCGCAGCAGCGAGGGGATCTGGTAGCACAGCGACTTGCCGCCGCCGGTGGGCATGAGGACGACTGCGTCCCCACCGCCAGCGACGTGGTCGATGATTGCACCCTGGTCGCCGCGGAAGGAGTCGTAGCCGAAGACCTCGGAGAGGATCCGCAGCGCCTCCGGGGAGCCGGCGGGAGCCGAGTCCGACTCGCCGGGCCCTCCCCCGGGCGGGTCGTCCACCGTCACCCAGGCGCCCGCCGACTCCCCCGCACCCGCTCCCGGGTCACCAGGCGCGGGGTCATCGGTGGACATCGTGTCCGCGTCGGACATGACAGACTCGCCGGGCACCTCGGGTTCACCGACGGCCGTCGGCGGTGCCTGTTCGAAGGGTGGTGCTGGGGTGGGGTGGGGGTGCGCGGCCTCGTCCATGCTTCCAGCCTACGGGTCGCCGCGGACACCCCGCGGGGAGGGCGCAGCCGACCCGCGTCCCGGCACCCCGAGCCGCCCGGCTCAGACGGGTTCGCGCGCCGGTTCGACCTGCCCTGCGGGGCCGCCGATCACCGTGGTGAGCAGCGCGACGAGCGCGACGACCGAGGCGCCGGCGTACAGGAGCACCGGCGCACCGAGCGGGTAGATCAGCGCGGCCCAGGCGTATCCCGTGGCCATCCCCATGAAGCGGGAGGTGTTGTGGATCCCGAAGGCCATGGAGTTCTTCGCCGCGAGCGAGCGCGAGATCGCGTACGCCGCGATGCTCTGCCCGGCATTGAGCCCGGCGCCGATGAGCAGGAGGAGCACGATGACGACCGCGACCTGGACCGCGGCGGAGTCGGACTCGCGCGAGGTCCACCAGCCGAGCACGAGCGGCGCGAGGATGAGGACCCCGAGCCCCATCTCGATCACGGTGCGCATCGAGAGCTTCGCCGACAGCCACGAGGTGAGTCGGCCCGACACCGCCATCGCGAAGGCCATCGCGAACACCACGAGGCCCACCGGGCCCGGTGTCAGGCCCAGCCGCTCGCCCAGGTAGAGCGGCAGGCTGACCAGGCACACCCCCATGATGAACATCGTCGAGCCCGCCGACACGGTGCCGCGGATGTAGCGCTTCTCGAGGAGCGAGCGCGGCTCGAACAGGGTCTCCGGGTAGCGCGTGGCGAGCACGACGTAGACAACGAGGCCGAGCGAGGCGATGATCGCCACGACGGCCTCGGCGAGCGGGTCCGCGCGCTGCCCGACGAGGGTGACGAGGAGGACCGAGGCCCCCATCGCGATCATCAGCACCGCCATCCCGATGCCGTGGATGGGCGCCTGCCGCCCGCGCACCTTGGGCACGGCGACGACGATGACGACGGCGAGGAGAAGGCACAGGGAGGCCTGCAGGATGAACACGGCGCGCCAGCCGAAGATCTCCGAGACCACGCCGCCGACCGGCGGTCCGACGGCCTGGCCGACACCGATCGCTGAGGCCCACGCCGCCATCGCGGCCTGGCCCTTCGACGGCCACAGCGCGACGAGGGCGCGCTGCACACCGGGCGGGAAGGTCGAGCACGCGATCCCCTGCACCACCCGGAGCACGATGAGCATCTCGAGGTTGACCGAGAATGCGGCGAGGGCCTGCGCGACGATCATGATCGCGAGTCCTCCGAGCACGATCCGCACGGTGCCGAAGCGATCGCACAGCCACCCGGTGAAGGGCACGAAGATCACCATCGATACGGTGAAGGCCGACACCGCGAGCACCGTCTGACTGTCGGTCGCCCCGAAATCCTGCTGGATCCGGTGGAGGGGGGCGTTGATGACGTTGCCCGACAGCGCACCGACCGTGGTGGTGCCGAGCATCGCGAGGTAGGCGAGCCGGCCGGGCTCGACCTGCTTCGCCTGCTTCTCCGGCACGCGCTCCGGTCCCGGCCCGCGCCCCTGTGCGGGATCGCGTTCCGGGACCGGGTGCGGTCCTGCGGCGTCGGTCACGCCCTTCAGGCCTCGGCGGGTCGCTGCGGTGCGGCCTCGTCGGGGCGGGTGTAGTCCTCGTTCAGCCAGGCGCGCACGAGCTCGGTGTCCTGCCCGAGCGCGGGCGGGGCGAGGTCGTAGACGACCGGGGACTTCGACAGCGAGATCGGGTTGCGCACGGTGGGGATCGTACGGTCCCCGGTGGTCACCTCGACGACGGGTTCGAGACCGATCCGTTCGGCGAGCTGCACGCCCTGCTCGATCGAGTTGATCGGGGCGCACGGCAGGCCGGCGGCGGTGAGCAGCTCGTACCACTCCTGCGCGGTGCGGTGGGACAGCGCCTCGATGAGCAGCGGTTCGAGCGCCTTGCGGTTGCTGTTGCGCGGGAAGGCGGTGGCGAAGCGCTCGTCGGTGAGCCATTCGGGGCGCTCGACGGCGTTCGCGAGCACCGCGAACTGGCGGTCGTTGCCGCAGGCGACGATGAGGTCGCCCTCCTGCGTGGGCATCGGCTGGTACGGGTAGAGGCTCGGGTGCTCGTTGCCCATGCGGTGCGGCACGACGCCGCCGGCCACGTAGGCGGAGGTCTGGTTGACGAGGCCGGACAGCGCCGAGGACAGGAGGTTGGTGTCGACCTTCTGCCCCTCCCCGGTGCGGTTGCGGTGCTGGAGGGCGGCGAGGATGCCGATCGTCGTGTGGAGGCCGGTGATGACGTCGAACACCGCCACGCCGCCGCGGTAGGGAGGACCGTCGGCGTCGCCGGTCAGGCTCATGAATCCGGACAGGCCCTGGACGAGCAGGTCGTAGCCGGGCTGCGGGTTGTTCGGCCCGAAGCCGGTGACGGAGGAGTAGATGACGTCCGGGTTGCTCCGTGCGACGGTCGCGTGGTCGAGCCCGAACTTCTCCAGCCCGCCGGGCTTGAAGTTCTCGACGATGACATCGGCGCGCCGGGCGAGCTCACGGGCGAGCGCGAGGTCCTCCTCCTTGCGGAAGTCGAGCACGACGTCGGTCTTGTTCCGGTTGACCGACAAGTAGTAGGTCGCGTCGTCCTCGCGCACCGGCGGCTTCCACAGCCGGGTGTCGTCGCCGCCGGGGCTCTCGACCTTGATCACCGTCGCGCCGAGGTCGGCGAGCAGCATCGTCGCGTAGGGGCCGGCGAGCACACGGCCGAAATCGGCGACGATGGTCCCGGAGAGGGGGCCGTTGCCGGTGCGCGAGAAGCGCTCGCGCAGGTCCTGCGCCTTGCTGTCCTGAGCCGTGGTGTCCACGTGTCTCCTCCTGTTGCCGCCCGCCGGTGGTGACGGCGGGCGATCGGTCTGGCGGCCGGTGGCGGCCGGGTCGGTCGTGCGCGTCAGCGCAGGTAGAGCCTGACGGTGTCGATCTCGTCGCGCAGCAGGCGCACCTCCTCGACGGTGGGCTCCGCGGTCGTCTCCACGGTGGGGCCGACGGCGAGGTCCCAGCCCGTATTCTCCCGCACCTGCTCGACGGTGACGCCGGGGTGCACATGGGTGAGCTCGAGCTCGCCGTACTTGTCGGTGCGCTGGAGCACGCCGAGCGGCGTGATGACGACGCTCACGCCGTGGCCGGCCGGCTGGATGCCCACGGCGGCCTCGCGGGCGCGGACCGGCGAGGGGGAGGTGACGAAGTCGACCGCCTCCGGGAAGGCGGAGAGGTCGTGGCGGCGGACGATGACGAAGATCTCCCCGGCGTTGGCCATGATGTCCGTCGCCCCACCGGATCCGGGCAGCCGCACCTTCGGCCGGTCCCAGTCGCCGATCACCGTGGTGTTGAGCGAGCCGTGCCGGTCGATCTGCGCCGCGCCGAGGAAGCCGACGTCGACGTTCCCGCCCTGGAGCACGTAGCCGAACAGCGCCTGCATGTTCACGACCGCCTCGGCCCCGGACACGACGACGGAGTCCGCGATCCCCTCGGCCATGGCCTCCGGGTGGGCGCCGGACACACCGGACTCGTAGATGAGCTCGATGTCGGGGTTGATGGTGCGGTGCGCGAGGTCGACGGCGAGCGTGGGCAGTCCGATCCCGGCGAACACGGTGCGCTTGCCGGCGAGCATCTGCGCGGCGGCGCACACGATGAGCTCGGTCTGGGTGTAGTCCGGTGCGGTGCTCATGCCTGCCCTCCGTCGGTGGTCGTGGTGGCCGGGGTGCCGGCGGCGCCGCCGGTGCCCTCGGTGCGGTCCGCTGGGCCGGCGGCGTCCGAGGTGCGGGCCGCTGCGTGCTCTCCGGCCTCGGCGGCGGCGAGCTCGGTGCCGAGCAGGCGGCGGCCGTAGTCGACCGAGCCCGAGGGCCGGGATCCGACGGCGAGGCCGGCCATCCGGTCGCGTCCGAGCACATCGAGGTACTCGGCGTGGTCGGCGGTGTTCCGCACGTGGTCGTCGAGCCATTCCTGCAGACGCTGCGGATCCTTGCTGATCGGCGTCCACTCGCGGTAGAAAGCGCAGTCGCGGTCGTAGGATCCCTGCACGTAGGACGGGTGCGCTCCCTGCGGGACGACGCATACGGCGTCGACCGCGTGGGCCGGGATCAGGGTGCGGTTGGGGTCGGCGCGGATGACCTCGGGCGCGACGATCTCCTCGACGACGACG
Organism: Brevibacterium pityocampae; assembly: GCF_039541555.1. NCBI lineage: Bacteria > Bacillati > Actinomycetota > Actinomycetes > Micrococcales > Brevibacteriaceae > Brevibacterium > Brevibacterium pityocampae. The sequence goes on along the minus strand of NZ_BAABGL010000002.1, from coordinate 303,622 downwards.
ATCGCCCGCTCCGCGGCGTAGACGGCCTCCTGCTGGACCCCGGTGATGCCCCAGATCTGGGCGTTGCCCCTCGTGTCGGCACGCTGCGCGTGGATGATCGTGACGTCGGGGTTGAGCGGGGGCACGACGTAGGTGGTGCCCCCGGTGTAGGGGTCGGCGACGAGCTTGATGTTCGGGTTGATCGACGGGATGTCGGAGCCGGCGAAGGAGCGGATCGGCATGAAGGGCAGGCGGGCCGCGCCGGCATGGTAGCGCAGCACCATCGCGTGGTGGCTGTACTCCTCGACCTCGAGCGGCTCCGGGTCGTGGTGCTCGAGGCGGCGGCGCACCTCGTAGAGGCTGCCGGCGGATCCGGAGGCGAAGAAGGAGCACACGAGCTTCGACACGCAGCCCGCGGCGAGCATCATGTCGCAGATGAGGTCCGGGGTCATGCGGCAGAACGTCAGGTCGGTGATGCCCTGGCGGATGATCTCGTGGCCGGCGGCGAACGGGATGAGGTGGGAGAAACCCTCGAGCGCGACGGTGTCACCGGAGTGGACGTGCGCGGCAATCGCCTCGGCGAGGTCGACGACTTTGTCTGTGTTCATGTTCGCTTTCACTGGTGGATCCGCGATACTGGCAGTGGACGAGCGCGGTGCGAGGAGCGGCTCGTTCCACATTAAGTCATCTGGCGCACGAATACCACCCCATTCTTTACGCGACGTGCAATAATGTGGGCATGGAAATCCACCAGATCCGCGCGTTCCTCGCCGTCGCCGAGGAGCTCCACTTCGGTCGCGCCGCAGACAAGCTCGGCATGGCGCAGCCGCCGCTGAGCCGCACCATCCGGCAGCTCGAGCGCGAGCTCGGCACCGACCTGTTCCGCCGCACCACCCGCTCGGTGAGCCTGTCCCCGGCCGGCGCCGCGCTCGTCGAGCCCGCCCGCGCCGTGCTCGACAGCACCCGCACCGCGCGCGAATCGATCAAGCTCGCCACCCTCGGGGACATCGGCCATGTGCGCTTCGGGTTCGCCGGCGCCTCCTCGAACAAGCTCGTCGCCAAGCTCGCCTACGCCTCCCGGCAGCGCAAGCCCGGGATCACCCTCGACCTCGAATCGACGACCTTCGCCAACGAGGCGCTCACCCGCGTCATCGACGGCTCGCTCGACCTCGCGCTCGTCCGCTGGCAGGCCAAGCCGCCGCGGATCTCTGGACGCCCCGTGATGATGGAGCGCCCCGTGGTCGCCGTGCACACCGAGCACCGCTTCGTCGGCCGCTCCTCGATGGACATCGCGGAGCTCGCCGACGAGGACCTCATCCTGCTGCCGGCGGAATCCGGGGCGAACATGCGCGACCTCATCGACCACTGGTGCTTCCGCGCCGGCTTCACCCCGAACGTCATCCAGGAGGCCCCGGACTCGTGGATCGTCATCGCGCTCGTGTCCGCGGGGATGGGCATCACCATCACCTACGACTCCGTGGTCGCGAGCTTCAACGACCCGAATATGGTGACGATCCCGCTCACCGTCGACCACGACCCGATCAAGGTCTACCTCGCCCACCGCGAGGACGACGACAACCCCGCCCTGCGCGAGGTGCTTGCCGCCGCCGAACTCGCCCTCCCCACCGTGGGCTGAGGGGGCGGGTCCATGGGCTGAGGTTCCAAGGGTTGAGTGGCGGGCCCGTGGGTTGAGCAGCAGGGCCATGGGCTGAGCAGCGGGTCCATGGGCTGAGGGTCCATGGGCCGAGCGGCGGGTCCGTGGGCTGAGAGGCGGGCCGAGGGTCCGCAGCACCTGCTCTCGCATCGACCTGCCACTTCTGTTCGATCCTCCCGTCGAGCTGTCGCTCCCGCTCGAAGCACCCATGGATCCTCGAGCACAGATGGCAGGTCGATGCCGGGGTCGCGCAGAAGTGGCAGCTCGACGGCACCCGCGGCGGGTGGGCGAGACCGAGGTCATCCCCAGGAGCCCTCCGCAGTCATTTCAGTGCGGTGCCGGCCTCGCCCAGCCAATCCAGTGCGGTCCAGCATCACCCCAGCCACTCCAGTGCGGTCCTGTATCTCCGCAGCCACTCCAGTGCGCTTACCCGCCGGTATCCGCACTGGAACGACCCGGGAACCCAGCCGGCGACCGTGGTCCCGCTCGGCGACCCTGGTCCCGGCCGGACCGCCGCCGTACGATGGGATCCCGGGGCCGTGCAGCGCAGCACCGCATCACGGCGCACCGCAGCACCCCAGCACCGCAGCACCCCAGCCCAGCAGCACTGCAGTACCACCCCACCGCAGCGCACCACCGCACCGCCCCCGCGACCCGCCCGCCGAGGAGAGCCATGACCGCGACACCCACCGGACGGACACCGACCGGACGCCTGTCCGCGCACCACCCGCTCACGCTCGAGATCAGCCGCGAGTTCGCCGTCGAACCCGCCGATCTCTGGGCCGCGCTCACCGAGTCGAGCCGCACCGCGGCCTGGATCGGCCCGTGGTCCGGGGACCCGGCCTCCGGCACGATCGCCATCCGACTCAACGCGGAGGACGGTGCCCCGGAGCAGACCGCGCGCATCACCGCCTGCGAGCCCCCGCACCGGCTCGGTGTGACCGTCGACGCCGGGGCCGGGCAGCCGTGGCGCCTCTCCGCCGAGGTCTCGGCAGCACCCGACGGAAGTCGCGTCACCCTCCTGCACCACCTCGACGATCCCGCGACCGCGGAATTCAGCGGCCCGGGCTGGGAGTTCTACCTCGACCGGCTCGCCGCGGTGATCACCGACGCCGAGGACCCCGCGGAGATCGACTTCGAACCCGACTACGTCCCCGGCATGTGCCCGCACTACCGGGCACTCGTCGAGGACGCATGAACGGCTCCGCGGAGGCACGTGGAGAGGAAGGCACCTGAACCCCTCCCCGCGAACGCCCTGCCCGCACACCGGACACCTCGCCCGCACACCGGAGCCCACCCGAAGGCCCTGCCGGGGGCCCACCCCGGGGCCCGATTACCTGTCGAAAAAGTATTAATCCAACGTGAATACCCCCTGGACAGGTATAGATGACCCGTGACACAGTGGACCCATACGGTCACGACTCCCGTCACCCATCGCCTCCAGGAGGGCATCCCATGTCTGAAGACATCGTCATCTGCGAACCCCTGCGCTCCCCCGTCGGCGCCTACGGCGGCCAGTTCAAGGACATCGCCCCCGAGGAGCTCGGCACCCAGGTCGTCAAGGCCCTCATCGAGCGCACCGGCATCGCCCCGGACGTCATCGACGACGTGATCTTCGGGCAGTGCTACCCGCAGATGGAGGCCCCGGCGCTCGGCCGCGTCGTCGCGCTCAACGCCGGCCTGCCCACCACCGTTCCCGGCCGCCAGGTCGACCGCCGCTGCGGCTCCGCCCTGCAGGCCGTCATCGACGGCGTGTCCGCGATCGCCACCGGCGGCGCCGAGGTCGTCATCTCCGGCGGCGCGGAGACCATGAGCCGCGCCGCGTTCTTCAACGAGAACATCCGCTGGGGCGTGCGCGGCGGCAACATCGAGCTCAAGGACAGCCTGGTGCGCGGGCGCCTCACCGCCGGCGGCACCCACTACCCGGTGCCCGGCGGCATGATCGAGACCGCGGAGAACCTGCGCCGCGAGTACGGGATCTCCCGCCAGGAGCAGGACGAGCTCGCCGTCGAGTCGCACCGCCGCGCCGCGGCCGCGACCGACAACGGGACCTTCGCCGAGGAGATCGTGCCGATCACCATCCCGGCCACCCGCAAGAAGCCCGAGCAGCAGATCACCCTCGACGAGCACATCCGCCCGGGGGCGAACCTCGAGTCGCTGTCCAAGCTCAAGCCGATCATGGGCAAGCAGGACTCCGAGGCGACCGTCACCGCCGGCAACGCCTCGGGTCAGAACGACGGCGCCGCCGCGACCATCGTCACCACCCGCTCCAAGGCCGAGGCGCTCGGCCTCAAGCCGCTCGCCCGGTTCGTCAGCTGGGGCGTTGCCGGGGTCGAGCCGAACCGGATGGGGATCGGCCCCGTGCCGGCCGTGGAGAAGGCGCTCGGCCGCGCCGGCCTGACGATGAAGGACATCGACCTCATCGAGCTCAACGAGGCCTTCGCCGCACAGGCGCTCGCCTGCACCCGCGAGTGGGACTTCGGCAAGGCCGACTTCGAGCGCACCAACGTCAACGGCTCGGGGATCTCGCTGGGTCACCCGGTGGGCTGCACCGGCGTGCGCATCCTCACCACCCTCGTGCGCGAGATGGACCGCCGCGGCGCCCGCTACGGCCTCGAGACCATGTGCATCGGCGGCGGACAGGGGCTCGCGGCCGTGTTCGAGCGGGTCGAGGCCTGATGGCGCTCAAGCCGCTCGCCGGGATCACCGTCTTCGAGAACGACTCCTTCGTCGCCGGACCGTCCTCCTGCCTGGGCCTCGCCCAGCTCGGGGCCGAGGTCATCAAGATCGACCCGATCAAGGGCGGCCCGGACATCGACCGCTGGCCGATCACGCCGGAGGGCCGGTCGATCTACTGGGGCACCCTCAACCGGAGCAAGCGCTCGGTCGCGATAGATCTGCGCAGCGAGGCCGGCCAGGAGCTCGCGCAGGCGCTCATCACCTCCCCGGGCGAGGACGCCGGAATCTTCGTCGAGAACAACGTCGGCCGCCCGTTCCTGTCCGATGAGGTGCTCCGCGGCAAGCGGGCGGACCTCATCCACGTCAAGGTGCAGGGCTCGGCCGACGGCGGGCCGGGGGTCGACTACACCGTCAACGCCGAGGCCGGCATCCCGCTCATCACCGGCTCCGCCGAGGTCGACGGCCCAGCCAACCACGCGCTCCCGGCCTGGGACCTGCTGTGCGGTCAGGCCGCCGCGACCGCCGTGCTCACCGGGCTTCTCCACCGCCGGTCCACCGGCGAGGGCCTCTACGAGGAGATCGCGCTCAAGGACATCGCGCTGGCCGCGGTCGCCAATCTCGGGTGGTACACCGAGACCTTGCAGCCGGCCGGTGAGCGCGCCAAGCACGGCAACCACATCTTCGGATCATTCGGCTCGGACTTCGCCACCTCCGACGGGCGCTACGTCATGATCACCGCGATCACCAAGCGCCAGTGGGGCAACCTCGTGAAGGTCACCGGGCTGACCGAGGTGGTCGCCGCCCTGGAGACCGCCCTCGGCACCGACTTCGCCCTCGAGACCAACCGGTACACGTACCGGGAGACCCTCGAGGCACTGCTCAAGCCGTGGTTCGCCGCGCGCACGGCCGCACAGATCACCGCCGACCTCGAGGGGTCGGGAGTGCTCTGGGCGCCGTATGCCTCGCTCGGTGAAGTGGCGCAGGAAACCCTCGCCGCCGCGCAGGACGACCCGGCGGGAGCCGGCGTGCTGCGCACCCTGGAATCCGAGGCGCTCGGCACCATGCTCGTGGGCGCCTCCCCCGTCCGGGTCAACGGGGAGTACCTCGCCGAGGACTCCCCGACGGTCTTCGGATCCGCGACCGAGGCGGTCCTCACCGAGCGCCTCGGCTTGGGATCTGCTGAGATCGGCAGACTCCATGATGAAGGCATCATCGCCAGTTGATAACGTTAGAGAGCTATCCCTTTCGAAGGTGCACGTCTTCGCGTTCGAACGGGTACCAGGTTCTTCAGGAAGGATGAATCTCCCCATGCGGATTGTCACTTTTGTCAAGTACGTCCCGGACGCCGCCGGTGACCGCTCGTTCGAGTCGGACAACACCGTCGACCGCTCCGTCGACGGCCTCCTCTCGGAGCTCGACGAGTACGCGGTCGAGGCCGCCCTCAAGATCGCCGAGGACGAGGACGACGCCGAGGTCATCGCCGTCACCGTCGGCCCCGACGATGCCGTCGACGCCGTGCGCAAGGCCCTGCAGATGGGCGCCGACTCCGGCGTCCACGTCCTCGACGAAGCGCTCGAGGCCTCCTGCGCCCTCGGCACCGCGAAGGTGCTCGCCGCTGCCGTGAAGAAGGTCGAGGAGGAGGAGGGTCCGGTCGATCTCGTCATCACCGGCCTCGCCTCCACCGACGGCCAGATGTCGGTCGTGCCGGTGCAGGTCGCCGAGCTGCTCGGCCGTCCCGCCGCGACCCAGGCCTCGGCCCTCGAGGTCTCCGGCGGCACCGCCAAGATCCGCCGCGACGGCGACACCGCCTCGCAGCACATCGAGGTCACCCTGCCGGCGCTCGTGTCGGTCACCGACCAGATCAACGAGCCGCGCTACCCCTCCTTCAAGGGCATCATGGCCGCGAAGAAGAAGCCGCTCGAGGAGTACGAGCTGTCCGAGCTCGGCGTCGACGCCGGAGAGGTCGGCACCGCCGGTGCGACCACCGAGGTCGTCGAGCTCACCGCTCGCCCGCCGCGCACCGCCGGTGAGATCGTCACCGACGAGGGCGAGGGCGGCAACCAGCTCGCCGCGTGGCTCGCGTCGAAGAAGCTCGTCTGATCCGCCGGTCCGCACCCGAATCGCACAGACTCCTCCTGACTGAAGGATTGATCACACACCATGTCTGAAGTTCTTGTTCTCGTAGACCACGTGGACGGCGACGTCCGCAAGTCCACCCTGGAGATGCTCACCTTCGCCAAGCGCCTCGGCGAGCCCACCGCCGTGTTCGTCGGCGAGGCCGCGCAGGGCGAGGCGGCCGCCGCGACCCTCGGCGAGTACGGCGCCGAGAAGGTGCTCGTCGCCTCGGATCCGGCCTACTCGGAGTTCCTCGTGGCTCCGCAGGCCGAGCTCCTGGCGAACCTCATCGAGACCCGGCAGCCCGCCGGCGTGCTCGTGCCCGCCACCGCCGACGGCCGGGAGATCGCCGCCCGCGCCGCCGTCCGCACCGGTTCCGGCATCATCACCGATGCCAGCGACATCGCCGAGGGCTTCGTCGCCACGCAGTCGGTGTTCGCCGGTTCCTACACCGTCGCCGGACGTGTCACCAAGGGCACTCCGATCGTCGCCGTCAAGCCGAACTCGGTCTCCCCGGAGGCCGCCGCCGGTGCCGGTGCGGTCGAGACCGTCGACTTCGCCCCGAGCGATGCCTCGAAGACCGCCCGCGTCGTCTCCGTCGAGGAGAAGCCGCAGTCCGGTCGTCCGCAGCTCAACGAGGCCGCGATCGTGGTCTCGGGCGGCCGCGGCACCGCCGGCGACTTCTCGCAGGTCGAGGCGCTCGCCGATGCGCTCGGCGCCGCTGTGGGTGCGTCCCGCGCCGCGGTGGATGCCGGCTGGTACCCGCACGCCAACCAGGTCGGGCAGACCGGAAAGACCGTGTCGCCGCAGCTCTACGTGGCGGCCGGCATCTCCGGTGCGATCCAGCACCGCGCCGGCATGCAGACCTCGAAGAACATCGTCGCCATCAACAAGGACGACGAGGCGCCGATCTTCGAGCTCGCCGACTACGGCGTCGTGGGCGACCTGTTCCAGGTTCTCCCGCAGGCGACCGAGGCGGTCAACGCCCGCAAGTGATCCACCCCGGCTGAGCCCCGACCCCTGAGGCTCAACCAGAACGCGATATCCCGCGGTTCCTGAGAACGGAACCGCGGGATTTCGCTGTCTCGGCACCCGGCCGGATCGCCATGGCGTCGGACCCGCATCGGCCCGGCGCCCAGCCCGGCGCCGGGCCACGTCTGTCCGTCAGCCCGTCAGCTCAGCGTCGGCAGCGGGGCGGCGTCGTCGAAGGGGACGCGCTTGTCGATCGTGCCGTCGTGGCCGATGAGAGTGACCACACCCTCGCCGCCGCGGTCCGGGCCGGCGGTGACGCGTGCGCCGGGGGCGACGATGCAGTTGCGCAGCCGCACCCCCGCCTCCACCACGACGCCGTCGAGGAGCAGCGAATCGCGCACCTCGGCGCCCTCCTCGATCCGGCAGTCGATGCCGACGACGGAGTGGACCACGGTGCCGTGCACCTCGGCCCCGGCGCTGATGAAGGCCCGGTGCACCTGCGCGGACCCGCCGAGGAACGCCGGGAGGCGCTGCGGCTGGGCGGACCACAGCGGCCAGTCCGGGCGGTGGAGGTCGATCGCCTCGCCGTCGATGAGCTGGAGGTTCGTCGTCCAGTACGACTGGAGCGTGCCGAGGTCCATCCAGTAGCCGCCGAGGTCGTGGGACACCACGGTGCGCTCGGCGAGGAAGTGCGGGATGAGCTCGTCGCCGTAGTCGGAGAGCTGCCCGTTCTTCTCGAGCAGCTCCTCGAGCGCCTCGAACAGGGCCTCTGCCCGGTAGAGGAAGATCTCCGTGGTGACGTAGGCGTCCGCCGCGCCCTCCGGCTTGTACTCGAAGCTCGTGATCCGGCGCTCCGGCCCGATCTCCACCACCCCGTAGCGCGAGGCGTCGCCGTCCTGATGGGTGGTGACCATGGTGAGGTCCGCCCCGTGTTGCAGGTGGGTGTCGTAGACGTCGAGGAAGTTGAGGTTGTAGAGGTGGTCGGCGCTGAGGACGAGCACGTCCTCGGGTGCGAACTCCCTCATCGCGTCGAGCTGGCGGACCAGGGAGTCCGCATTGCCCTGCGCGAATCCCTCCCCCTCCCCGCCCTCGAACGGCGGGGTGACGACGAGCCCGCCGTGCGTGCGGTCGAGGTCCCACGGCCGCCCGTTGTCGATGTAGAGGTTGAGCTTGTGCGGCTGGAACTGCTCGACCATCCAGACGTCGCGGATGTGGGAGTGCGCGAGATTGCTCAGCGCGATGTCGATGAGTGTGTACGTGCCGCCGATCGGCAGGGTGGGCTTGGGCTGGTCCTGCGTCAGGCTCTCGAGCCGGCTGCCCTTGCCGCCGGCGAGGACGAGTGCGAGGATGCGGGGGATGCGCACGGGAGGGACCACCCTTCATGAGGAACATGCCTTGTCGGAACCCGTCCCATCCTAGAGCGCGGAACCGGCGTGCACCGGCTCTCCGGCCCCGTGAAGTCGCCTAGACTTTCCCTGTGAGCACCCAGTCGAAGCAGGACCCGCGCCAGGACACCCGCCAGGACGCCGCCGGCGGCCCGAACCCGGGCCGGAGCGCGTCCGGGCATCAGCATGCCGAGTCCGACCGCCGGCACACCGGCAGCACCGCCGAGGCCTCGCCGCACCGGCTGACGAAGACCTCGTGGAAGTACGCGTGGGCCCGCACCATCCATCAGTACAAGCACAACCGGCGGCACAACACCGCCGCCACGCTGTCCTTCTACTTCATGCTCGCGCTGCTCCCGGCGATCGTCGCGGTGCTGTCGATCCTCAACGTGTTCGGCCAGGGCCCGCAGACGGTGACAGCAGTGATGGACTGGCTGTCCCAGGTGTCCGGCGAGGGCAGCGTCCAGCAGCTCGAGCAGCCGCTGCTCAGCCTCGCCGAATCCCCCGGCGGCGGTGCGGCGTTCGGCATCGGCATCCTCGCCTCGCTGTGGTCGGCGAGCAAGTTCGTGCGCGCTTTCGGTGCCGCGATCAACGACGTCTACGGGATGGCCGAGGGACGCTCGAGCTGGCTCCGCTTCCTCCAGACCTACCTCGTGACGATCGTCGCGATCGGGCTCGTCGTCGCGATCCTCCTGTGCCTGCTGGGCTCCACTGCGCTCCTCGAGCCGTTCGGGTTCGACGACACCCTCACCACCGTCTGGGCCTGGGTCCGCTTCCCGCTCGCACTCGTCCTCACCCTCCTCCTCATCACCCTGCTCTACGCCGGCACGAGCAACGTCCGCCGCGCCAAGTTCGTGCTCTCGACGATCGGCGCGCTCGTCGCGCTGCTCGCCTGGGCGATCCTCACCGCCGGCCTCTACCTCTACGCCGTCGTGTTCAGCGGCTTCGATTCGACCTACGGGGCGTTCGCCGGAGTGCTGATCTTCCTGTTCTGGCTGTGGCTGACGAACATGGCGCTGCTGTTCGGCGCGGAGTTCGACTCGGAGATCGAGCGCGCCCGCCAGCTCCAGGCCGGGATCCTCGCCGAGGACACCATCCAGCTCCCACCGCGGTCGACGAAGAAGATCATCGACGACGCGCAGGTGCAGGCCCGCTTCCAGCGCAAGGGTCGAGAACTCCGGGAATCCCGCGGAGCCACCGACGGGGACGAGAACTCCCTGCCGGTATAGACTGGCACCGAACCGGCAGGCGCTCTCGCGCACGATCGCGCGGAGCAAGGATGCTTGCCGTGATATCCATGCGCCGTTCAGGGCGCTGACCCCAGGGAGGGACCATGAAGAAGCGACTCATTCTTCTCGCCGGCGTCGGAGTCGGGTTCGTGCTCGGTTCGCGTGCCGGCCGCCAGAGCTACGAGAAGCTCAAGGCCCAGGTCGAGGAGTGGTGGCAGGACCCCCGCGTCCAGGACTCGGTGACCAAGGCGACCGACACCGTCAAGGAGCAGGCGCCGATCGTCGCCGACCGCGTCAAGGAGAAGGCTCCCGAGGTGGCCGGCAAGGTGCAGTCCGCCGCCGGATCCGCCGTCGGTGCGGTGCAGGGCAAGGTCGACGACGTCAAGACCAACCGCGAGCAGAAGAAGGCGGAGAAGAGCGCCGCTGCCGGCGCAGACGATCTCGACGCGAAGAAGGACGCCGAGGCGAAGGCCGCCGCTGCCGCCACGCCGGCTTCCGGCAGCGTCGCGGATCCGACCTCGCAGGCGCAGCAGGACACCGGCGTGGAGGCCGGATCGAAGACCAGCGCGGGCGGCTCGGTCACCGAGCCCTCGTCGAAGGCCACCGGCACCTCCGGCGGCGCCGGCAGGGCGAGTGCCTCCGGCAAGGCCGCGGGCACCTCGTCCGACGCCGTCATCCTCGACGACTCGATCTCGGATCCCTCGACCCCGCTCGAGGCCGAGGGCCCGACCACCGGCGCCTCGAGCTGAGAGACCCGCGCATCGGGCGCTGCGCAACGTTCTGAGCCCGCTGGGCGCCCAGCGCACCGCGCACTGCTCGGCGAGCAGCACGAGGTCCCGCGCACCGGAAGGTGTGCGGGGCCTCGTGCGTTCTCGGCAGACCGGCGGCGCTAGAGCAGAGAGCTCGTGAGCCGGCACAGGCTCTCGAGATACTTCCGGCCGAGCGAGCGCTGCCGCCAGGCCTCCACGTCGAGCTCCACGGAGTTCGCACGATAGTCGTCGACCTCGAGGCGGTACATCCGGTCGGTGAAGTCCTCATCGACGATGAACAGGGTGACCTCCATGTTCATCGCGAAGGACCGCTCGTCCATGTTCGAGGAGCCGATGAGAGTGACCTCGTCGTCGATGAGGAGGAACTTCGAGTGGAGCACCGTGGGCGCGTGGTACTGGAAGATCCGCACCCCGGCGTCGACGAGCTCGTCGTAGTAGGACTCCTGAGCCTTCTGCGCAATCGCGTGGTCGCTCGTCGCCCCGACGTAGAGCCGCACGTCCACCCCTGAGAGCGCCTCGGTGACGAGCGCATGCATGAGCGACTCGTCCGGGACGAAGTAGGGCGAGCACACGACGACGGTGTGGTTGGCGTTGTAGATCAGGTGATTGAAGAGCCGGAGGTTGTTCTCGAGCTCGAACCCGGGGCCGCTCGGCACCACCTGGGCCATGGTCCCGCCGTCGTCCGGCGACTCGACCACGGAGTCGAACTCGTCGGAGAGCATGACGCCGGTCTCGGAGTACCAGTCGGAGGCGAACACCGCGTTGAGCTCCGCGACGACCGGGCCGGTGCACCGCACCGACAGATCCTTCCACTCGAAGCCCTTCCTGAGGTTCGCGCGCTTGTTGTACGTGCGGTGGATGACGTTCTGCGAGCCGGTGTAGGCCACGGTGCCGTCGACGACGAGGATCTTGCGGTGGTTGCGCAGATCGGGCCGCTGGTACTCGAGCTTCCAGGGACGGATCGGCAGGCACCGGCGCCAGCTCACCCCGGAGGCGTCGAGCATCTTCACGAGCTCCGCATACCCGGGGTAGCCGAGCGAGCCGATGTGGTCTATGAGGATCCGGACCCTGACGCCGCGGGCATGGGCGGCGAGCAGCGCGTCGAGCAGCGGGCGGGTCGCCTCGTCGATGGCGACGATGTAGAACTCGAAGTGGACGTAGTCGGTGGCCCTGTCCACCTCGGCGGCCATGTCGAGCATGCACTGGTGGTTGTCGGGCTCGAGGGTGAAGTCGTTGCCGTGGGTCATCGGCAGCGCCCCGAGCCGGTAGTTGAGCTTCGCGGAGGTGACGAGCGGCTCGCTCAGGTGGTCCTCGCGGCCGAGGATCGCCTCGTCGTCGGTGCGGCTGCGGATGAGCTCGTTGACCTCACGCTGCTGGGCGCGGCGGCTGGGCGGCAGCTTCGCGGAGCCGAACAGGAGGAACGCGATGATGCCCACGTAGGGGATGAGGAAGATCGCGAGCAGCCAGCCGAGCGCCACCGAGGGCTTGCGGCGATAGGGCACCCAGCCGAGCGCGACGATCCGGATCACGGCATCGATCGCGATGAGCGTCACGAGGACCCAGGTGGGCCACCGCGCGTCGAAGGGGAAGATGATGAAGGATTCCACAGGCCGTTCGTCTCTCGCAGGTACGGCACCGCGGCTCGGCCGAGCCGGTGCCGGTGTGCCCTCATCCTACATCCCCGCCGGGGGCCGCGGCCCGGCCGTCCACGTCCGCCGGAACACCGTCGACCTGCCGGTCGTGCTCGAGGTCCGGGGCGGGATCGAGCAGCGACGGCAGGTCGACGGTGCGTGCGGCGCAGGCTGCGGCCGGAACCGCGGCCGAACCGATCAGATGTGGCGGCCGCCGGCGATCTCGAGCACGGTGCCCGACATGTAGGAGGACATGTCCGAGGCGAGGAACAGCACGACCGAGGCGACCTCGCTCGGCTCGCCGGCGCGGCCCATCGGGATCTCGGCGAGCTTCGCGTCGATGACGTCCTGGCGCATCGCGGCGGTCATCGCGGTGTTGATGAATCCGGGCTGGATGGCGTTGACGCGCACGTTCTTGAAACCGACCTCCTTGGCGGCGGCCTTCGTCATGCCGACGATGCCGGCCTTGGCCGCGGAGTAGTTCGTCTGGCCGAGCATGCCGACCTTGCCGGAGATCGAGGACACGTTGATGATCGAGCCGCCCTTCTCCTGGTCGCGCATGATGCCCGAGGCGGTCTTGAGCCCGTTCCAGGTGCCGCGCAGGTGCACGGCGATGACCTGGTCGAACTGCTCCTCGGTCATCTTGCGCATGGTCGCGTCGCGGGTGATGCCGGCGTTGTTGACCATGACGTCGACGGCGCCGAACTTCTCCTGCGCGAGCGCGCACAGCGCCTCCACCTGGCCGAGGTCGACGACGTTGCAGGCCAGGCCGACGGCGCGGTCGCCCACGCCGAGCTTCTCAGCGGCCGCGACGACGGCCTCCTCGTTGAGGTCTCCGAGGACGGCGTTGGCGCCCTCGGCGACGAGCGTCTCCGCGATGGCGTAGCCCAGCCCCTGAGCGGCGCCGGTGATGACGGCGGTGCGGCCTTCGAGCAGACCCATGATGTACTCCTTCGATCGGTGGTGCGGACGTGATGATGATGCGGTGGACGGGGTGACGGGAACCGGTGCGGCCAGCGGTGCACGGACCCGTGCGGGCGGCGCGCCGACCGCTGCGGTCGCGACCCGCCGGGCCCGGCGGGCTCACTCCCCGGTGAACTCCGGGGAGCGTTTGTCGAAGAACGCCGCCTTGCCCTCGCGGAAGTCGGCGGTGAAGAACAGCGCACGCTGCCCCGCCGCCTCGGCCGCGAAGGCCTCGTCGAGGCTCGGCGCGCCGACGGACAGCGCCTGCTTGATCGCCCGCACGGAGCCCGGCGCCCGGGCAGCCAGGCGGGCGGCCACCTCGGCGGCGGTGCTCAGCGCGGCGCCGTCCTCGACGAGGTGGTCGACGAGCCCGTAGGCGGCGCCGTCCTCGGCCCGGACCGGGTCCCCGGCGATCATCAGGCGCCGCGCCCGGGCCAGGCCGACGCGCGCCGGCAGCAGGGCGAGGAGCCCGCCGTCGGGCACGATCCCCAGGCGCGTGAACGGCAGGAGGAACTGTGCGCTGCGCCCGGCGACGATGACGTCGCAGGCGCAGGCGAGGCCGACCGAGGCGCCGGCCGCGGCCTTCTCCACCGCGGCGACGGTCACGACCGGCAGGCCGGCGACGAGGCGGATGAAGTCGGCCACGGCCGCCATCCGCTCGTCACTGGCCTCGGGGCTCTCCGGCGGCATCGAGGCGAGGTCGCCGCCGGCGGAGAACACGGAGTCGGCACCGGTGAAGACGACCGCCCGCACCTCCGCCGGCAGCGGGGACAGCACGGCGGAGATCTCCGCGCGCATGTCCGCGCTCAGCGGGTTGCGGCGGGCCGGCTCGTCGAGCGTGATCGTGAGGATCCCGGCGGCGAGCTCCGTGCGGATGAGGCTCATGCTCAGCGGCCCTCGAGGTGGGCGCCCTTGAGCATCTGGCGGGCGATGACGAGCTTCTGGATCTCGGAGGTGCCCTCGTAGATCCGGAACAGGCGGGCGTGGCGGTAGAAGCGCTCGACCGAGGTCTCGCGCATGTAGCCCATCCCGCCGAACACCTGGACGCCGCGGTCGGCGACGCGGCCGAGCATCTCGGAGGCGAAGAGCTTGCAGGAACTCGGGCCGAGCTTCTTGTCGGTGCCCTCGTCCCAGCGGCGGGCGGCGGCGAGCACCATCTCACGCGCGGCGGAGAGCTCCGCGTAGGACTCCGCGAGGAGCGCCTGCACGAGCTGGAACTCACCGATCGCGGTGCCGCCCTGCTTGGCGACCTTCGCGTGCTCGACCGAGTCGTCGAGGATGCGGGTGGCCTGGCCGACGCACATCGCGGCGATGTGGAGACGACCCTTGTTGAGCGAGGCCATGGCCGCCTTGAAGCCGACCTCCTCCTCGCCGCCGATGAGGTACTTCGAGGGCACGCGGACGTCGTCGAAGAAGATCTCCGAGGTCCAGGCGCCGGCCTGGCCCATCTTCTTGTCGTGCGGGCCGACGGTGACGCCGGGGGAATCGGTGGGCACGAGGAACACGGAGATGCCCTTGCTGCCCTTGGCCTCCGGGTTGGTGCGGGCGAAGACCATGAGGACGTCGGACAGCGCGGCGTTGGTGATGAAGCGCTTGGCACCGTTGATGATGTAGTCGTCGCCGTCCTTGACCGCCTTGGTGGTCAGGCCGGACGGGTCGGAGCCGGCGTCGGGCTCGGTGAGCGCGAAGGAGGCGACGACCTCGCCCGAGGCGATCCGCGGCAGCCACTCCTGCTTCTGCTGGTCGGTGCCGTAGTTGACGAGCACCTGGCCGGCGATGCCGTTGTTCGTGCCGAACAGCGAGCGGAAGGACGGGGTGGTGTAGCCGAGCTCGAAGGAGAGCTTCGCGTCCTGGTAGGCGTTGAGGCCGAGGCCGCCGAACTCCTCCGGGATCGCCCAGCCGAACAGGCCCATCTCCGCGGCCGCGTCGCGGATCTCCTTGGGGATCTCGTCGGTGTCCTCGATCTCGAGTTCACGGGGGATCACCTGCTCGCGGACGAACTCGCGGACGGTGGACAGGATGTGCTTGAGATCGGAATCGTCCATGATCTGCTTTCTCTCGGTGACGGCGGCAGGTGATGCCGGGCGGGGTTCCGGCGGTCTGCCGGGATGTCGACGGCGCAGGGCCGTCGGCGCCGAAGGCTGGGCCGAACGGCGCCGACGGGACGGCGGGAGGAGGTCAGTCGTCCTCGACCATGAGGGTGACGGCCTCGGCGATGCAGGCCGGGCGGTCCGAGCCCTCGATCTCGATGACGTGGTCCATGACGACCTGGATGCCCGAGCTCTTGCGGACGATCTCCTTGAGGGTGACGACGTCGCGCACCTTGGCACCGGCCGGCACGGGCTTGGGGAAGCGGACCTTGTTGAGGCCGTAGTTGATCTTCATCTTCATGCCGGTCACGTTCATCACCTCGGCGCCGAGCAGCGGCAGGAGGGAGAGGGTGAGGAAGCCGTGGGCGATCGTGCCGCCGAACGGCCCGGCCTTGGCGCGCTCCTCGTCGATGTGGATCCACTGGTGGTCGCCGGTGGCATCGGCGAAGGTGTTGATCCGCTCCTGGTCGACGGTGACCCAGTCGCTCGTGCCGAGCTCCTGCCCGAGGTGCTTCTCGAGCTCTGCGATTCCCTGGAATTCTCGCACCATTGCGCGTCTCCTTCTGTACGGTGTGGAGGGGTGTCCGGGCGCGTGCGGCCCTCGGTGATTCTTACCTCAAACTGCATCAATCGCGCCGGACTTTTTGTGTTTTCTGCAACAGTCTAACCCGCTAGAGTGAACTTCGGTAGTACTGCCCCGGACTTCTTCGAAGGACATCCCATGACGGACACCGCCCGGTCGGACGCTGCAGCACCGCGCCGCCTCGATGTCGCCCAGACCCTGCTCTTCGTGCCCGCCACGCGACCGGACCGCTTCGCCAAGGCGCTCGCCTCCGGCGCACACGCGATCATCGTCGACCTCGAGGACGCGGTCGCCCCCGAGGATAAGGCGACCGCGCGGGATTCCGTCGCCGCCTGGCTGTCGGAGGGCGAGTGGACCGGCGCCGGTTCGGACACCGCGGTCGTGGTGCGGATCAACGCCGCCGACACCGACTGGTTCGCCCCCGACGTCAGCGCCCTGGCGGCGGTCGCGTCCCGCTTGAGCACCGTCGCCGCCGAGCGCTCGGGACACTACGCGCAGTGCCCGTTCGGGGTGATGATCCCCAAGTGCGAGTCCGAGGACCCCGTCCACGAGATCCGCCAGCGCTTCACCCAGCACGGCGTGGCCGCGCCGTACTTCATCGGCCTGCTCGAGACCCCGCGCGGCATCGTCGCCGCCGATTCCCTGGCCCGGGCCCATTCGGTGCACCGGTTCGCGTTCGGCAACTACGACCTCGGTCTCGAGCTCGACGCGAGCGTCGGACCCGAGGAGACCGAGCTGCTCCATGCGCGCTCCCGGGTCGTCATGGCCGCCCGCGCGTTCGGCATGCCCGGACCGATCGACGGCCCGTGCGCGGACTTCTCCACGGACGGCGCGACCGAAGCCTCTGCACAGCGCGGTCGGGCGCTCGGCTTCGCCGGGAAGCTCGCGATCCACCCCCGTCAGCTCGCCGCGATCGACGCCGAGTTCGGCGATTCCGCCGAGGACGTCGCCTGGGCCCGCCGCGTGGTCGACGCCGCCGAGGCCGCCGGCGGGGCCGCGGTCAACGTCGACGGCGCGATGGTCGATGCGCCGGTGCTCAAGCGCGCCCAGCGCATCGTTGCCCGCGCCGGACGCTGAGCCGGGCGCCGAACCGGGCACTGGGCCGGGGCACTGGTCTGGAGCACCGCGCCGGAGCACCGAACAGTCCGCCGCAGCCCTTCCGGTCAGTGCTGACTGCCCGGATGCCGGACCCGCGCGTGACCTGGATCACGGCGCCGGTACAGTACGGAGAAGACACGTCCGGCCCGCACCTGCAGCGGAGCAGCCCGAGCGGCGGAGCCGGCTGAGCCGAAGGTGGATGAATGGTGCGCGACCTGCACGACGAAGGACATGATCGCTCCGACCGCGTGGGCACATCTCTCAAGAGCAATCTCGCCCCGCCCGGGGTCGAGACGCCGGTCAAGCCCGCGGTGAGCGTCATCGTGGCCCGCGATACCGCGGACGGCCTCGAGGTCTTCGTCCAGCATCGGGTGACGACCATGGACTTCGCCGCCGGCGTGCTCGTCTATCCCGGCGGTCGGGTGGATCCGCAGGATCACGAGATGGCCGCTGCGCTCGAGGTGCCCGGGGAGGTGCTCGACGCTCACGTCCGCGCCTGGGCGAAGACCGAGCTCGGCGCCGAGCCGGAGTTCGCGAAGGCGCTCATCGCGACCGCGCAGCGCGAGGTGGGCGAGGAGGCCGGGGCCACGATCGCGACCACCGCACTCAAGCCCTGGGCCAACTGGATCACCCCTCCCGGGCGCACCCGCCGCTTCGACACGTACTTCTACGTGGCGCGCGGCGACGAGATCGGCGATCTGCGGCACCAGACCACGGAGGCGACGAACTCCGAGTGGATGAACGTCGAGCACATCCTCGCCGAGGAGGCCGCCGAGCGGCTCAAGCTCATGCGTCCGACCCTCGTCCTCCTCAACGAGGTGCACTCCTTCGGCAGCGTCGAGGCACTCATGGCCGCCGAGCGCGACATCGAGCCGGTGCGGCCGGCGATGCCCGGCAAGCACGGCTGACGCGCGCGATCGGGATACAGCCCAGCCCCACCCGGCGGGGCCCCACCCCAGGAGCACCGACCCTCACCCGTCATCCGTCCGCTGTGCGCCCACGTGGCCGCACAGCGGACGGACGGTGAAATCTCAGCGCCGTCCGAGCCACAGGCCACGGAGCGCACAACCTGCGCTGATACCCTCAATGAGATCCACATCACACCAGCGCGAAAGGGTCGCAGGTGCATTCTTCGCCCCAGGCTCACTTCTCCGATTCCACGAGCTCCACCTCGTCGGCCCCGCCGACGCCCCCTACGACACCCGCGCGTCCCGCGCCGCCTGCGCCCGGTTCCTCCGCACCTGAATCCTTCGCACCGAGCGGCTCCGCCGGCCCCGCGGCGGACCTCGGCGCGGTGTGGTCCCGGGCGGTCGCCTGCCGCGGCACCGCTCCGTTCCTCACCTTCATCACCGGCACCGGTGACTCGAACACGTGGTCGTACCGCCAGTTCGCCCAGCTCGTCGGGCTCACCGCGCAGCGCTTCCGGGCGCTCGGCGTCGCACCGGGCACTGCAGTCCACCTCAATCTCGAGAGCTCGCCGGCCTTCATCATGAGCTGGCTCGCCTGCGCCTCGCTCGGCGCCGTCGCCGTGGCGAGCGATCCCGAGGCCGAGGTGCCCGCCCTGCTCCGGGAGCTCTCCGGCACCCACCCCGTGCTCGGGGTTGTCGGCCTCCGCCGTCGCTGGACCTACCGCAACGCGGTCAGCCGCTCCGCGACCCCGGAGTTCCCCGTCATCGAGGTGTCCGAGGACGAGCCCGACACCCTGGCGGGCTCCCCGCTCTTCACCCCCGGGCCCGTCTTCGGCGCCGTCCGACGCCGCGACAGCGCGGGTCGATCCGGACACCCGCCCCGCCCCGCCGCGGGCTCCCGGGCAGCCGAGCGTCCCCGGCCCTGCGGTCCCACCGCCGCGGCCGCCGGCTCCCTGCCCGAGTCCGTACAGATCCGAGCACTCCCGGCCGGTGCGCTGAGCATCGTCGTCGGCGCTGAATCGGCTCACGACCCGACCGCAGCAGGGGCGCACCTCCTCACCCATGCCGACGGCCTCAGCGAAGCGCACGAGGCAGCGGCCGCCGCCGGGCTCGGCCAGGACCACCGCTGGCTCATCACCGGCGATCTCCACACCCTCGCCGCTCAGGCACGCGAGCTCACCGCCGTGATCACCGCAGGCGCCACCGTGGTGCTCGCTGCCCACTTCGCTCCCGAGGCCTGGCTCGAACAGGTGCGCACCCACGCGGTGACGCACACGTGCCTGACCGCGGACCGGGCCCGCGAGGTGCTCGGCGACGAGTCTGCCGGTGAGGATCTCGATCGCCTCGCAGCGCGCACCGGCATGCGCATCGGACGCGTCGCGTCGGACCCCGCAGTCGGCACGACATGGGCACTCGCCGCGCCCGACGCCGTCGTCGCCGTTCCCGCCGGTCTCTGAGCCGGGCCGGCTCGCGCCGGAGCCCCGGTCACGAGCGAGGCGGGGATCCGGCCGTCAGGTCAGCGGCAGGCCGCCCGGTCACGGGGCCAGCCGGTCAGCCGGTCAGCGGCAGGGTCCCCGCCTCGAAGTCGAGCACCCACTGCTTCCGGTCGTGGCCGCCGCGGTAGTTCCCGAAGCTGCCGTCGCTGCGGACGATCCGGTGGCACGGGAGGATCAGCGGGATCGGGTTCTTCGCGCACGCCGTGCCGACGGCCCGCACCGCCTTCGGGTTCCCCAGATGCGCAGCCATCTCCGCATAGCTCATCGTGCTCCCGAAGGGGATGTCGGCGAGCGCCTGCTGGACCTCGGCCCGGAAGCCCCGGGTGAGTCGGAGGTCGAGGGCGATGTCGAAGGACCTCCGCTCCCCCGCGAAGTACTCCCCGAGCTCCGCCACCACCGTCCGGGTCATCCCGCTGTCCTCGACGACCACGGGTCCGACCGCCTCGGCGACCTCGGTGAGAACGGCGGAGAGCTCCTCGGTGTCGAAGCCGATCCGGAGCAGGCCGCGGTCGGTGACGACGACGACGAGTTCGCCCATGGGCGAGGGCATCCGGGTGTAGGCGGCATCGACGAGCCCGGTGGCGTCACCGCGGGCGAGGACCTCGGCGTTGAGGGCAGCCACCATCGATTCCTCGAGCGCCGACGCGGGTCCGGAGAGCCGGTCCTCCGGCACGGCGCCCCCTGTTCCGGGACCCGGCTGCGAGTCGAGCCCGGCCGATGCGAATCCCTCGGGTGGTCCCGGGGTAGTGGGCACGGTGCGCGTCATGAGTGGTGCGCGGGTCATGGTCTCTCCTCCTCGATCATCCGCCGCAGTGCCGCGATCCCGTCCGCCGCCGCCCGGCGGGCGGCCGCCGGTGTGCCGCCGACCTGGGCAGCGACCTCGGCGTAGGGCAGCCCCCACACGTGGTGGTAGGCGACCGCCTCCCGCTGCCGGTCGGTGAGCCGCCACAGCAGAGCGAACACGTCGATCTCGCCCTCGCTCCCCCGGCCGGGGTTCTCCGGCCGGCCGCCGAGCGAGAAGCCGCCCGACCAGGTGCCGCCCGGCCCGGTGCCCACCGGCTCCGGCAGCTGCTCGACGGGGACCGCCCGCCGCGCGTTGCGCCGGTGCACGTCGATGCAGGCATGGCGTGCGATGGTGATGAGCCAGGCCTCGAGGTTGGCGTCCTCGGGCAGGGATGCGTATCCGCGCAGCGCGGCGAGGAACGCCTCGGAATAGGCGTCCTCGGCGTCCGCCGGCTGCGCGTGCATGGACCGGCAGAACCGCAGGATCCGCACCGAGTGCGTGCGGACGAGCTCGTCGAACGGTGGCTTCTTCATCATCCTGCAGACGTTGGGGAGGCCCGGAACGTGAGGTCGGTGGAGAGGTTTCTCACTCCTCGCCGAACAGCGCGCGGCCCACCGCGTCGGAGATCTCCCCGGAGCCCACCTGGGAGAGCCCGCCGTCGACGAGGAACTGCGCGCCGGTGACGTAGGCGCCGAGCGGTCCGGAGAGCACCGCGGCCATCGCCCCGATCTCCTCCTTCTCCGCGTAGCGGCCCAGCGGCACCGCCTTCTTCCACATGTCGTCGCCGGTCGGCCCGGCCAGCCGCGACATCCCCTCGGTGCCGGACACCGGGCCGGGGACCAGGGAGTTCGAGCGGATCCCGTGCCGGCCCCATTCCACCGCGAGATCCTTCATGAGCATCTCGATGCCGGCCTTCGCGGCCCCGACGTGCGCCTGGTAGCGGGTGGCCTTGAAGGCCTGGGAGGCGGAGATGAAGAGGATCGAGCCGCGGGTGCGCTGGAGGTAGGGGAACGCGCAGTGGGCCGTGTGGTAGGCGCCCATGAGGTCGATGTCGACGACGGTGCGGAAGGCGTTGGAGCTCATCTCCTCCGCCTTCGCGAAGAAGTTCCCGGCGGCACCGGCGACCGCGATGCTGATGTCGCCGAGTTCGGCGGCGGCATGGTCCATGGACGCCTGGAGGGCGTCCATGTCGCGCACGTCCGCGGCCCGGTAGGCGACCTTTGCACCGAGCGCGGCGAGCTCCTCGGCGGCGGCGGCGAGCTTCTCCTCGGTCCGGCCGCAGATCGCGACCGCGGCACCGCATCGGGCGAAGGCCTTGGCGATGCCGAGGTTGATGCCGGATCCGCCGCCGGTGATGAAGGCGACCTGCCCGGCGAGGAGATCGGAGGACAGGTGCCCGATCGGGTCATGGGCGGACTCGGCGCCGTGCGGCGCGGTCCCCTGCCGGCCGGTCATCACTGCGCTCCCTTGCGTGCGGCGAGAGCGGCGAGTCGCTTGTCGACGGCCTCGATCTGCTCGGGCCCGCCCATGAGCTCGGCGATGACCTCCTGCTCCGCATCGAATCCCTCGGCGAGGTCCGCGGTGGCGGCGAGGTCGATGAGCATCTTCGACCTCACCAGCGCGGTGCGGGACTTGTCGGCGATGGCGCGGCCCACCTCGAGCGCGCACTCGACCGGGTCGTCGACGACCTCGTCGGCGAGCCCGATCTCCCCGGCCCGGGCGCCGGAGAAGACCTCGCCGGTGAAGATCAGCAGCTTCGCCCGGGAGGGGCCGACGAGCCGCGGCAGCAGCTGGGTGCCGCACATGTCCGGGGCGAGGCCCCAGTTGATCTCCATCATCGACAGCTTGGTGTCGGGTGCCATGATCCGTACGTCGGCGCCCATCGCGATCTGCAGGCCTCCGCCGAATGCGACGCCCTGGACGCCGGCGATGACGGGCACCTCGAGCAGCTGCCAGATGTGCACAGCCTGCTGCGCGATCGCACGGGCCGAGCCCAGCCGCTCTCCGAGGGCCACCGCGGGGTTCTTCTCCCCCGACTTCATCTTGCCGAACTCGCCGAGGTCGAGGCCGGCGCAGAACGCGCGCCCGGTGCCGGTGAGCACGACCGCGGCGACGGAATCGTCGCCCCGCAGTCGCGTGCCGATCTCGACGAGGTCCTCGAAGACCTCGCGGGTGAGGGAGTTGAGCGTGTCGGGGCGGTTGAGCTCGACGCGGGCGAGGCGGTCCTCGATCGTCAGGGTCACCGTGCCATGGGAGGCGGTGTCGGTCATCATGCTCCTTCGCAGTGATGGTGCGGGTGCGGCGCCGCGCGGGCGGCCTGATCGGGCGTGATCAGGCCGGCAGGATCGTCGGACGGATCGGATCGGATCGGGCCGGGTGGATCGGATCGCTCCGGGCGGGGCCGGCGGCTCCTCCTACTCTAAACCGAAACCGAACGCTCGTTAAGAGGTGGGGTGCGCGCCGCACCGACCCGCACCTCTCCCACCCGCTCCACCGGTGCGCGACAATGGCACCGCACGCACCCGTCGTTTCGAAGGAGAGACCATGCGCGGCACCACCGTCGTCCTCGCCGAGCCCGGCCGCATCGACTACCAGGAGTACGAGGCCGTCGCGCCCCCGCCCGGCGGCATCCTCATGCGGATGGTGCGCGCGAACGTCTGCGGTTCGGAGATCCACATCCTCAAGGGGCACCATCCACTCGTCCGGCCCGGCTGCGTGCTCGGACACGAGGGCGTCGGCGTCGTCGAGGCGCTCGGCGACGGGGTGGACTCGGATTTCACCGGCGCACCCCTGGCCGTCGGCGACCGGATCGTCACCACGTACTTCCAGGCCTGCCGACGCTGCCCCGAGTGCAACAACGACACTCCGCACATCTGCCGCAACGCCTACACCCTGTGGGGCACCCCGGCGGTGGAGGCTCCTCACTTCAACGGCACCTTCGGCACCTTCTGCGCGATCGGCCCGAACCAGGCCGTGTTCAAGGTCCCGGACTCGGTGACCTCGACCGCGGTGTCCTCGGCGAACTGCGCGCTGTCGCAGGTGTACTTCGGCTGCGAGCTCGGCGAGGTGTCGCTCGGCCAGAAGGTCGTCGTGCTCGGCGCGGGCGGGCTCGGCGTGTGCGCCTCGGCCGTGGCGAGCCGCATGGGTGCCGAGGTGTTCGTCGCGGAGATGGCGCCGGCCCGCCTCGACAAGGCGCTCGAGTTCGGGGCGCACCACGGCATCGACCTGTCGCAGGCCGAGGACTCCGCCGGCCGGGTGGAGCTCATCCGGGAGGCCACCGCGGGCTCCGCCGACGTCGTCATCGACCTCACCGGGGTGCCGGACGGGTTCACCGAGGCGGTCCGCTCCACCCGCGCCGGCGGCATCATGGTGTCGATCGGCAACATCAGCCCGAACCGCTTCACCGAGTTCGACCCCGGTCTGTTCACCCGCTCCGGCGCGCAGATCCGCGCGGCGATCCGCTACCCCGGGGCCACCCTCGGACGGTCGGTGCAGTTCATCGCGGACACCCCGGAGCTCGACTGGGAGCACCTCGTCGACAAGGACTTCGCGTTCGACGACATCGGCTCCGCGCTCGAGGCGGCAGAGTCCCGGGCCGTCACCCGCGCCGGGATCGTCATCGACCCGAGCCTCTGAGACCGGGGCTGCAGCCCGCGCCTCCCGCAGATGCACAGGATCGCAATCTTCGAAGGTTTCGTTCTGGTGGTGTCAAGCTTCTAACGCATCAGGAACCTTCGAAAATTGAGTACTGGGGGTCAATCGACGTCGATGTCGAAGGGATCCTCGACGGGCCCGCCGGACACCTGCGCGGCGAGGCTGAGGAACCCGTGCGCGATGTGCTCGCTCACCGTGCGCGCGGCGGCGGCCGGATCCACGGCCCGCACCGCCTCGACGATCGCGAGGTGCTCGCCCTTGACGTCACTGAGCCGCTCGGCGCTGTCGAGCGTGAGATCCCAGGGGAAGGCGTGCCAGCGCGCCTCGATGTCGTCGCGCAGCCCGGGCAGCCCGCAGCGGTCGTAGAAGAAGAAGTGGAACTCCATGTTCTTCGCGTTCCGGGCCGCGGCGTCGCCGGCGGCGGAGGCCTCGTCGAGCTCGTCGAGGAGGCGCTCGGCCGTGCGCAGCTCGTGCCTCGAGATCCGCGGGGTGGCGCGCTCCATGGCATAGGCCTCGGTGAGGCGCCGAGTGATGTAGAGCGCCTTGAGGTTCTCCATCCGCACACCGGCGACGCGCACACCGCGGTGCGCCTCCGAGGTCACCAGCCCTTCGGCCTCGAGCGCCCGCAGCGCCTCGCGCACCGGGGTGATCGAGGACTCGAACCAGGCGGCCACCTCGTCCTGGCGCAGGCGCGCGCCGCGCTCGAGCTCACCGGCGAGGATCCGCCGGCGCAGCCCGGCGACGATGAGGTCGCGCTTCGTGGCGCCCCGGGTCGTGGTCGGCGCTGCGCCCATCGTGGGTCCTCCGCTGTGGGTCTGGATGATGTGAAGAATGGATGATCCGCGACAGATGACATCATCGACTCCCGTCGCGGCATGCAGTCCTCCCAATCTACCGCACAGTCACCCGATTCCAATACTGTCGGAGCCGGACTGTTGGAATCATGCATGATCTGTGCGATCATGTTTTCATCCGGATTCCGCATCCTGCGCCCGCGTCGGGACGCCCGCCTCCGGGCCCGCGCCCCATCACTTCCGTCCGTCACACCGCCGTGGAGGCACGATGAGCACCGCTCTCCCGCTCGCCGGGATCACCGTCGTCAGCTGCGAACAGGCCGTCGCCGCCCCGTTCGCCACCCGCCAGCTCGCCGACCTCGGCGCCCGCGTCATCAAGATCGAGCGGCCCGGCGTCGGAGACTTCGCCCGCGGCTACGACACCACGGTGCACGGCCAGTCGAGCCACTTCGTGTGGCTCAACCGGTCGAAGGAGAGCCTCGGCCTCGACCTCAAGGCCCCGGAGGCCGCCGGAATCATGGACGACCTCGTCCGCGAGGCCGACGTGTTCGTCCAGAACCTCGCCCCCGGTGCCGCCGAGCGCCTGGGCCTCGGAGCCGAGCGCCTGCGCGAGCTCAACCCGCGCCTCATCCACGTCTCCGTGTCCGGCTACGGCTCCGACGGTCCTTACCGCACCGCCAAGGCCTACGACGCGCTCGTGCAGTCCGAGGCCGGCCTCGTGTCCGTCACCGGGACGGAGGAGTTCCCGGCGAAGACCGGCATCTCCACCGCCGACATCTCCGCCGGCATGTACGCCTACTCCGGCATCCTCACCGCGCTCTACACCCGCGAGCGCACCGGTGAGGGCGCCGCGCTCGAGGTCAGCCTGTTCGACTCGCTCGTCGAGTGGATGGGCTTCCCGCTCTACTTCACCCGCTACGGCGGCTCGCGGCCGGTGAGGGCGGGCACCTCGCACGCGGCGATCGCCCCCTACGGCACGTTCGCGTGCGGCGACGGCGCCCAGGTCGTGCTCGCGATCCAGAACGAGCGCGAATGGCAGCGGTTCTGCGAGACCGTGCTCGGCCGCCCCGAGATCGCACTCGATCCGCGCTTCGACCGCGCCGCCCAGCGCTTCGCCCATCGCGAGGAGCTCGAGGCCGTGATCGACGAGGTGTTCGCCGGGTACTCCGGGGACGCGTGCGAGAAGCTCCTCCTCGAGGCGCAGGTCGCCCATGCCCGGCAGCGCGACATGTCCGAGGTCGCCGCTCACCCCCAGCTCGTCGACCGCGGCCGCTGGACCTCCATCGACACCCCGGCCGGCCCGATCGAGGCGGTGCTGCCGCCGGTGACGATGTCCGGCGTCGAGTACCGGATGGACCCGATCCCCGCCGTCGGCGAGCACAGCGACACGATCCTCGCCGGGATCGGCCGGACGCCCGAGCAGATCGCCGCCCTCCACGCCGAGGGCACGGTCTGATGAGCACCCCGACCGCCGACTTCCGGTACTCGGAGATCCTGCCGACCGGGCCCGCCGCGGTGCCCATGCGGCGGCTGGACATCGACGGGGTGGACATCGCCCGCGCCGAGGTGGCCGGCACCGAGCGCACCTTCCTCACCATCGCCCCCCACGTGTTCTCCGAGCTCGCCCGCACCGCCTTCACCGAGATCGCGCACTTCCTGCGGACCGACCACCTGGCGAGCCTGCGCCGCATCCTCGACGACCCGGAGTCGAGCGACAACGACCGCTACGTCGCCCTCGACCTGCTCAAGAACGCCGTCGTGTCCGCCGGCCGGGTGCTGCCGATGTGCCAGGACACCGGCACCGCGATCATCACCGCCAAGCGCGGTGCGGACGTCCTCACCGACGGCGCGGATGCCGAGCACCTGAGCCGCGGGGTGCACGCCGCCTTCCGCGACCTCAACCTCCGCTACTCGCAGCTCGCTCCCCTCTCCCTGTTCGAGGAGACGAACACCGGCACCAACCTGCCGGCGCAGATCGACATCGGGCTCGATGCGCACGGCGGCTACGAGCTCCTGTTCATGGCCAAGGGCGGCGGCAGCGCGAACAAGTCCTTCCTCTACCAGGAGACGAAGGCGATCCTCGACGAGCAGCGCCTGCTCGACTTCCTCGCGGAGAAGATCTCCTCGCTCGGCACCGCGGCCTGCCCGCCGTACCACCTCGCGATCGTCATCGGCGGGACGACCGCGGAGGCCGCGCTCAAGACCGCGAAGCTCGCCAGCGCCCACTCCCTCGACACCCTGCCGGAGACCGGCGATGCCGCGACCGGCCACGGGATCCGCGACCGCGCCTTCGAGGACAGGGTCCTCCGGCTCACGCAGACGCTCGGCTTCGGCGCTCAGTTCGGCGGCAAGCACTTCTGCCACGACGCCCGCGTCGTGCGGCTGCCGCGCCACAACGGCTCCCTGCCGGTGGCGATCGCGGTGAGCTGCTCGGCCGACCGCCAGCTCGTCGCCCGGATCGACGCCGACGGGGTATTCATCGAGGAGCTCGAGCACGACCCCGCCCGCTTCCTGCCGGCCGCCGGCACCGTGGAGGAGATCGAGTCCGGAGAGGTCACCCCGATCGACCTCGACCGGCCGATGGACGCGATCCGCGCCGATCTCTCCGCACGGGCCGTCGGCGACCGCCTGTCGCTCACCGGCACGATGATCGTCGCCCGCGACATCGCCCACGCCCGGCTCCGTGCGACGCTCGAGGCCGGTGAGGAGCTGCCGTCCTATTTCCGTGACCACCCGGTGTACTACGCGGGTCCGGCGAAGACGCCCGAGGGCATGCCGAGCGGCTCCTTCGGCCCCACCACCGCGAGCCGGATGGACGCCTATGTGCGCGATTTCCAGGCTGCCGGCGCCTCGCTCGTCATGCTCGCCAAGGGCAACCGCTCCGTCGAGGTGACGGAGGCCTGCCGCGAGCACGGCGGGTTCTACCTGGGATCCGTCGGCGGCCCGGCCGCCCGGCTCGCCGCGGAATGCATCACCGAGGTCGAGGTGCTCGACATGGCCGACCTCGGGATGGAGGCCGTGTGGCGCATCCGGGTCGAGGACTTCCCCGCCTTCGTCGTCGTCGACGACAAGGGCACCGACTTCTTCGCCCGCACCCGCGACGCCGGCCTGTCGCTCGGCCGCACCCGCACCGCGGCCCGGGACGGCACCCTGATCTGACCTCCGCACCACCGCCCAGCCCGAATACCGAACCCCACCCCCGTAAGGAGCTCCCATGACCATCAGCAGCGAAGAGACGATGATGATCACGACCGTCGCGGACTTCATCGACCGCGACGTCCGGCCCACCGTCAACGAGGTCGAGCACGCCAACGAGTACCCGACCCAGTGGATCGAGCAGATGAAGGAGATGGGCA
This sequence comes from Brevibacterium pityocampae, assembly GCF_039541555.1. NCBI lineage: Bacteria > Bacillati > Actinomycetota > Actinomycetes > Micrococcales > Brevibacteriaceae > Brevibacterium > Brevibacterium pityocampae. The sequence continues at coordinate 275,482 of NZ_BAABGL010000002.1, read as the reverse complement.
TCTTCGGGCTCGCGATCCCCGAGCCCTGGGGCTTCGGCAAGGTCTCCACCGAGGCCTACGTCCACATCACCCAGGAGCTCGCACGCGGCTGGATGTCGCTCGCCGGCGCGATGGGCGGCCACACCGTCGTCTCCAAGCTCATCCTCGAGTTCGGCACGGACGAGCAGAAGGAGAAGTACCTGCCGCGCATGGCCACCGGTGAGATCCGCGCGACCATGGCGCTCACCGAGCCCGGCGGCGGCTCCGACCTCCAGGCCATGCGCACCGTGGCGAAGAAGGACGGCGACGACTACGTCATCAACGGCACCAAGACCTGGATCACCAACGCGCGGAAGTCCGACCTCCTCGCGCTGCTGTGCAAGACCGACCCGGAGGCCGAGCCCCGTCACCGGGGCATCTCGATCATCCTCGTGGAGAAGGGCGAGGGCTTCAGCATCTCGCAGGACCTCCCCAAGCTCGGCTACAAGGGTGTGGAGAGCTGCGAGATCTCCTTCGACGGGCTGCGCCTGCCGCAGTCCCAGCTGCTCGGCAGCACCGAGGGCGTGGGCTTCAAGCAGATGATGAAGGGCTTGGAGATCGGCCGCATCCAGGTGGCCTCCCGCTCGCTCGGCGTGGCCCAGGCCGCGCTCGACGACGCGGTGAAGTACGCGCAGGAGCGCGAGTCGATGGGCAAGCCGATCTGGAAGCACCAGTCGGTGGGCAACCACCTGGCGACGATGGCGACGAAGCTCGAGGCCGCCCGCCAGCTCGTCCTCCACGCCGCCCGCACCTACGACTCCGGTGAGCGCGTGGACATGGAGGCCGGGATGGCGAAGTACTTCGCCTCGGAGATGGCCGCCGAGGTCGCGCTCGACGCGATCCGCGTGCACGGCGGCTACGGCTACTCGACGGAGTACGAGGTCGAGCGCTACTACCGCGACGCCCCGCTCATGATCGTCGGCGAGGGCACGAACGAGATCCAGCTCGGCGTCATCGCCAAGCAGCTCGTCAGCCGCAACAAGATCTGACACCCCCGCCCCTGCCAGACAGCACTATCCTGTGGTTCCTGAGAATGGATCCGCAGGATATTGCTGTCTCAACCAGGCGCCGGGCGGGCCCGCAGCCGGCGCCGACCCCGCGCCCACCTCGCACCTGGCGCGTGGCCCGGGTCCGCCAGGTCGACGCCCTGCCCGCGCCTCGCACCTCGCGCCCGGCCCCGTGATCCGAGCGGCTTCCCGCACCCCCGAGTAGGGGAAGCCCCAGTGCCCGCGCGCGGCGCACGGAGAAGAATCGAAGCACGAGGAACCGGGAGATCGACCCGGATCCCCACCCGATTCGAGGAGCTCCGATGAACACCCCGACCTTCCCTCCCTCCGTCGACCCCCACCCCCGCGCCACCCCTCCCGCCGGAGCCGGCCCTGACGGATACGGCGCCGACGAGGAGCGGATCCACACCATGTACACCGCCGGCGGGCCCGAGGGGCGCGTCACCCACCATCCGCTGCCGCAGACCCACCCGGGCGCCGGGTTCCAGCCCACCCCCGGGACGGTCGGCGCCCGGGACCACCACGGTCAGCGCTCGTTCCTCACCGCGGCACTCCTGTCGATCCTCGTCGGCAGCTTCGGCGTCGACCGGTTCTACCTGGGGAAGATCGGCACCGGCGTGCTCAAGCTCGTCACCCTCGGCGGCTTCGGCGTGTGGTGGATCATCGACGCGATCCTCCTGCTGACGAACAGCACCCGCGACGCCGAGGGCCGCGAGCTCCACGGCTACGCGGAGAACCGGACGATCGCCTTCGTCGTCGCCGGGGTGGTCGGCGGGCTCACGCTGCTCAACGGCTTCTGGTTCCCCGTCTTCCTGTTCTGACGCCCCGCCCCCGGCGCCACCGCCCGAGCGGCCCGTCCCGCAGCACTCCTCCCCAGGCACCCGGCACCGGCACCCCTCCCGAGGCGCCCTCCGGCATCCCCGCCGGCGGGCGCCTCGGCCTGTGTCCGATTCCACGACGCCGGGGTCGGGACTGCCGCATCGGTGTGATCGGGTCCACAATGGTGGGACGCAGGTACCGTCGCCGGCCGCGCCCCCACTGCTGCGGGCCCCACAGAAGGACGCACCATGACCCACCCCGGAACCCCGCGCGATCAGCAGCCCACCACCGGCGAGCAGGCACCCACCGGCGGCCACCAGACCGCCGACCCGTACACCCGGGCCGCCGCCCGCGCGGCCGAGGACCCGGAGGGCTTCTGGCTCGAAGCCGCCGGGCTCATCGACTGGACCACGCCGCCCACCCGCGCGCTCGACGACAGCCGCGCCCCGATCTACCGCTGGTTCCCCGACGGCGAGCTCAACGTCTGCTACAACGCGCTCGACCGCCACGTCATCGCCGGCCGCGGGGACGACGCCGCGCTCGTCTACGACTCCCCGGTCACCGACACCGTGCGCACCTACACCTACGCCGAGCTCACCGAGCTCACCGCACGCTTCGCCCGGGTGCTCGCGGACCGCGGGGTGGGCAAGGGCGACCGGGTGATCATCTACATGCCGATGATCCCCGAGGCGGTCATCAGCATGCTCGCCTGCGCGCGCCTCGGAGCCGTCCACTCGGTCGTGTTCGGCGGCTTCTCCGCCCACGAGCTCGCCGTCCGGATCGACGACACCGCCCCGAAGGCCGTGATCTCCACCTCGTGCGGGATCGAGCGCAGCCGGGTCATCGAGTACAAGCCGCTGCTCGACCGCGCGCTCGAGCTCGCCGAGGCGCGCCCGGAGTTCACCGTCATCGTCCAGCGCCCGCAGCACCCCTGCACGCTGGTCGAGGGCCGCGACCTCGACTATGCCGAGCTCATGGACGCCACCCCGGAGGGCGCGCCCTGCACCCCGGTCAAGGCGACCGACGAGCTCTACGTGCTCTACACCTCGGGGACGACCGGCAGGCCCAAGGGGATCGTGCGCGACTCCGGCGGGTACGCCACGGCGCTCGCCTGGTCCCTGCCGAACCTGTTCGACCTCCACCCCGGGGACACGATGTTCACCGCCTCGGACGTCGGCTGGGTCGTCGGCCACAGCTATATCGTCTACGCCCCGCTCATCGGCGGTGTCACCACGGTCCTGTTCGAAGGCAAGCCGATCGGCACCCCGGACGCCTCGACGTTCTTCCGCGTGGTCTCCGAGCATCGCGCGAACGTCTTCTTCGCAGCCCCGACCGCGATGCGCGTGATCCGCAAGGAGGACCCGGAGGGTGCGTTCATGCAGCAGTACGACCTGTCGAGCGTCCGCGGCTGGTTCCTCGCCGGCGAGCGGCTCGACCCGGACACCTACGCCTGGACGACCGAGAAGCTCGCCGCAGCCACCGGCCGCGACATCCCGGTCATCGACAACTGGTGGCAGACGGAGACCGGCTGGCCGATCGCCACGAACCCGATCGGGCTGCACCGCTTCCCGCTCAAGGCCGGTTCGCCCACCAAGCCGGTGCCGGGGTACCAGGTGGAGATCGTCGATGCCGGCGGCGAACCCGTGCCGGCCGGGCAGGACGGCCTCGTCGTCATCCGCCTGCCGCTGCCACCGGGCACCATGGCTACGGTGTGGGGCGACGACGAGCGCTTCGTCTCCTCCTACCTCTCCGCGTTCGAGGGGTACTACCTCACCGGCGACGGCGGCTACCTCGACGAGGACGGCTACGTCTACGTCATGGGTCGCACGGACGACGTCATCAACGTCGCCGGGCACCGCCTGTCCACCGGCACCATGGAGGCCGCGATCGCAGCCCACCCGGCGGTCGCCGAGTGCGCGGTGATCGGCGTCCACGACGAGACGAAGGGCCAGGTGCCGCGCGCCTTCGTCGTGCTCGCCGACGGGGCGGACACCGATGCCGAGGCGCTCGCCGGGGAGCTCGTCACGCTCGTCCGCAGCGAGGTCGGCCCGGTCGCCGCCCTCAAGCGGGTCGACATCGTGCCCGCGCTGCCGAAGACCCGCTCCGGCAAGATCCTCCGCAAGACCATGCGAGAGATCGCCGACCACCGCTCCGACGTGGTCGTCCCCTCGACGATCGAGGATCCCGAGGTGCTCGAGCGCATGCGCGGGGCGCTCGAGGGGTGAGCGGCGCGCCGGGCGCACGCCGGGGTGACGACGATCGGCCCTCGGCGGATGCGACCGACCCGTTCGAGGTGACGAGCGCGTTCCCGGAGCCGGTGTCCTTCGCCGAGTTCCGACGCCCGCACCCGCCGGTCCCGTCGCCCGGGCCCGAGGCACCTGCCCCGGACCCCGGTCCGGTCGCCTCGGCATCCGAGGTGCTCTCTCCGGAGCCGGCCGCTGCGGCGGCCTCCGGGGGCCGGGCCGAGCCCGTGCTCCCGGACTTCTCCGCGCTGGCCCGGGAGCCGCGCATCCGGGAGTCGGCTCAGGACCCGGATCCCGCCTCGCCCGCGGTCGGGTCCGGTCGGAAGCCGGCGAAGGTCCCGCTCCGACACCCGGACGGCCGTCGGCACATCCCCCAAGCGGAACGGGACCGGCCGGGTGAGCGGAAGCTGTCGTTCGTCGAGTTCGTGATGTGGGCCGTGCTCGGGTCGATCATCGTCTTCATCCTGGAGCAGATCTTCGGGGTGCTCTGATCCATCGCGGCGACGGGTCGCCGCGCCGTTCCGCGGCAGCACCGCACCGCACCGTCCCGGAATCGCACCTCGGCGTGCCGCGACCGCACCGAGAGACAGATTCACCACAGATGACCGGTCAGAGCATGAGGATGCCGCGCACGAGCGCCACCGCACCGCCGGCACCGGCGAGCGTGATCGCGAGCCGCCGAGCGACGTGCGTCGGGACGCGCCGGGAGAGCCATCCGCCGATCCGGATCCCGAGGACCACGGTGACGACGATCGCCCCGAACAGCTGCCAGGGCGGCAGCTGATCGAAGGTCGTGGCCCCGACGGCGACCTTCGTCCCGACGGAGAAGATCCCCATCGTCATGAAGGTCGGCTGCATGGTGGCGGCGAAGGAGCGCTGGTCCCAGCGGGCGAACCGCGAGTAGATGACCATCGCAGGTGCGGCGACCCCGGCGCTCGTGTTGAGGAACCCGCCCACGAACCCCGCCGTCCCGGTGAGTGCCGGCGACTGCACGTGCGGCACCCGCGGCATCCCGAAGGTCAGGCCGAGGGCGAGCAGCACGACGCCACCGATGACGATGTTGAGCCAGGCGGCGTCGAGCTCGCGGACGAGGAGCGCGGCGGGGACCGCGCCGAGCAGCGCGGTGGGGGCGAAGATCAGGTAGCGCTTCCAGTCGACCTCACGGATGACGGCGAGCATGATGAGGAAGCCGGAGACGATCGTCGTCGCGTTCGTCATGAACACGCCGAGCGCCGGTCCCAGCAGCAGTGCGAGCACGGGAGCGACGACGAGCCCCACCCCGGTGCCGGACAGCCGCTGGAGCACCGCGCCGACGAGGATCGCGGCGAGCGCGATGAGGATGACGGGGGTGCTCACCGGCGGACCCCGCGACGGGGCAGGGGCCGGTTCCGGGCGGGCACCTCGGGCGTGGTCAGCATCGTCTCGCAGTCTAGCCGCGGCGTGCGCGCAGGTGGGTGGCGTGCGACCGGACGGCCACAGCACTTTCCGACATCGGAGCAGATCCGCGTGCAGCGCTCGGTCGATCGCTCGTAGCGTGGAACCGAGCGATCAGAGGAGGTCTGCCGCGATGAACGAGAAGAACGACGAATCGGATCCCTTCGAGGTCTCCACCTCGTTCCCGGAGCCGCCGTCCTTCGACTCCATCGGTCTCCCGGCCGCGGGGCCCGGACCGGTATTTCCGCCGAACACCGAAGCCGAGTCCTCGGTCCCCTCCGACGAGCCTGCTCCGGCTCCCGGCGGTGAGCCCGCGACCGTAGAGCCGCCACCAAAATCCGACCCGACCGTCCGGCGAGGGCCCGGAGATGAGGAGCCGGGGCCCGATCCCGCTGATCCGACGACACCGGATCCGCCGCTGTCGTACTGGGATCGATGGTCGCGCGCGTTCGAGGCCAGCAGAACCGAGGCCAATCAGATCACCACCGCGCACACCTTCATGGGCCTGTTGCTCCTCTGGTTCATCCTGGGGGCCTTCGGGGTCTTCCGCTGAGGCCACCGGTCCGGCGCGAGCGGGACGGGCGAGGTGTGATGCGACAGACCTACCGGCCGGGAACACGCGGACCCGGGAATCGATTCTCCCTGGTGGAGGGCGACACTACGGCCGCCCGATCCCGATTCTCGAGGAGTGATTCGACATGACCGATCGCTATGCAGGCAAGTCCATCATCATCACCGGTGCCGGATCCGGTCTGGGCCAGGCGGTCGCGGAGCGTCTCGCCGCCGAGGGCGCCCAGCTCGTCCTCGTCGACCTCAACGCCGAGGGGCTCGAAGCGACGAAGCAGCTCGTCCTCGACGCCGCCCCGCAGGTGCAGGTCGAGGTCATCACCGCAGACGTCACCCGCGAGGAGAACGTCAAGAAGTACGTCGACGCGACGGTGGCGAAGTTCGGCAAGATCGACGGCTTCTTCAACAACGCCGGCATCGAGGGCAAGCAGAACCTCACCGAGGACTTCGGCGCCGAGGAGTTCGCCAAGGTCATCGCCGTCAACCTCAACGGCGTGTTCCAGGGCATGGCCCACGTCCTCAAGCAGATGCGCGAGCAGGGCTTCGGCTCGATCGTCAACACCGCCTCCGTCGGCGGCATCCGCGGCGTCGGCAACCAGTCGGGCTACGCGGCCTCGAAGCACGGCGTCATCGGCCTCACCCGCAACTCCGCCCGCGAATACGGCCAGTTCGGCATCCGGATCAACGCGATCGCCCCGGGCGCGATCATGACCGCGATGGTCGAGAACTCGCTCAAGCAGATGGATCCCGACAACTGGGAGTCCGCCGGCGAGCAGTTCGTGTCGGTCAACCCGATGAAGCGCTTCGGCAAGCCGGAGGAGGTCGGCGGCCTGGTGAGCTTCCTCCTCAGCGAGGACGCCGGGTTCATCAACGGCACCGTCATCCCGATCGACGGCGGCCAGCACGCGATGTACTGAGTTCCACCGCGGGCTGAGGCCCGCAGCGGGAAGAATCCCGCGGCACTCCTCGCTGAGTGCCCCGGCGGCCGCCGACCCCTCACGGGTCGGCGGCCGTCGTCGTGGCACAGGCGTTCAGGTGCCGGCGTCCCCCGCCGAGGCGCCCTCACCTCTCGATCCGGCGCACCATCTCCGGGGTGAGCTCGGACAGGTCCGCCGCCCCCATCAGCTGCATCGTCACCCGCATCTCCCGCTCGAGGATCTCGAGCACCTTGCGCACCCCGGCCTCACCGGCGGCCATGAGGCCGTAGAGATAGGCGCGGCCGATGAGCGCGAAGTCCGCCCCGAGCGCGAGCGCGGCGATGACATCGGATCCGGTCATGATCCCGGAGTCGAACATGATCTCGACGTCGTCCCCGGCGGCGGCCCGCACCTCGGGCAGGGCGTCGAGGGTGACCGGGGCCTTGTCGAGCTGCCGGCCGCCGTGGTTGGACACGATCAGGCCGTCGGCGCCGGTGTCGAGCGAGCGGCGGGCGTCGTCGGCGGTGAGCACGCCCTTGACGAACAGCTTCCCCGGCCAGATCTCCCGGATCCAGGCGAGGTCCTCGATGCTCAGCGTCGGGTCGAACATCCCGTTGATGAGCGAGGCGAGGTCCGAGGTGCTGCCCGACAGCGAGGCGAAGGTCAGCGGGTCCGTGGTGAGGAGGTCGAACCACCACTGCGGCCGGTACGAGGCGTCGAGCACGGTGCCGGCGGTGAGTTTGGGCGGCACCGTCATGCCGTTGCGGGTATCGCGCAGCCGCAGGCCTGCGACCGCGGTGTCGACGGTGACGAGCAGGGTGTCGAATCCGCTCGCCCACGCCCGCTCGATGAGCGCGCGGGACGCCTCGTGGTCGCGCCACAGGTAGAGCTGGAACCACTTCGTGGCCGCCGGGGCCGCGGCGGCGACGTCCTCGACGGACCGCGTGCCCATGGTCGACAGGGTGAAGGGCACGCCGGCGTGCTCGGCGGCGCGGACCCCGGCGACCTCGCCCTCCGTCTGCATCATCCGGGTGAACCCGGTGGGCGCGATCCCCACCGGCAGAGCGGACCGGCGGCCGGCGATCGTCGTCGACAGGTCGACCTCGGCGTTGCCGGCGAGGATCGCCGGGGTGAGCACGAGGTCGTCGAAGGCCGCGCGGTTGCCCTGGTGGGTGCGCTCGGCCCCGGCCGCCCCGTCGACGTAGTCGAAGGCCGCCCGCGGCGTGCGGCGGCGGGCGATCGTGCGGAGATCGGCGATGTCCCCGACCCGGCTCAGGCGTGCACGCCGACGGTTGAGGGTGAGATCGAACTGCAGGAGCGGGGCGAGCTCCTGCCAGCGCGGAAGGCGACGGGTGACGGCCATGATCCTCCGATACGGCGGCGGTGGGCGCCGGCGATGCCGACGCAGGCACCGGACCGGGCGGCCCGGGCTGCGGCCCGCGACGGTGCGGACCTCCTCCCAGCCTACGACCCAGTCGGTCCCGGTCCGCATCCCGCCTCCCGCGCCGGGTCCGCTCCTCGTCCGGGTCCTGCCGGACCGGGCCGACCGCCGTTGCGCGGGCCCGCGGCGTGGGCGAGGATGAGCCCATGACCACTGTCGTTCTCTTCCACTCCGCCGTCGGCCTCAACGACGGCATCCGCCTCATGGCGCGCGTCCTCACCGATGCGGGGCACACCGTCCATACCCCCGACTACTACGACGGGCACGTCTTCGAGACCCCCGAACCGGGGATCGCCTACCGCGACGAGGTGGGCTTCCCGGAGCTCGCCCGGCGCGCTTCGGCGCTCATCGAGGATCTCGAGGGGCCGCTCGTGTTCGGCGGGTTCTCGCTCGGCGCGGCGATGGCGCAGTCGATGGGCAAGCGCGACCCGCGCGCCGCGGGCTCACTGCTGTTCCATGCCGGCGGGGTGCCGAAGCCCACGAGCTGGCAGCCCCACGTGCCGCTCGAGATCCACCACAGTGTCGGCGATCCGTGGATCGAGCAGTGTGCGCCGCAGCGGCTCATCCGCTCCGCCGCAGAATCCGGCGCCCAGACCGCGCACTACGTCTACCCGGGCAGCGGGCACCTGTTCGCCGACCCGACGAACCCGGAGTACGACGAGGCGAGCGCGGCCCTAATGTGGCGCCGCGTGCTCGCCTTCCTCGACGACCTGCGCTGACCGGATCCCGCGAGGCGGGACACGATCACCGGCGGCACCCGGCAGGCGGGCGTCCGCCGGCCGCAGAACACGGCTCCCCGGTCGATCCAGTGCGGTCGACGCCCGGAAACCGCACTGCAGTGACCCCGGAACCGGACGAACCGCACTGGGACGGCCCCGGAGCAGCTCGCAGCTCAGTCCATGACGAGGCCGTTGTCGACCACGAGGTTCTGCCCCGTCACGGCCCGGGAGGCGGGCGAGGCGAAGAACGTGATCGCCGAGGCGAACTCCTCCGGCGTGGTGACGTGGCCCAGGGGCGTGCCGGCCGCGATCGCGTCGAACACCTCCGCCGGAGTGGCCGAGGAGGCGTCGGTGGTGCGCAGCAGCCCGCCGGACACCATGTTCACGCGCACCCCGGACGGGCCGAGGTCCTTGGCGAAGGTGCGGGTGAGCGACAGCAGGGCCGCCTTCGCCGCGGTGTAGTCGTGGTAGGGCACGACGGGGTTCTGGAACAGGTTCGTGCCGACGTTGACCACACGACCCGAACCGATCTCGCGGAACCCGCTCATCGCACCCTGGATGACGTTGAGCGCACCGCCCACCGTGCCGCGGTACTGCGCCTCGAGCGCGGCGTAGGAGATCTCGTCGGCGCCGTCGCGCTCGTCGCCGTTGAAGGAGAAGTCGACGAGCGCATTGTTGATCACCGTGGACACCGGCCGGTCGAACTCCGCGCGGGCGGCGTCGAACATCGCCACGACGGCGCGGAAGTCGGTGACATCGGCCTCGACGGCGAGCGCCTGGCCGCCGCGGGCGCGGATCGCCTCGGCGAGCTCGTGCGCGGCATCGGCGCTGTGCCGGTAGTTGATGACGAGCGCGGCGCCCTCCTGGAAGAACGCCTTGACGACCGCGGCCCCGAGGCCCCGGGCGCCGCCGGTGACGAGGACGACCTGCTCGGCGATCGGCAGGGCGCTGGTGGTGTGGGCGTGGGCGTTCGTCATGGCGACTCCTCCGGTTCTCACTTCCGCCCTGCTCACAGCCTCGTGCGCAGGGGCGCGTCTCCTCTCGAGCCTACCCGGCCCGGGACCCCGGCGGGGCCTGCGCGCACACCGGCCGCCGCAGGGTCCGGTGCGGGCACGGCGAACCGCGGACGGGGAGCCGGATGGGAACCTGCGGGGAGCCGTCGCCGAGGCGCGGGCCGGCCCGTGCTCGCACGCCGGCCGGGAGGTGTCTGTCAGCGGCGGCGGCGCTCGGCGCGCAGCCGCTCGCGGCGCGAGGCGAACACGACCTCGGCGGGAGAGTCGTGAGCCGCACCGGGCTCTCCTTCGGCTTCGTCCTCACGAGCCGCACTGCCCGGCCCGCTCCGCGGAGCCGTCGCCGCGGCAGGTCCTCCCTGGCGGCTGCGCCGTGCCGCATCGGCCCAGGTCTCTCCGGCAGGGAAACCCAGGGCCCGGCCCGGGGCGGTGAGCGGGGTGAGGACGACGAACCACAGGATCACGAGGAGGGCCGCACCGATGAGCACGTTCGCCCAGGCCGGCAGCCCGAGCACGGTGGACTGCAGCCACGACGCGACGGTCATCGAGAGCACCTCGGGCACTCCGATGAGCCCGTTGGTCAGCATGAAGACGAGGCCGACGGCGATGAACACGAGGCCGCCGATCACCTGCGTGGAGTGGAACTCCCGGCCGCCCACGGTGATCCTGCGGCCGCGCAGCCAGCGCAGGCGGGAGGCGCCGAGCCGCTGCCACACCGTGGCGATGACGAGCATCGGAGCGGCGATCCCGAGAGCGTAGACGAACAGCAGGAGCAGACCGGATGCCGCGGTGCCGGCCGAGGCCGCCATGGTGAGGACCGCTCCGAGGATGGGTCCGGTGCAGAAACCGGCGACGCCCGACACGATGCCGAGCACATAGGAGCTCAGCAGCCCGGGGACGCCCCCGGCCCGATCGGCTGATCCGGTGCCCCCGGCCCGATCGGCGGGCTCGGCGCCCCCGGCGGTACCGGACAGCCCGGTGTCCCGGCGGGCACCCCGCGGACCGGCGCTCGCCGTCGCAGCACGCGCACCGCCGGGAAGGCGGGCGCCCAGGTCGAAGCCGATCCCGAGGATCTGGAGGATCCCGAGGACGACGAGCACGGCCCCGGAGACGAGGATGAGGGTCGAGCGGTGCTCGGTGAGCAGGCTGCCGATGAGACCGGCACCGGCTCCCATCGGCAGCAGGATCGTGAGCAGGCCGAGGAGGAAGATCCCGGTGCGCAGGAGGAGCCAGCCGGCGCCCGCGGTGGTGAACGCGAAGAACGCCGGGACGAGGAGCGCGCCGCACGGGCTGAGCAGGGCGAGCACGCCTCCGAGGAAGGCCGCGATGATGCCGATGGTCATCGGATCGACCTCAGCCCTCGGACGCCGGAGCGGACCCGGCACCCGAATCATGACCTGATTCAGGGCCCCCGCCCGCCGGGTCGTAGGGCGCGGCCTCAGCGGCGAGCTCGATCGCGGCCTCGAACTCCTCGGCCGGCAGCGCCCCGGCCAGGGGCTGGCCGTTGATGAGGAAGCTCGGGGTGTTGAAGGCGCCGATCGAGCTCGCCTCCTCGACGTTCGCCTCGACCCAGGCGGAGGCCTCGGCGGATTCCATGTCCGCCCGGAAGGCCTCCTCGTCCAGGCCGAACTGCTCCGCCACCGCGACGAGCTCCTCCTCGGTGAGGTCGGCCGGACCCAGCTGCTCGCCGTCGCCGAACAGCGCCCCGTGGTACTCGCGGTACATACTCTGCCGGCCCGCCGCCCAGGCCGCCCGCGCGGCGCGGTTCGAATCCTCGCCGAAGAAGTCCATGTCCCGCCACTCGATGCGCAGGGTGCCGGCGTTGACGTACTGCTCGATGAGCGCGATCTCCGTCGTCGCGGCGTGCTGCGCGCAGTACGGGCACTGGCCGTCGGAGTAGACGACCATCGCGACCGGCGCATCGACCTGTCCGAGCGCGCAGGGGTCCTCGGCATCGCGCCGCGCGGTCGACTCGATCCGCTGGACCTCGTCCGCCCGGGGCCCGGCCTCGGCCGTCGCAGAAGCCTCGCCTCCGGCGACCGGCGCCTGCCCCCCGCCGTCCTCGTCGATGGCGAGGATGCCCACGGTGATGAGGGCGATGATGACGATATTGACAGGAATCGCCCAGAACCAGAACGGCCGGGAGGAGGGATGCATGTGCTCGATCCGAGATCGGGGACGGGGCCCCTCCAGGCTACGCCCCCGCGTCCACGTCCGCCGCTGGGCCCGCGTCGCCGTCCCGTCTCCCGCCGCCGCGCCCGGCCGGCGCGTGGCCCAGGTCACGTTCCGACGCCCCTGATTCCGGTAGTGCCCATTGTCTCAACGAATGCCGTGTCCGGCATGTTCTCCGGGGTATTAGGATGAGGGAGGCTCGCACCCGACCATCACCTGCATCGAACGGACCCTCTTGAACGGCAACTCGACTTTCCGGCATGACAACGTCGCCCTCCTCTCGATCACCGAGGTCACCGCACCGATCGAAGTGAAGTCCGAGGTCTTCGACGAGACCCTGGCGGACACCCTCGCGGAGCTCCGCCTCCCCAAGGGCCTCCTCCAGCGCGTCGCCGGCGTCCACGCCCGCCGCAACTGGGAGAAGCCCGGCGACTTCGCCACCGGCTCCGCCGAGGCCGGCCGCGCCGCCCTCGCGCAGGCCGGGATCTCCGCCGACCAGGTGGGTCTGATGATCAACGCCTCGGTCAGCCGCGAGAACCTCGAGCCCTCCGTCGCCACCCGCGTCCACCACGAGATGGGCCTCGGCCCGCAGGCGATGAACTTCGACATCACCAACGCGTGCTTGGGCTTCGTCAACGCGATGACTGTCGCCTCGACGATGATCGACTCCGGCCAGCTCGACTACGCCGTGGTCGTCGCCGCCGAGGACGCCCAGCGCGTGCAGCGGGCCACCGTCGAGCGGCTCGCCCGCCCGGGCATCACCCGGCACGAGTACCTCAACGAGTTCGCCTCCCTGACTCTGGGCTGCGGCGCCGCCGCCGCGGTCCTCGGCCCGGCCGATCGCCACCCGGAGGGCCACCGCGTGCTCGGCGGGGTGACCCGCGGCGCGACCTGGAACCACGAGCTCTGCGTGGGCGGCTTCGACGGCATGTTCACCGACACCAAGGGACTGCTCGACAACGGCATGGAGCTCGTCACCTCCGCCTGGCACGAGGCGCTCGCCGACGGCTGGGACTGGCAGCACATGGACCGCTACATCATGCACCAGATCTCCGACGTCCACATGAAGTCGGTGGCCACCGCCGCGGAGCTCGACACCACGCGCATCCCGAAGACCTACCCGCAGCTCGGCAACGTCGGCCCGGCCTCGCTGCCGATCACCCTGGCCCTCGAATCGGAGAAGCTCGAGCGCGGCGAGCGCGTGCTCTGCGTGGGCGTGGGCTCCGGCCTCAACACGGCGATGACGGAGATCGTCTGGTGAAGTTCGCAGCCGCACCCGCCGCCCTGCCCGGTCCGCTCCCCGAATGGGACCCGCAGTGGTCCCGGCTGGTGCGCGCGGACACCGTCGACGGCGAGCACACCTTCCACGTGCTCGACACCCTGCCCGCGCTCCGGGCCGCCGGACGCGAGCCCACCGGGACGATCCTCGCCCTCCACGGCAACCCCACGTGGTCCTACCTGTGGCGCCGCCTCGCCGCGGCGAGCCTGCGTTCGACGACCGGCCGCACCTGGCGCGTCATCGCCCCCGACCAGCTCGAGATGGGCTTCTCCGACCGGCTCGCACACGATGCGCTGCCGACCACCCACGGGCCCGGCTACCGCCGCATCGCCGAGCGCGTCACCGATTTCGACGCCGTCGTCCGCACCCTCCTCGCCGAGGTGCCCGCCACCGCCGCGGCCTCCGGTGCCGCGACTGAGCCCGCGACCCCATCGCCCACAGCCGGCTCCCCCGCCGCCGAGGCGCCCGCGCGGGAGGCCGGAACCGCGCCCGCCGGCGACCACCCGATCGTCACCATCGGCCACGACTGGGGTGGCGTCCTGTCGCTCACCTGGGCCGCCCGGCACCTCGATCTCGTCGATGCCGTGATCAGCCTCAACACCGCCGTGCACCAGCCCGAGGACGCGCCCCTGCCGGCGCCTCTCCAGGCTGCGCTCGCCGGGCCGATGCTGCCGACCTCGACGGTGCTCACGGACCTGTTCCTGCGGATCACGCTCGGCCTCGGCCAGGGCCCCATCCGCAAGGAGATCAAGGAGGCGTTCCGCGCCCCCTACCGGACCGCGGCCGACCGCCGCGGGATCGGCGCCTTCGTCGCCGACATCCCGGCGCAGGACACCCACCCGAGCCGCGCGGAGCTCGAGCGGCTCGGCGCGGACATCGCCGGCATCGACGTCCCCGCCCTCCTCATCTGGGGACCCAAGGACCCGGTGTTCCTCGAGCGCTACCTCCGCGACCTGCGCGGCCGCCTGCCGCACGCGGACATCCACCGCTTCGAGAAGGCCTCCCACCTCGTGTCCGAGGACGCCGACGTCGCCGGGCTCGCACTGCGCTGGCTCGAGAACCGCTTCCCCGCCGCCGAGACGCCGGCCGCGGATCCGACGCACGCCGCCTCCCGAGCCGCTGCCGGCACTCATGCCGCCTCCGGAGCCGCGGCAGAGTCCCCCGCCGCCGGCTCCCCGGACACGGAAGCCCCCGGCACCGGGGCTCCCACCGCCGCTCAGTCCTCCACCGACTCGCCGCTGATGTTCGACGCGCTCCTCGCCCGCGCCGGCGACCGCTCGATCGCGAGCGTCGACATGTCCCAGCAGCCGCCGCAGTCGGTCACCTGGGCCCAACTCGCCGCCGTGGTCGACGGGATCGCCCACGGCCTGCGCGACCTCGGGCTGCACCCCGGCGACCGGGTCTCCCTGCTCGTGCAGCCGGGCAACAACCTCACCGCCGCGCTCTACGCCGTGCTCCGTGCCGGCGGCGTCGCTGTCGTCGCCGATGCCGGGCTCGGCGTCGCCGGGATGACCCGCGCGATCAAGGCCGCCGACCCCCAGTGGATCATCGGCCAGGTCCCCGGCCTCACGCTCGCCCGCACCGCTGGCTGGCCCGGGCGCCGGATCTCCGTCAGCCCGCTCGACGCCCTCGAACGGACCGCGCTCGGTGTGGAGACGAGCATCACCGAGCTGTCCCGCACCGTCCCGAGGGCCCCGCTGGCCCGCCCGGACGCCGACGACGACGCCGCGATCCTCTACACCTCCGGCTCGACCGGCCCCGCCAAGGGCGTGCGCTACACCCATGCGCGGCTCGGGGCGCTCGGCCGGAAGCTCGCCGACCACCTCGGCGTGGAGCCCGGCTCCGGACTGGTCGCCGGATTCCCGCCGTTCGCGCTGCTCGGACCCGGGATCGGCGCCACGAGCGTCACCCCGGACATGTCGGTGACGAAGCCGCGCACGCTCACCGCCACCGCGCTCGCCGACGCGATCCTCACCGGCGACTGCACGATGGTCTTCGCCTCCCCGGCCGCGTACCGCAACGTGTGCGCGACCGCCGGCGAGCTCAGTGCGGAGCAGCGCGGCGCCTGCGCCTCCGTGGAGCTCGTGCTGTCGGCCGGCGCCCCGGTGCCGCTGCGCCTCATGGACGCGCTCGCCGAGCTGTTCCCGAACGCCGCGATCCACTCCCCCTACGGCATGACCGAGGGCCTGCTGCTCACCGACATCGACCGCCACGGGGTCGCCGCCGCCGCGGCGCAGTCACGCGACCACGGCGTCTGCGTCGGCACCCCGGTGCCGGGCGTGTCGCTCGCGCTCGCCCCGATCGACGCCGCGGGCCGGTCCTCCTCGACCCTGCTCACCGGGGCCGAGGCCGTCGACGTGCTCGGTGAGTTCGTCGTCTCCGCGCCCCACGCCAAGGCCGGATACGACCGGCTGTGGCTCACCGATGCGGACTCCAAGCGCGACGGGCTCGACGGCCGCATGTGGCACCGCACCAACGACATCGGGCACATCGACCCGGAGGGCCGGGTGTGGCTCGAGGGCCGCCTCCAGCACCTCCTCACCACCGCGGACGGCCCGCTCGGCCCCGGCGGCATCGAGGCGGTCGTCGACGAGGTGCCCGGCGTGCTGCGCTCCGCGGTCGTCGGGGTCGGCCCGCGCGGCACCCAGGCCGTGGTCGTCGTCGTCGAACCCGACGCCGAGGCGCCCGCCGGCGCCCGGCAGAAGCCCGGCCTCGCCGACCTCGAGCTCACCGACGCGGTGCGCACAGCGGTCGCCGGCCACTTCGCCGCCGACATCGCCGCCGTCCTCATCAGCCCCACCTTCCCCACCGACATCCGCCACAACTCGAAGATCAACCGGGAGCGCCTGGCCGGGTGGGCCGACGCCGTGCTGCGCGGCGAGCCCGTCGGCAAGCCCTGAGCCGGCAGGCGGGGCCTGCCCCCGCACGCCGTCGCCCACCCCGTTCCCGCGATCCGCAGGAGGCACACATGAAGGTACTCGTCACCGGTGCCTCGGGCCTGCTCGGCTCCTCGGTCGCCGCCGCGCTGCTGGCCGAGGGCCATGCCGTCACGACGCTGCAGCGGCGCGCCTCCGGCGTCACCGGTGCTCTCGACGTGCTCGGCAGCGTCACCGACCCGGGGCTCGTCGAGCAGGCGACGGCCGGGCAGGACGCGGTGATCCACCTCGCGGCGAAGGTCGCGATGACCGGGGACCCGGCGGCCTTCGAGGCCGTGAACATCGAGGGCACCCGCACCCTGCTCGCCGCCGCGCAGGCCGCCGGCGTCTCCCGCTTCGTCCACATCTCCTCGCCGTCCGTCGCCCACGCCGGCGACTCGCTCGTCGGCGAGCCCGCCGGGCCGGCCGACCCGGAGCACGCCCGCGGGGAGTACGCGCGCACCAAGGCCCACGGCGAGCTCCTCGCGCTCGCCGCCGATTCCCCGGCCTTCCCCGTGCTCGCGCTGCGCCCCCACCTCATGTGGGGCCCCGGCGACACCCAGCTCACCGAGCGCATCATCGACCGCGCCCGGGCCGGCCGGATGCCGATCCTCGGCAGCGGTGCAGCCCTGGTCGACACGCTCTACGCGACGAACGCCGTCGATGCGATCCTCGCCGCGCTCACCGCCGTCACCCGCACCCACGGCGAGGCGCTCGTCGTGACGAACGGGCAGCCCCGGCCGATCGGCGAGTTCATCACCCGGCTGGCGCTCGCCGGCGGGGCGTCCGCGCCCGGCCTGCGCATCCCGGTGGCTCCCGCGCTCGTCGCGGGAGCGGCGGTGGAGAAGGTCTGGGAGCTCGGCGAGCACGACGACGAGCCGCCGCTCACCCGCTTCCTCGCCGAGCAGATGTCGACCGCGCACTGGTTCGACCAGCGCCGCACCCGCGAGGTCCTCGACTGGACGCCGCGGGTGAGCATCGCCGAGGGCATGGCCGCGCTCGCCCGTCACTACAGCGGGACCTGAGCTCAACCCCTTTTCAACTCTCTCGAACGATCGCTAGGATGAGTCCGATGTCCGGGCCCGCCGCCCGGGCGCGATCGGCCGGACGACGGAGTTCACCCATGCCACCCGCACCGCATTCGGCGAGCGCGCTCGCCGCCGACACCCGCGCCCTGCTCGCGGAGTTCCCGCCGGAGGAGGTCCGCATCGAGGAGGACCGCTTCACCTTCCTCGAGGCCCGCTACGACGCCGGCCTCGCCGCGGTCCACTACCCGCCGGGATACGGCGGGCGCGGACTGCCGCGCGAGCACCAGGCCGAGGTCGACGCGATCCTCGCCGCGGCCGGCGCCCCGGACAACCGCCCGGCCCACATCATCGTCAACCTCGGCATGGCCGGCCCGACGATCCTCGGCGCCGGGACCACCGAGCAGAAGGACCGCTTCATGCGGCGTCTGTGGACCGGCCGCGACCGCTGGTGCCAGCTGTTCAGCGAGCCCGGGGCCGGCTCCGACCTCGCCGGGCTGTCCACCCGGGCCGTGCGCGACGGCGACGACTGGGTGGTCTCGGGGCAGAAGGTGTGGACGACGCTCGCGCACCTCGCCGATTTCGCGATCCTGCTCGCCCGCACCGACCCGAGCGTGCCCAAGCACCAGGGCATCACGTACTTCCTCCTCGACATGCGCTCGGCCGGGGTGACGGTGCAGCCGCTGCGCCAGATCACCGGCGAGGCGGAGTTCAACGAGGTGTTCCTCAACGAGGTCCGCATCCCGGATGCCATGCGCCTGGGCGAGGAGGGCGAGGGCTGGGCGCTCGCCAACCTCACCCTGTCGAACGAGCGCTCCGGCTCGATGAAGCGCCCCGAGCGCGAGGGCGGGCCGATCCGCACCCTCCTCGACACCTGGCGGGAGACCCCCGTCGAGGAGCGCGACCCCGCCTACCGGGACTCGATCGCGCGCGCCTGGGTGCGGGCCGAGGCGGTGCGGCTGGCCGGCATCGCGATCCAGCGCGCGATGGCCCAGGGTGATCCCACCCCGGAGGCGAGCGCACTCAAGCTCGCGAGCGCGGAGACGAGCAAGGCGATCGCCTCGCTCGCGCTCGAGACCGCGGAGGCCGGCGGGCTCCTCCACCCCGACGGCTACGACTTCCACCAGCCGGACTTCATGTCCGTGGACATCACCGGCCGCTCGGCCGGGTACGCGTACCTGCGCACCCGCGCGAACTCGATCGAGGGCGGCACGTCCGAGGTGCTCAAGAACATCATCGCGGAGCGCATCCTGCGGCTGCCGCGCGAACCGCGCACCGACACCCAGGTGCCCTTCACGGAGGTCCCCCGATGACGGACACCGACACGACCCCCGCCCCCGGGGCGCACACGGCTCCCGGGGCGGAATCGGCCCCCGATCTCGCCCTCGCCGGCGAGCTCGCCGCCGGTCTGCGCGCCGCGGTGCGCGGCCTCGGCGGCATCGATGCGGTGCGCGACTCCCTCGACGACCTCGCCCCGATCCGGCAGGCGCACCGGCAGATGATGGACACGATGGGCCTCGGCGGCGTGCTCGCCGAGGAGGAGCACGGCGGGCTCGGGGCCGGCATGGCCGCGATCGTCGCGCTCGGCCGGGCCGCCGGCGCGGTGCCCGCCGCTGATCTCCTGGGCCCCTACGTCAGCGCCCCGGTGGCCTTCGGCATGCTCGTCGTCGGCCACCCGGATGCGGGGGTCCGCTCGCTCGCCGGCGACACCCTGCGCCGGATGGCCGAGGGCACCACCTGCGTCGGCGCCGTCGCCGGCGGCCTGCTGTTCGACGCGGAGCTCTGCGAGGAGGTGCTCGTCCACCAGGACGAGACGATCCACCTGGTGCCGCGCGCCGAGCTCGAGCTCACCGCGCTGCCCGCCCTCGACCCGACCCGCACGCTCCACCGGGTCACCGAGTCCTCGGTGCTCGGCGCGGGGACGATCCTCGCCGACGGCGACATGGCGGCCGAGATCGTCGGCGCGTCGATCATCGCCGGGCGGGTGTACCTCGCCGCCGAGCTCGAGGGCGTCGCCCGGGCCGTGCTCGAGGAGACCGTGACCTTCCTCGGGGAGCGGATCGCGTTCGGCCGGCCGCTCGGGTCCTTCCAGGCGCTCAAGCACCAGCTCGCGGAGATGTGGTCCGAGGTCTCGCTCATCGGCCCGCTCGTCGACGAGGCCGCGCTCCTGCTCGACACCGGGGACGACCCGACGGAGGCGGCGATCTATGCGGCCGCCGCGCTGTCGTTCGCCGCGGACACCGCGACCCGGGTGTGCGAGCAGGCGCTCCAGCTCCACGGCGGGGTCGGCTACACCTGGGAGAGCCCGGTGCACATCTGGCTCAAGCGCGCAGCGGCCGGCCGGGTGCGCCTCGGCACGCCCCACACCCTGCGCGCCGAGCTCGCCGCCCTCACCGACATCTGAGACCGACAGACCCTACTTCCCGTACTCGTCGCGGAGCTTGTGCTTGAGCAGCTTGCCGGAGGCGTTGCGCGGCAGCTCGGGCACAACCTCGAGGCGCGTCGGCTTCTTGAACGAGGCGAGCCGGTCGGACAGGAAGTCCTGGATCTCCTCGAGCGTCGGGGGGTCGGCGGGGTCGGCGGGCACGACGATCGCCACCGGCGTCTCCACCCACTTCTCGTCCGGGGCGCCCACGACCGAGGCGTCGGCGACCTTGGGATGGGCGGCCACCGCGTGCTCGACCTCGATCGAGGAGATGTTCTCGCCGCCGGAGATGATGAGGTCCTTCGCGCGGTCGACGACGTACATGAAGCCCTCCTCGTCGCGCTTGACGAGGTCGCCGGAGTGGAACCAGCCGTCGTGCGTGGCCGCCTCGGTCTCCGCCTCCTTGTTCCAGTAGCCGGCCATGAGGCCCGGCCCGCGGTAGACGACCTCGCCCATCTCGCCCTCGGCGACGTCGTCGCCCTCGGCGTTGACGACGCGCACCGCCACCGGCCCGACGGCCTTGCCGATCGATCCCATCTTGCGGATCGAGTCGTGGTCGTGGAGCTGCGCGGTCACCGGGGACATCTCGGTCTGGCCGAACGCCGCACTGATCGTGGCGTTCGGGAAGGTGTCGGCCATGAGCTGCAGGGTCTGCTTGGACGCCGGCGAGGCGCCCCAGGACAGGGTCTTGAGCGGCAGGTCGCGCTCCTTGATCCCCGGCAGGGAGCACAGGGCCTGCCAGATCGTCGGGACGAGGAACATCGAGGTCACCTGCTCGCGCTCGATCATGTCCGCGAGCGCCGGGATGTTCGTGAGCACCTGCGGGGGCGCGAGCACGATCCGCATCCCGGTGAAGAACGCCGGGGTGAGGAAGCCGACGGCGGCGATGTGGAACAGCGGCACGACGACGAGGTTCGCCTCGGGGACCTCGGTGGGCGGCTGCGCGGAGCGCAGGATCGGGATCATCTGGCTGGCGAGGTTGAGGTAGCTCAGCATGACGCCCTTGGGCGCGGCCGTGGTGCCGGAGGTGTACATGATCATCGCGATCGAGTTCTCGTCGACGTCGACCGGCTCCGCTTCGCCGCCGGCGGCGAGGATGCCCGGCACGTCCTCGTCGAAGGAGATGATGTCGATCCCCGGTGCCGCACCGCCATCGGCGCCGATGCCCGCGACCGTCTTCGCCCCGAACCCGTCGACGAACATCGCCCGCGCGCCGGAGTCCTCGATGAAGTAGGCGACCTCGCGCGGCACCGAGCGGATGTTGAGCGGCACGGTGATCGCGCCGATCGTGTTGATCGCGACCATCGCGGCGATGTACTCCGCGCGGTTGAGGGCGAGGATGAGCACCCGGTCTCCGGGCTGCACGCCGCGCCGCTGGAGGTCGGCGGCGAGCGCCTGCACCTGGGCGCGCAGCTCGCCCCAGGTCACATGGCCCGCGTCCGAGGTGATGATGACCTCCTCGGGCCGATCGATCGCATGGAGCTCGAGCATGTTCATCCAGTGGAACCGGCGGGAGAGGAACGGCTGGCGGTTCGGAACGGCGGGAATGGTCACGGTGGCGCCTTTCTGCAGGTCATCGCTGCACATGTCGTCGCTGCACGTCGTCGTGCGGACACAGCACTGTGTCGTACCTCACAGCCTAGGGCAGGGTGCGTGATCGAGCGTTCGAAATTCGGTAAAAATCTGGCAACGACCGCGGCGGGTGCCGTCGACCGGACCCGCGCCGTCATTGGTGGCGGACGGCTGCTCGCCGGTGGTGCGCGCGGACCCGGAGGCGCGCCGCGCGCTCTACTTCGTCAGTCCGCCGAACAGCAGCGAGACCGTCATCGCGACGATGACGGTGTTGAAGACGAAGGCGAGCACGGTGTGCTCGCGGGCGGCCCGCCAGCCTGTGCGGGTGCGGATCCGGGCGCCGAGGGTCGAGGCCATCGTCGACATCATGAAGGCCATGGTGAGGTAGTCGCCGAACACCGGCGGCTCGAGCTGGTCGAAGTCGATCCGCTCCCCGCCGGAGTGCTGGCGCAGGTACCGCAGGGCATAGGAGTAGACCATGGCGAACCACGAGGCGGCGACCGTCGCCATGCCGAGGAGGATGAAGAGCGGCTCGGAGCGGAACATCTCCGTCCGGGCCAGGCTGACCGTGAGGACGGCGGCCACGATCGCGCCCGCCACCGTCCAGGAACCGGCGCCGCCGTAGCCGAACATCTTCGACATCAGCGAGGGTCGGTGCCGGCTCTGGACCGCGGCGATGCGCACGAGCTCGGGCCGGGGCGTGCGCGCGTAGACCACGTGGGTCCACGCGATGTAGCAGAGCACGAAGAGCACCCCGTGCGGTCGTCAAAGTAGCCACGTCTTGACCGGTTACTTCTGCTGGCTTCTTGTCTCATGAGAGTGGGCAGAGGGCTGAGCAGTGGTCGTACTCAGTGTGTCCGCCAGCCAGGAAATCACGTCGGCTGGGTGTCCGTTGGGCGCAGAGGTGAAGCCGATCGGCGTCACCTGCGCGGCCTGCTGTTTGGCGTAGGGCGCGGGTCGGGTGATGTACGGCTGGATAGGCAGTAGGTGCGCTGTCGTCGTGCCGGTTAGTGAAGCCGTTGCGCAGTGCCCGTGCCGGGCGTCCGGTGAACGCGCGGGTGATGACAGTCTCAGTGAATCTCGGATTGGCAAGAGCGGCCCGATGTGTCGGCGATGTTCCTGCCTCGTCGGTGCGCAGCAGCAGCGTGCCGACCGTGACCGCCTCGGCTCCCGCATCCAGGAGTGCGCGGACAGTGGCCGAGCCATCCACACCACCGGCAGCGATCACGGGCAACTGGATCGTGGAGCGAACATCGCGCACGAGCGCTCCGGTCGAAACCTCGCCCAGGCTCCGCGCGGGATCGTAGGTGGCGCTGTGCCCGCCAGCAGCCGGGCCTTGCACGATCAGCCCATCCACGCCAACAGCCTGCGCTTCCAGTGCTTCACCTGGCGTCGTGACGGTCGCGAGTACCTGCGATCCCGCCCGCTGCAGCGCGGCGATCGCGGCAGGATCGGGCAGCGCGAACGTCAGCGACACGACTGGAACCGGATGATCGATCAGCAGGCCGAGTTTGTCCTCCCAATGGTCGTCATCGGACACCGGGTCGGGATCGAGTTCGAGGCCGTAGGCGTCGGCCTCGACCTGCACCTCGGCGGCGTAGCGGCGGAACGCGTCACGGTCGAGATCGCTCTTGCTCGGCACGAACAGGTTGACCCCGAAGCGGTCGGTGTGCTCGCGCACCTCGGCGATCTGTGCGGCGAGTCCATCGCGGGTCTGGTAGCCGCCGGCGAGGAACCCGAACCCGCCCGCGCCAGCGACTGCGGTGACGAGCGCGGGCGTGGTCGGCCCGCCAGCCATCGGAGCGGCCACGATCGGCAGTGGAGTGTCCAGCAGGGGGGTGTAGTTCACGGATTCTCCTCTCGATACGGCCAACCATCGACGGTCTCGATCCCACAAGTGCTCGTCACAGGTGGCGGCGCCGCGGCGTCGGCGACCCTTCCATCCTACTTGGACATTCAGTATCCAAATACTCTAGGTTTGGTAGGGCGTACCCGTATCGACCCAGGAGGCAACAAGGATGACCGCTACTCGAACCGCACTCGTGACCGGAGCCAGCCGAGGAATCGGGCAGGCCACAGCCCGACGGCTGGCGTCGCTGGGCTTCGACGTGATCGCCCAGCATCGCGGCGATGACAGCGAGCTGGGTCCGATCCGTGAGATCGCCGCCGAGCACCAGACGACCGTGACCCCGGTACAGGCCGACTTCTCCGACCCCGGAGCGGTCGAGGCCCTGCTGCCACAACTCGATGCGGCACTCGACGGCCGCACGGTCGATCTCGCGTTCCTGAACGCCGGGATCGCGCCGTTTGGCGACTTCACCCAGCTGACGGAGTCGGCGCTGCGCGACCTGTTCCAGGTCAACACCATCGCCCCCTATGCACTCGCCGCAGGGCTGGCGGACAAGATGACGAGCCCTGGCGGGCAAGTCGTCTTCACCGGATCTGCCCTCACCCGCTACGCGTTCCCGGCATTGACCGGGTACGGGATGAGCAAGATCGCCCTGGAATATCTCGCCCGCAACATGGCCGCGAGCCTCGGGTCGCGGGGCATCACGGTCAACGTCGTCGCGCCCGGCGTCGTGGACACCGACATCAACGCCGGCTGGCTGCGCGGCAACGAGGAAGCAGCGGCCGGCACTCGTGAGTCGTCGGCGCTGGGGAGGATCGCCGAGGCCGATGACATAGCCGAGACGGTTGCCCTGCTTGCGCAGTCTTCGTCGCAGACGATCACCGGGCAGGTCATCGACGTGTCCATGGGCACCAGCCTGTAACCGACGAGGAGGCGAGCACTGATGAAGACCGTCGCGATCATCTACCACTCCAGCACGGGGAACGTGCACCAGATGGCCCTGGCCGCGCACACCCACGCCGAACAGCTCGGACACGGCGTCCTGTCCACCCGGCTTCCCGAACTGGACGACCCAGACGCTACCGTCGCCGCGCATCGGAAAGCCCTCGGCGACCTTGAAGCCGCCGATGCGGTTCTGTGGGGCACGCCCGGCCGGTACGGGGCAATGTCGGGGCCGATGAAGCACTTCCTCGACCAGACCCTGCCACTGCACCAGCGCGGCGCCCTGGCAGACAAGTACATGTCGACGTTCGTGTCCACCGCCTCCAACCACGGAGGACAGGAGTCCACGATCCTCGCGTTCAACAACGTGCTCTACCACTGGGGCGCGATCATCGTTCCCGCCGGAGCCGCAGGCGAGGCCCAGGCGATGCCGCTCAACGGCAACCCCTACGGTGTCTCCAGCGTCTCCAAAGCCCAGCCCGACGCGGTGCCGTCCGAGAACCTGGAAGCGATGAAGTTCCTGGTCGAACGGCTCCTCACGCTCGTGCCAGGCGAGTGACCCACGATCGTTCCGCCCCTGCCGCATCATCTGCGCGGCAGGGGCGGGCTGCTGCTCGCACCGTTGCTCAACCCGGACAATGCGGGTCTTCGTTGAGTAGGATCGACGTGTGAAACTGCCGCGCGGAACCGAGTGGATGGCCCACTGCCTCGTCGCGCTCTCCGCCTGCGAGGACATCGGCCCGCTCGCCAAGCACACCCTGGCAGAGATGTTCGATATCCCCGACGCCTACCTGAGCAAGCAGCTCCAGCAGCTCGTGCGCGCCGGCATCATCCGATCCTCCGCGGGAAACCGCGGCGGCTACTTCCTCGCGAGACCCGCGAGCACTGTGACCCTGCTCGACGTCATCAAGACCGTGCAGGGCGACGCCCCGCTGTTCGTATGTGAGGAGGTGCGCTGCCGCGGCATCTTCACCGACGACGCCGACGCCATCAGAGAGACCGGCCCCTGCGGTATCCACCACGCCATGGTCGAAGCCGAGAACCGCTGGCGCGACTCTCTCGCCACCGTCACTGTCGAAGCACTGACCCAACAGATCGGAGAACAGGGCGTCACCAGAATGCGCGACTTCGCCCGAGCACAGCGCGCCCATCAATAGTTGGCGCGGTGCCGCTACCCGAAAGGTAGAACGCCACGGGCCAGCCTGTGGGTCGTCAGTTCCCCAGGAGCGGCATCCCGTTGATCAAGCCGCGGAGGGCGAGTACGTCGCGTGGGATGAACTCTGCGACCGTCAGGCCAACCACGTCTGCGGCCGCGGTGAGGTCAGCGACGATCCGCCGCACGTCTGCGCGGGTAAGCCCACCGGGAACCATGCCCAGCCCGAGCGCGACCTCGTCACTGTCGACGACATCGACATCGAGGTGGATCGCAAGTTTCGTCGCCCCGGTGCCCGCCACCCACTCCAACAACCTGGCGCTGGAGCCTCGCAGATCGTCAGGCGTGAACACGGGCAGACCCCACGAGCCGACGTTTTCGTACGCGTCCTCGACCCAGTCGTGCAAGCCGACCAAGGCCAGCCGAGAGGCAGACACCGTCGCCGGAAGCATACTCGTGACCTCCGGGTCACCGTGGCCGAGCAGCGTGCTCACAGCCATGGCGTGGTAACCGTCGTAACCGGTGGCGTTGGTGTCAGTGTCGGGATGCGAGTCGATCCAGACCACGGCTAGATCCTCGCAATATTGCTTCGCGAGGGCGGCGAACGGAGCCACGCTCACCGAGCATTCCCCACCGAGGGTGAGGATGCGATCGGCCTCGTGCCGGGCGATAGCTTCCTGCGCGGCAGCCAGAGAGTCGATGACCTCCTGACGGGATTCAACGCCGTCGGTGGAGTCGCTCTCGCTGTCGGCGACGGGCACGACTTCGGTGGGGCCGTCGTGGTCGGGCAGGATCGCCTGCAGCACGCGCGAGCCGAACGCGTATCCGCACCTGGCCTCATCCAGGGAGAACTCCGACAGCATCTCGGCGACCCCGTTGCGGCCCGCGCCTTGCCACTGCGGCCAGACCAGGCGCAGCGTGCTCGTGGCCTCGGTATCGTTCACGTTCTCGGTCATGTAGTTCGCTTCTCCTCGTCAGGTCTCGGTGCGATGTCTCAGTCGCGGATGATCGCGGTGATCTCGATCTCGACGCGCATCTTCTCGTCACCGAGCGCTGCGACACCGATGTTGGTCCAGACCGGTGGCTGCTCGGGCATGTACTGGCGCAGCTTCGAGGCCATGTAGGCGACCGTCTCGGCATCGATGTCGACGTGGTAGGAGCGCACGTTGACCACATCCGCCCAGCCCGCACCGGCAGTGGCGAGGGTGCGCTCGATGTTCTCGAACGCCTGGTCGATCTCCTCGGTCAGGGTCCCGGGGAACTCCCACTCGTCATTCCAGCCGCCCTGACCTGCCAGCTCGACCCGGTCACCGATCTTCACAGCTTGCGAGTAGTGGAACAGTTCCCGATTGCGGTCGCCATAACCGGGGGTGGTGAAGAACTCGACGCCGCTCATTCTGTGGATGCTCCCCTCGTTCTCGGTGCAGCTTTTCGCACATGAGCTACTCACATGCGGTGACCAACAATCGTATCGACTGGCCACCGACCCGAGCGAACTCGCGGTCAAGACGCTCCCGTCTGCACGAACACACACCACTACATAGAGCAAAGAACCCAGAACACCATGTAGTACGGGATCAGGATCGATTCCGTGTATTCGGTGAGCCACGCCAGGCCCTCCGGACTCGCCTCGGTGCGGTCGGCCTCGCGGATGATGACGGGGACGAAGATCGCGGTGGCGCCGACGACGCCGACGAGCCCGGCGATGTTCGCGCGCACGGTGTCGGAGTAGCGACGCGGGATCGCGCGGGCGCCCGTCCGCTCCTCCCGGCGGCTGCGCCGCGTCGACGCGGTGTCGGTGTCGGCGGATCAGGTGTCAGCAGCGTCGGCACCGGCCGCGGCACCGGTGGTGGCGGTCCCGGCGTCATCGGCGGCGGGATCGGACCCTGCCGCCCCCGCCTCGGCCGAGGTGCCCTCGCCCCGGGTGGTCACGGCGCGTCCGGCCGGTCCCCCAGGGGCCCGTTGCTCGCCGGGCCGGGCCCCTCGGCCACCGGACCCGGCGCCTCGGGACCGGTCGCCCCGGGACCGGTCGCCTCGTGGCGGGCGGAGCGGTCGATCGGCCGGTTCCACGAGCCGTCGCGCTTCTGCGCCCGGCGCAGCTCGCGCGCCTCCGCGCGGGCGGCCTCCTCGATCTTGAGCCGCTTGTCGCGCTCCTCGTGGTCCTCGCTCGGGCTCCGGTACTCCCAGACGAGGAGCACGGCGACGAGCACGACGCCGGCGATCGTCCCCAGTCCCAGGCTGCCCCAGGGGCGCGGCAGGCTGCCGAGCCCGAACGCGAGGTGCACCCCGGAGGTGACGGCGGCGGCAGCGAGGATGGCGACGATGTAGCGCATGCGCTCATCATTCCAAGGCGGCACACAACCGGCAAACAGGCGGGCCGTGCCGTGCGTGCGCGCCGCTCGTGGCGGCCACCCGGAATCCGGACTGTTGAAGCCTCAGTCTCAGTTCACCGGACCTTCATCCCGGTTCGTCCGCCGACCCCTTGAGACCCGGCCGGGCACCTTGCCACGGTGGGTGGTGTCCAGCGAAGCCGAGCACACCGACAGGAGAGATCCCGAATGCTCACCCGCACCGCAGGAACCACTCTGGCCGCAGCCGGGCTCGTCGCCGGCGGAGCGCTCGTCGGCCCGACCGTCATCGCCCCGGAGACCTCCGGCACCGTCGCAGCGGCCCAGTCCGTCGAGGACCGGAGGCAGAACATCATCGACCGCGCGAAGCACTGGACCGACCAGGGCGTGCCGTACGACATGACGAAGTACGCCGCGGACCCCGACGGCGTGAACTACCGGACGGACTGCTCCGGGTTCGTGTCCATGGCCTGGGGACTCGACACCTCGCTGAGCACCGTCACCCTGCTCGAGGTCGCCCACGAGATCCCCAAGGACGACCTCCAACCCGGTGACATTCTCCTCAAGGGTGGGCCGGGCACCGCCGGGGCCGCCGGTCACGTGACGATCTTCAACGGCTGGGCGAACGCCGAGCGCACCGCCTACCACGGCCTCGAGCAGGCCGGGGGCACTGGCGCCGTCGAGCGCGTGATCTCCTACCCCTACGAGCAGGACGCCTCCTACGTGCCCTACCGCGGCAACGGGCTCTGAGTCCCCGCCCGCATCCCGTCAGCCGCCGCGGCACGGGATCCGGGCCCCGCACTTCCCCGAACCTCCCAGCCGGCGTCGCTACGATGGTCGCGATGTCCCAGCGCACCTCCGCCCGCCCTGCCTCGAGCCGTACCGCCCCCGCGGTGCGGCGCTCCGCCGCGTCCGGGCGGACGGGAGCAGGCGCCGGCCGCCGGTCACCGGGCTCCCGCGCACCCCGGCGCGCACCCCGGCGCTCGGGAGCCACCCGGGGCGCGGCGATCGGTCTCGCGCTCACCGCCGGGTTCCTCGGCGTGGTCATGGCGTTCAGCTGGGCCGGCGGCCTCGTCGCGCCCGTCCCCTCGCAGATCCGACAGTGGGAGTACAGCAGCGTGGACCGACTCAACCGGGCCCAGATCGACAACGCCCGCACGATCATCGCGGTGGGCCGCGGCGGCGACATGTCCGACGACGCGATCACCATCGCGCTCATGACCGCCATGCAGGAGAGCTCCCTGCGCAACCTCGACCACGGCGACCGCGACTCGCTCGGGCTGTTCCAGCAGCGCCCGTCCCAGGGCTGGGGCACCCCGGACCAGGTGCGGGACCCCGTGTGGGCCGCGAAGTCCTTCTACGGCATCAACGACCGGGGGTCCAACCCGGGGCTCGTGCACATCCGCGGCTGGGAGTCGATGACCCCGACGGAGGCCGCGCAGGCCGTCCAGCGTTCCGCCTACCCCGACGCCTACGCCCAGTGGGAGGGCCTCGCCGCGGAGCTCCTCAGCACGCAGGACGACGTGGCGCCCATCGTCTGAGTCCGCGGCGCAGGATCCGGAGGCACGATCCGGGGGTGGACGGGCCGGGCCGCACCCGCGGGAGCGCGGCGCACCGGTGCGGACACCGCGCACGCGGACGCGCCGACCGCACCCGCGCCCGAGGTGTAGCATTCCATCCATGACTCACCCGGTGCGCACGCACACCCATCCCGGAACCGACTCCCACAGCCACGGCGTCGAGGAGAGCAGCGGGTCCGCCGACGGGCTCGGGCACGTCGACGATCTCGCCGCGATCGAGCGCACCGCCGAGGTGTTCAAGGCCCTCGCCACCCCCTCGCGCCTGCGCATCCTCCTCGTCCTGTCCCACGGGCAGTCGACGGTGACGAACATCGTCGACATCACCGGGCTGTCGCAGCCGCTCGTGTCCCAGCACCTCAAGCTGCTGCGCGGGCTCCACCTGGTGAGCGTGCAGCGCCTGGGACGCGAGGCGATCTACTCCCTCATGGACGACCACGTCGCCCACATCATCCTCGACGCGATGGCGCACACCACCGAACCCCTCGAGGGCTGAGCGTCACCGGCGCCGCGCCGCCTACCGCCGCGCCGCCCGGCGCTGCGCCAGCCGCCGCCCGCCGGACACCCACCACACGCTCAGCGCCACGAGCGCCATCCCCGCGAGCTGGGCGAGCGTCGGCTCCTCACCGGCGAGGACGACGCCGAGCAGGAGAGCCGAAGCCGGCTGCAGAAGCATGAGCGATGCGCTGACCTCCGGTCGCACGCCGGTGGCGGCGGCGCTCAGCAGCAGCCACGGCAGCACCTGACCGAACACCGCGAGTGCGACGAGCCAGCCCACCGACTCGGCGGCCGGGACGACCGCCAGGGTGCCGGCCGCACCCCCGACGACGAACACGGTGAGCGCCGCGGCGCTCGTCGACACGGCGACGGGAACGGCGATGAAGCGGCCGTCGACGGCGCGGCAGCGGTGGTTGCCGTAGAGGTACACGCCGTAGCAGACCCCGGCGAGCACCCCGAGCACGCCGCCGCGCAGCGGGTCGACGGCGAAGGGGTCGGCTCCCAGGACCCCGGCGGCGAGCACCAGACCGGCGAGCATGACCGGCAGCGCGAGGAGGAACTGACGGGAGGGCCGGTTGCGGTGGAGGAGCCACAGCAGGCCGGGGAAGACGAACACCTGGGTGCTGATGAGGAGCGTGGACACCGCCGCCCCGGTGTCGAGCACCGACTGCGCCCACATCATGAAGTCGAGGCCGAGGAACACCCCACCGCCGGCGGCCAGGCCGAGCATCGCCGCGCGCGGTCGGCCGCGGCGCCGGATCTCGACGAGTGCCAGCGGGAGCAGCACGAGCGCGGCGAGGAAGCAGCGGTGGAACGCCGCGGTCGAGGCGTTCGCCTGGGAGAGCGCGACGAGCACCGCGGACGAGCCGAGCATCACCGCGCCCGCGACGACGAGCGCAGGCGCCGCCGGGACGGGTGCCGGCGCCGGTGATGCGGGCGCGGGGGTCATGCGGTGCTCGAACCGGGCTCAGGCCGGAGCGGGGCCGCCGGCCGGTCCCTCGCCGGTCCCGCCTGCCGCACCGGTCGCCGGGGCCGCGCGGACGGTGAGGCGCTGCTGGAAGGCGCGGATCCGTTCGAGCGCGGCATGCGTCCGGTCCGGTCCCACGGCGAGCGAGAGACGCACCCACCGGTTCCCGTTGACGTTGTCGAAGTCGAGGCCCGGGGTGAGCGCCACGTGCTCCTCCTCGAGGAGGGCCGCGCACCACTCGGTCGCGTTCCGGTACGGCCCGAGCACGTCGTCGATCCTGGCGTACATGTAGAAGGCGCCGTCGGCAGGGGCGATGTCGAGCCAGCCGAGGTCGTCGAGCGCGTCGAGCACGTACTGGCGGGCGGCGGCGAAGCCGGCCACGGCGAGCTCCCCCTCGGCGTATGCGGCCTCGGAGAACGCCTCGATCGCGGCGTGCTGGGCCGGCACCGGCGGGCACAGGGTGAGATTGCCGGTGATCGCGAGGCAGGGTGCCACGAGGTCCTGCGGCAGGATGGCCCACCCGAGCCGCCAGCCGGTCATGCCCCAGAACTTCGAGAACGAGGAGATGACGATCGCATCGTCGTCGAAGGCGAGCGCCGTCTCCCCGATCGAGTCGGTGAAGGTGATGCCGTGGTAGATCTCGTCGGAGATCAGGCGCACGTCGTTGGCCCGGCACCAGTCGCTGAGCTCGGTGAGCTGCTCGGCGTCGAGCATCGTGCCCGTGGGGTTCGCCGGGGAGGCGACGAGGAGCCCGGCCAGCGGCGATTCGGCGTGCGCGGCCGCGAGCAGCTCGACGGTGGGCTGGAACCGCTCGTCGACGCCGCAGTCGAGCTCCACGACCTCGCAGCCGAGCGCGGTGAGGATGTTCTTGTACGCCGCATAGCCGGGGCGGGCGAGTGCGACCCTGTCGCCGACATCGAACAGGGCGAGGAAAGTCATGGAGAACGCACCGGAGGACCCGGTGGTGACAAAGATCCGCTCGGCCGGGACGTCGAGGTGGTACCAGCGCCGGTAGTGCCCGGCGATCGCCTCGCGCAGCGGGCGCACGCCCTGGACCTGCGAGTAGCCGAGCTCGGTGCCGTCGGTGAGCACCTCGGCGGCGCGTGCCCGCACCCCGGCCGGGGCGCCCTGCGCGGGCTCGCCCACGCACAGCGAGATGACGTCGGCGCCCTCGGCCTTGAGCTCGGCGACGCGCTCGATGATGTTCATCACCGCGAACGGCGGGACGCCGCGGGCGCGCTCGGAGATGCGGGTGGCGGGACGCGCGGGATCGGTGCCGGGGGCGGTGGACGCCGCCCCGGCCGGAGGCGCGGGATCGGCGGCGGGGCGGGAGGACGGGGCGGTGGAGTCGGTCATGACCTCACTGTGCCACACGCGCCGGACCGGTGCCCGGACCACGCCGAGGTGCCCGTGCCCGGGCGGCGGGGACCGAGGTGCGGGCCGCTCACACCTCGCCGACGGGCCAGGTGTGGACGGGGGCCTCCGTGCGCTGGTGGGTGATGTAGAGCTCCATGAGGCGGGCGAGCGCGGCCCGGCGCTCGGGCGAATCGGGCTCGGTGACGCGCGGCTTGAGCGAGTTGAGGGTGCGCAGCTGCCAGGTGGCGCCGTTCTGCCGGGTGCGGGCGCGCTCCTCGATGATCGTCATGTAGTGGTCGATCATCTCCGCGTCCGCGTCGAGCATCTCGAGGCCCTTGCGGGCGCGCGGCGCGAGCCCGGTGCGGACGAGCTCGGCGACGTCGATCCGGCCGGCCTTCGGCCACACCACGCGGGAGTACAGGCCGGAGCGGGCGGCGGAGAAGAAGTTGCTCTCCGCGTCCGCGAACGACAGCCGCGACCACACCGGCCGGTTCTCCTCGGTGAGGTACTTGACGAGCCCGTAGTAGAAGGCGGCGTCGGCGACCATGTCGGCCACCGTGGGCCCGGCGGGCAGGAGCCGGTTCTCCACCCGGATGTGGGCGAGGTCGTCGGCGCTCGGGGCGTAGATCGGCCGGTTCCAGCGCCACACGGTGCCGTTGTGGAGGTTGAGCGCGTGGAGCGTCGGGGCATTGCCCTGCATGACGGGGGTGCCGGCGTCCTCGCGGGACTCCGGGAGCATCGGCGGGAAGTAGCGGACGTTCTCCTCGAACAGGTCGAACACGCTCGTGATCCACCGCTCCCCGAACCACACGCGCGGGCGCACGCCCTGGGTGACGAGCTCCGGGGTGCGGGTGTCGATCGACTGGGTGAAGACCGGGATGCGGTTCTCGTGCCACAGCTTGCGGCCCATGAACAGCGGGGAGTTCGCGCTCAGCGCCACCTGGATGCCGGCGATCGCCTGCGAGGCGTTCCATGCGCCGGCGAACCGGTTGGGCGCGACCTGGAGGTGGAGCTGCATCGAGGTGCACGAGGACTCGGGGGCGACATCGGCGAAGTCGTGCTGGTAGAACTCGCGGTCGGTGACGTCGATCCGCACGAGCTCGCCGCGGGCGTCGAGCACCGCGTTGCTCAGCGCCCGGTACCGGTTCTCCTCCGTCATCCACGCGGGGTCCTCGAGGAACTCGGTGGTCAGGGTGGGAAGGGTGCCGATCATCCCGATCTGCGCATCGTGCGCCCGGGCCCCGGCGTGGGCGGCGGCGAGGCGGGCGCGGAGACCGGATTCGAGCTCGCGCAGGCCGGTGCCCGACACCTGGAGGACCGGGTGGTTGAGCTCGATGTTGTAGGAGCCGATCTCGCTCTGGAACTCGTCCGAGTCGATCGCGGCGAGCACCTTGTCGTTGACGCGGAACGGCTGCATGTCGGCGTCGACGAGGTTGAGCTCGAGCTCCATGCCGATCGTCCCGTGGTCGACGAACGTCGCCTCCTGGAGGTAGGAGTCGAACGTCTCGAGGTCCGCGTTGAGGAGCTCCCGGTAGCGCGTCCGCTGCTCGGGGGAGTATCGCTGAGAGGAAACCGCATCGCCCATGACAGTAGACAACCACACTTGTGGACGCGCGCGCACCGGTTCTGCACGGATTCGGGTGGCCCCTCCCCTGCCGGACCCGGTGGACGGGGGCCGGGTACTAGAGTGAATCGGGCCAGCCGATCCCATCCGCGACCCCCAGGAGACCCCGTGACCCAGCCCGCCGCCCTCGCCGACCTCGACCGCAGCGCCCTCGTCGCCGCCGCGCAGGACTCCCTGCCGCAGATGCTCGCCGACATCGAGCGGGTGATCTCGATCGAGACGCCGAGCGACGACCAGGAGGCGGTGGCCCGCGGAGCGGCGGACTTCGCCGCGCTCATCGAGGAGCGCCTGGGCGTCGCACCGGAGTCGCTCGTCATCGACGGCACCACTCACCTGCGGCTGCGCTTCGGCGACGGCCCCGCGCGGGTCGTGCTCGTCAACCACCAGGACACGGTGTGGCCGCACGGCACGCTCGAGCGCCTGCCCTTCAGCACGGAGGACGGGATCCTCCGCGGGCCCGGCAGCTTCGACATGCTCACCGGTGCGATCATGAGCGTCTGGGCCACCCGGCTCCTCCTCGCCGCCGCCGGCGTCCCCGTGCCGGACACGGAGAGCACGACCACCGCCTCGGGCGCGGGAGCAGCGGCGACCGGCGGGGCCTCGGCAGACGCCGGCGCCTCGGGACCGGTCCCCTCCCCCGCCGAGGCGCTCGCCGGGCTGTCGATCCTCGTCACCGGGGACGAGGAGATCGGCTCGGTGACCTCCTCGGACCTCATCCGGGCCGAGGCGAAGGAGGCCCGCGCCGTGTTCGTCATGGAGGCCTCCGCCGACGGTGCGCTCAAGCTCTCCCGCAAGGGCACCTCGATGTACACGATCCTCGTCCACGGGAAGGCCGCGCACGCCGGGCTCGAGCCGGAGAAGGGCATCCACGCCGGGCTCGAGCTCGTCCATCAGATGCAGGTCGTCGCAGGCCTCGCCGACCCCGCGGAGCAGACCACCGTGACGCCGACGAAGTTCTCCGGCGGGACCACGACGAACACGGTGCCGGCGCTCGGGCAGTTCGACGTCGACGTCCGCGCCCTCACCGCCGAGGAGCAGCAGCGCGTCGACGACGCGATCCGCGGCCTCACGCCGAGCATCGACGGCACCCGGATCGAGGTGCGCGGCGGGATCAACCGGCCGCCGTTCGAGAAGGAGATGTCGGCGGCGCTGTTCGACCGCGCCGTCGCGCTCGCCGCGGAGATCGGGATCGAGGAGCCGCGCGGAGTGCCGGTGGGCGGCGCCTCGGACGGGAACTTCACCGCCGGCGACGGCGTCCCCACCCTCGACGGCCTCGGCGCGGTGGGCGACGGCGCGCACGCCGAGCACGAGCACGCGATCATCGAGCACATCCCGCCGCGCACCGCTCTCCTCGCCGCCCTCGTCGCCGACGGCCTGACGGACTGAGCGTCGCGAGCGGAGCGCCGAGGGCCGGCAGGACAGCGACACGTGCATGCGCCTCCCGGTGCACTCCAGTGCGGATACTCGCCGGTAATCGCACTGCAGTGCACCGGGCACCCCATCTGGGGCTCCGCTCGCGGGCCTGGCTCGGACCGCGGTCGCCTCAGGCGATGATGCGGCCGAGGTCCGCCTCGAGCGCGGCGGGGGTGCGGGCGGAGAACAGCCAGTCGCGGTGGACGGGATCCGGGACGATGCGCTCGCGCGCGGCGATGTCGTCTGCCCGGACGAGGTACCAGCGGTAGCCGTGCGGGGCGAGGAGCGCCTCGAGCGCCCGGCCGTCGGCCTGCCCGTGGAGCACCTCGCACAGGATGTCGGGACGGTGCCGGGCGAGGAGCTCCTGGCCGTGGGCGAGCACCGGGTCCTCCGCGCCCTCGACGTCGATCTTCATCACCACCTGCCCCGGCGCATCCGCGCGCTGTTCCGCTTCGACCTCGGGGAGCTCGGGCGGGAGCAGATCGTCGAGGGCGAGGAACTCCACCTCGAAACCCTCGGCGAACTCCATGTGCGCGGAGTAGAAGGAGGGGAGAGAGGAGCCGCCCTCCCCGCTCGGCACCCGCATCCGCGTGCCCGAGGCGCCCACCCCGGTGGAATGCACGCGCACCCGGTCGGCGATCCCGTTGCGATCGACGTTCTTATGCAGCCCGGCGACGACCGCCGGCACCATCTCGAAGGCGTGCGCCCGCAGCCCGGGGTTCGCCGCGGCAGCCGCCACGGTGAACACACCCGTGTACGCGCCGACGTCGAGGAGGACCGCGGCCCGGCGAGCGAGCGCGGTGACGATGTCGAGGGCGAGCGCATCGGCCGGATCGGGGCGGCGCCCGCCGCCCCAGTAGAACTCCTTGGCGATCTCGCAGCGGCCCGGGTCGACGAGCACGAAGCGGGCCCCAGCCGCCGTCCCGGCCACCTCGGCGAGACCGGCGGGGGCGGGCAGACGGCCGGCACGGATACCCGGGACCAGCCGGGCGGCCAGGCGCAGGAGAGGATGGAGCGGCCGGGCGGACAGCCCGGTCTTGACGAGGGGCTTGAGGCCGAACCAGCGCTGTCGTCGGCCGGCGAGGGTGCGTCTGTAATCCGTCATCGGATGTCTCCCGCGGTCCGCGCGGCATCTGCGACCGCGCTGTCCTGAATATCGCTGTCCTGAGTCGTCGTGCGTGCTGAGTCGTCGTGGTCCTGCCACGGTACTACGGGACGCCGAGGTGCGGTCAGCACCGCAGGAGGCCTCCGCGCGGCCGCACCGGACGGCCCCGTCCGGGGCGGCCCCCGCCGCGCCGGCCGACTCGCCCCGCATCCCCGCCGACCATCTGCCCCGCGTCCGCGCCGGTTGTTAGGGTGAGTGGAAGCGACCGACAGTCTCTCCCGCGCCTGCCCGCGTTCCGGGCCCGCGCCCGCCGCACCCGCGCAGAAGGAAGTGCCCCATGCAGCTCACCGGACTCACGCTCCACCGCCTCTCGATCCCCCTGGTCACCCCGTTCACCACCTCGTTCATGACGGAGACGGAGAAGGACTGCTACCTCGTCGAGGCGCGGTTCGACACCCCGTCGGGCCCGGTCACCGGCTGGGGCGAGTCGGTGGCGATGATCGCCCCGCTCTACTCCGAGGAGTACATCGACGGCGGCATGGCCGTCACCCGCGACTGGCTCGCGCCGATCCTCTTCGACGTCGAGGACCTCACCGCGGAGACCGTCGGCTGGCACCTGCGCCACGTCATCGGGCACCGGATGTCGAAGTCGGCCCTCGAGATGGCGGTCATCGAAGCGCAGCTCAAGCAGGCCGGCCTGTCGTTCCAGCAGTACCTGGGCGGCGTGGTCGACACGATCCCCTCGGGTGTCTCGGTCGGCATCCAGGACACCGTCGAGGACACCGTGCGGGTCATCGGCGAGTACCTCGAGGAGGGCTACGCCCGCATCAAGCTCAAGATCAAGCCGGGAGCGGACATCGAACCGGTGGCCGCGGTGCGCAAGGCGTTCGGCGACGACTTCCTGTTCCAGGTCGACGCCAACGCCGCCTACACCCTCGTCGACGCCGCGCACCTGAAGAAGCTCGACGACTACGGCCTGCTCCTCATCGAGCAGCCGCTCGGCGAGGCGGACATCCGCCAGCACTCCGAGCTCGCCAAGCTCATGGACACCCCGATGTGCCTCGACGAGTCGATCGTGTCGGCGGAGGCCGCCGCGGACGCCATCGCGCTCGGGGCCACCTCGGTCATCAACATCAAGCCCGGCCGTGTGGGCGGGTTCATCGAGGCCAAGCGGATCCACGACCTCGCCTCCGCCCACGGCGTCGCGGTGTGGCACGGCGGCATGGTCGAGACCGGCCTGGGCCGGGCCGCGAACGCGGCGATGGCCTCGCTGCCGGGCTTCACCCTGCCCGGTGACGTGTCCGGTTCGAAGCGCTTCTTCCACGAGGACATCACCGAGGAGATCGTCATGCACGACGGAGTCGTCGATGTGCCGACCGGGCCGGGCTTCGGCGTCACGATCGACCCGGAGAAGCTGCGCCGCTTCACCACCGACACGATCGAGATCACCCGGAAGTGACCGCGGAGCCGGGCGGGTCGCGACCCTGGGAGCCCAGGTCGGGCCGGACCTCACCCGGGCAGCCGGGACCGAGAGGGGCCTCACCCGAGCAGCCGGGACCGGGCGGGTCGGATGAGCCCGACCGTCCCTTCGCGGCCGCGCTGAACCGGGCGCGCACGGAGCATCGGGCGCTCGTGCTCGACGGCGCCTCGGGCACGGAGCTCGAACGCCGGGGCGCGGATGTGTCCGGCGACCTGTGGGCGGCCGCGCTCCTCGAATCCGATCCCGGCCTCGTCACCGCCATGCACGTCGCCTACCTCGACGCCGGGGCCGAGGTCGTCGAATCGATCTCCTACCAGGCGACGGTCCCGGGGCTCGTCGCCGCGGGGCATCCGGAGGACCGGGCCCGCGCGCTGCTCGCCCGCTCCTGGGATCTCGTCGCGCAGGCGGCCGCCGGCCGTCGCACCCCGGACGGCCGCCCGGTGCTCACGGCCTCCTCGATCGGGCCCTACGGCGCGTACCTCGCCGACGGCTCCGAGTACACCGGGGACTATCCGGCAGGTGTCGACGCCACGCACCTCCAGGAGTTCCATGCCGAGCGGATCGAGGTGCTCGCCGCGGCCGGCTGTCGGTTGTTCGCGTGCGAGACGATCCCGCACCCCGCGGAGGTCGCCGCACTCGTGGCCGTGATGCGCGAGCACCCGGAGGCCGAGTGGTGGCTCAGCCTCTCGATCCGCACGGACGCCCACGGCGGGATCGCACTGGCCGACGGCACACCCCTCGGCCAGATCCTCGCCGTGCTCCCGGCACCCGGTTCACCGGGAGCGCCTGCGGCCGTGGGCATCAACTGCTGTCCGGCCCACCTCGTCGCCCCGGCCCTCGCCGAGGTGCGAGCGGCCGGGTTCGCAGGCCTCGCCTACCCGAACTCCGGGGAGACCTACGACGCCGCGACCGGCACCTGGTCACCGCCGGACGGCGAGCACGCAGGCGATACGCCAACGGCCGGTCCGGTGCCGACCGAAGATCACCCAGCCATCGAGCACTCAGTCGGCGAGCACCCGACCGGCGATGCATCCGACCCGCTCAGCGATGCGAGCGACCCCGCCGGCGGGGGCACGGAGCCCCCGGACCCGGCCGGCTGCGCCGCAGCGGCCGGGACCTGGGTGGATGCCGGAGCGGCGATGATCGGCGGTTGCTGCCGGACCACGCCCGCACTCATCCGCGCCCTCGCACAGCGCACCTGACCGCGCACAGCGTTCCTGACCTCCGCGCTCACCCCATGTTCTGGGCGACCATCGTCTGCAGGCCGTATCCGATCCCCCCATGGACATCGGTGAGCTCGGTGTGGACGACCCCGCCCTGACCGGGGGTGACGATCGACTGGGAGTTCATCCGGATCCACTCGCCCTCGGGCTCGCGGTCGAGCACGACGTGGAGGTCGCAGTTGATGAGGCGGTGGCGGGCCGGGTCGACGGGCAGGCTGACGCCGCCGCCGGAGTCGGCGAGGACGAGCGCGCGCTGCCAGCCCGTGGGCTCCTCCCCCTCGACGAGTGCGTTGTGCTGCCGGCCCCACACGAGTGCGGGCGACCGGTCCCCGCCCTCGATGAAGCGCCATTCGACTGCGGTGCCATAGCCGCCGGTGTGGGCACCCGGGATCGTCGCGAGCCGCTCATCGGCAGCGGGGAGGTCGTCGGGCACCACCGTGGGGTCGTTTGGATCGCGCCGGCCCGGCACTGCCGGGTAATCCTCGGGAGCTGCCAGGATCCGCCAGGCGCGGGCGAGCAGCGCGGGGCGTCCACCTGCGGAGGCGGTGGCCGACACGAGCTCCATCGAGCGGCCGCTGCGGATGACCTCGGTGGTGATCTCGAGCGCGGCGACCGGCACGGGCCCGAGGATGTCGATACGGACGTCGGCGAGCCGCTGGCCCTCCTTGGGATCGACGGCGAGCATCTGCCGGGCGAGCAGCGCGGCCGGCGGGCCGGCGTGCTGGAAGTCGGGGCTCCACGGCCCCGCGGTCATCGGCGTCGACTCGAACCGGGTGTCGTCGAGCTGGCGGTAGAAGGCCTCCATCGGCAGTGCTCCTCACGTCGTCGGGGGGGTCTGTTCCGACCCTACTGCACCCGTGACGCACGTCACCGGCCCGGCGCCGCAGGTCACACATCCCGCGCCGATGGACACCGGCTCGGCGTCGCCGGCCACCGGCTCGGTGCGTCGACCGGCGCGAACCCGGCCGCCCCGGCGCACGCCGCGGCGTCCCCGGCCGGTTCGAGCTGGAGGGTGGTGTGGGTGAGCGCGGGGCTGAAGTGCGCGGCCAGGCAGGAGCGCAGATCGCGCAGGACCGGGCCGGCCCGCCCGGACTCGAAGCACGCCTCGGCGACGACGACGTGCGCGGTGAGGACGGGCAGGCGGGAGTCGATGAGCGCGATGTGGAGGTCGTGGACGTCGAGCACCTCGGGCCGCTCGGTGAGATGGCGGTGCACCTCGGCGAGCTCGATCTCCGCCGGCACGCTCTCGAGCAGGATCCGGACCACCGCCCGCAGGATGACGAGCGCGCGCGGGACTATGACGAGGGCGATGAGGATGCCGGCCACCGCATCCGCGCGGCCCCAGCCGGTGGTCCAGATGACGAGCGCGGCCGCGATCACGGCGACCGAGCCGAGCGCATCGGCGGCGACCTCGAGGAAGGCCGCACGGAGGTTGAGGCCGTCCGCCCGGCGGGAACGCAGGAGGAGGAGTCCGGCCATGTTCCCCGCCAGACCGATGGCACCGAACACGAGGAGCAGCCCGCCGGGCACCTCCGGGGGCGCGAACAGCCGCCGGATCCCCTCGACGAGGCCGTAGACGCCGACCCCGGCGAGCAGCAGCGCCTGCGCTCCGGCGGCGAGCACCTCGACGCGGCGCAGCCCCCAGGTCCGGCGGGCGGTCGCCGGGCGCCGGACGAGGCCGGCGGCGAGGAACGCCATCGTCAGGCCGCCGACGTCAACAAGCATGTGGGCGGCGTCGGTGAGCAGCGCGAGCGAGCCGGTGAGGACGGTCCCGATGAGTTCAGCGAGGAGGACCGTCGCGGTGATCGCGAGCACGAGGCCGAGGCGCCGGCGCGTCCCCGCCGCCGTCGCTTCACCGTGCGCCGAGCCGTTCGCGAGGTCGTCCGCCGGTCGCGCGTGATCGTGGCCGAGTCCCATGGGATCTCCCTTCACTGCGGTGATCCCATTGTATATCAATACATGGTTATATGTTGATACTTCGTCGGAGTGCGCTTCCACTGGCCGCCCACCGCGACGCTCGGATCCGCCCCTCGGATCCAGCCCTGCCCCGGGTGCTGCACGACTCCGCCCGCCGGTCCCGGGCACGACCGCACCCGGACATGACCGTGGCCCGCACACCACCCGGCTCGGGAGACGACCGTGACCCGGGGCGCTGCGGCTCCCGGGGCACGGTCCTCGGATCAGGTGCTGCCGTCGCGGCGGCCCGTCTCGTCGGAGTCGTCGTCCTCGGCGGAGTCGGACCCCGCCGCACTGGAGGTACCGGATGCACTGGAGGTACCGGAGGTGCCTGTACCGGGCCGGGCAGTTCCGGACGGTCCGCCCGCCCCGCCGGTCCGCTTGGCCCGCAGCGCCTCCTCGATGAGGGCGTTGACGTCGATGCCGGTCGAGCGCTTGACGTCGTCGCCGAGCCGACCGAGCCCGGCGGCGAAGTCACTGCCCGACGCGGTCCGCGGATCGGTGCCGCCGCGCACATCGGCCGGACCCCGGTCGCCGGCGCCGTCGTCACCGGGATCCCCGGCGCCGTCCGCTCCCGCGGCGTAGCGCTCGACGATGTCGGAGATCGCACTCGCCGCCTCGGAGGCGCTGCGCGGCATGCCGGTGCCGTCGGGGGCGAATCCGCCGGACTTCCCCGACGCCCGCTTGACCATGTCGGCGAGGTCGACCCCGGTGGTGCCGCGGAGCACCTCGAGCACCGAGGCGAGGTTCGACGACATGCTCTGCGCGAGCTTCGACTCCCCGTCCGTCGACACGATCGACAGGTCCTTGATGTTCGCGTAGGGCTCGACGAGCTTCCCGGCGAGGCTCGGCAGGGTGTGGAGCACCTGGTTGAGCACGGCTGCGTCGTTGAAGTGCTTGTACGCGGCGGCCTGCTTCTCCAGTGCCTCCGCCTCTGCGGCGCCCTGGGCGCGACGGGCCTCGGCCTCGGCCTCACCGCGGGCACGGATCGCGGAGGCCTCGGAGTCGCCCTCGAGGCGCACCGCCTCGGCGTCCTTCGACCGGCGCGCGAACTCAGCGGCCGCGTCGGCCTCACCGCGCGCCCGGGTGGCGGCGGCCTCGGCCTCACCGGCGAGCCGCACGGCCTCGGCATCCTTGGACCGGCGGGCGAGCTCCGCGGCGGCCTGCGCCTCGCCCTCGAGCTTGACGGCCTCGGCCTCCTTCTCACGGCGGTGGAGCGCGGCGGCGGCCTCGGCGCGGCCGCGGGCGTCGATCTCGTAGGCCTGCGCGTCGGCCTCGGCCTGGCGGCGGTACTTCTCCGCGTCGGCCGGCCGCTTGACCTCGGCCTCGAGCTGCTCGGCGCGGACCTCGGCCTGCTCCTTGGCGACGATCCGCTCCCGCTCGAGGAGCTTCTGCTGCTCGGCGGCCGCGGACAGCGGGCCGGCGTTGTCGGCGACGG
The DNA here is from genome assembly GCF_039541555.1 of Brevibacterium pityocampae. Lineage (NCBI taxonomy): Bacteria > Bacillati > Actinomycetota > Actinomycetes > Micrococcales > Brevibacteriaceae > Brevibacterium > Brevibacterium pityocampae. Next base: position 232,990 of record NZ_BAABGL010000002.1, on the reverse strand, counting down.
CCTGGCGGACGTCGGCGTCCTCCTTGAGCTCGGCGCGGCGGAGCGCGAGCTTCTGCTGCTGCTCGGCGATCGCCTGGTCGGTGAGCGCCTGCTGGCGCTGCGTCTCCTCGTTCTGCAGAGCGGCTGCGACGGCGGCCTCGCGGTGGGCGTTCGCCTCGGCGATGGCGGCGTTCTTCGCGACCTCGGCGGCCTGCGGGCGGCCCCAGTCGCGCAGGTAGGAGCCCTCGTCCTCGACGGCCGAGATCTGGAAGGTGTCGATGACGAGGCCCTGGTTGTTCATCGAGTGCGCGGACTCCTCCTGCACCTGCGCGGCGAACGAGGCGCGGTCCTGGATGATCTGCTCGACGGTGAGCGTGCCGACCACGGCGCGCAGGGTGCCGGACAGGATCTCCTGGCTGTAGTGGTCGATCTGCGCCTGCTGGTCGAGGAACCGCTGGGCGGCCCGGCGCACGTCGTCGACGTTGCCGCCGACCTTGACCTGCGCGACGCCGCGCAGCCGCAGCGCGATGCCGTTCTTCGAGATGCCGTCGATCTCCACGGAGATCTGCCGCGATGACAGCGACATGACGAAGGCCTTCTGTACCACCGGGTACACCACGGCGCGTCCGCCGATGACCACGCGGCCGCCCTGCGCGACGTCCTCGCTCGAGGAGCCGCGGCCGGTGATGATGAGGGCCTCGGACGGGGAGGCGATGCGGTAGGACCGCAGCAGGACGAACAGCCCGATGAGGACGACGACGATGATCGCCGCGATGATGAGAACGGGGACGAGATCCGGCATGGGCGCGGCCTTTCGCGATGGACCGGTGCGAGCGGCCCGGGAGCAGTGATCCTCCCACTATGCCACGCGGTCCGTGGCGGCGGTGCGGGCGCGATGTTCCCGCTCCGACACCCGGGTGGCGGTGGCGGCGCCCCGTCGCGGCGGAGGCGTGGGTGCCGAGCACCGGCTCCGCGGTCACTGTGCATGACGGGGCATCGGCAGCGGTCCCTCACCCGGATGTCCGGCGAGGAGGCTGATCCGATTCGGGGGTATCGTTCCCATCACACCCGAGCAGGGCCGGCCGGAACAGCGGGCGCCTGCATGCCGGAGAGGAGAGAGCAGTGAAGACGCTGCTGGAGACGTGGATGACCCCGGAGACCAACCGGTGGGCATTCACCCATGTCCGAGAGATCATCCCCACCGCGAAGGTGGCACGGGGGAACAGCACGTTCGAGCTCACCGCGGCCGCGCGCAGCGCAGTGGCCCCGGACACCCCGCTGCGCCACAGCGGCGTTCCGGTCGAGAAGTACCTCGAGAGCACCGCCACCGACTCGATCGTGGTGCTCTCCCGGGGTGAGGTGCAGTTCGAGTGGTACGCCGAGAACACGTCCGCCGATGCCCTCCACATCAACTTCAGCGTCACGAAGTCCCTGCTCGGCCTGCTCGGAGGGATCCTTGCGGCCGACGGCGCGTTCGCCTTCACCGACCCGGTGACGAAGTACGTCCCGGAGGTCGCGGGCTCCGGCTTCGACGTCGGGATCCAGCCGCTGTTCGACATGGCGGTCCCGCTCGCGTTCTCGGAGGATTACGCGATGGGCGACCCGCGCATGATCGAGTACCGCCGCGCGACCGGCTGGATCCCGGGCGGGAGCGAGGGACTCCACGCCTTCCTGCCCTCCCTCGAGCGGCGGGCACCGGAGGGCGCCGAGTACCACTACGCCTCCCCGACGTCCGACATGGCCGGCTGGGTGCTCGAGCGCGCCACCGGGCGGCGGCTGCCGGATCTCTTCTCGACGCACCTCTGGACGCCGATCGGCGCCGAGTCCGATGCGGACCTCACCGTCGACGCCCACGGTGCGGGGCGGGCCGCCGGAGGTCTCTCCTGCTCGACCCGTGATCTCGCCCGCCTCGGCCACCACCTCACCATCGATCGCTCGCCGGTGCCGGAGGGCTTCGTCCGCGATCTCTTCACCGGAGACGCTGCGCGGTGGCGAGCGGGCGCCCACATCCGCGATTTCCCCAACGGCACCTACCGGAACTTCTGGTACGTCCCCGACACCGATGCTCCGGTCGTGTGCGCCGTGGGCATCCACGGCCAGATCCTCTATGTCGACCTCGCCGAGGGCGTCGTCATCGCCAAGCACAGCTCCTGGCCGACTCCCCTCGACGACGAGATGCGCACCGTCCAGTTCCGCGGGCTCAGGGACATCGCCGCCGCTGTCGTCGACGGAAGGCAGTGACGGTGGGCCGCCACGATGCGACCGGGCACGCCATGACTCCCGTACCGCACGGACCGTTCCACGGCCTGTCCGCCTTCCCGCTCACCCCGCTGCGCGACGACGTCCTCGATGCGCCCGCCCTGCGCGGACTCGTCGGACGCCTGGCCCCGGCGCCCGCTGCCGAGGGTGCGGACATCGGCCCGGCTCTCGTCGACAGCATCGGGGCCCTCGGGTCGACCGGATCGTACGCCTATCTCGACCGGGAGGAGTGGACGACGGCGCTGCGCACGATCCTCGCAGGGGCCGGGGGCACACCCGTGGTCGCCGGCGTCGGAGCCCTGCGCACCCGCGAGGTCCTCGCCCGGGCGCGCACGGCCGAGCAGCTCGGCGCCGCGGGGCTGCTGCTGGCCCCGGTGAGCTACCAGCCGCTCCGGGATTCCGAGGTGATCGGCCTGTTCGCCGCCGTCGCCGAAGCGGTCGACCTGCCGATCTGCATCTACGACAATCCCGGCACCACCGGGTTCCGGTTCTCCCTCGACCTCTACGCCCGCCTGTCTGGCATCCCCTCGGTCACCGGGGTGAAGATCCCGCCGACCGACGGCACCGAGGCGCAGCCCGCAGAACGGCTGGCCCGGATCCGGGAAGCGGTCGGACCCGATGCGGCGATCGGGATCAGCGGCGACGCGGCAGCGGCGGCGCACCTGGCCGCGGGCGCCGACGCCTGGCACTCGGTGGTCGGCGGCCTGTTCCCGCGAGCCGCCCGCACGCTGTTCGACGCCGCCCGATCGGGCGCGTCGGACACTGCACACGACCTCGAGGAGCTGTGGCCGCTCCTCGCCCAGCACGGCAGCGTCCGGGTCATGGCCGCCGCCGCGGCGGAGCTCGACCTCGTCGCGGATGACTGCCTGCCGCATCCGCTGCGCCCCCTCGAGGAGGACGAGCGCGCCGAGGTCGCCCGGACGGTGCGGGGTGCGGGACTCGCCTGACACCCGCCCGGAGACGGCGCCCACAGTGCGAGCCGGGTGTCGGCTCAGCCCTTGGGGATCGGCGGGCCGAGCATGAGGAGCACGGTGAAGAGCAGTGCGACGCCGAGCAGGCCGACGACGACCGCGAGGAGCGGGTGGGCGATCGCCCAGGCGCAGAGGCGTTCGAACCAGTTCCGCGGAGCACGGCCGCCGCGAGCGAGCTGCCAGTCGCCGTCGAGGAGGCCGCGGCGGCGTGCATCGATTTCGAACGGGATCGTCGCATACGGGATGACGGCGCTGAACAGGCCGAGGATCGTGCGGCCGAGCGGCCAGCGCTGCGAGGTGCCGACGAGCACGGTCACGACGCAGTAGGTGAGGAACACGAAGCCGTGGATACCACCGCCGATCCGCACCCCCACCTCCGTCGTCTGGGTGACGTACTTGAGGATGAGGCCGATGATGAGCAGGGTCCAGGTGATCGCCTCGGCGATCGCGAACACGGTGAAGAGCTTCTTGGGAGTCACCCGGACAGTATCCCCGGTCCGGCCAGGCGATGCATCAACCGTTCGGTCGATCCCGTGCCCGCGCCTGCTCGCTCACACGTGAAACGGCAATATCCTGCGGTTCCGTTCTCAGGAACCGCAGGATATTGCCGTGTGGCGGATGGGTCAGATGGGTCGGGTCAGGCGATCAGCCCTTGCCGCCCACGGTGAATCCGACCTCGACGGCGGTGTCGCCGGTGTCGACGCTCACGGTGTAGCCGCCGGGCAGGCCCCGGACGGCGCTCGGGTCGATGCCCTTGACGGTGAAGGTCGCGGTGCCGGACTCATCGGCGGTCGCGGTGCCCGAGGCCGGCGACTTGCCCGGCTTCGTGCGACCGTCGGCCGTCAGCGTCCAGTCCACGGTCTGGCCCGGTTCGAGGTTGGTCACGGTGACCTCCACGCCGGACTTCTTGAGGTCCTTGACGGAGACACGGTCCCGATCGACAGAGGCGACCGGATCGAGATCGTAGGCGACGACGTGGGCCGCGTAGGCCATCGCCGGCACCATGATGCCCATGGCCTCCTGGTCGACGTTCTCGTAGGTGTCGTCGATCGTGTGGTAGTTCCGGTCCTGCTGGACGCCGGCGGTGCCGCCGAACAGCTCCACCTCTTCCTCGGTCTTGATCGCGTCGGCACCGGTGAACAGGCCGGAGACCGGGATGCCGTTGTCGATGAACGCCTGGTAGTCGGAGCGACCGGAGAACTCGGTGCCGACGTGCGGCTGGCCGATCGAGTCGAAGTAGCCGGTGAAGATCTCCTCGAGCTCCGCCGATCCCTCCGGCACGTTGACGCCGTCGGGGATCGGGACGTCCGAGCCGTCGGAGTCGAGCGTGCCGATGACGTAGTTCTCCGAGCCGATCATGTCGTAGTTGAGGTACGAGGAGATCCGCTCCTTCTCCTCGTCGCTCAGCGACGCGACGTACTCGGTGGAGCCGACGAGACCGATCTCCTCGGCACCCCAGAATCCCATCCGGACCTGGTTGTCGACGTCGTGCGGCTGGGCGGCGAGGCCTTCTGCCACGGCGAGCAGCCCGGCCACGCCGGAGGCGTTGTCGTTGACGCCGGGGCCTTCGGCTACGCCGTCGAGGTGCGCGCCCATCATCTGCACGTCGTCGGGGTCGCCAGCCTTGGTCTCGGCGATGACGTTCCAGGTCTCGATGTCCTCGAAGGTCGTCTCCACGGTGAGGTCGCCGAGCACCGGGGTGTCCCCGGCGGCGAGGATCTGCTCGCGCAGCGCATCGCCCTCGGCGAGCTCCATCGAAGCGCCCGCGATGTTGCCCTCGACGCGGTCGCCGACGGTGCCGTTGAGCGCGCCCGGGGAGTGGTTGTAGATGATGACGGCGGCCGCGCCGGCCTCGGTCGCGGCGGTGACCTTCTCGCCGAAGGCGCAGACACCGCGCTGCACGAGCACGATCGTGCCGGCGTTGGCGTCGCTGTAGTCGCCGGTCTCGCAGCCGAGCTCCCCGCCGGCCTTGTCGCCGTAGGCGTCGTCGGTGGGCAGGGTGACCGCGGTGTCGGTGAGCGGGGCGTCGGTGCCCTCGGCGTTCGACAGCGTGGAGAACGTCTCCTGCGCCTCGCCCTCGACGCTGAAGGAGACCTCGCCGAAGGTCTGGGTCGGCACGGTGAAGGTGTCGCGCGTGACGTCGAACTTGCCGCTGGCCTCGAGCACCTTCTCGACGTATTCGCTCGCAGCCTTGTAGCCGGGGGTGTCGACAGCACGGTAGCCCGCGTCGGCGTGGTCGAGGGAGATATCGGAGAGCTCCTGGAGGTGGGCCAGGGCGGCCTCTCCGGTGACATCCATATCGGTGTGCACGGAGATGGGCGCCGCGAGCACGGGGCCCCCGGTGGCGAGCCCGAGCGCGGCGGCCGCGGTGACGGCGAGCGCGCTGTGGGTGAATCTCTTGGACATGTCGACCTTTCGTTCCTTCGTGTGTGATGAGCCCCTGTCGGTCCATGCGGTGGTGCCGGAGCTGCGCGGACGCGATCAGTGATCACTGGGCGGAGTGCCCGGAGGACTGGGTGTCGCTATGGGCTGTGCGTGGTGCGAAGGTCACGTTTTGGTGACGCGCATCACATGGTCCACCACGGTAGTACACAGCCAGTTCTCATTTGAGGCCCGAAAGTCACGAAACGATAACGAAAAAACGGCAATTGTCTTGACATCCGAGACATCGATAACTTCTCAGACTCGAGTGGAACAGTGATCCCATGGTGCATCCCGAGGACCCGAACACCGCCCCCGCCCGTGACGACCTGCTCTCCGCAGAGGACTTCCTCTCGCTCCCGAGCGAGACCCTCGCCGAGGGCGAGCGCGGCCGCATCGACGCCACCCGGATGGGAGCGGTCGACCTCCTCGTCCTCCGCTTCGACACGGCTGTCGCCGTGGTCTCGCGCTTCGGCGCGCAGGTGCTCGCCCATCGTCCCGCCGGCCGGCCCGACACCCTCTTCACCTCCTCGCTCGCCCGTTTCGACACCGGGGCGGCGATCCGCGGCGGGATCCCGGTGTGCTGGCCCTGGTTCGGCCCCGCATCGACCCCACAGCACGGCTGGGCGCGCCTGCACACCTGGGACGTCGAGGCGCTCGCCGTCGACGGCACCGGGGCCGAGGTGCGCCTCGGCTTCTCCCATCGCGGCGCCGCGGCAGGCCTCACCGTGCGCCTCGGCGACGGGCTCTCCGTCGAGCTCGCCCACCGCGCCGATCCCGTGCCGGAGACCACCACCGGGGCTCCCCTGCGGGCCGCGCAAGCACCCGGTGCCACCCCGGCCCCGCCCGAACCGCCCGTCACCGCCGCGCTCCACGCGTACTTCGCGGTCGGCGACGCGCAGCGCACCGAGATCGCAGGAGTGACCGACCGGACGCTGCACGTCCCGGCCGAGGGCATCGACTCGGTGTTCCCGCTCGCCGGAACCGCGGGCACCGCCGACCACCGCATCGTCATCACCGATCCCGCGCTCGGCCGGCGCCTCACCGTGACGACGAACGCGACGGACGCCGTCGTGTGGAACCCCGCACAGCAGCTCGGCGACACGACAGCCCGGGCGCACCACGGCTTCGTGTGCGTCGAGCCCGCCCGGATCTCTTCACCGCTGCCCCCCGGCGACACCCTGCGCATGCACCTCGCCGTCGACTGAGGCGCGCACCGGCCGCAGTCCCCCCGGCGAGCCCGGACCCGCGCCTTCCCAACAGCCCCCCCGCGCCTTCCCAACAGCCCCCCACGCCTGCCCCGACCTGTCGCACCCGTCATTCAACCAATTGCGCAAGTGTTGAATTCATGCGCGGATCCTCATATGCTCATGACCGTGCCCGAACGCAGAGCAGTCCCCCAGGAGCCGAGCTACAAGCTCATCCATCGCTGGCAGCGCCACCTCGCCAACGAGCGCCTCGAGGAGCGCGTCTACCGCAGCCTCGCCGACCGCAAGACCGGCCAGGAGCGGGAGATCCTCCTCGGCCTCGCCGACGCCGAGCACCGCCACCAGCAGCACTGGATCACCCTGCTCGGCCCCCATGCCGAACGGCGCCGCCTGCCCGACCTCGGCACCCTCATCCTGTCCGTGCTCGGCCGCATGTTCGGCTCGGTGTTCGTCCTCGCCCTCGCTCAGCAGTCGGAGACGAGCTCGCCCTATGACAGCGACTGGTACGCCACCGACGCGATGGCCGCCGACGAGAAGATCCACGCCGAGGTCGTCCGAGCGCTCGCCGCCCGTTCCCGCGCCAAGCTCTCCGGCAACTTCCGCGCCGCGGTGTTCGGCGCCAACGACGGCCTCGTCTCCAACCTCGCCCTCGTGCTCGGCGTCGGGGCCGCCGGCGTCTCCACCGGCACGATCCTCCTCACCGGCATCTCCGGCCTGCTCGCCGGCGCGCTCTCGATGGGGGCCGGCGAATACGTCTCCGTGCGCTCCCAGCGCGAGCTCCTCGAGGCCTCGACCCCGGACCCGGAATCCCGCACCGCGATCGCCGCCCTCGACATCGACGCGAACGAGCTCGCCCTCGTGTTCCGCGCCCGCGGCATGGACACCGACGAGGCGGAGGCCGCCGCCGCCGAGGCGATCCGCACCGCCTCCCACCCGGGCGGCCGTCACGGACTGCACGTGCCCGCCGAAGGCGAGCACGAGGAGCTCGGCACCGGCCTCGGCGCCGCCTCCTCCTCGTTCTGCTTCTTCGCCTCCGGCGCGGTCATCCCGATCCTGCCCTACATGTTCGGCATGTCCGGATACCCCGCGATCATCCTCGCCGCCGTGCTCGTCGGCCTCGCGCTCCTGTTCACCGGCGGCGTCGTCGGCGTGCTGTCCGGCCGCGCGCCGCTGCCGCGGGCGCTCCGCCAGCTCGCGATCGGCTACGGAGCGGCGGCCGTGACCTTCGCCCTCGGCCTGCTGTTCGGCACCGCGATCGGCTGACGCGAGCGCTGCGCCGGCGGGCGCGGCGGGCGGGTACAGTCGCTCGCATGTCCCGGTTCACCCTGAGCGATGAGGCGCGCGCGTACCTCGCGGAGAATGCGCGCCGCAATCCTGTCCCCGCCCCGCAGCTCACCCTCGCCGAGGCGCGCGCCGCCGCCGTCGACCTCGCCTGGCGCCAGTCCGCACCGGTCCCCGTCGCCGCGGTCCGCGATACCTTCGCCGTCGGGCCGGCCGGCTACGTCCCGCTGCGCATCCACGACCCGGGGCCGGCCCCCGCGGCGGGCCCGCAGGGAGCCGCGGGCACCTCGGGCACGGATGCCGCGGATCCGGCTCCGGCCCCTGCGGAATCGCCCCTGCGCCCCGCGCTCCTCATGCTGCCCGGCGGAGGCTGGGTGACGGGGACCGCGGAGATCGCGGACGTCGCGGCCCGCCGACTCGCCGTCGACGCCGGCGCGGTCGTCGTCACCGTGACCTATGCGAAGGCCCCCGAGCACCCGTTCCCGCTCCCCCTCCTCGACTGCGTCGCGGCCTTCGCCTGGGTCGTCGCGCACGCCGCGGAGCTCGGGGTCGACCCCGCGCGGATCGGGATCATCGGGGACTCCGCGGGCGGGAACCTCGCCGCCGCCACCGCACTCGCCCTGCGCGACGCGGCGGAGATCCCCGTGCCGCAGCACCGGGCGGCCGCGGGGGCCGACCCCGCCGTCCCACCCGTCCACCGCTGCACGAGCACCCACCGACCGGCGGCCCTCGTCCTCCTCTATCCCGCCACCGACGCCGCCTGCGACACCGCCTCCTACCGCGACTTCGCCACCGATCACGGGCTCACCGCCGACCGCATGGCCTACTACTGGGACTGCTACACGGACGCGGGATCGCGCTTCCACCCGCTCGCCTCGGTGGGGCGGGCGGAGCTCCACGGACTCCCGCCCACCATCGTCGTCACCGCCGGCTGCGACGTGCTCCGCAGCGAGGGCGAGGCGTTCGCCGCCGGCCTCGCCGCGTCGGGCACGTCGTGCGAGCTCTGGGAGTACCCGCGCACGGTCCATGGCTTCTTCCACTCCGATGGGGTGCTCCACGACGCGGCGGAACTCCTCGACCGCCTCGGCCGCAGGCTCCCCGCCCTGCTCGACGACCGCGCATCGCTCTAGGATGAGCCTCATGTCAGCTGCCCCCGTGTCCGACTCGCTCGCGCTCATCGACCTCGCCGGCGCGGAGTTCCGCCTCGTCGACCCCCGCGCCCCGCACCTGCGGGTCGACGACCTCGCCCCGCACCGCGGCGACGGCATCTTCGAGACCGTGCTCGTCACCCGGCTCGCCGGCGCCGACCACCTCCACGCGCGCGAGCTCCACTTCTCCCGGTTCCGCGCCTCGGCCGCGATGCTCGACCTGCCCGCACCGGACCCGACGCTCTGGCACGCCGCGCTCGACGCGGTCATCGCCGACCATCGGGAGCGGCGCGGCGACGACGAGGCGTTCACCGTCCGCTACAGCATGAGCCGCGGCCTGGCCGAGGCCTCGGGCTGGGTGCTGTCGATCCCCCTCGACGCGAAGTACCCCGGGCAGCGCGCGCACGGGATCGACGTCATCACCCTCGACAAGGGGTTCCCGGCCTACGTCGGGCAGTCGGCGCCGTGGATGCTCATCGGCGCCAAGACGCTGTCCTATGCGACGAACCAGGCCGCCGCGCGCTGGGCGGCGTCCCAGGGCGTCGACGACGTCATCTTCCTCTCCCACGACGGCCGGGTGCTCGAGGGCCCCACCGCGAACGTCGTGATCCGCCGCGGCGGCGAACTCCTCACCCCCGACCCCAAGGCCGGGCTGCTCCACGGCACCACCCAGCAGACGATCTTCGCCCACGCGGCCGAGGCGGGCCTCCTGTGCTCCTACACCGACCTCACCGTCGACGACCTCACCGCTGCCGACGGCGTCTGGCTCACCTCCTCGGCCCGCATCAGCGTGCCGCTCAACACCCTCGATGGGGAGGAGCTGCGGCGCGACCCGGAGCTCTCGGAGCAGATGCTCGCCTGGGTGCTCGGCGGCTGAGACCCGGAGCCGCGCGCCGCACCCGGGCACGCACCCCGGAACCTGCGCACGCACCGCACCGGATCCCGCGCCTTCGGACTAGGCTGGACCCGACACACCCGATTCGACTTCTGAGGAGACCACTCGCATGGGCGGAAAGATCGCTTGGCAGATCATCGGCGTCGGCGGTGCGGCACTCGCCGCCATGGCCGCGCGCAAGACCCTCGGCCTGGTCTGGGAGAAGACCACCCACAAGCCGGTGCCGATCAACACGCAGGACGACGAGATCGGGCTCGGCGAGGCACTCGCCTGGACGATCGTCTCCGGCGTCGGCATGGCCGTGGTGCAGCTCGTCGTGCAGCGCGCCGCCGCGACCACCGTGCGCAACAACTGGGGCGAGACCGCCCTGCCCAAGAAGCTCCAGAGCGCCGCGCGCGTGAGCAAGGACGACGAGCGCGGCTGAGCCGCACCGGCGGATGCCCGGAGCGCGTGGGCCACTCACCCGCGCGCTCCGGGCATCCGCTCCGCCGCACCATCCCGGAGTCCTCCTCCGGCACAGCTCCGACACCGGGCGCTTCCCGCGCATGTGTCCAGGTCATGGGCGATTCTGATCAATCGTTCAGGCCCCGGTTACAGTAGGCTGAGCAGTTCAGTAGAATTGCCGCACAACTGTATCCGCGCCCGACTTCCCCTCGGGCCACCTGGGAGGTTCACTCATGCACGCCCTGCAGATCCTCGCGATCATCATCGGCGTCGGCGCGACCATCGTCGGCTGGTCGTTCTTCCTGACCCGGGTCGGGAAGTTCGTCGGCTTCTTCAAGCTCGGCGCCCCGACCGCCGCCGGGGAGCGGACCTCCGAGCCGGGGAAGCGCACCGGAACCCTGATCAAGGAGTTCCTCGGCCACACCCGCATGGCCCGCCTCCCGATCGTCGCGATCGCCCACTGGTTCACGATGATCTCCTTCGGCGTGCTCGTCCTCACGCTCGCCCAGGCCACGATGCAGCTGTTCGACCCGCACGCGGTCCTCCCGCTCATCGGCCACTTCTTCCCGTACGAGTGGATCACCGAGTTCTTCGCCGTCACCGGCCTGCTCGGCATCATCGCGCTCATCATCATCCGGCAGCGGAACCATCCGCGCGATCTCCATCGCAAGTCGCGCTTCTTCGGCTCGAACTTCTGGCAGGCGTACTACGTCGAGTTCACCATCCTCATGGTGGCCCTGTGCATCGCCCTGCTCCGCGGCCTCGAGTACGTGCTCCAGGGCCGCGCCGGCCAGGAGAACCTGCTCCTCCACTTCCCGCTGACCTTCTGGATCGGCGAGCTCTTCTCCGGCCTGTCGACCGGCGCCGTCGAGGCCCTCATCGTCGTCATCGCGCTCGTCAAGATCCTCGTCTCCTACGCCTGGATGGTCACCGTCGGCCTCACCCCGACCATGGGTGTCGCCTGGCACCGCTTCCTCGCGTTCTTCAACATCTGGTTCAAGCGCCATGCGGACGGCCGCACCAGCCTCGGTGCCCTGCAGCCCATGCAGAACAAGGGCGAGGCGATCGACCTCGAGGCCATGGAGGACATGGACGAGGACGCCGTGCTCGGCGTCGGCAAGGTCGAGGACTTCACCTGGAAGGGCCTGCTCGACTTCTCGACCTGCACCGAGTGCGGTCGCTGCCAGAGCCAGTGCCCGGCCTGGAACACGGAGAAGCCCCTGAGCCCCAAGCTCATGATGATCAACCTCCGCAACCACGCCGACGCCAAGGCGCCGTGGCTCAAGGCCGCGGAGCAGGCGAAGGCCGAGGCGACGCCCCCGGCCCCGCTGCCCGAGGACGCGGACAAGAAGGCGAAGAAGGCCCACGCCAAGGAGATGGCCGCCTACCAGGGCATCACCGACCCGCACGAGAACCTCGACCTGCTCGGCACCCTGTCCCAGGCCGCCCAGACCGAGGCGGTCCGCCCGCTCGTCGGCGCCCAGGACGTCGAGGAGCTCGCAGAGATGGGCGTCATCGACCCCGATGCCCTGTGGTCGTGCACCACCTGCGGCGCCTGCGTCGAGCAGTGCCCCGTCGACATCGAGCACGTCGACCACTTCGTCGACATGCGTCGCTACCAGGTGCTCATCGAGTCGGCCTTCCCGACCGAGCTGTCCGGCCTGTTCAAGAACCTCGAGAACAAGCAGAACCCGTGGGGCATGTCCCAGCGCAAGCGCATGGAGTGGGCGAAGAACCTCGACTTCGAGATCAAGCAGGTCGGTGCCGACATCGAGGACCTCGGCGAGGTCGAGTACCTGTTCTGGGTCGGCTGCGCAGGCGCCTTCGAGGACCGCGCGATGAAGACCACGCAGGCGATCGCGGAGCTGCTCCACACCGCGGGCGTCGACTTCGCCGTGCTCGGCGACGGCGAGTCCTGCACCGGCGACCCGGCCCGCCGCGCCGGCAACGAGTTCCTCTACCAGATGCTCGCGCAGGCGAACGTCGAGGTGCTCAACGAGATGAAGGCGCGCAAGATCGTCGTGTCGTGCGCGCACTGCTTCAACACGATCGCCAACGAGTACCCGCAGATCGGCGGCAAGTTCGAGGTCGTGCACCACACCCAGCTGCTCAACAAGCTCGTCCGCGAGAAGCGCCTCACCCCGGTCGCCCCGGCCGCCGGTGAGACCGTGAGCACCCCGGTGACCTACCACGACCCGTGCTACCTCGGCCGTCACAACGGCATCTACACCCCGCCGCGCGAGCTCATCGGCTCCCTGCCGGGCCTCGAGTACCGCGAGATGGAGCGCTCCCAGGAGCGGTCGTTCTGCTGCGGCGCCGGCGGTGCGCGGATGTGGATGGAGGAGACCATCGGCTCCCGCATCAACATCAACCGCACGCAGGAGGCCGTGGCCACCGGTGCCGAGCAGATCGCCGTGGGCTGCCCGTTCTGCCGCGTCATGCTGTCCGACGGCCTCACCGCCGAGCAGTCCGAGGGCAACGCCTCGGAGGGCGTCGAGGTGCTCGACGTCGCGCAGATGCTGCTCGCCGGCGTGCGCCGGGGCCAGGGCGGACAGGGCGGTCGCACCGACGCCGAGGAGCCCGCTCCCGTCTGATCCGCAGGACCGGGAACGCGCTCACATCACCGGATCCCCCGCACGGCCTGCACCGCTGGCCGGACGGGGGATCCGGTGCGTCCGGGCACGAACGGTGCCGCGGCCCGAGCTCGCGGGAGCGCGGCCCCTGCGACTCGGGGCCTCCTACTCGAAGGGCAGGGTGACGGCGCCGAGGCCGGCGAACTCGGCGCGGACCACCTGGCCGGCGGCCACCGGCACGGCCGCGCACACCGAACCGAGCATGACGACGGAGCCGGCACGCATGACCGTGCCGCGTGCACCGAGCTCGTTCGCGAGCCACACGAGGGCGTTGAGCGGGTTGCCGAGGACCGCACCGCCGGCACCCGAGGCGACGGTGCGGCCGTCGACCTCGAGGACGCAGCCGGTGAGGACCGGATCGAAGTCGTCCCAGCGGATGCGCCGGGTGCCGAACGCCGCGGCTCCGAAGCTCGCGTTGTCGGCCACGGAGTCGACGACGGTGATCCGCCAGTCGGCCACCCGGGAGTCGATGATCTCGAGCGAGGCGAGCGCGTGGTCGATCGCGGCGAGCGCCTGCAGCGCGGTGACGCCGGGCCCGGCGAGATCCTGGCCCAGGACGACGGAGATCTCCGGCTCGATCTTCGGTGCGATGAACCGGCCGGTGTCCACGGGAGCCCCGGACAGCAGCAGTCCGCTGCGGGTGAGCACCCCGAAGTCCGGTTCGCGGACACCGAACTGGTCCTGCATCGCGCGCGAGGTCAGACCGATCTTGTACCCGACGACCGCATAGCCGGATCCCACTCACTCCTCGATCTGGAGACGCTGCACCGCGTAGGCGTCGTCGAGGTCCATGCCGGGGTGGGCCGCGCTCGGCTGCGGGATCGGCGTCCCGGTGCGGTGCGCCTCGGCGAGGGCGGAGGCGAGTGCGGAGCGCTGGGTGTCCTCGAGCATGGTGTCCTCCTGGCGGGCGGCTCCCGGCGGGTCTGTTCCGGCAGGAGCCGGTGGGGGCTGAGGTCAGTCGGCGCCGAGCGCGTCGAGCGCGGCCCGCACCTGGGGGACGGTGAGCTGGCCGGGTGCGGAGATCTCGCCGACGGCGGCGAAGGTGGCCGCGGAGCCGAACTCGCTGCCGACGAGGCGGGTGGCCTTGCCGAGCTCGCCCATGGAGATCGCGACGACCGGGATCGGCAGGGTGGCCTGGGCGCGCTCGCCGACGCTGAGCACCTCGAGCACGTCGGTGCGGTGCTCGGGCATGACGGCGATCTTCGCGACGTCCGCACCGGCCCGGTGCATCTTCGTCATGAGGCTCATGAGGTGCTCGGCCGGAGGGGTGTGCTCGAAGTCGTGGAAGGACGCCAGCACGGACACCCCGGCGTCGTGGGCGCGGCCGATGAGCGACTCGGCGGTGTGCCGCTGGAACTCGATGTCGACTGCGGCGGGGGCGAGCTCGATGAAGGTGCTCACGAGCCCGGCGTAGGCGTCGTCCGTGAGCGGGGCGAAGCCGCCCTCGCCCCGGGTGCGGACGGTGACGAGGACGGGCTGGTCGGCGGCCGCGCGCAGTGCCTCCCAGCCCTCGCGCACGATGCCGCGGATCCCTTCGAGCTCGTGGGTCTCGAGCGGGTGGTCGGCGCCGCGGAGGACGTCGAGGGCGTCGACGCGCCATTCGATGACGTCGACGCCCTCGGCGCACCGGGCCGCCTGCTCGCCGAGCGCGGACGGGGTGGGTGCGGTGAGCGGGACGATGACGGCGGGAAAGGCATCCGCGGGCGCGAAGGGCAAGGGCTTCATGCGTCCCACTGTAGTCCGCCCGCGCGGCGTCTCATCCCTCGAACAGGCGGCTGCCGATGTAGTCGCCGTCCGCGATTCCCGGCGGGATCGCCCACACCGTCGAACCGATCGGGGTGGTCCACTGGTTGAGCAGGTCCATGCCGCCGAGCCGGCGCTGGATGGGGAGGAACTGGCGTCCGATGTCCGCCTGGTACGAGGCGAACATCAGTCCGGCCGTGCTCACCCGGCGGGACCCCGACGGGCCGGTGCCTGCCGTGGAGGCCTCGGGCACCCCGTGGTAGTTGTACACCCGCCGGAAGATCTGCTCCTCCGGCTTCGCCTCGTTCCGGGACCGCGCCACGTGGCTCGCCGGCGAGATCCTCGTGAGCCCGCGGGCGTCCACCGCGGTGAGGTCCGGGACATCGTGCTCGTCCGTGCCGGTGAGCGGCGCGCCGGAGGCGAGGTCCCGGCCGACGGCGAACTCACGTGCCGGCCGGTCCGCCTCGTCCCAGGTCTCCATGTCCATCGCGATGTCGCGCAGCACGAGGGTGGTGCCGCCCTCGCGCAGCCAGGCGGGATGATCCGCGCCGAGGTCGAGAGGCGGCTCGCCGCGGGCGGAGAACACCGGATCCGCCCGGCCGGTGCTCTCTCCCCAGACGAGGCGGGCGAAGTCCTCGGAACCGGGGCCCGGATTGGCGGTCCCGTCGACCTGGCCGAACATGTTGCGCTGCGTGGTGCCGGTCGGATCGGACCCGTAGGCACGGCGGAACGCGGTGCGCGACCAGGCGACCGCGGCGAACGCGCGCGCGTCCTTGAGCAGCATCCGTGCGGCGTGCGCGACGGCGAGCGCATCGTCGCCGCAGATCTGCAGGAGCAGGTCGCCGCGGCTGCGCTCCGGTTCGAGACGGTCGATCGTGAACTCCTCGAGGGGTCGCAGCCAGTCGGGGACGTGGCGGCGGCCGGCGAGCGCGACGAGTCGCTCGCCGAATCCGAACGTCACGGTGAGCCTGGCCGGCTGCGGCGTGAGCTCGGGCTCGGGGTCGGCGAGCGGGGCGCGGCCCTGGGTGAGGGCCGCGGCGTCGTCGGTGAGCAGCCGCAGCATGCTCACCGCTCGGCGCGCGGTCGTCTCCTCCTCGAGATCGATGCCGATGAAGAGGGCGTGGGCCTGCGGAATCGTCTCGACCCCGGCCTGGTGGCGGGCGTGGAAGGGCTCGAGGCGGGCTCCGTTGAGGCCGGAGGTGTCGGGCAGCGCGGCGGGTGCCGGTGCCGGGTCCCGCGGTGCGAGGAGACCGGCGCCGACCCCGGCGCCGACACCGAGGACCGAGGCGCCGAGGACGTGGCGGCGACGGATGTCCATGGGTTCAGCTCCTGGAGGTGTGTGGTGGTGGATGGGCAGCGCATCGGAGTGGGCAGTGCGCTGGAGTAGGCGGAGATGGTGGGCAGTGCGTCGGGGTGGGTGGAGACGGGACCGGGGCGGAGCCGGCCCAGCACCGGTGAGGAACCGGTCCCAGGAGGAGCGGGTCGAGGTGCTCCGCGGCCCGGGCACCTCGCGCCCGGGCCGCGGTGCACCCTCGGCCGGTCAGTGGCCGTGGTCCTGCACGTACTCCTCCTGGGCGCCGGTGAACTCCTTGGCGACGACCGTCGTCTCGACCTCGCCGCCGGCGGTGAGCAGGGTGATCGTCACCTCGTCGCCGGGGAGGATCGGCTCCTGCAGGTCCATGAGCATGACGTGGTCGCCGCCGGGCTCCAGGGAGAGGGAGCCGCCGGCGGGAACGAGGAACCCGCCCTCCTTCTCCTGCATCATCGTGCTCCCTCCGTCGTCGCTCGCGGTCTCGTGGAGCTCGGCGGATCCGGCGGCCGCGCTCTCGGCCCCGGTGATCCGGAGTTCGGAATCGGTGGGGTTGCGCAGGGTGCCGAAGGCACCGGTCATCCCCTCCTCGGCGGCCTTGACCCAGCCGTCCTCCCAGACGAGGGGCGCTGCGTCGGAGGCCTCGGCAGCGGCATCTCCGGTCTCGGAGCCGCCGGGGTCCGCTGCGGCCCCCGCAGTCGGATCCGCAGCGCCGGATTCGGACGGGCCGGGTGCGGAGCTCCCTGTCGGACCGCAGGCGGCGAGGCCCAAGCTCAGGCCGATCGCGGTCGCGGTGAGGAGCGCTCGGCCGAGCCCTGGAGCGACTGCTCGCGAGGTGGCCCGGGTCGTGGTGGTCGGTGCTGTAGCGGCCAGTGCTGTTCTGGCCGGTGCTGTGGTGGTCGGTGTCTTCACGGTGTGTCCTACTGGGGGTGATCGGTCGAGCCGCTCGGCACCGGGGACAGGAGTCGGCACCGCCGCGCTCCGCCGTGGTGCCGCGCCGGCAGCCGCAAGGCCGGTCGGCCGGTTGGGCAGACGGGCGGACCGGCGGGAAGGCCGGCGAACCGTCGTCGAGCGCGCGATCAGTTGGGCCGGGGCCATGGGCTGGGCCGGCGATTGCGCCGAATGCTGGACCGACGGTCCATCACGGCCGGCGGGCCGCCGCGGGGGCGGGTCAGCGGGAGCGTGCGTGCACCTCGGCGTCGGAGCGATCGACCGATCGGTGGATGGGATGAAGCACCCGAGCGGGTGCGCTGTGCCGGACGACGGCGGCGTCAGGCAGGGAGCGCCGACGGGGGCCCCCGGCGGAACTGCGCGCCGAGGACCGCCGTGGAGACCCGCATGACCAGCGGGGACCGCGGAATGCGGGGCGCACGGCGCTGCGCGGGCCGGGCACGCGGAGCGAGGAGGAGTGCGAGCGGGGCGAGGAACTCGTCGAACAGTGCGAGCAGCATCCCCTCGCCGTGCCGCAGGAAGGCGACGGTGAGGACGGTGGCGCACAGGTGGGCAAGCAGCATCGCCGAACCGGTCCCGGCGCCCGCCGTGTGGGCGGCGTGGGCCGCGCTGTCCGCGGTGCCGAGCACGAGCAGTTCCGCACCCGAGTGCATGCTGCGCACCTCGATCGGGCCTGCGGAGAACACGGTCATGGTGCCGTGGAGGAGCACCTGGGCGAGCGCGACGACGGCGGTCAGGGAGAGGACGCCGAGGCGCCGGCGGGCGAGCATCGCCCCCACCCACAGGGTGAGGACGAAGGCGACGACGACGGCGAGCACGGATCCGGCTCCCCCGGCCCCTGCATGGAAGACGAGGGCGGTGAGCGTCGCGCCGGAGGCGGCGGCCAGTGATCGCCACAGGCGCACGTGCCCGGACATCCGATCGCCTCCTCCTGGCTGTCGCCGTTCCTGCGGGCCGCGGTGGCGAGCGAACGACAGCGCCACCGGGTCGGCGCCATTCTACCAAGCGTAGAAGTGCCTGATCCCGACGGGAGGAGCACGTGCGGATGCACAGCCGGGGAACCGGCCTCGCGCCACGGCAGTCGGGGGGCGACTCCCCAGGTCAGAGGCTCGGGATTGTGATCGCGCGGGCCGTTTCCGACCGGCCGGGAGTAACGATCCCGTAACTCCCCACTGGCGAGCATCGTCCCAGGTGAGAAGGTCATAAGTGGCCAGATTCGCACCTCGGCCACGGGATGGGACCGCTCGCTGAGACAGTCCTGACGACGCCGGTCGATATGGTCGATGAGTCAGAGGTGGAGCACACCCGGGGTCCCCACGCGCTTCTCGCACCGTCTTCCGCGGTCGTCCGCGACGCCCAGCGCCGCACCGAGCGGCCCCGCAGCCGGCACCGGCGAGCTCGCTCCACTGCACGCACCGACAGGAAGGACTCGTCCTAGTGACAGCTGTCCGCGCCTCCCACGTCTACAAGGTTTTCGGCCGCAACGGGAAAGAGGTCGTCCAGGGCCTCAAGGCCGGTAAGACCCGGGACGAGCTCAGGAGGCTCGGCACCGCGGCCGTCATCGACGCGAGCTTCGAGGTCGAGAAGGGCGAGAGCTTCGTCGTCATGGGCCTCTCCGGCTCCGGCAAGTCGACTCTCATCCGGATGATCAACGGCCTGTGGGCCCCCACCGCCGGCACCGTGGAGGTCGCCGGTCAGGACATCTCACGGATGAGCTCCGGCCAGCTGCGCAAGCTCCGCAGCGACAACATCGCAATGGTGTTCCAGCACTTCGCGCTCCTGCCCCACCGCACGGTGCGGGAGAACGCGGCATACGCGCTCGAGATCAAGCAGGTCTCGAAGACGCACCGGCTCGAGCGCGCCGACCACTGGCTCCAGGTCGTCGGGCTCGGCGGCTGGGGCGACAAGTATCCCGGCCAGCTCTCCGGCGGCATGCAGCAGCGCGTCGGCCTGGCGCGCGCGCTCGCCGCGGAGACCGACATCCTCCTCATGGACGAGGCGTTCTCCGCACTCGACCCGCTCATCCGGCGCGAGATGCAGGACCAGCTCGTCGAGCTCCAGTCGACCCTCAACAAGACGATCATCTTCATCACCCACGACCTCAACGAGGCGATGTACCTGGGCGACCGGATCGCGGTCATGCGCGACGGCCGCATCGTGCAGATCGGCACGGCCGAGGACATCCTCACCGACCCGACCGATGAGTACGTCGCGAGCTTCGTCCAGGACGTCGACCGCACCCGTGTGCTCACCGCCTCGTCGATCATGCAGAGGCCGACCGCGGTCATCACCGACACCGCCGGGCCGCGCATGGCGATCCGGATGATGGAGGACGTCAAGACCTCGGGCCTGCTCGTCACCACCCGCGACCGGCGGCTCGTCGGCCAGATCAGCGACCGGGCCGCCGTCAACGCCTCGCGCGAGGGCGCCAAGGACCTCCGCAGCGTCATCACCACGGAGAACGTCCTCACTGTGCGACCCGAGGCCCCGATGTCGGAGCTGTTCGCCCAGAGCTCCTCCTCCCCCGTGCCGCTGGCCGTGGTCGACGAACAGGACCGTCTCATCGGCGTCGTCCCGCGCATCGCGCTGCTCAACTCGATGGCGAGCGTCAGCCCGTCGACCGGCGAACTGCCGATCACCCGGCTGTCCGACAGCGACACCGGCCAGCAGGCGGAGGCTGATGAGGTGGTCGCGAGTCGGCCGACCGCCGGCGATCCCGCCGGTGCTTCCGCGGTCGGCGGCGCATCCGCAGTCGACTATGCATCCGACTCCGCCCCAGAGGGCGTCTCGGGCGAGAGGCCGAACGACATCGACGATGCCGGACGACCGGGAGCGGCCTCACCGATCGGCGGCACCGCCCCCTTCGTCTTCACTCCCCCGGAGTCGGCCGGCGCGTCCGCATTCGGCGGCGAGTCTCCCGAAGCGGAGCCCCCGACCGGCCCCGATGCCCCCGCACCCACCGACGAGAAGGGAGTCTGAGCCATGGAGTTCGATTTCTTCAACCCGCGCATCCCGTTCGGTCAGTGGATCGAGAGCTTCATCGATTGGTCCACCGAGACCTTCAGCCTCCTGCTGAGCCTCCTCTCCACCGTGCTCGGCGGTCTCTACGACTTCTTCTTCTGGGCGCTGAGCTCGCCGGTGTACCTCATCATGATCGTCGTCCTCGCCGCACTGGCCTGGCTCGCGAGCGGCTGGAAGCTCGCCGTCTTCACCCTCGTCGGCTTCTATCTGATCCGCGCGCTCGACCAGTGGACCAACTCGATGTCGACGCTCGCTCTCGTCATCGTCGCCGTCCTCATCGCAGTCGCGATCTCGATCCCGCTCGGCATCCTCGCCGCCAAGTCGGACATCGTCTCGACGATCCTCAAGCCGGTCCTCGACTTCATGCAGTCGATGCCGGCACTCGCCTACCTCGTGCCGATCATCGTGATCTTCGGCATCGGCCAGGTCCCGGGAGCGATCGCCACGATCATCTTCGCGCTGCCCCCGGGAGTGCGCCTCACCGAGCTGGCGATCCGCCAGGTCGATCCCGAGGTCGTCGAGGCCGGACAGGCGTTCGGCGCCTCGGACGGGCACATCCTCTCCCGGATCCAGCTGCCCCTGGCGATGCCGACGATCATGGCGGGCATCAATCAGGTGATCATGCTCGCCCTGTCGATGGTCGTCCTCGCCGGCATGGCCGGAGCGCAGGGCCTCGGCGGTGCGGTGATCTCCTCGATCAGCTCGCTCAACATCGCTCTCGGTGTCGAGGCCGGGCTCGCCGTCGTCATCATCGCCGTCTACCTCGACCGTGTCACCGCCGCGCTCGGCAACCGCTCCGCCCTCGAGCGGGCTCGATCCGCATGACTCGACCCGGGCACGGGCGCCGACCCCGGTGCTCGCTGCGCGGCTCTTCAGCCCCATCGCACTGACCATCTTCCGATACCAGCATCCGATCCACCGAGGAGGAACCATGAAACTCACCACGATGTCCAAGGTCGGCGGCGTCCTCGCCGCCTCCGTGCTCGCACTCACCGCCTGCGGCGTCTCGAACGAGGGCGGAAATTCCGGAGGAGGCGGAGACGAGACCGCCGCCGGCGGCGGCTCCGAGGTCGACTGGTCCGACTGCACTCCGGGTGAGGAGTCCGCGGACACCAGCTCGATGGAAGCCGATTCGGACACCGACATCACCATCGGCGCCTTCGACGGCTGGGACGAGTCCTTCGCCGCGGCCCACCTCTACAAGTACCTCCTCGAACAGGACGGCTACACCGCCGACGTCCAGTCGTTCCAGGCCGGGCCGGGCTACACCGGCCTCGCCGAGGGCGACATCGACGTCATCCTCGACGGCTGGCTGCCCCTGACCCACGCCGACTACCTCGAGCAGTACAGCGAGGACATCGAGGCGCACGGGTGCTGGTACGACAACGCCAAGCTCACGCTCGCCGTGAACGAGGACTCGCCGGCCCAGTCGATCGCCGACCTCGCGGAGATGGGCGACGAGTACGGCAACCGGATCGTCGGCATCGAGGCGGGCGCAGGCCTGACGAAGACCACCGAGGAGTCCGCCATCCCGACGTACGGCCTCGAGGACTACGAGTTCATCGTGTCGTCGACCCCGGCGATGCTCTCGGAACTCAAGAAGGCGACCGACAGCGGGGACAACATCCTCGTCACCCTGTGGCGTCCGCACTGGGCCTACGACGCCTTCCCGGTCCGTGACCTCGAAGATCCCGAGGGTGCGATGGGCGAGGCCGAGCTCATCTACAACTTCACCCGCTCCGGATTCAGCGACGACCACCCGAAGGCCGGTCAGCTGCTGAAGAACCTCGTCATCGACGACGAAGCCCTCTCCAGCCTCGAGAACGTCATGTTCTCCGAGGAGAACTACAACGGTGAGGACCTCGACGGTGCCGTGGAGGAGTGGGCCGGCGACAACGCCGAGTTCTTCGAGAACTGGAAGTCGGGCTCGATGGCCGGCTGATCCCGACCCGACCGACGAGGAACGGCCCTGCGGCGTCACGCTGCAGGGCCGTTCCGTGTGCAGGGCCGTTTGGTGTGCAGGGCCGTTCCGACAGCTGCTCTCCACAGCATCCGGTGGATGAATCCTGCCGCGCGAAACTCTGTTCGAATATGCCCTTGCACTGTTCGATTCCATCGGCTAGCATGGTCGTATGATTCGAACACATTATTCATTCGATGACGATTGGATCGGAATGCGTAGAGGAAGCGACGGTGATGCTCACTGTGCATGAGCCCACGGGCTACCGCAGCCGCCACACGCGTCCTTCACCGGCGCTGGTCTCCGAATCGGACCTCAGCGCGATCACCGCAGGCTTTCCCGAGGTCCTCGAATCGATCACCGCCATCACCCGCCTCGCGGCCGACATCCGGGCGCACGCCCGCAGCCTCAGCGCGTCGGACATGCTCGCCGGTCTGCGTGGGATCGAGGACCTGCGTCGCCGCCTCGATGGCCTGTCGGCCGAACTCACCGCCCAGTTCTCCCGTGAATCCGATACCGCTGCCTATGGCGCGCGCAGCACTCGCTCGCTGCTGCGGGAGAAGCTGCGCATCTCCGGCGGGGAGGCGCAGAGGCGGCTGCGACTGTCGGAGGCAGTCGGTTCGCGTACGAGCCTGACCGGGGAGAGCATGGAACCGGAGATGCCCGCACTCGCCGAAGGCATCCACTCCGGCACCTTCTCCGCCTGCCAGGTCACCGGTGCCGCCCGGGTCGCACACGAACTGCCGTCGACGGTGTGGGAAGCCGAAGCTCCGACGATCGACCGGCTGTTCGCCGAGAACCTCAACACGGTGCAGGTCGCCGACATCCCCACCCTCAACCGACGGGTGCTCGATCGCCTCGATCCGGATGGGGAGATGCCGAGCGAGCGCACGCACCCCGACCGCTACCACGTGACGCTGTCCTCGCGGAAGAACGGCGACTGGTCGCTCACCGGACTGCTCACTCCCGCGACCGGCACCGCCCTGCACGCACTGCTCACCGACCGGTCCGCCGACCGCGCGGACCAGCGCTCAGGGGATCCGCGATCAGGCACGCCAGGATCGATTGACGCGGGCTCCTGCGAAACCTCACCCCCGAGCGGTGGTGACGGAGCCTCACCCCCGAGCGGTGGTGACGGAACGACCGCAGACATCCCTCCGCGCACAGCAGAAGCAGCAGATTCACCCGCCGGATGGAGCTTCCTCACTCCATCGGCCACGGGTGTCACGCGGGACGGAGAGCCGGCCCATCATCATGTGGAGCCTGATCGCCGCCCCGACGGCGTCCGCCGGCACGAGCGCTTCTCACAGCTCATGACCTCCGTCGCCCGTGATCGCACGCAGTACGGCCCCGGGTTCGCTCTCATCGTCAGCGCGACAGCAGAGCAGATGGCCCGGGGCCGCGGAGAGGTCGAGACCCAGGCCGGGACCCCGATCCGGCTCGAGGATCTGCTCGCGCTGTCAGCCGGCGGTCAATTCTTCTACCACTCGACCAAGCCGGGCACCGAGAAGGTCGAGATGCGCACCGAGAACCGCTTCGCGAACAAGAAGCAGATGGTCTGCCTCACCGCACGCGACCACGGGTGCACCTTCCCCGACTGCGACATGCCCGCCGGCTGGTGCGACGCCCACCACATCGTTCCCCACGCCCGCGGAGGGCCGACCGACACCGAGAACCTCTCACCCTCGTCTGCGCCTTCCACCACCACCAGCACGAGCGATGGGGCTGGGAGGCCGTGATGATCGACGGGCTGCCCGCCTGGCGCCCGCCGGGATATCTCGATGCCTTCCGCGAACCGGTCTTCCACTCCCGCTTCCGCGCTCGGCTCCTCGAGCTCCCCGCCGCACTCGTCAGCACCCCGTCCGGAGCGAACGGCAGAGAGGAAGCACGCCGACGATCATGGGACGACGATGTGCCGCCGTTCTGAGAGCGTGGGGTCGCTCAGCTCTGTGCGCGTGCGGTCCCTCAGATCTGAGAGCGGGTGTCACTCAGTCCTGAGCGCGTGCGGTCGCTCAAAGCGCGGGCCGGTCGCTCAAGGAGACAGAGCGTCACATCCGCAGCCAGACGTCGGCGACGTCCTTGATCATCGCGCCGGACTCCTCGGCGTCGGAGAGCCACTCGACCGGCGTACCGGAAAGATCGCGGGTGCCATCGGCGAGGACGATCACATCGAAGTTGCACGCCAGCGCCGCCATCGCGGTGTGACGGATGGCCTCCTGGACGTCGACGCCGCCGATGATGATCCGGTCGACCGCGAGGTCATGGAGACCCGCCGCCAGATCATCGACGCCGTCGAATGCGTCGGCGGACTCCGACACCAGGCCCAGGTCGTCCCCGACCTCGAACACCGACTCCGGCAGCTCCGGGGCGCCCGGCGCCACGGGTGCCGACACGAACGCCACGACCCCGCCGGTGGCCCGTGCACGGGAGATCAGATCAGCGATGACCTCGGTGATGCCCGTCGCCTCCGCGCGCGTCTCCTCCGTGTTCATCACCATGAGTGCGTCCATGGGATTAGCATGCCATAGTGAGGCATCACCCGATCGGCGCGGACATTCGGCCCCATCCCGGGGCGGCGGACACGCGGATCCACGCTCGACCGGGCGGCACACGAGGAGGCACAGGATGTCCGACCCGAGCGACGAGGCGCCTCCCGGTCCCGGCGGAATGCCGGGCGGCTCCGCGCCGGGAGAGTCACCTCGACGCCCCGACACCGCCTCGACCTCCGGCACCTTCGTCCTCTACACCGACGGCGAGGACTCGACTCACCTCTCCACGATCACCGAGGCCGCCGATGCGCTCGCCGCGGCACCCGCCAACCCCGACGCCCCGCCGTTCCTGTGGATCGACATGCTCCGACCCACCGACGCCGAGCTCGCCGAGCTCGCCGCACGCTTCGACCTCCACCCGCTGGCCGTCGAGGACGCCGTAGAAGCCCATCAGCGCCCCAAGTACGAACGCTACGGCTCCACCGACTTCATGGTCCTGCGCCCGGCGGCGCCTCGGCCCGGACGCCGGCCTGAGCACTCCCTCCTGAACCGGTTCGCCGAGGCGCCCGCTGTCGACTCCGGCCCCGCCGAGCCCCGGTCGTCAGCCGCCCTGACGACCGCGCACGCCGCCCCGCGGGCCCCGCACACCCCGGAGGCCGCGGAAGCCGACGCCGCAGGGCTCGACCGCACAGCCCCGGAGGAGGCCGAGATCACCGAGGTCGTGATCGGCGAGCTCCACATCTTCCTCGGCACCGACTTCATCATCGTCGTCCGGCACACTCCCGCCTTCGACATCGACGCCGTGAGGACCGTGTTCGAGGACGACCCGCGCTTCCTCGACCACGCCCAGTTCTCCGCGCTCTACCGGATCATGGACCGGGTGGTCGACGACTACGACCCTCTGCTCATCTCCCTCGAGGATCGCGCGGACGGTCTCGAGGAGCAGCTCTTCGGCACCGGCCCCATCCCCTCTCAGCAGGTGTACCGGCTGTCCCGCGAGCTCATCGAGCTCGAGCGCGCGGTGAGTCCCCTGTCCCCGCTCATGTCCGCCGTCTCCACCGTCCTCGAGCAGCACACCGCTCCTCCGGACCTCGCCCGCGGGCTGCGCGACGTCGCCGACCACGTCCACAGCGCCACCGAGCGCATCGAGCGGCTCCGCCAGCTCCTCCGGGAGATCTTCACGGTAAACTCGACCCTGATCTCCGAGCGCCAGAACGAGGACATGCGCCGCATGAACGAGCTCTCGATCACCCAGAACGAGCACATGAAGAAGATCTCGGCGTGGGCCGGCATCCTCTTCTTCCCGTCCCTCGTCGCCGGCGTCTACGGCATGAACTTCCAGCACATGCCGGAGCTCCACTGGCTCATGGGATACCCGTTCTCGCTCGCGATCATGGTGGCCGGCTGCGCGATCTTCTATGTCATCTTCAAACGCGTCGACTGGCTCTGAGCACCGGCCCGCCCGTCGACGACTGCCGCGCGACGGCGCGGACCTTCCGGCGGCGCTAACCTAGCGGCGACGCTAACCTACCGACGGCGCCGTGCGCCCCGTCTCACCGGTAGCCGAGCCCGTCCCGCGTCTGCTCACGGAGGGCATCCACCGTGCGTGCGATGAGCGGACGCTCCCGCGCACCCCGACGGATCGCGGCGACCACCCGTCGGTGGGGTGCCGCCGGGCCGGCGACGGGGACCCGGACCACCCGGTAGTCGCTCGAGATCCGCGCCAGCCGCGGGACCAGCCCGATCCCCAGACCCTTCTCGATGAGCGTCGCCTCGGTGTCCCACTCAGCGACCTCGTGCGCCACCCGGGGTGTCGTCCCGGCGGCCGTGAATGCCGCGATGAACAGGGCTCGGTACGGAGTCCCCGGTCGCGCCGCGATCCACGGCTCCTCACCGACCTCCTCGAGGGAGATCGACTCCCGCCCGGCCAGGCGGTGGTCCGCCGGCAGCATGATGTCGAGCGGATCATCGAGGAGCGCGATCCGCTCGTAGCGGGGATCGCCGGCCCCGGCGCTGGCCTGCATCGACACGACGATCGCCAGGTCGAGGCGGTCGGCCAGCAGGAGGTCGAAGCAGCGCTGCGGGTCCGCCTCGACGATGGAGATCCCCAAACCGGGGGCCTCGGCCCGCAGCCGCACTGCGACCGGCGCGAGCAGGGCCGCCGTAGCTGTCGACATGCCGCCGAGCCGCAGCTGCTCCGCCTCCGCTCCGCCATCCGCGGCGAGGGCTGCACGCACGCCCTCCCAGTGCGTGAACAGGCCGTCGGACTCCTCGACGAGCCGCCTGCCGGCCGAGGTGAGCCTCAGCCCGCGTCCGTCCTTGTCGACGAGTCGCAGTCCGAGATCCGCCTGCAGCCCTCTGAGCTGGGCGGACACTGCCGACGGGGAGTAGTCGAGTGCCTCGGCGGCAGCCGTCACCGACCCGCAGGCGGCGAAGGTGCGGAGCACGGTGAGCCGATGATCGATCATCCACCTATTCTGCACGATACTGTCGATTTTCCTGCGCTTTTATTCGTCACTCACCGCTCGTACGCTGAGAGGACATGAGGATTCCGGGGCCGCCCCGGAGCCTTTCGGCCCCATCGCTGTGGAGCACAGATCATGACACTCGACTCGGTCCAGCACACCTCGGCAGCCCCGGCCCGCCGAGCCGCTCCCCCATCTCCCGCTGCGGAAGACGCCGCGTCCCTCGAGCGGCTCCGCACCCTCCTCGACCGGCGCCGCCGGTGGACCGCGCTCGAATCGCCCTTCTACTCCGACCCGGCGATCTTCGCCCACGACATCGCCGGGATCTTCGATCGTCACTGGTTCTTCGCCGCCTCGGTCGCGGAGATCCCCGAGCCCGGCGACTTCGTCACCATCGACGTCGGCAGCCGCTCCATCATCCTCATCCGCGACGACGACGGCGGGGTGAATGCGCTGCGCAACGTCTGCCGCCACCGCGGCGCCCGCGTGCTCACCGAGCCCAGCGGAAGCGTCGGCAACCTCGTGTGCGCCTACCACTCGTGGACCTACGGCCGCGACGGCTCGCTCATCCACGCCGCCGCGGCAGGTGCGGACTTCGACCCGGGCTGCTTCGGTCTCCGCAAGGTCCACAGCATGACGGTCGCAGGCCTGATCTTCCTCTGCCTCGCCCCGGAACCGCCCGCCGACTTCGCCGCCGTTGCCGAGATCTTCGCCCCCTTCGTCGAACCGCACGACATCCCCCGGACGAAGGTCGCCTTCCAGCAGGAGATCGTCGAGGAGGGCAACTGGAAGCTCGTGATGGAGAACAATCGCGAGTGCTACCACTGCGACGGTCATCCCGAGCTCGCCTGCTCCTACTTCACGACCTGGGGCCTGGAGGAGCACGAGGTGCCCGAGCACCAGATCGACACCTGGCACCGCTCGGTGCTCGCCGACCACGAGCTGCGCGAGCGCTGCGAGCGCTACGGCATCCCCTGGCAGGTCTACGACGCCCCGGATTCCCGCGAGGCCGGGATCCGGATGGGCCGCGATGCGCTCGACGGGGACGGCGAGTCCTTCTCCGCGACCGGCCGGCGACTGAGTGAGAAGCTGCTCGGCGACCTGCCGGACTTCCGGCTCGGCGACGGTTCGCTCCACCTCCAGCCCAACAGCTGGTTCCACCTGCTCGCCGACCACGTCATCACCTTCGCCGCGTTTCCCATGAGCGAGAACCGCACCCTCGTGCGCACCACCTGGCTCGTCGCCGACGACGCCGTCGACGGGGTCGACTACCGCGCCGAGGACCTCACCCACGTATGGCGGCAGACGAACATCCAGGATGCCGGCTTCGTGGGTCTGACCCAGCGCGGCGTCACCGATCCCGGCTACGTCCCGGGCCCCTACACCCCGACCGAGCACCAGGTCGAGGCCTTCGTCAACTGGTACACGATGCGCATGCAGGAGTACATCCGATGACCGCAGAGACGCAGCTCCATCCCCATTCCGGATTCGCCGACACGGCCGCGGAGGCCTTCCCCCGTGATGACGCGGGACGAGAGCACCGTGCCCTCGCCGAGGCGTCGGCGGACATGGCCACCGGGCCGGCGCTGCCCCAGGAGCACGTGTGGTGGCGGACCATCGGCCCCCGGTCCCCGGCGCGGCGCGGTGTGCGGATGCCGTGGGTCGCCGACCCGTCACAGCGGGCCGACCGGACGGCGTCCGCGGAATCACCCGGGCTCGAGGCCGCGGCCGAGGCCGTGATCGCACGCACCCCGGCACCCATGCACGCCCACGAGTTCGACATCGAATGCCTCGCCGTCACCCCGGAGACGCCCGAGATCATGAGCTTCACCTTCCGGCGCCGCGACGGCCGGCCGCTCGGGTTCCGGCCCGGGCAGTACCTCAATGTCGTCTTCCCCACCGACGCCGGACCGCGGGAGCGGAACTACTCCCTGTCGTCGTCCCCGACCGACCCCGCAGCCTTCCGGCTGAGCATCAAGCGGGAGGATTCCGGCACGGTGTCCCGCTGGGCCCACCACCACGTGCGCCCCGGCACCGTGCTCGAGGCGCTCGGACCGCTCGGCGGCTTCCACCTGCCGGACTTCGACCGGCGCGCCCGCTACCTCCTGCTCGCCGCCGGGGTCGGCGTCACCCCGCTCATCTCGATGGCGCGCACCCTCCACGCGCTCGACGGCAGCGCCGACGTCGTCGTCCTCCACCACGCGAGCACACCGCGCGACTTCGCCTTCGCCCGCGAGCTCCGCATCCTCGACGAGACCGATCCGCGGTTCACCGTCCGCTTCAGCCTCGGCGACCGGCCCAGCTCGGACTGGCGGGGGCTCACCGGCCGGCTCAGCGCGGACGCCCTCGGCGCGCTCGTCCCCGACGCCTGCGGCCGGATGGTGTTCGCCTGCGGACCCCCGGACTACCTGGCGCGGGCCCGCGCGGTTCTCGCGAAGCTCGGCGTCTCCCCCGTCTCCTTCTTCACCGAGACCTTCGATGACACGACCACTGCCGAGGGCACGGGGGCCGTCGATGCCACCGGAACCGGTGACGGACGGCGGGCTGCGGAGCACACGCTGCGCGATAGCGGCACGAGGCCTGCCGGCGGCGCGCTCACCCGCGATGCAGCACCCACCGCGGCCCCGCCGCAGCGCGACAGCGCGGATACCCGTCCGTGGATCACCTTCGCCCGGGCGGGCACCTCGGCCCCGGTCGAGGACGGGGACACGCTGCTGAGCGCCGGCCGGCGGGCCGGCGTCCCCCTCCGATCGAACTGCGCCTCCGGCATGTGCGGCACCTGCAAGGTCGGCCTGCTCTCCGGGCCGGTGGAGATGAAGCACGCCGGCGGCATCCGACAGCGTGAGATCGACGCCGGCACGATCCTCCTGTGCTGCTCGACCCCGGACGGCGACGTCGTCGTCGACGCCTGAGCCCCGGCTCGCACAGGGCCGGCCGGTCTCAGACCTGCACCACCGGCTGCACACCGCCGGGTTCCGCATATCATCGGGAGTACGAGGCGACGCAGTCCGCGCGCCCCGCCGCTCCGATCGCAGAGGATCCGCATGACCACCGAGAACGTCCGCCGCGCCCTCGCTTCCGGCGACCTGTCCCTGGGCACTTTCGTCATCGAGTTCGCGACCGAGGGCATCGGCGCTCTCACCACCCGCGCCGGAGCGGACTGGGTGCTCTACGACCTCGAGCACACCGGCTGGTCCCTCGACCGGATCCGCCCCGCCCTGGCGGTGTCCCGCCGGGAGGAGATCGCCTCGTTCGTGCGCGTCATCGGCACCGCCCAGCACCTGGTGTCCGGCGCCCTCGACGCCGGGGCCGAAGGGATCATGGTCCCCTACGTCAACTCCGCGGAGCAGGCCGCGGCCGTGGTGTCGTGGATGAAGTACCCGCCGCTCGGCGTGCGCGGCTCCGCGATGGGCATCGCCCACGATCTCTACACCGGCGGCAAGCCCGGCCCCAAGCAGGCCGCAGCCAACGAGTTCACCCTCTTCCTCCCGCAGATCGAGACCCCGGAGGCCGTCGCCCACGCTCGTGCGATCGCCGCGGTCGACGGCGTCGACGTGCTGTTCGTCGGCCCGATGGATCTGAGCACCAACCTCGGCGCGCCCGGCGACTTCACCACGGTGGAGTTCCGCGATGCCCTGGCACGGGTGGGCGAGGCCGCGCGCTCCGCGGGCAAGGCCGCGGGCATCTTCTCCGTCGACGACGAGCTCACCCGCGCCGCGATCGCCGAGGGGTTCCAGGTGATCTCCCACACCGCCGACTTCGCGATCTACCAGAGCGCCCTGCGCTCCCAGCTCACCGCCATGCGGTCCTGGGCCTCCGACTCCGGGGAGTGACCTCCCGGTCGGGGTGGGCGACTCCGGAACGGCCGGCCGACATCGCATGCTGCGGCATCGCGGACTGTGTGGCGCCCGACAGTGGGATGGCCGCCTCCCGGGTGATCGCTCGGCCGACATCATCGATTGCGGAGTGGCCTTCTGCGGCACCGCCGGCTGCGCGGGTGACCGCTCAGCCGGCCCAGTCGGGCATCGGCACGAACCGGCCGTCGACCTCGACGAAGTCCGCCGCCGGCTGCAGCCGGTGCTGGCCCGCGACGTCCTCGGTGGGCGCGGTCGCTGCGTACTTGAGCGTGCACAGGCGACCCTCGGCGGTATAGGCGATGTCGGCACCGTAGAGCATCGTCTGAGAGGTCCCGGCGAAGATCTCCCGCGGAGACATGTCGACCTGGTAGCTCCAGAAGTAGCCGTTGCCGAACTGCCCCTTCCGCTCGGCGATCTTGGTCGTCCCCGCCTCCTGATAGCCGTAGCTGCGAGTCGTCTCGATGTGCTCGGCCGCGGTCTCGCTCAACACCGAATCCGAGCAGTAGATCGAGATCGTCGGGTCGTCGAGCGCGGCGGTGCCCTCGACGAAGGTCACGTAGTCGCCGGCGGAGGAGCCGACGGAGAACCCGTCGGGGACCGCGACCCGCATCGGGACCCCGCACCCCTCGGAGAACGGCACGTCGACGAGCTGGTAGCCGTCGGCAAGAGCCGGTCCGGTCTCCGTGGGCGTCGGGGTGGGGCCGGCGGTCTGTGCCACGCGCACCCCCATCACGCCGCCGCCCTCCTCGGAGGTGCGGACCTGGAAGGCTCCGCAGCCGGCCAGCAGAACGGCCGCGCCGGCGGCGCACAGGGCCTGGATGCGCCGGCGCATCAGTGCCGGGGCTCCGAGCCCGAGGTGGTGTCCCGCGGAGGCTCGTCGCCCTCACCGGAAGGGGCCTGCTGGGCCTGCCGGGACGGAGCCGCACCGCGCTCATGGGCCACCGGGCCGCCCTGCTGAGGCGCGGAGCCGTACTGCTGTGGCGCGGAGCCGTAGTGGTGAGGAGCGGAGCCGTAATGCTGGGGAGCGGGCGCCGGTCGTTCCATGGGAGCCCGGTCCATCGCCCGCTGCTCCGACCCGCCCTGCTGATACGGCTGCGCCGCAGGTGCCTGCTGGTACGGCTGGGCCTGGCCCGGGCCGCCCGGGCCCACCGGCCCCGAGCCGTACTGCTGGGGGCCTGAACCGACGTTCTGAGGTCCCGAGCCGTACTGCTGCGGCACCGAACCGACATTCTGCTGGCCCGGCCCGAGGTCCTGCGGCCCCGGCGCGTGCTGCTGCGGTCCCGACCCCATCGGCTGCGGGGGCGGCGCGGCCGGCCGCGGCGGCTTGAAGTGCTGGTAGGGACCCGAGTCGAACGGCACCTGATCGCCGAAGGTCTCGCCGGTCGCGGAATCGTGGAGCTCGCCGTTGACCCGCTGCAGGCGACGCTTCGAGGTGCGCCTCGGGGTGCCGAGGATGCGTCCGTCGAGCTCGGCCTCGGAGGGCTGACGCGGCGGCAGGAATCCGCCGGCGCCCCCGCCGCGGCTGCTGTCGTTGAACGGTTGCACCGGGGCAGACGCCGCGGCGGCCTGCGCCCCGTCGTCGTGGGGCGCGCCGGGTGCCTGTGCGTCGCCGAGCACCGGGAGCACGAGCCGCACCGAGGTGCCCACGCCCTCCTGGCTGAACAGCTCGACCGATCCGCCGTGCCGGGCGATGATCGAGCGGACGAGCGACAGGCCCATGCCGGAGCCGGCCACGGAGCGCACGCGCTTGCCGCGTGACAGCTCGTCCCACACGGTGTCCTGCTCATCGGACGGGATGCCCTGCCCGGTGTCGGCGACCTCGACGACCACCCAGCGGTGGTTGCGGATGATCTGCTCGTTGGCGCGGAGCTCGACGACGTCGGTGTCCGCGGAGTACTTGATCGCGTTGCCGAGCAGGTTGAGGATCGCCGACAGCAGCAGGTCCTCCTCGCCGGCGACATCGGGCAGCTTCCACGGGGCGCGGGCGACCGTCGCGACGATCATCCGGTCCTCGGCGCCGGGTGCGGTGCGCGCATCCTCGACAGCCTGGTGGATAAGTCGATCCATGTCGACGCGGGTGAACTCGATCGTGCGGGACTCGACATCGGCGAGCTTGCGCAGATCGGCGAGCAGGCGCGCGACCCGGCGGGCCGAGGTGTCGATCTGGCGCACGACGGGCGCGATCTCGTCCGGGTTCGGGCTGTCGTCACGGATCATCTCCCGCACCGTCGCCGCGGAGGTGCGCAGCGCGGTGAGCGGGTTCTTGAGCTCGTGGTCGAGGCGGATGAGCATCCGATTGCGGCGGGTGAGTGCGTCCCGCTCCGCCGTCCGCCGGTTCTCCGCCACCAGCCGCGCTTCGCGCCGCTGCAGCCAGCGCCACGCGAGGTAGGCCGCGCCGGCGAGCAGCAGCAGACCGACGAGCAGGAGGACGAGGAAGAGCCAGATCCGGATCTCGAAGACGAGGAAGGTGTTCATCGGCCGCCCAGATCGTTGGCGCCGCGCACCTCGGCGACGAACCGGTAGCCGCGGCCCTGGACGGTCGCGATCCACCGCGGGTTCGCCGCGTCCTCGCCGAGCACGCGTCGCAGCTCGGCGACGCGGGAGTCGACGGCGCGGGTGCCGACGGCATCGTCGAAGCCCCACAGCACCTCGAGCAGGCGGGTGCGCTCGATGAGCTCGTCCTGGTGCACCATGAGGTACTCGAGCAGCGTGAAACCCTTGGGGGTGATGACGAGGTTGCGGTCGTTGATCCATGCGCGGCGGCCCACCCGGTCGAGCTTGAGCCCGAACGTCGAGATCAGCACCGGGGCGTTCGCCAGCGGCGGCCCGTCCTGACGGGTCCGGCGCAGCACCGCGCGGATCCGGGCGATGAGCTCGTGCGGGTCGAAGGGCTTGTTGAGGTAGTCGTCGGCGCCCTCCTCGAGCGCCATCGCCCGCTCCACCGCCTCGCCCACCTGGGTGAGCAGCAGCACCGGGACCCAGTTCTCCTCGCTGCGCAGCGTGCGCAGCACCTCGCGGCCGTCCGCACCGGGCATGAGCACGTCGAGGACGCACACGTCGGGCTGATGGCGGCGGATCTCATCGAGGGCGAGCTTGCCGTCCGGGGCGCTGATCACCCGGAATCCCGAGCGGCTGAGGAAGGGCACCACCGCGCCCAGCACATCGGGCTCGTCGTCGGCGACGAGGACGAGCGGTCGATCGTCCTGGGCGAAAGCTGAGGTCATGTCTGCGAGTCCTTCGGCACTGTGCGGGCGGTGCGCTGTGCGGAATCCCGCGCCTCGGCACGGGCGACGGCGTCCGCCAATTCATCTCGGTACAGCATAGATCGGCGCAGCCGTTTCGTGCGATAGCCCGCGCGGCCCACCATGTGAGTGCCCACCGGGGTGGTCATCATCTGGAAGGTCACGACGAGGAACATCGTGGTGATCGGCCCCCAGTGCGGGATCTGGATCGCGATCGCGAACATCATGAGGATGAGGCCGAGGATCTGCGGCTTCGACGCCGCGTGGAGCCGGCTCATGAGGTCGGGGAAGCGGACGAGGCCGATCGCCGCAGCGAGCGACAGCGCGGCTCCCGCGCAGATGAAGACCAGGGTGACGATGTCGGCGATCATGACCGCCCCTCCTCCTCGTCGTCGCCGAACAGGGGTCCGACGGAGTGCTCGGTGGCGCGGTGCTCAGTGGCGCGGTGCTCGACAGGTGAGTGCTCGTCGGTGGGCGCCGCGGCGGGTGCGGCGCTGCTCGGCTCGATGCCGATCTCCGCATCGGCGTTCTTCGCCGCGGAGTCGCGCACCGCCTCATCGACGAGATCCTCCTCGTCGGGGCCGGCCGCGGGGTGCTCCTGCTCGGACGGCGCCTGCCCCTGCCCGGGCCCTGCGCCCTCGGGCGCGGTTCGCGCCTCGCCCTCCTCGGGCGATCGCTCGCGCTGCTCGGGCAGCGTGCGGATCGGCTCCTCCTCGCCCGTCACCGCCGGGCCGGCGACGTCCCCCGCGGGCCCCGGATGGTGGTCACGGGCGGCTCCGGCGGCCACCATTCCGTCGTCGGGACCGCCGGCCGGCGACGCCGCCCCACCTGCCGAGGTGCTGGCCGCGGTGCGCGCGGCGCGCGGGATCGCGCCGTCCGCGGCCACCTCGTCGTCCGCCTCGTCCATCTCCTCGAACACCGACGACCCGATGACCGGGGCGGAGGTCTCCGAGCGGGACACGTAGCGCGACACGCTCACCGAGCCGAGGAAGCCCAGGCACGACAGCGCGAGCAGCACCGGCAGCAGATCGACGCGACCGGTCACTGCGACGTACCCGCCGAATCCGCACATCAGCGTCGCGAGCAGCACATCCGAGGCCATCATCCGGTCGAGGATCGATGGGCCCCTGATGATCTTGAACACCGCGATGAGCATCGCGACGAAGAAGACGACGCCGATGATCGGTCCGGCGATCCGGAGGATGTCAGGATCGACGATCGGCGTGGACGAGAGCCCGGTCATCGGTCGGCCTCCTTGCCCGCAGGTCGGATCGTGCGCTGTGCGAGGACCGGCTTCCGGCCGTTCTCCACCCGCCACTCGTTGAGCGCGGTGAGGTCGTGGGCGGAGCCGAAGCTCGCGATGAGCAGGTGCTCGATCCGGTAGATCTGCTCGCGCGCCTTCTCGATCGCCTCCTCCGTCGAGCAGTCGAGGACGTGGACGTAGATCACCGAGTGCGGCCGGTCGACCTCGATGCAGATCGAGCCGGGGATGAGCCCGAGCACCACGGAGACCGCGGTGATGAGGAGATCGGAGCGCGTATGGAGGTCGAGCTCGATGACGCTGCCGGCGCGCACCCCCCGGCGGCGCACGGCCGACCAGCTGACGTGGACGGAGGCGATGATCATCGAGGCGGTGAACCAGAGGATGAACTGGACGGCGTAGAAGGGGTTGAACCGGCCCGAGAGCTCGACCGGCGGCAGGTAGAACCAGCGCGTGACGAGGATCCCGAGCACCAGCCCGGTGACG
This sequence comes from Brevibacterium pityocampae, assembly GCF_039541555.1. Taxonomy (NCBI): domain Bacteria; kingdom Bacillati; phylum Actinomycetota; class Actinomycetes; order Micrococcales; family Brevibacteriaceae; genus Brevibacterium; species Brevibacterium pityocampae. Next base: position 196,967 of record NZ_BAABGL010000002.1, on the reverse strand, counting down.
ATGTTGAGTACGGTGAACTGGTCCCACAGCATGATCCACAGCGCGCACAGCACGAGCACGAGCAGGGCCTGCTGGAGGATGGAGCGGCGCGCCTTCGACCGCTTGGTCGTCATGATCCGTCCTCCTCTCCGAGCACCGAGGACACATAGGTCGACGGGCTCCGGAGATTCTCCGCGGCCCGCGCGCTGATGTCCCAGAGATTGCCGGCGAACACCGTGACGAGCACGCTCACCGCGACCATCACCGTGGCCGAGCCGATCATCGTGCGCGGCATCGTCTGCGTGCTGCGCCAGCTGCGGCCGTCGGCGACGGCCTCCTTGCGCTCCTCGAACTCCTCGACGAGCTCCGGGGTGGGCTCCTCGGTGTCGTCCGGGTCCCGCCAGAAGGCGAGGTTCCACGTCTTGCCGATGACGTAGAGCGTGAGCAGCGAGGTCAGCGCGCCGGCGCCGATGAGCACGAAGATCAGCCAGTCGCGGGTCTCGAACCCGGCCTGGAACAGCGCGGCCTTGCCGATGAACCCGGAGAACGGTGGGATCCCGGCGAGGTTGAGCGCGGGGATGAAGAACAGCAGGGACAGGCCCGGGGCGAGCACGGCGAGGCCGCCGAGCTTGCGGATCGAGGTGGTGCCGTTGCGCTGCTCGACGAGACCGATGGCGAGGAACAGCGCGGTCTGCACGATGATGTGGTGCACGGTGTAGAAGATCGCCGCGGTCAGACCTTCGACCGTCCCCATTGCCACGCCGAAGATCATGTAGCCGATGTGCGAGATCAGGGTGAAGGACAGGAGTCGCTTGATCTCCGACTGCGCGACGGCGCCGAGGATCCCGACGAGCATGGTGAGCGCGGCGACGACGAGCAGCGGGGTGCGCAGGTTCGATTCGGCGAAGAGCACCGTCTCGGTGCGGATGATCGCGTAGATGCCGACCTTGGTGAGCAGGCCGGCAAACACCGCGGTGACCGGAGCGGGTGCGGTCGGGTAGGAGTCGGGTAGCCAGAACGCGAGTGGGAACACCGCGGCCTTGATCCCGAACGCGATGAGCAGCGTGATGTGGAGGATCATCTGGATGTCGGGCGGCAGCTCGCCGATCCGCACCGACAGCTGCGCGATGTTCACGGTGCCGGTCGCCGCGTAGACGAGCCCGATCCCCATGAGGAAGATCAGCGAGGACACGAGCGAGATGACGATGTAGGTCACCCCGGCGCGGATCCGCTGCGCCGTGGCGCCCAGGGTGAGGAGCACGTACGAGGCGCCGAGCAGCATCTCGAAGCCGACGTAGAGGTTGAACAGATCGCCGGCGATGAAGGCCGCGGCGACACCGGCGCAGAGGATGAGGTACGTCGGGTTGAATACGCTCACCGGCGTCTCGTTCACGGTGTCGGCCATCTCCTGCCCCACCGCGTAGAGGAGCACGAGCAGGGTGACGATCGCGGACACGACGAGCATGACCGCGCTGAGCCGGTCGACGGCGAGCGCGATGCCGAAGGGCAGCTCCCAGCCGCCGACCGCGACCACCTGCGTACCGCGGGCGTCGACGCCGAACAGGAGCATGAGGTCGATCGCGAGCACGATCGCGAGCGTGATGACGGTGACGGCGGTCTGGCCCCGCCGGCGTCCGGACAGCATGAGGGTGATGCCGGCCCCGATGAGCGGCAGCACCACGGGCAGGGGCACGAGGACGGCGAGCATCAGGTGTCCCTCCCGGTCTGATCGGAGTCGGTGCGGCGGTCGGCGGCGCCCGGTTCGTCCGAGCCGGCCTCGCGGGAGCCGGGTTCACCGGAGTCGGTCCGACGGGAACCGGCCCGCGCCTCGGCCCCGGTGTCGGAGCCGCCCTCGGCCCGCGCCTCGGCCCGGTCCTCCGCCCGGTCCTCCGCCCGGCGCTCGACCGGCGAGCCGTCCTCGTCCAGGTCGAGCGCCCCGGCGATCGGGGTCTGCGCCTCGTCGCCGAACTCGGTGTCGTCGTACTCCCCGCTCGTGCCCGCCTCGTCGCCGGAGCCGCGGCCCTTGGCGAGCGCGATCCGCACGTCCTCGATGTCGTCCTCGAGGTTCTCGTTGCGGACCAGGCGCCAGGAGCGGTAGATCATCGCGAGCAGGAACGCCGACAGCGCGAAGGTGATGACGATCGCGGTGAGCACGAGCGCGTGCGGCAGCGGGTCGTTCATCCCGTCGGTGGTGAGGTTCTCCCCGTCGGTGAGCGGCGGGCGCCCCGGGGGCCCGGCGGTGAGGATGATGAGCATGTTCACCGCGTTGCCCATGAGCAGGAAGCCCAGCAGCACTCGGGTGAGCGAGCGGTCGAGCATGAGGTAGAGGCCGCAGGCGAACATCACGCCCATGGCGAGCAGCAGCACGAAGGAGGTCGTCACAGTCGGCTCCCCCCTGCCGGTCCGTCGACCTCGACGTCGTCCATCCGGCCGAGGATCGCGTGGAGCTGGGTGGTGTCCGGCCCGGCGTGTTCGTCACGGGACAGCGACTCCGCCAGGCGCTCCTCGTCGGCCTCCTGGTGGCGGTCGACCCCCGCACCGAGGCTGCGGAGGATGTCGAGCATGAGCCCGACGACGACGAAGTAGACCCCGACGTCGAAGATCGTCGAGGTGCCGAACGACACGTAGCCGAGCACCGGCAGCTCGGTGCTCCAGTAGGCGGACTCGAAGAATACGCTCCCCCACAGGAAGCCGCCGAGCGAGGTGCCCGCGGCGAGCGCGAGCCCGAGCCCGAGGAGCACGCCGGCGTCGATCGGGGCCGCCTCCGCGAGCTCGTGCCGGCCGGCGGCGAGGTAGCGGGCGACGAGCGCCATGCCGGCGACGAGGCCGGCGGCGAATCCGCCGCCGGGCAGGTTGTGGCCGGCGAACAGGAGGTAGACGGAGAACACGAGGATCGGGTGGAACAGCAGGCGGACGAGCACCTCGAGGAGGATCGAGCGGTTCTTCGGGGCGAGCGCGCGCCCGGCGAGCAGCCAGGCGCTGCGCTTGGTGTCGGTGCTCGGGCCGTCGTCGGTGGTGCGCATGGGCGAGAACAGCTCGTCCTCGACGGGCCGGTGGCGCGCGGCGAAGCTGTCCGGCCGGTGGCTCTGGAAGCGCTGCAGGCGACCCTCCCGTCCGCGCACGAAGATCAGGCTCGCCACGCCGGTGGCGGCCGCGACGACGACGGACAGCTCGCCGAGCGTGTCCCAGGCGCGGATTTCGACGAGTGTGACGTTGACGACGTTCTTGCCGTGGCCGTATTCGTAGGCGAGGAACGGGAACGACTCGGAGATCGGCGCGGCGGTGCGGGCGCCGAATGCGACGAAGACGAGGAGCATCATCATGATCCCGAACACTGCGGCGATGAGGCCGCGCAGCGACGGGGAGAGACGACCCGAGGAGTTGCCGATCCGGGCCGGCAGGCGGCGGAGGACGAGGACGAACACGACGATCGTGATGGTCTCGACGAGCACCTGGGTGAGCGCGAGGTCCGGAGCGCCCTGGAGCGCGAAGAAGGCGACCATCATGTAGCCGGAGATGCCGACGATGACGACCGCCGCGAAGCGCTTCTGCGCACGGGTCGCGGCGAGCGCGGCCATGATGATGGCGGCGGCCACGATGATCTGCAGGGCGTTGTCGGCGAGTGCGATGCCACTGGGCCAGGTGTCGTTGAGGAGCAGGGCGGCGGACATCGAGCCGATGAACACGATGTAGATGACGCCCTGGTAGAAGGGCATCGAGCCGCGCTGGGTGCGAGCGGTGACATAGGCGGCGGACGCCTCGAGCCCGGTGATCGAGCGGCGGTAGAGCCCGTGGAAGTCAATGCCGTCGGGCATCGCGGCCTGGAACACCGACACCTGGCGGCCGAACCAGAACATCGTGAGGCCGAGCGCCAGGTTCCCCGCCGACAGGAGCAGCGCCGGCTCGAGCCCGTGCCACAGCGCGAGGTAGTAGGGCTTCTCCGCGCCGCCGGCCAGGCGCGCGGACCACGAGGCGATGACCGGGTCGAGGAAAGAGGAGGCGAGGCCGGCGAGCACGGTGAGCGCGGCGAGCAGATAGGGCACCGACTTGAACAGCGGACTCTCGCGCGCCGGTTCGATCGGCTCCACCCCCGGCTTCGTGGCGAAGGCGCCCCACACGAAACGCGCGGAGTAGGCCACCGTGAGGACCGAACCGAGGAAGACACCGATGACGGCGATCGCACCGGCCTTCGTACCGTCCTCGAGCAGCGTGGTGTAGACCGCCTCCTTGGCGACGAACCCGAACAGCGGCGGGACGCCGGCCATCGAGGCGGCGGCGACGAGGGCGGCGATGAACAGCCCCTTCGAGCGCGCGCCGTAGCCACTGAGCTTGCGCAGGTCACGGGTGCCGGCCCGGTGGTCGATGATCCCGACGATGAGGAACAGCGCGGACTTGAACAGGCCGTGGGCGAGCAGGAGCGTCGTCGCGGCCAGGGTGATGTCGCGCGTCCCGAACGAGCTGACGATGATGAGGAAGCCGAGCTGGGACACGGTGCCGAAGGCGAGGACGAGCTTGAGGTCGAACTGCCGCAGCGCCTGCCAGCCGCCCATGAGCATCGTCGTGATCCCGAGCGCGAGGAGCACGGCGGTCCAGCCGGGCATGCCGTGGAACCCGGGCGCGAGGCGCAGGACGAGGTAGATCCCGGCCTTGACCATCGCCGCGGCGTGCAGGTAGGCGCTCACCGGGGTGGGGGCGGCCATCGCGCCGGGCAGCCAGAAGTGGAACGGGATGAGGGCGGACTTCGACACCGCGCCGACGAGGATGAGCATCACCGCGGTGATGACGAGGCCGCCGTTGATCCCCACGGTGTAGCCGATGTCGACGATCATCGAGATCCGGCCGGTGCCCATGACCACGGTGAGGAGGATGACGCCGACGAGCATCGCGAGCCCGCCGGCGGTGGTGACGACGAGAGCCTGGAGCGCGGCACGGCGGGACTGCTGGCGGCTGTTGTACTGCCCGATGAGGAGGTAGGAGAACACCGTGGTGCCCTCCCAGAAAATGAAGAGGAGAAGCATCTCGTCGGCGAGGACGAGGCCGTACATCATGCCGGCGAACGCCATGAGGACGCCGGCGAAGCGGGCGAGCCGGGGCTCGTCGGCGGCGAAGTAGCGCGCGCAGTAGACGAAGACGAGCGCACCGATCCCGGTGACGAGCAGGCTGAGCAGCCAGGCCAGGGGGTCCATGAGGAAGACGACCTGGAGGTTGAGCGCCGGGAGCCAGTTGAAGCGCTCCATCCAGTCGTCGCCGCCGGACAGGATCCGGGGCAGCTGGGCGAGGGAGACGACGAAGCCGGCACCCGGGACGAGCGCGAGGACGAGGAAGGCGGCGCGTCCGCAGAGGCGGAACAGCGGTGCGGCGAGGAGCGCGGCCACGAAGAACGCCCCCACCAGCACGGTCATGCTCAGGCCCCCTCCGAGATTCGACGCACGTCTGCACATTTTTTCACAGATCGCCCGCGTTGACGAAGTCGATCCGGCCGGTGACGTGTGATAATATTCAACCCGCTCCGATCTCAGAGCACCATGCATGCGGGCCCGGTCGGCCCGGTGCGGCTCAGCCCAGCTGGTGCTCGCTGAGCAGGAAGCCGTCCTGGTCGACGCCGATCCCGGCGGTGAGCCGCAGGACCTCCGCGGCGAGCCGGTCGAGGCGCAGCGCGGCCGCGGCGCGGATCCGCCGCAGCTCCGCGTCGATCTCCGGCAGGTAGCGCTGCTGCTCGGTGTCGACCCAGCGCAGGTGGTACATCACCTGCGGCGATTCGAGATGGGCGGCGACGGCGCGCGGCAGCGCCTCCTCGACGAGGACGCCGATCTCGAGCAGTCCGGCCCGCGGGCCGAGCGAGTCGAGGGGCACCTCGATGGCGTAGCCGTCCCGCATCTCAGGGTCGTCGGCCGAGATCAGGTGGGCGATCTTCTCGAGCGCCTCCGGCGGCACCGGGTCGGGCTCGCGCGCGCCGGCGTCGACCTCGGCGAGCCGGTCGAGCAGCACGTCCGGGGCGAGCCAGTAGGGCGAGTACACGAAGACGTCGACGTGCGCCTCCGGATCCGGTACGAGGATCCGGGCCGGCGCCTCGGCCGCGGCGGCGAGTGCGGCACGGGAGGCGGACGGCGCCTCGAGCGCGAGCGGGTCGACCGGCTCGTCGGCGAGCCGGAGGGCGAGGTGGAGGCGCCGGGCGAGCGCGATGAGGAGATCGAGCGAGCGCCCCTCCTCCCGGTTGGGGAGCCCGGCGGGGAAGAACAGGTGGAGCCCGTCGGAGTCGGTGAGCCAGGACGGCGGCGGAGCGGGCTCGCGGTCGCGCGGGCACACGAGGGCGAACACCCGGGTGGCCCAGTCCGGCAGCCCGAGCTCCGCGCGGACCGCGGCGGGCACGAACATCGGGCCGTGCAGTCGGGAATGGCGGGTCAGCCGCCACTCGAGCACCTCGTGGCCCCAGCGCGGGTCCGCGTCGGCGACGACGACGGGCTCGGCGAGGGCGGGGAAGTGGTTCGTCACGAGCGCGATGACATCGCTCGGCTCGACGTCCTCGTCGAGCAGCAGCAGGTGACGGGCGGAGAGCGCCTCGGGCGAGCGCGGGTCGCGGGCGTCGTGGGCCCCGGCCATCAGGGCATGCCCCGGCGGAATCCCACGTGGGCGCGCGATGCGGTGGGCCCGCGCTGACCCTGGTAGCGGTTGCCGGTGGCGGGATCGGAGCCGTAGGGGCTCTGCGCAGGCGAGCTCAGCGAGAAGAAGCACATCTGGCCGATCTTCATCCCCGGCCACAGGGTGATCGGCAGGGTGGCGACGTTCGACAGCTCGAGGGTGACGTGGCCGGTGAATCCGGGATCGATGAAACCGGCGGTCGAGTGGGTGAGGAGGCCGAGACGGCCGAGCGAGGACTTGCCCTCGAGCCGGGCCGCGATGTCGTCGGGCAGGGTGATGAGCTCGAGGGTCGAGCCGAGCACGAACTCGCCGGGGTGGAGGACGAAGGGCTCGTCCGGATCGACCTCGACGAGACGGGTCAGGCCCGGCTGCTCCTGCGCGGGGTCGATGACCGTGTACTTGTGGTTGTCGAACAGCCGGAAGAACCGGTCGAGGCGCACGTCGACGCTCGAGGGCTGCACGAGCGTGGGGTCGTAGGGGTCGAGACCCACGCGCCCGGAGTCGAGCTGGGCACGGATATCGCGATCGGAAAGCAAACTCACACGGCCAATCTACCGTCGATCAGGCAACGATTCGATCACGATCCGGCAACGAGAATGGAGAACTCCCGCGCATTCCCTTGGAGAATGCTCTACAGTGGATGCTGTTATACGCCCGCGCCGATGGTGCCTTCCCCCTTAACCGAAGGGCCGGGAGTAACACTGTCGCCTTTGCGTGGTCGAATACGCCACGACCGAAAGGCCATACTGTGAAGACCTCTGCGAAGAGTCTTGTGCTTGCCCCCGCAGTAGCCGCCGCGGTTTCCGGTTTGATCGCCGTTCCCGCTGTTGCGTCCACCACTGCACCGTCGGCCCCTGCGCCGGCCGAATGCCTGCCCTCCGAGGGCGCATCGCCATCGACTCCTGCCGCCGTGCCGGCGCTCGCGGATGCCCCCGAGGCCACCGTCGAGGTGCCCGAGGTGTCCCAGACCGACATCGCGGACACCGAGGAGGGCATCGGCTTCTCCGGGACCGGCTTCACCCCCGAATCCACTGCCACCGTCACCGTGATCGGCACCGAGGGCACGGAGTACGCGGTGAAGGATCCGCTGACCGTGACGCCCGAGGGCGAGGTCAACGGAGTCTTCTTCTTCACGACCACGGACGCGGCGAAGGTGCCCACCGGCACGTACACCCTGTTCCTCACCGACACGGAGACGAAGAAGGACTCCTCGAAGGTCACCTTCGAGGTCGTCGAGAAGGTCGCGGAGACCCCGACTCCGGCCCCGTCGCCCACTGAGTGCGCGACGCCGAGCGCCACCCCGACCCCGACCGAGACGCCTGAGGAGACCACTCCACCGGAGACCGCGACTCCCTCGGAGACCGCGAGCGCCACGCCTTCGGAGACCGCGCCACCCACCCCGAGCGAGACCGCGAGCGAGACCGCGCCCCCGAGCGAGACCGCGTCCCCGAGCGAGACCGCGCCTCCGTCCCCGACCCCCACCGATGAGCGGCAGGAGCCTCACGCTGCGCCGGAGACGGAGGAGACCGCGACCGGTACCCCGGGCGCGCCGGAGTCGCAGATCCCGGCCCCGCCCACCTCGTCCGCGCCTGCGGGCAGCGACGCGGCCGAGGCGGCGGCGTTCAGCATCGCGATCGATCCGACCGAGATCTCCTCGTCCGACTTCGCCGACGACGACAAGGGCGTGACGATCACCGTCACCGGCGCCCAGCCCGGCGAGCAGATCACCGTCCAGGTCGAGCACGCGCAGGGCCAGGTCGAGCGCTTCCAGATCGACAAGATCGCCAACGAGCAGGGCGACGCCGTCGTCGGCGTGCACGCCGCGAGCGACCCGGTGCTCGGCGAGTACCGCGTCACGGCGTTCGGTCCCGAGTCCGAGGCGCAGGCCGGTTCCTTCACCGTGGTCACCAACAGCACCTCGGTGGGCGACGAGGCCGGCAACCGTGCCGGCGGCGAAGGCAGCGGCAGCGGTGGAGGCAGCGGCTCCGGCGGCTCGTCCGACTCCGGCACCGCGCTGCCGCGCACCGGTTCCGAGATGACCGGACTGGCGCTCGGCGCCGGCCTGCTCGTCGTCGGTGCCGCTGCGGTCGTCGTCACCCGTCGCCGCACCCGCTCGACCGACCCGTCGGGCGTCTGAGCCGCCCGGCTCCAGGCACCGCACCCCGGCCGCACCGCATCTCGCCCATGGAATCCGCCCCGACGCTCGATCTCTCCGGGATCCGGGTCGCGGGCGAGGCGGTGTCGGCTGAGCCGCTGAACGCCCTCGACAGGCTGACCCTCCTCGGGCAGCCGCCCGATGTCGGGGGCGTTCTGCACGCCATCGGACGTCTGGCCGGCACCGCCCGCGTCGCCTGGCCGGACGAAGCCGGGCGGCTCACCGTCGGCCGGTTCGCGGCCCCCCACGGCACGCCGTCGGCACTCGCCGACGCCTGCGCGCACTTCGGCTTCCCGCTCGACCGCAGCCGGCGCACCCGGCTGCGCGACCTCGATGCGGACTCCCGGGCGCGCCTGATCTGCGCGCTCACCCTCGCGACCGGCGGCCAGTGGCTGGTGCTCGAGGATCCGCTCCGCGGTCTCGACGGGCAGGCGCGCGCGGGCCTGCGGGGCCGGCTGCTCGATGCCTGCACCCGGTTCGAGCGCGGGCTCGTGGTCTCCGGCTCCTCGGTGATGGACGCCGCCGTGCTCGGCGGGCGGACGGTGACGATCGAGAAGGAGCAGATCGCCGACTCCGCCCCGCTCGCGGTGCAGCTGCGCGAACCGCGGAGCAATCTCGCCGCTGCGGCGACGGGCGTCTCCGTCTTCTCCGGCCTCGCCCGGCGCGGCTGGCTGTCGATCGGGCACTCGCAGGTGCGGGCGCGGACCGAGCTCGACGGCAAGGTCTACGTCACCATCCCGACCTCCGCCGCGCGCCTGTCGTTCGACGAGTTCGATCCCGCCTTCACCTCCAATTCCGTGTTCGAAGCGCTCATCGTCGCCGTCCGCGACTCCGGACCGATCCTCCAGGTGGTCCTGTCCCCGGCCGACACCGAGGTCGGACTCGCGATGACCGTGGACCTCCTCGATTTCTCCGCCGTCGCTGACACCGGCGGCTCCGGGTTCGGTGTCATCCACCCGGGCCTGGCGAGCACCGTGGCGGACACCGTGGCGCGGGTCCGCACCGGCACGCGCCTGTTCGTCGACGTCGACACCTCCCGCATGCGGGCCTATCCGGCCGAGGCACCGGCCGGGCGTCTAGACTGAGCCGAGAGCCTCCGCGACCGGCCCCGGTCGGTGCCGGGGCGGTCGGCAGGCGCGCGGGGGAGGAAGGGGGCCATGACCACGACACCTCCGCCCCAGGGGACGCGGAAGCAGCCGCGCCGCCCACGCCTCGTCCTCGACCCGCGTGCCTTCCGCCTCCTCCTCGCGGCGATCGTCGCGGTCGTCCTCACCGTCGCCTCCGTGCCGGTCCTCAACCTCACCGCCCACGCCCCGCAGCGCGCGGTCGTGGCGTATCTGTCCGCGCTCGAGGACGGCGACGCCTCCCGAGCCCTCGGCCTGCTCGCCGCCCCGTCGACCCGGAACACCGCCGCACTCGACGATGCGGTGCTCGCCAACGCCTGGTCGCTGCCGAGCGACCCGCGGGTCGTCGACTCCCGGGTCGAGGGCGACCGGGCCACGGTCACCGTCGGCTTCACGCTCGGCGACTCCTCCCACGAGGAGACGTACTCGCTGGTGAGAGCGGCCCCGCAGTGGGGCCTGTTCGACCGGTGGCTCATCGAGGTCGAGAAGTGGCCGCGCCTGGGCCTCGACGTCACCGGCTCCTCGGTCGTCGAGATCAACGGGGTCGCCGCCCCGGCGGACCGCGGCGGCGTGCCGCTGCTCTTCCCGGCGGGCTACACCGTGGGCTTCAACGCCGAGTACCTGCACGCCGATCCGGTGCGCGTCGATGTGCTCCGGCCCGGTGAGATCGCCCCGGTGACGCTCGATCCGGAGCCCACGGAAGCGCTCGCGAGCGAGGTCGCCGCCGAGGCGGTCGCGCAGCTCGATGCCTGTGCGGAGCAGACGACGCTCATGCCGTCCGGGTGTCCGTTCGGGTTCGAGACCGACCACGAGATCCTCGGCGACGAGGTCGCGTGGTCGATCGTCGAACACCCCTCGATCACCCTCACGGCCGACGGCACGCAGCTCACCGTCGCCCCGGCCGAGGCCGTGGTCGAGGTGTCCGGCCGCTCACGCGACATCGTCACGGCCTACGAGTCCGACTTCACCGAACGGATCATCGTCCGGATCACCGGCCTCGTCACCGTGGCCGACGGCGAGGTGTCCGTCACCCTCGTCAACGAGGGGCAGTCGCTCGGCCAGTCGCCCCCGGCGAGCTGAGCCGCTCCACCCGGGGCACCCCCCAGCGGGCGGGCCCGCGAGCCGGACGGAGAGCTCCGGAACGAGCCGGACGGGGACCTCCGGTGCGAGCCGGATCGCACGCGAACGCGCGGACGCGGCGCGGCTCGGATCCCGCCGGTCAGGTCCCGCGCAGATCGAGGTGGAGCGTGTTCTCAGCGCCGTCGGCGATCGTCACCGGGATGCCCCAGTCCTGCTGGTAGAGGTGGCAGGCGGCGTGGAGGGGGATCTCTCCCCCGGGCTCGCCGTCGCAGGCCGCGGCCCGCACGGTGACGTGGAGGACCCCGGAGTCGATCCCCGGGTCGAGGGTCACCGTGCGCTCCATCCCCTCCGCACCGCCGGCGCCGTCGGTGATGAGCTCCGGCGGGGTCGACGACACCTGGAGGTAGGTCGGATCGCCCCAGCGGTCGTCGAGCTTCTGGCCCGCGGGGACCGTGAAGCCGATGCTGATCTCCAGCGGTCCGCGACCGATCTCGGTGGCCGGACGGGTAGTGCTCTTCGCACCCTCGTCGACCTGCTGCGCCTCGGCGGGGATGCTCACCCGGGTGAGCCGGTGGGCCGCGGACTCCGCGACGAGCAGGGCCGGCGGGGCGCCGTCCTCACCCGGGAGCACGAGGATGTCGGAGGGCTCGGCGAGACCCCGCGCCAGGGTGGTCATGACGCCGGAGGCGGGATCGAAGCGGCGGATCGCCCCGTTGTAGGTGTCGGCGACCGCGACGGATCCGTCGGGCAGCGCGGCGACGCCGAGCGGGTGCTGGAGGCGGGCCTCGTCCGCCGGGCCGTCGCGGAACCCGAAGTCGAACAGGCCGGTGCCCACGAGGGATTCGACGGCACCGGTCCGCGGGTCGAGCCGACGCACCGCCGAGGTCTCCGAGTCCGCGACCCAGATCTCCCCGGAGGCCGCCGCGTCGAGGCCCGAGGTCTGGGCGAACCAGGCGTCTTCCGCCGCACCGTCGAGCAGGCCCTCGTTCATCGTGCCGGACAGCAGGCGGATGGTGCCCGCGTCCGGGTCGAAGGACCAGATGGTGTGGTTGCCGGCCATCGCCACGACGACCTCGCCGGTGGCCGTCGAGTACTCGACGTCCCATGGGCTCGAGAGCTTGATGCGGTCCGCCCGACCGTCGTAACGGCCGGTCTGCCGGTGCTCGCCGGTGATGTTGTCGATCGCACCGACCATGTACTGCTCGCCGGTGCCGGCGATCGTCGTCACCGTGCCCGCCTCGAGGTCGACCCCGCGCAGCACGTGGTTGACGGTGTCGGCGACGACCACGCGGTAGCCGAGCCGCGCGGCGAGCTCCTCCGGCAGCTCGGTCATGCCGCCGGGCTCGGAGAAGCGGGCCTCGGTCAGGCTGCCGTCGGTGTACCCCCGCTCCCCCGTGCCGATCCGGCGCAGCACCTCGGTGCCCGTGGGGTCGTACTCGACGAGCGAATGGTGACCGGAGTCGGCGACGAGGAGGTTCCCGTTCGCCAGGCGCAGCAGCTTGCCGGGGTAGAACAGCTCGGTCTCCACCGGCTCCGGGGGGACGTAGGGACCGGTGCCGCGGTGGAGCGTGCCCTTCTCCGAGTGCTCGGCGATGAGCTCCTCGATGAGCCCGGCGAGCCCGGCGGAGTGGCCCTCGCCGGACATCGAGGCAACGAGGTAGCCCTCCGGGTCGATGACGGCGAGGGTGGGCCAGGCGCGGGCGGTGTAGGCCTGCCAGGTCACGAGGTCCGGATCGTCGAGGACGATGTGCTCGACCTGGTAGCGCTCGACGGCCTGATCGACGGCCTCGACGGTGCGCTCGAACTCGAACTTGGGCGAGTGCACGCCGATGATGACGAGCTCGTCGGCGTACTTCTGCTCGATCGGACGGAGCTCGTCGAGGACGTGGAGGCAGTTGATGCAGCAGAACGTCCAGAAGTCGAGCAGCACGACCTTGCCGCGCAGGTCAGCCAGCGTCAGGTCCGTGCCACCGGTGTTGATCCAGCGCCGCCCGGTGAGTTCCGGGGCGCGCAGCCGCACGCCGCGGGACGCGGTGGCCGGGGTCCCCGTGGTCGGGGCCTCAGTGGTCGGGGCCTGACCCTTCTCCGTGGTGGTTGGGGCCTGACCCTTCGCCGTGGTGGTCGGGGTCGACCCGTTCGAGGTGTTCGCAGACGTCGTGTCGGGGCTCATGGCTCCATCATGGCACGCGGCACGGACACCCGCGGCGGACCGCGTCATCGCCCGTCATCGGCCGCCTCGGGCCCCGCCCCGGCGCAGCGCTGCGCCCGAGCTCCGAACTGCGCGGTATCCGGAACGCACCGCGCAATTGTGCGCCGATCATGGGATACCCCGCAGTTCGGCCCGCGCTCCGGGGGTCGGGCGCATCAGACCGACCCGCTGCGGAGCCGCCGGTCGCGCCTGCGGCGCATGCGGCGGCGAACGACGACTGCGACGACCACGAGGCCGATCACCGCGAGGACGACGACGAGCGGCAGGAACACGGCGATGAGCGAGAGCCCGGCGGACACGATGTCCTCCCCGGTGGAGAGCACGGGGGCGGCGGTGCCGGCCGTCGCGGTGTTCGCCATCGGCCGGGTGAGCGCCTTCGTCAGGTGGACGACGAGCGCGATGACGATGCCGGTGACGACCGGTACCCAGGTCTGCCAGCCGGCGACCGCCTCGGGATCGGTGACGGTGAGCGTGCCCGCGCCGAGCCCGGCGATCTCCGAGGTCGCGGCGGAGCCGAACACGATGCCGCCCGAGGTGGGCCGCACGACGGTCTGGATCGCATCGTTGATCGAGTCGACGGCCGGGAACTTGTCCGCGAGCAGCTCGATGACGAGGAGCACCGCGAGGAGCCCGAGGATCCAGCCGTTCGACAGCCAGGCGAAGCTCGGCCCGAGCTCGACGACGGGGGTGAACCGGTCGAGCAGCCCGAGCACGAGCAGCGGGATGTAGGCGTTGAGGCCCGAGGAGGTCGCGAGGCCGAGCCCGGAGAGGAGTTCCATGGACACAGAGTAGCCCCGCGCCGCTGAGCAGTCGCTCGGCTCGGGGCCCCGGCGGGCACAGCACAGCCGTGCGGCACCGCCCGCGCGACACCGGCGGGCCCGGTGCCGTGACCGCGGCGCACGACTGGTGAGACGATGGGGGCATGTCCGCATCCCACGACAGCACCGAGCCCCGTAGCAGCACCGAGCCCCACACCGGCGCCGCGTCCCCCGGCAGCCTCGCGCCCGAGGAGGCGACGGCGGTCCGCGCCCGCCTCGACGAGGTGGCCGAGCGTGCCGCCGCCGCGGCCGAATCCGCCGGACGGCCCGCCGACAGCGTGCGCATCATGCTCGCGACGAAGACCCAGTCCGCGGAGCGCATCCGCACCGCGCTCACCCACGGGTTCACGCTCATCGGCGAGAACCGGGTGCAGGAGCTCACCGGCAAGGCCGAGGCGCTCGCCGACATCCCCCACGAGACGCACCTCATCGGCCCGCTGCAGAAGAACAAGGTCAACCACGCGCTGCGGGTCGCGACGTGCATCCAGTCGATCGACTCGCTCGAGCTCGCGCAGCGGATCCAGCGCCGCCTCGAGACGACCGAGGCACGGGTCGAGTACTTCGTCCAGGTCAACACCTCGCGCGAGGACTCGAAATCCGGTGTCGCGCCCGAGGCCGCCGGCGAGCTCATCGGCGCGCTCCAGGGCCTCGACCGGATGCGGATGCGCGGCCTCATGACGATCGGGCTGCCCGGCTCGACCGAGGCGGAGATCCGCCCGAGCTACCGTGAGCTCACCGGGCTGCGCACCGCGCTGCTCGAGCAGGGCATCATCGACGAGACGATGACCGAGCTGTCGATGGGCATGAGCAACGACTTCGAGCTCGCGATCGACGAGGGCGCGACGATGGTGCGGATCGGCTCGAGCGTGTTCGGCGCCCGGCCCGCGGCGGACTGAGGCGCACCGGGCCGGGGCGCCCTCAGTCCTGCGGGACGCCCGGCGCCTCGGGGTCGATGTTGCGGATGACGAGGGAGCAGTCCTTGTCCGCGTAGCCGTCGTCCATGAGCTTCTGCAGGTTGTCGAAGGCGACCTGGGCCGCCGGCAGGGTGACGCCCACGGACTCCGCACCAGCCATCGCGAGCCCGACGTCCTTGTGGGCGAGCGCGGTCGCGAAGGTCGCGTCGAAGCCCTTGTTCGCCGCGGACGTCTCGACCACGCCGGGCACCGGGTACCAGGTGCGCAGCGGCCACGAGTCGCCGGAGGACACATGGGCGATGTCCCAGAAGGTCTGCGCGTCGAGCCCGAGCTTCCGGGCGAGCACCGCGCCCTCCGCCGCGCCCTGGAGGCTGATCGCGAGCATCATGTTGTTGACGATCTTCGCCGCCTGGCCCGCACCGTTGCCGCCGGCGTGGAAGACGTTGCCGGCCATCGGCTCGACGAAGGTCCGGGCGCGCTCGACGTCGGCATCCGCCCCGCCGAGCATGAAGGTCAGCGTCCCGGCCGCGGCGCCGGAGATGCCGCCGGACACCGGAGCGTCGACGAACGCGAACCCGGCCTTCTCGGCGGCGTCGTGGAGCGCGTTCGCGGAGTCGACGTCGATCGTCGAGGAGTCGATGAGCAGGGTCCCGGGTGCGGCGAACTCGAGCACCCCGCCGTCGCCGAGGTGGACGCTGCGGGCGTGCTCGCCCTTGGGGAGCATGGTGAAGACGACCTCGGCCCCGTCGACGGCCTGCGCGATCGAGCCGACCGCCTCGACGCCGTTCTCCGCGGCCGCCGCCACGGCGCGCTCGTCGAGGTCGTAGCCACGCACGGTGTGCCCGGCGGCGATGAGGTTCTTCGTCATCGGCCTGCCCATATTGCCCAAGCCGATCCATCCGATGGTTGCCATGGTGCCTCCTTGCACACGGGTGGCGGCCGACTGCTGTGCATCCGGGCCGCGCTGTCCTGGTCGTGCCACCAGCCTACGTCCGCCCGTGCGGGCGCGGCACTGTGCGCGGCGGGCCAGTTGCGCAAACCGAGTGTGCAGCTCTGCAGATACACTCCGAACATGCCCCACACCGATGCACACGGCGAGCCGGTCCGCGGCCGGACCGGCGCCGGCCCCCGCCCGGGCAGCGGACCTCGGCCCGGCACCGCTCCCCGCCCGGGCCCGCACCTTCGCCCCGGCCACAGTGCGCACCCCGTCGCGCCGGACGATCTCCTCACCCTGCTCGCCGTCGCCCGCCTGGGCAAGTACACCGCCGCCGCGCACAGCCTCGGGATCAACCACACGACGGTGTCCCGCCGGATCGCCGCACTGGAGAAGAGCGTCGGCGACCGCGTGCTCGTCAACGCCCCGGAGGGCTGGGAGCTCACCTCGCGCGGGCGTGAGCTGCTCGCCGTCGCCGAGGACATCGAGGCGGCCCTCGCCCGCGCCCAGCAGACGGTCACGGGTGCCGCGGAGCTCACCGGGATGGTGCGCGTGGCCGCCCCGGAGGGCTTCAGCCTGACCTGGGCCGCGCCCGCGCTCACCGAGCTCCAGCGCCTCCACCCCGGGCTCCAGGTCGAGCTCGTCACCGCCACCCAGCGCGCCCGCCAGTACCGGTCCGGCGTCGACATCGAGATCGTCGTCGGCCGCCCCCAGGTGGCGCGCTCGCTGAGCTACCAGCTCAACGCCTACAGCCTGGGTCTGTTCGCCACCCCCGAGTACCTCGCGGCCAACGGCACCCCGCGCACGGTCGCCGAGCTCACCGACCACCGGCTCGTCTACTACATCGAGCACACGCTCGGCGTCGACGTCCTCGACTCCGCCGGCGCGCGCCTGCCGGAACCCCGCGGCTTCCTCCGCTCGAACTCCATGCTCGTCCACGTCCGTGCGGCCGAGCACGGCGCCGGGATCGGGCTGCTCCCGAACTACCTCGGCCAGGCGAGCCCTGCACTCGTCCGGGTGATCCCCGAGTTCGACCTCCGGATCACCTACTGGGCGAACGTGCGCCGCGAGGCGCTGCGCAACCGCGGGGTGGAGGCCGCGCTCGAGATCCTCCGCGAGTTCTCCGCCCGGCCGCCGGTCGTGCCCGAGGTGCTCCCCGGCTCGGCCCTCCCCGCGGAGGCGCCCGAGCCGGCCGCCGACTGACGGGGGGCGGGGAAGCGGCGCCCGCATGCGAGTCCGGCCCCGCAGGGGCAGGGGGCCTGCTCAGCCGGCGGACCAGCCCCCGTCGACGACGTGGGCGGCACCGGTGATGACGGCCGCGGCGTCCGAGGCGAGGAACAGCGCCAGCTCGGCGATCTCCTCGGGCTCGGCGAGCCGGGGCACGGCCGAGTGGGCGAGGAACACGTCCTCCATCACCTGCTCCTCGCCGATCCCGCGCGTCTGCGCCTGGTCGGCGACCTGCCGCTGCACGATCGGCGTCATGACGTAGCCGGGATTGATCGCGTTGCACGTCACCCCGTGCGGACCACCCTCGAGGGCGGTGGCCTTCGTCAGGCCCATGAGCCCGTGCTTGGCCGCGACGTAGGCGCTCTTGTACGGGGAGGCGCGCAGACCGTGGATCGAGCTGAGGTTGATGATCCGCCCCCAGCCGCGTGCGTACATCCCGGGCAGCACCGCCTTGGTGAGGAGGAAGGGCGCCTCGAGCATGAGCCGGTTGATGAGCCGCCACTCGCTGAGCGGGAACTCCTCGAGCGGGTGGATCCGCTGGATCCCGGCGTTGTTGACGAGGATGTCCGCCTCGAGGGTGATCCCGTCGAGCGCGTCCGTGTCGGAGAAGTCCGCGATCCAGGTCTCCCCGCCGATCTCCTCGGCGACCGCGTGCGCGGCCTCCGCGTCGATGTCGGCGACCGTCACCCGCGCACCGGCACCGGCCAGGGCCGAGGCGATCGCGCGCCCCAAGCCCGAGGCGGCGCCGGTGACGAGAGCGCGCTTCCCGGCGATGCCGGCCCCCGCCGGCCGCCCGGTCATCCGGCCGCCCGGGCGGCGCGCTCACCGGCACGGCGCTCGTTGTCGAGGCGGTCGATCTCGAGCAGGTCGATGCCGCGGGTCTCACGGGTGAACAGCAGCGCGACGAAGCTCACCGCTGCGGCCGCCGCGAGGTAGAACGAGATCGGGATCGAGGACTCGAAGTTCCGCAGCAGGAAGGTCGCGATGATCGGCGCCATCGAGCCGGCGACGATCGCGGTCACCTGGTAGCCGAGCGAGACGCCGGAGTACCGCATGCGGGTGGGGAACATCTCCGCCATCATCGCCGGCTGGCAGGCGTACATGAGCGCGTGGAACAGGAGTCCGGCGACGACGGCGACGAGGATGAGCATGTCCTCGCCGGTGTCGAACAGCGGGAAGGCGAAGAAGCCCCAGG
Source organism: Brevibacterium pityocampae (assembly GCF_039541555.1). NCBI lineage: Bacteria > Bacillati > Actinomycetota > Actinomycetes > Micrococcales > Brevibacteriaceae > Brevibacterium > Brevibacterium pityocampae. Next base: position 178,693 of record NZ_BAABGL010000002.1, on the reverse strand, counting down.
TCGCGGTCAGCACGATGCCGATCCCGTAGGGGATCTTGCGGCCGACGATGTCGCCGACCTTGCCGACCAGCGGCACGGCGGCGGCATGGATGGCGTGCGCGACGAGCAGCAGGCCGAGGATCTCCATGCTCTCGACGCCGACCTGGATCGAGAGGTAGGTGATCGAGAAGGTCACGACGAGGTAGTAGTGGATGTTCTCGACGAAGCGCAGGCCCATCGCGGTGAAGACGCCGCGCGGGTAGCGCTTGAACACCTCGGCGACGCCGTAGCCGGCCTCGCCCTCGACGACCTCCTCCTGCGCCTCCTGGAAGATCGGGGCGTCGGCGACCTTGGTGCGGATGTACCAGCCGACGAACACGATGACGGCCGACAGCCAGAAGGCGACGCGCCAGCCCCAGGACAGGAAGGCCGCATCGGACAGGACGGCGACGAGGCCGAACAGCACGCCGGTGGCGAGCAGGTTGCCCATCGGCACCGCGGCCTGCGGCCACGAGGACCAGAAGCCACGAGCGTCGCGCGGGGAGTGCTCGGCGACGAGGAGCACGGCGCCGCCCCATTCGCCGCCGACCGCGAAGCCCTGGATGAAGCGGAGCAGGACGAGCATGACCGGCGCGATGTAGCCGACGGCCTCGAAGGTCGGGATGCACCCCATGAGGAACGTCGAGGTGCCGACGAGGATGATCGAGAGCTGGAGCAGCTTCTTGCGGCCGTGCTTGTCGCCGAAGTGGCCGAACACGATGCCGCCGAGCGGGCGGGCGATGAATCCGATCGCGTAGGAGCCGAAGGCGAGGATGATCGCGTCGAACGGGTTGTCCGACTGCGGGAAGAGGATCTTGTTGAAGACGAGGGTGGCGGCCGCCGCGTAGAGGAAGAACTCGTACCACTCGACGATCGTGCCGGCCATCGAGGCCGCGACGACGCGCTGCAGCTGCGTGCGCTCCTCGGGCTTGAGCGCCTCCGATGTGTTCGTGCTCATGATGCTCCTTCGCTCGGCGGGTGCCGAGCCGGGTCGACCCGGGGCTCCCGGGATGGTCCTCCCGCCGGACGGTGATCCGCAGGCGGGTGAGTGAAGGAGATGACGTAGTCGTACCGGTCACAGCGCTGTGGGCCGGTTGCACGCGGCCACTCCTTCGGGGTGCGTTCGATAGCCCATCCTGAACCTTTCCTGTGTGCCCTTCAAGCACGGATCGCACTTCGTGACCCGATTGCAGTGTGCAAGTCCGCAGATGATGTGTGCCCTGCGGTGCACCCGGGCACAGGAGAGGGAGGTGGGGAGCGGCCCGGCGGCCCTGCCGCACAGCCCCGCGGCCCTGCTGGACAGCCCGGTGGATCGGCCGCGCTGCTCAGCGGCGCCGATCGAGGCCGGCGAGCATGTCGTTGTAGGCCTTGAGCTCCGCGTCGCCGCTGCGGTCCTCGGCGCGGTCGCGGCGCTTCGCCTCGCGGTCCGAGGAGCGCGACCACTGGACGGCGGCGATGATCGCCAGCGCGAGGGTCGGCAGCTCGCCGATGCCCCAGGCGATCTCGCCCCCGCGCACCTGGTCCTCGATCGCCGGGATCCAGCCGTGGCCGATGTTGCCGTACCAATCGCCCTCGATGAGGGTCGTCGAAGCCATGATCGACAGCCCGAAGAAGGCGTGGAAGGCCATGGTGATGAGGAGCAGCAGGAGCCGCAGCGGGTAGCGGAAGCGGCTGACGCCGGGGTCGATGCCGATCATCGCCTGCGCGAACATGTACCCGGCGGCGGTGAAGTGGAGGATCATGAGCTCGTGGCCGATGTGTGTCGACAGCGCCCACCACATGAGTCCGGAATAGTAGAAGACGACGAGCGAGCCGGAGAAGTTCACCGCCGCCACCACCGGGTGGGCCCAGAACCGCAGATACGGGTGGTGGACGGCGCCCAGGATCCAATCGCGGGCGCCGCGCGAGCCGTCGGTGCGGGCGGGCACCGCACGCATGAGCAGGGTGATCGGCGCGCCGAGGACCATGGGCAGCGGGATGAACATGACGATGAGCATGTGCTGGATCATGTGGGCGGAGAACAGCACCCGCCCGTAGACCATCGGCCCACCGGAGGTCACGTAGACGAGCAGCGCCATGCCGACCAGCCACAGGATCAGGCGTCCGACCGGCCAGGCGTCCCCGCGCCGGCGCAGGCGCACGAATCCGGCGATGTAGGCGATCGCGAGGCCGACGGCGACGACCACCCACAGCGGGTCGAGCTGCCACTCGGTGAAGAACGTGGCCCAGGTGGGCTCCGGCGGCAGGGGCTCGGAGGTCAGCCGCTCGGCCGGGGTGGGCACGGCCGGCGGCTCGTCGGGCACGGGCGGCTGGGAGCGGGCGAGCACGGTGCCGAGCGCCATGACGGCCGAGAACAGCAGTGTCTCGATGCCGATCAGGCGCCAGAACTCGACCCGGGAGGAGACGGTCCCGCTCGTCCCGGTGGCCTGCACCGTCGCTCTCCCGGCGGCGGAGCTCGCCCCGGCCGTGCCCGGCCGCCCGGCAGCGGCGCCGTCCGCGGGCGAGCCGGCGAGGCGGCCGATGACGAAGCTGCGGTGCCACCAGCCGATGACGCCGAGCGCCGCGGTGAGGGCGATCTTGACGACGACGAGCATCCCGTAGGGGGTCGTCCAGTCCGCGAGCGAGTCCACGCGCAGGAGGGCGTTGAAGAACCCGGAGACGATCATGAGTGCCCAGGCGAACAGTGCCAGCGCGGAGAACCGCGAGACGAGCACGCCGAGGTCCCCGCGGCCGGTGAGCACGGGGGCGAGCACCGCGAGGGCCAACAGCCCGCCGAGCCACACGACGACGGCGACGAGGTGGAGCCCGATGCTGTTGACCGCCTGCATGTGGCCGGAGGCCTCCGCCGCATGCCCCATGAGGGCCTGAGGGACGAGCGGGATGAACGACAGGACGGTGACGAGGCCGATCCCGGTGAAGCTGCGGACCGCGAACACGAGGGTGGAGACGATCGCGGCGAGCACGACGATGAGCGTCCACAGCTGGCCGTAGGGCACCTGGGTGACGTACACCCCGAGCTGGGCGGAGAAGTCACCGGTCAGCGCCTGCGCGCCGGCCGTGTCGACGAAGGTGAGGACGAGCACGCCGATCGCGGACACCGTCCACGCCACCGAGGCGACCTCGGCCACCCGCAGGCACGCCGACCAGGCGGGATCGAGCTCCTGGTCCGCGTCGGCCTTGCGATCCCTGTGGCGACGGCGGACCGGGGCGCTGCGGGGCAGCACCACGGAGGCGAGCACGAGAGCGCCGATCGTCACCGCCATCGCGGTGTTGAAGAGGAACTTCGCCGCCGGCAGGCCGAAGCGGCCGAGCGGGCCGGCGTCGTTGAGCAGGGTGGGGGCCGCGGCACCGGTGGAGTCGAGGGCGAGGAGGCCGACGACCGCGCCGAGGACGATGAAGCCCGGGAGCGCGGCGAGGCGGAGCCGGCGCGCGGTGCGGCGGTCCGCTGCCGCCCCGGCGGGGCCGCGACCGGCCGGACCGGTGGTGCGCGTGGCCTGGGTGGTGGTCACCGGCCGCTCAGCGCAGCCGTCGGTCGGCGAGCGCGGGGAAGCTCTCGCGGCGGGTGTGGATCGCGTCGATGTCGATGTCGGCGACGATCACGGTCTCATCGGTGGCCGCCTCGGCGAGGACGGTTCCGGAGGCGTCGACGATGACGGAGTGCCCGCCCATCTCCGTGCGCGAGTGGAAGCCGGCGGTGTTACAGGCGATCACGGCCATGAAGTCCTCGGCGGCGCGGGCGCGGGCGAACAGGCTCCAGTGGTCGACCCGTGGCGCGGGCCAGGCGGCGGGCACGGCGACGACCTCGGCCCCGGCGTCGAGCAGGGCGCGGAACATCTCCGGGAACCGGAGGTCGTAGCAGGTGGCGAGGCCGAGGGCGACGGTGCGGCCGTCGACCTCGAGCGGCACGGTGACGATGTCCTCACCGGCCTCGAGGAGCTTGGGCTCGCCGGAGCCGAACCCGAAGCGGTGGATCTTGCGGTACGTCGCGATGACCTCGCCGGCCGGGGACACGACGACCGAGGTGTTCCACAGGTGGCGCTCGCCGTCGGGCAGCTCCGGGAGGGCGGTGACGTCATGGTCGTATTCGGCGAGCCGGGCCAGGGCGGTCTCGCTGCCCTCGATGACGGAGCCGATGTGCACGTAGGCGCCGATGTCGCGGGCCGCCTGGGCGAGCGCGGTGACGGTCGGCCCGTCGGTGGGCGATTCGGCGCGGGGTCCCCAGTCGCGGTACGAGAAGCCGCCGGGCGACCACAGCTCGGGCAGGATGACGAGATCGGAGCCGTGCTGGGCCCTCACGAGCCGGGCGGCGCGCTCGATCCGCGTCTGCTGGGAGTCCTCATCGGTATAGGCGAGCTGGATCGCTGAAACACGCATGTCTCAAGGGTAGTCGCCGCCTGCGCCCCGGACCAACGCACCCCCTGGAGCGCAATCTCCGAAGGTTCCTGAGAGCGAAACCTTCGGCGATCGCACTCTCAGCGAGCACCCTGGGGGTGTGACCGCGCCCGGCGATGCGCCTTCGGGCCTGGGCGACCGACCCCGGGCGCCCGGCCCCGGTACCGGGCTCGGGCGACACGCCTCGGGACGGCCGGGCCACCTCGGCCCATGAATGGGCGAAGGCCCGGACCCTCAGAGGGTCCGGGCCTTCAGCGCAGGTGCGCGAAGAATCACTTCTTCGGGGTACCGGCGGCAGCCTTGAGCTTCGAGCCCGCGGACAGCTTGACCGAGTAACCGGCAGCGATCTGGATCTCTTCACCGGTCTGCGGGTTGCGGCCCTTGCGAGCGGCACGCTCGGTGCGCTCGACGGACAGCCAGCCCGGGATGGTGAGCTTCTCGCCCTTGGCGACGACGTTCGAGAACGACTCGAAGACGCCGTCGAGAACATCGGAGACCTGCTTCTGGGTCAGGCCGGTGCTCTCTGCGACCTCGGAGACGAGTTCACTGCGGTTCTTAGCCATAGTTGTGCCCTCCTTCAGGACATCGGATCTGTTTAACCGATTACGAACTTACCAGAGACTACCAGCTGGACTTGGTGATCCCGGGGAGTTCGCCGTTGTGCGCCATCTCGCGGAAGCGGACGCGCGACAGACCGAACTTGCGGAGGTATCCGCGCGGGCGACCGTCGACCTGGTCGCGGTTGCGCAGACGGACCGGCGAGGCGTCGCGGGGCAGCTTCTGGAGTGCCAGACGTGCCTCCTCGCGCTCGTCGTCGGTGCTGTCCGGGTGGGTGAGCTGACGCTTGAGGGTGGCGCGACGCTCGGCGTAGCGCTCGACGACCTCGCGGCGCTGCTGGTCACGGGCGATCTTCGACTTCTTGGCCATGTGCGCTCAGCGCTCCTCTCGGAATTCGACGTGCTTGCGGATCGTGGGATCGTACTTCTTGAGCACGATGCGATCCGGGTTGTTGCGGCGGTTCTTGCGGGTCACGTAGGTGTACCCGGTGCCGGCCGTCGACTTGAGCTTGATGATCGGGCGGATGTCCTGTGCTTTGGCCATCAGAGCTTCACTCCCTTGGCGATGAGTTCATTCACCACGGAGTCGATTCCGCGGGCGTCGATGATCTTGATGCCCTTGGTGGACACCGTGAGGGTCACGGAACGCCGCAGCGAGGGCACGAAGTAGCGCTTCTTCTGAATATTCGGGTCGAACCGGCGCTTGGTGCGGCGGTTCGAGTGGGACACATTGTGTCCGAAACCGGGAACGGCCCCGGTCACCTGGCAGGTTGCTGCCATTTCTCTCCTCCAGTTTCACTAATGCCGACGGTCCACCGGACTGCCGGTTCCCCACCGGTCCGCGCACGGACCGTTCGGGGTGGACACGCCGAAGACATCACACATGATTCGACACCGGGCCGGCGCCTGCTGACTCCGCGGTGCGGAGGGCCGACATGCCTGCGCCCGGCGAAGGGCTCGTGTCCGTCAGTTCCGCACGCTCCCGCGGACGGGAGCGCACTTTCGTGACGAGATGTCTCATCAGCGCTGAGCTGAAGCCTGTGAGAGGGGGCCGAAGCAAGATGCAGCGCTCAATGAGCACTGTGTCGATGTCCGGCGATCGGATCCTCCACGCGACGCGGCGGATGCGCGGGCCGTGCGGGGGAAGCTGATCGGTCATCGATCGACACAACAGAAGAACATCCTATGGGAGCCCGGTCGGACCAGGCAAATCCGGTTGATCCCGCGCAGCGGACGTGCCACAGTATTCTCCATGGACTGCCCGCAGGCTGCCCACGGACCGAGGCCACGCACCCGATGAGCCCCCTTCCTCCGGACGGCACGACGCCCGGCCGAGATCCGCGCAGACCCCGGATCCGCCCGGCACAGAGCGAGAACTGGGATCCCGATCGCCCGGCACGCATCGACGCACCCGCAGACGGGCGACCGGCACCCCGGGCGCTCCCGCATCCCACCGCGCCGTACCCGGCCCCGCCGGCGTCCCCGCCCGCCTTCCCGGCTCCTCCCTCCTCCGCCCCGAGCCCCGCCCCGCAGTCTGCTCCGCAGCCCAGGGCACCGGCGACGGGGCACTTCACCGGACCCGACGGCCTGGCCTGCTTCCGCGCCGCCGACGGCTCCGCCTACTTCCAGGCCGCCGACGGGCAGTACTACCCGCTGTCAGCACTCGACAGGTCCGCGACGGGCGGCACCGGGCAGACAGGCCACGACCGCAGCGACGTCGACCGGTCCACCTACTACGAGTACATCGCCGCGCACACCGGTGAGCAGCCCAACGCGGTTCCCGGCACGCACCCCGCTCCCGGTGCCGAGGCGCCCGCCGGGTCCGGCAGCGGCGGCACCCCGACCCGCGACAGAGGGGGCCGTCGCAGCGGCCCGCGCATCCTGCTCGCCACCGTGGCCGGTGTTTCGGTCCTCGCGATCGCGCTCGTGCTCGGCGGGAACTTCCTCGGCCCCGACAACGGCATCCGCTCCACCGAGATGCCCTCGGACAGCTCGCAGCCGCAGACCGATGCGGGAACGGGCCACGCCTCCGGCTCCACCGACTCCGCCGCAACCGCCGTGGCCGCCGGCGAGCAGCTCCGGTCGATCTCCGAGGACGACACCGCCCGGGCGATGGACGAGCTGCAGGACCGCTGGGTTGTGCAGCTGAGCGCCAAGCAGGACGGCCTGCGCACCGAGGGCCGCACCTGGACCGAGGAGGACATCCTCGAGGAGTTCGAGCAGAACCGTACCGAGCACCCCGAGGCGATGCTCCTGTGGAGCGGCGACTGGTCGACGTTCCGATTCAACGACTACTGGATCACCGTGCTCGACACGGGCTACGAGGACCCGCAGGAGGCGCTCGCGCACTGCCGCGAGCTCGGCATCGACCGCGACCACTGCTTCGCGAAGAAGCTGTCGACGACCGAGGGCCCGGACGAGGCCACGAAGCTCAATCCCTGAGCGGCCCTGCCCGGCAGGAGCAGGTCAGCGGTGAGGGTGCATGCCGGCGCGCACCCTCCTCGGCGGCCCCGGCTCAACTCATGGCGCTCGCACTGCGAGCGCACTGCGAGCGCATTGCGGCCGGGGTGCCGCAGGCGCGGCGCCCCGACCGCTGCGGCGGCGGGCCCGGTCAGGACAGCATGACGAGGGGCTCTTCGAGCGCCCGGCCGATGTCGGCGAGGAACTGGGAGATCGCCGCCCCGTCGACGACGCGGTGGTCGGCGGACACCGACAGGGTCGTGATCTCGCGGGGGACGATCTCGTCGTCGACCACCCAGGGACGCTTCCGGATGCTGCCGAAGGCGACGATCGCCGATTCGCCCGGGTTGATGATCGGCGTGCCGGAGTCGACCCCGAACACCCCGACGTTGGTGATGGTGATGGTACCGCCGGCCTGGGACGCCGGGGTCGAGCGGCCGGCCCGCGCGGCCGCGGTGAGGCCGACGATCTCCTGCGCGAGTGCGCCGAGGCCGAGCGCGTGAGCGTTCTTGATGTTAGGGACGACGAGCCCGCGTGGGGTGGCCGCGGCGATCCCGAGGTTGACGTAGTGCTTGATGACGACGTCGTCGCCGTCGAGGACGGCATTGATGCGCGGGGTCCGCAACGCCGCCCAGATCACGGCCCGCGCCACGACGAGCAGCGGGGAGACCTTGACGTCGGGGCCGAGCAGCTGCGTGGACTTGAGGTGGCGGACGAACTCCATGGTTCGGGTGACGTCGACGTCGAGGAACTCGGTGACGTGCGGGGCGGTGAACGCGGAGTCCACCATCGCCTTGGCCATCATCCGGTTGACGCCCTTGAGCGGCACGCGCTCCTCCGAGCCGGGCTGCGCAGCAGCGGCCGCGGTGCCGACAGCAGCCGACGCCCCCGCACTGCCGGCCGGCGTCGCGGCGCCCGCCGGGGTCTCCTGTTCGGAGCCTCCGTCGAGGTGGGCGAGCAGGTCGGCGCGGGTGACCTCGCCCCGCGAGCCCGTGGCCCGCACTCCGGCGAGGTCGATGCCGCGGTCCTTCGCGAGCTTGCGCACCGGCGGTTTGGCGAGCACCCGCCCGGCGGAGGCACCGGGGTCGGCCGGCCCGTCCGTCCGCGGCTGTGCCTCGGCCGGGGCGGCAGACGGGGCGGTCTCCGTGTCAGCGGCGGGCGCGGCCCGGGAGGCGGGCGCCTCGGGTGCGGGTTGTGCCGCGGCCTGCGGGGAGCCCGCCTGCTTGCGCGGGCGGCGCTTGGAGGACGCGGCCCTCACCCCGTAGCCCACGAGGTTGGGACCGGCCGTGCCGTCGCCGGTCTCCGTCGGCGCGGGGACGGCATCGGTCTGGTCCGGCGCGGGAGCACCCGGCTCCGCGACCGGGGTGGTGCCGGCCCTCTCGGATCCGTCGGAGCCCTCGCCGCCGAAGCGGACGATCGGGGTGCCGACGTCAACGGTCTCGCCCTCACCCACGAGGAGCGCCTCGATGGTGCCCGCCTGGGGGCTGGGGAGCTCGACGAGGGACTTCGCGGTCTCGATCTCGACGAGGATCTGGTTGACGGTGACGGTGTCGCCCTCGGCGACCTTCCACGCCACGATGTCGGCTTCGGTGAGGCCCTCGCCGACGTCGGGGAGGGGGAAAACGTTGGACATGAGTACCCTTGCTTGTCTGTCGTCGGGTGGTCGGTCGATCCTCGGGGCGGCCGGCGGCGCTCAGCGTGCTGCCGACCCGCGGCGCCCCGCCCACCGGGCCGGGGCGCCGGGGGCGGGGCGGGCGTCAGTAGGCGAGTGCGCGGTCGACGCCGTCGAGGATCCGGTCGAGGTCGGGCAGGTAGTGGTGCTCGAGCTTGGAGCCGGGGTAGGGCGTGTGGAAGCCGCCCACCCGCAGCACGGGCGCTTCGAGGTGGAAGAACGCGCGCTCGGTGATCCGAGCGGCGATCTCCGCGCCGAGGCCCAGGAACACCGGGGCCTCGTGGGCGACGACGAGCCGGCCGGTCCTGCGGACCGAGGCCTCGATCGTGTCGAAGTCGATCGGGGACAGCGAGCGGAGGTCGATGAGCTCGATGCTCGTGCCCTCCTCCGCCGCGGCCGCGACGACGTCCTTGGCCGTCGGCATGAGGGGGCCGTAGGCGAGGAGCGTGAGGTCGGTCCCCTCGGTCACGACCTGCGCCCGATCGTGGGGCAGGCCGCGCTCGGCGGTGTCGACCTCCCCGCGCATCCAGTAGCGGCGCTTGGGTTCGAAGAACATCACCGGGTCCGGGCTCTGCACGGCCTCCTGGATCATCCAGTAGGCGTCGTGCGGCGTCGACGGTGAGATGAGGCGCAGCCCGGCGTGATGGGCGAACACCGTCTCCGGGCTCTCCGAATGGTGCTCCGGGGAGCCGATCCCGCCGCCGTAGGGCACGCGGATGACGAGCGGCATCTGCTCGTGGCCCTGCGTGCGGTTGTGGAGCTTGGCGAGCTGGGTGACGATCTGGTCGTAGGCCGGGTAGATGAAGGCGTCGAACTGGATCTCGATGACGGGCTTGTAGCCGCGGATCGCCATGCCGATCGAGGTGCCGACGATGCCGGACTCGGCGAGCGGGGCGTCGATGACGCGCGCCTCGCCGAAGTCCTTCTGCAGGCCCTCGGTGACGCGGAAGACTCCGCCGAGCTTCCCGATGTCCTCACCGATGAGGACGACCTTGTCGTCGTCCTCCATCGCCCGGCGCAGCCCGGCGGTGATCGCCTTGGACAGCGGCAGGGTGGTGAGCGAGGACCCGGGGGCCTCGGTCGTCGTGGTGTCTGCTGCCATGTCAGCGCCCCCCGTCCGTCGTGTCGGCGAAGGAGTCGAGGTAGTCGAGGTACGCGGCCTTCTCCTCGGCGACGAGGGAGTGCTCCCCGGCGTAGGCGAAGTCGAAGATCTCCGCGGGGTCGGGTTCGGGCATCTCCATGCATGCCTTGCGGATGCGTGCAGCCAGGGTGTCGGCCTCGGCGTCGACCTCGGCGAAGAAGCCGTCGTCGGCGAGACCCGACTTCTCGAGGTGGGCGCGCAGCCGGCTGATCGGGTCCTTGGCCTTCCACTGCTCGGTGACAGCGGCGTCGCGGTACTTGCTCGGGTCGTCGGCGGTGGTGTGCGCGCCCATCCGGTACGTGAAGGCTTCGATGAGCATGGGACCGTGTCCGGCGCGGACGCTGTCGAGCGAGGCGCGGGCGACTGCGTACATCGCGATGATGTCGTTGCCGTCGACGCGGACTCCCGGCACCCCGAAGCCCTCGCCGCGCTTGAACAGCGGCACCGTGGTCTGCACGCTCGTCGGCTCGGAGATCGCCCACTGGTTGTTCTGGCAGAAGAAGAGGACGGGGGCGTGGAAGGCACCGGCGAAGGTCAGGGCCTCGGAGACGTCGCCCTGCGAGGTGGCGCCATCGCCGAAGCACGCGATGGTGGCGCTGTCGCGCTCGATGTCACCGGTGCCGACGTCCCCGTCGAGGCTGATCCCCATCGCGTACCCGGTGGCGTGGAGCGCCTGGGAGCCGATGACGATCGTGTAGGTGTGGAAGCGGTTCTCCTGGGGGTCCCAGGCGCCGTGGTTCTGCCCGCGGAACATGCCGAGCAGGGTCTCCGGCTGCACGCCGCGGCACCAGGCGAGGCCGTGCTCGCGGTAGGTCGGGAAGACGAAGTCCTGCGGGCGCAAGGCCCGGCCCATTCCGATCTGGGCGGCCTCCTGGCCGAGCAGCGGGGCCCACAGGCCCAGCTGACCCTGGCGCTGCAGGGCGTTGCCCTCCGCGTCGACGCGGCGCACGAGCACCATGTCGCGGTAGAAGTTCCGGAGGTCGTCGTCGGTGAGCTCTGCGGCGAAGGCGTCGTACTCTCCCGAGCTCACGCGATCGCCTTCGGGGGTCAGCATCTGAATCATTCTCGGCTCCGAGTTCGTCTTCGAGTCGGGGGCCTGCGCAATGTTCGATGTCATACCAGTTCTCCTCATGTCGTGGCCCCCGGATGAGGGTGTCGTCCGGTCGCCAGCGGCTGTGGTGCCGTGATGCGGGTGTGCTCGGCGGCCCCGTGGTGGTGATGCATTTCACATAGTGGATATACGCTAACGGATTCATCGCACTCTGCAAAACTATGCGGCTCGCCTTCCCGGGCGCCTCCCGGCGCCCGTCCTCGCGGCGCGGCGGCATCGCTGCCCTCGGCCCGTCGGCACCGCGGCCGGTGCCCGCGGATACCCCTCACGCTAGGCACCGTCCGGCGTCGCTTGTCGAGGACTGCCGAGGTCCGATCGGGTTTTGTCATCTCCTCCACAATTGCTCGGACGTCGGAGTGAATCCCCTCGTCAGCGGCCTGGATCCGCAGCCGCGAGCGTGCTCAGCGGCGGGTGCCGACGGAGTCCTGCACCGATTCCACCTCCCCGGAGAAGAACCCGGCGCGGGAGTCCTGCCAGGCGAGCAGGCCCGGCTCCCCCTCCCGGTGGAGGCGGTCGATCGTCGCGGCGTAGACATCGCCGCCGTGGGCGAACCCGGGATTCGCGAGCACCTCGTCGATCTGGTCCTCCGTCCGCCCGGCGGACAGCTCATCGTCGCGCAGCGCGTCGGTGTCGAGGTCGACGGTGATCGTCGTCCAATGCGGCCGGTCCGGGTTCTCGCCGCCGTCGAGGTCGGGGACGAGGTCCTGCTCGTGCTCGATCGACAGCGTCGAGATCCCGTCGGGGATGTCGAAATCCGAGACCGGGCTCGCGACGGTGAGCAGGGCCGTGACGGAGACCGAGTTCCGGAACGCGGGGTCCGCCGCGAGGGAGGCCGCGGTGATGCCGCCCTGGGAGTATCCGACGAGCATGACCTCCTCCTCCGCGCCGATCCCGGCCTCGGCGACCGCCTGCCGCACGGTCTCCCGCATCGCTGTGTCGTGCCCGGCCACGCCCTCGACATTGGTCGTGAGATCGGTCGAGTTCTTCCCGGTGCGGGCGGACCAGTCGGTCGTCGCGGGCACGTACACGATCCACCGCACCGCGCCGTCGGCCCCGCGGATCCGCTCGATCTGCACCCGCCCGTTGTCCCTGCCGCGGTGACCGGCCAGCGTGCGGGCGAACAGCTCGGGGAGGCCGGCGGGCGCCCGGGCCGGCCGCCGGCCCGGGGAGCGCTCCGCGTGCTCGACGTCGACCCCGGTGCGACGCATGAGCCCGCCCGCCCGACCGCCGGCGATCACCCACTCGGTGACCGACTGCGAATCGTGCGGCCACGGCCCCCGGTCGCCGAACTGCGCCTGGAGTCCCGGCGGCACGCCGAGGAAACCGGCGGCGAACCCGGGCAGCACGTGCTCGATGATCCGGGCGGCACCGTCGGAGCCGGCGAACAGCTCTCGCCCGAGGACGGCCAGACCCGCCGCGGTGATCTCCGGCAGGTCGATGCCGAACGCGTCCTCGAGGAGCTCGTCGAGACCGATCCGGTCGGCGATGGCGAGGACGACGCCGGCAGTGACGAGGCCGCGGAACAGGACCGGGGCGAGGAGGGGGATCGCCGTGCGAACGGCGTGCCCGAGGACGTTGCCCATGGCCGTGAGCACCCGGTCGAAGAGACGCGCGGCGAAGTCCTCGGCAGCCCGGTAGGCGAGCATCGCCGCCCCGAGCGCTATCCCGGTGCCGGCGAGCCGCCCCGACACCCCGGCCGCTGCGCCGAGGAACTCCGTGCTCCGCCGGGACACCTCGAAGGCGGTCGTCGGCGCCGTCACCGCGGAGAGCTCGAGCACGGGGTCGAGCTCGCTCCCGGCGCTGCGGAGGAAGAGCTCGGCGACCTCCTCGGCGATCCCGCGCAGCTCCGCGGCGAAGTCGGCGAGGTCCTCGGTCCGCGCGCGGGTTCCGCCGGGCCCGCCGTGGGTGGAGACTCCGTGGCTCATCGACGACCCGCCCCGCACCGGCCGCCTCGACGGGAGTCACCGACGCCGGGCTCCCCGACGGGCCCTCCGGTCGTGCTCCCACGCGTCTCCCCGGCCGCGGCGAGAACGGCGCGGTGCAGATCGGCGCGGACCCGGGCGCGCACCTGCGCGGCGAGGGGATGCGCGCCGAGCGCGGGTGCCGCCGTGCGCGCCACCGGCCCCGCCTCTCCCCTTCCGGGCGGGGACGCCGACCGGCCGATCGTCCACGGCTCCGGTTCGACCCCGCGGCACCCGAGGACGCCGAGCGCCGCCGCCGGGGTCTCGCGGGGGACGAGCTCGGCGATGAGCTCCGGCAGGCGAGCTGCCCGATCGACCCGGCCGAGCAGGCAGCCGCCACCGGGGTGGGTCGACCGGCCGTGAGCGTCCGTCCAGCGCCAGACCACGCAGCATGCGCGGTGGAGCACACCGGCGCTCACGACGATCCGGAGGCCCGGACCGAGCAGCTCGAACCCGCCGACCACCGGGGCCCCGCCGAGGATGAGCGAGGCCCGCGCGACCCAGGCCGCGGTCGGCCCGGCCGACAGCTCGCTCGGCGCCGGCTCGGGGTCCGACGGCCCGGTCGACAGCGGCCCGGTCGACGACGTGCCCTGTCCGCCCACCCCGGGCCGGGCGGACAGGGCACAGCTCACCGCTGCGGGACGCTGGGCGTCCGGCCAGCCGGCCTGCAGGTCCGGCGGCAGGGCGAGCACCTCCGCAGCGGAGAACGGGATCCAGCGCCTGTCCGGCCCATGCTCCCGAGGCGATTCCACGACCCCCCTCCTCATGGCGGTCCCCCTCCTCACAGCAGGCCCCCTCCTCACAGCAGGAGCGCATCGGCGGGCAGCTCGGCATCCTGCACCGCAGGAATATGACGCGCATAGGCGTCGACGACGGCGAGTGCGAGCTCCCGGAGCCGGTGGAGCTCGGTGACGCGGTCGGCGAGCTCGTCCCGGAACCTGTCCGCGGACGTCGACGCCCACTCCGTTCCACCGCCGCGCAGGCAGCGTTCGGCGATCTGCGCGAGGGAGTCCGCGACCTCCTCCCAGCCGCGCCGGTTCTTCTCGAGTTCGTCGATGAGCATGCGCCCACCGTGCACCGGGCCGCAGCCGCCCATCGAGCCCTCGGTGCTCCCTGTGGACGGACGTTGATCCGTCCACCGTCGGGAACCGCACAGGAGAGACCACGATCCCCGCCCCGGGGTCGCAGGGGAGGCAGCCCTGTCCACAGGCCGCGCTCGCACCGGTCGCACGGCCGTGCGCCGATCACCCGTGCACCCGGCCCGCAGGCGCATCCGCTCACCCCTCAGCGCGCTCCGTCGCACCCCACAGCGCGCTCCGGCTCGCCCCCTCGATCACCCTCCGGTGCGCCCGCCGGACTCCCCTCCCACCGTCGGGACGCTCGTGCGAAGATGTGGGCATGACTCGCGTGACTCTCGCCCAGCTCGATCCGACCATCGCCCTCGGACCCCTCGACGGCCGCTATCGGGCGGATGCCGCTCCGCTCGTCGACCACCTGTCCGAGGCCGCCCTCAATCGCAATCGGATCCATGTCGAGGTCGAATGGTTCATCCATCTGGCCGATGCCGGCGTGGTGCCGGGCACCCGCGCGCTCCTCGACGAGGAGCGCGCCCATCTGCGGTCGATCGTCACCGGCTTCGACCAGGAGACGATCTCCCAGCTCGCGATGTTCGAGGCCGTCACCGTCCACGACGTCAAGGCCGTCGAGTACGCGATCAAGGAGGCGCTGAGCCACGTCGGCGCCGAGGACCTGTCCGAGCTCGTCCACTTCTGCTGCACCTCGGAGGACATCAACAACCTGTCCTACGCCGTGGGCATCAAGGATGCGGTGGAGACCGTGTGGCTGCCCCGCGCGGCCGCCCTCATCGACGCGCTCGCGGCGATGGCGCTCGAGCTCGCCGACGTCCCCATGCTCTCCCACACCCACGGACAGCCCGCGACGCCGACGACCATGGGCAAGGAGGTCGCAGTGGTCGTCCACCGGCTCCACCGCCAGTACGACCGGATCGCGGCGACGGAGTACCTCGGCAAGATCAACGGGGCGACCGGCACCTATGCCGCCCACGCCGTCACCGTCCCCGACGCCGATTGGCCGCGGATCGCGCAGACGTTCGTCGAGGGGCTCGGCCTCACCTTCAACCCGCTCACCACGCAGATCGAGTCCCACGACTGGCAGGCGGAGCTCTACGCCGACGTCGCGCGGTTCAACCGGATCGCCCACAACCTCGCCACCGACATGTGGACCTACATCTCGATGAACTACTTCACGCAGATCCCGGTCGAGGGCGCGACCGGCTCGTCGACGATGCCGCACAAGGTCAACCCGATCCGCTTCGAGAACGCCGAGGCGAACCTCGAGCTGTCGTGCGCGCTCCTCGACTCCCTGGCCTCGACGCTGGTGACGAGCCGCCTGCAGCGCGACCTCACCGACTCGACCTCCCAGCGCAACATCGGCGTGGCGCTCGGCCACTCGCTGCTGGCGCTCAACAACCTCGTCAAGGGCCTCGACAAGCTCGCGATCAACACCGCGGCGCTCGACGCCGACCTCGACGCGAACTGGGAGGTCCTCGCCGAGGCGATCCAGTCGGTCATGCGCGCGGCCTACCTGCAGGGCGTGCCCGGCATGGACAACCCCTACGAGAAGCTCAAGGAGCTCACGCGCGGCCATCGGGTGGGACGCGAGGAGCTCGTGGAGTTCGTGCGCGGGCTCGGCCTGCCGGAGCCGGAGACGGAGCGGCTCGCAGCGCTCACCCCGGCGACGTACACCGGTCTGGCCGCAGACCTCGCCCGCGCGAAGGGGCGCGCCTGGCGGGAACGCAGCGCGGGCTGACCCTGACGACGGTTCCGGAGCAGTCCGGGCGACCGTGCACAGGAGCTGCGACATCCCGGGATCCCCGCGGAATCAGCCCATCCGCAGGGCGCGCATGACGTCGAGGGCGCCGGTCATCACCTGCTGGAAGCGAGCCGGGGAGAGGCGTCCGCCGGGTGCGAGCGGCACGAGAGCCTGGTGAGCGATCGTCCGGGTGCGGGTGAACTGGAGCAGGCCCTCCGGCCCGTGGCGGTGCCCGAGCCCGGAGTCCTTCCACCCGCCCGAGGGCGCGTCGATCGACCCCCAGGCCGCGGCGAACGCCTCGTCGACGTTGACCATCCCGGCCTCGAGGCGCCGCGCGACGGCCATCCCGTGCCGCCGGGAGCCGGAGAACACGCTCGCGTTAAGACCGTAGGGGGTGTCGTTGGCCGCGAGCACCGCCTCGTCCTCGCTGTCGACCGCGGACACCGCCACGACTGGGCCGAAGGTCTCCTCCCGGCACAGCTGTGCGGACTCCGGCACATCGACGAGCACCGTGGGCTCGAAGAAGAACGGGCCGAGGTCGGGCCGCGCCCGGCCGCCCGCGAGCACTCGGGCGCCGGCGGCCACGGCATCGTCGATGTGCTCCTGCACCCGATCGAGCTGCGCGGCCGAACTCAGGGTGCCGACCTCGGCCGAGTGATCGAAGGCCGCCCCCAGGGTGAGAGCCCGGGTCGCGGCCGCGAAGCGCGTGCAGAACTCCTCGTAGAGCGGCCGCACGACGTAGATCCGCTCCATCGACAGGCACAGCTGGCCGCTCGAGCTGAAGCTCCCGCGCACCGCGCCGGCGACCGCGGCGTCGATATCCGCGTCCGCACACACGATCATCGGGTTCTTGCCGCCGAGCTCGAGGACGGTGGGCAGCAGCCGGGCCGCCGCCTCGGCCGCGATGCCGCGCCCCGCGCGGGTGGACCCGGTGAAGGACAGCCCATCGACGTGGTCGAGCAGACTCTCCCCGACCTCGGCGACCTCGCCGGGCACGAGCTGCCAGACATCGGCCGGGAGTCCTGCCCGGATCGCGAGCCGCCGCACGAGCACGCTCGACAGCGGGGTCGCGGAGTCGGGCTTGTGGACCACGGCGTTGCCGGCGACGAGGGCGGCGAGAAGATCCGTGGCACCGAGCGACAGCGGATAGTTCCAGGGGCTGATGAAGCCGACGACACCGAGCGCGGACCGGTCGATGCGCGTGGTCGTCAGCCCCGGGATCGCGCCGCGCCGGGAGCGCGCCCGGAGCACCCGCGAGGCGGTCACCCCGGTGTAGCGGCACACGTTGTAGGCGTCGAGCACCTCGTCGTAGGCGTGCAGCCGCGCCTTGCCGTTCTCCGCCTGGATGACGTCGAGGACGAGCTCCTCGTGGGAGCGGATGAGGGTGTGGAGGCGCAGCACGACGGCGGCGCGCTCCCGCACCGGGCGGTCCGCCCAGGCCCTGCCGGCGATCCGGGCGGCGCGGGCGCGCACGGCGACATCGTCCGCCGTGCACCCGGCGAAGGTGCCGAGCAGCTCCCCGGAGAAGGGTGCCCTGACCTCGACCGGGGCGCCGGAGCCGGAGACATCGGCGAGCGGATCCCCGGCGAGGAACTCCCGCAGCCGCTCGGGCAGGGCGACCGGGTGCTCGGCCGAGGCGGTTGCAGGAGAGGCCGCGGAGGAGGCGGCAGCGGACCCGTGGTCCGCGGAGGAGGCGGCAGGAGTGGTAGCGGCAGGAGAGGTGCCGGTGTCGGCGGTGCGCTTCGCAGTCATCCCCCCATGATCCCAGACGCGCCCCCGGGATCACCCGACCCTACGCATGAGTAACAAATCGGGTCGCCGTCGATTAGGCCGGCGCCATGGTGAGTGCAGAGCTGCGCAGGGCCGTCGGCGATCTCGACGGGCCGTTCGGCGTCATCGATCGCGATGCCTTCGATCGCAACATCGCCGCGCTCCGCGCCCGTGCCGCCGGGCTCCCGATCCGGGTCGCCTCGAAATCCCTCCGCGCACCCCACGCCCTCGAACGGGTCCTCTCCGCCCCCGGCTACGGCGGGATCCTCGCCTTCTCACTGCCCGAGGCGCTCGATCTCCACCGGCTCGGCTTCCGCGACATCGTCGTCGCGTATCCGACCGTCCACCGGGAGGGTCTCCGCGCGCTGGCGGCCGACGCCGAGGCGCTCGCCCACATCACACTCATGGTCGACTCGGACGAGGGCATCGACGTCCTTCTCGCAGCGCTCGCCCCCACCCACGGCCCCGCCGGTTCGACCGCCGCGCAGCCGCTGCGCCTGTGCCTCGATCTCGATGCCTCGCTCCGACCGGCCGCTCGATTCACCCGCGGTCGCGTGCACCTGGGCGCCCGCCGGAGCCCGGTGCGGGAGGTCGCCGAGGCGCTCGCCCTCGCCGGGCGGGTCGCGGCCGACCGGCGACTCCGGCTCGTCGGCGTGATGTCGTACGAGGGGCAGATCGCCGGTCTCGGCGATGCCGGGCGCGGTGCGCATGCGCTCGCCGTGCGCACCGTGCGCCGGATGTCCGTCGCGGAGCTGCGCGAGCGCCGCACCCGGGTCGTCGCCGCGCTCCGCGAGGTCGCCGAGCTCGAGTTCGTCAACGGCGGAGGCACCGGTTCGCTCGAGACGAGCGCGGCCGAGGGCACGCTCACCGAGCTCACCGTCGGCTCCGGCCTGTTCTCCCCCGGCCTCTACGACACCTACCGCGGCTTCCGTCACGAGCCGGCGGCGTTCTTCGCCCTCCCCGTGGTCCGCAGGCCGGCCCCCGGCTGGGTGACGGTCGCCGGCGGGGGCTGGATCGCCTCGGGCCCGCCCGGGGACGACCGGCGGCCGACGATCGCCTGGCCGGAGGGCCTCGCCTACAGCTCCACCGAGGGCCCCGGCGAGGTGCAGACCCCGCTCCACGGTCCGGGCGCGGACACGCTGCCGCTCGGCGCCCACGTCTTCCTCCGGCACGCCAAGGCCGGGGAGCTCGCGGAGCACCTCACCGGATTCCACATCGTCGCCGGCGGTCAGATCATCGACTCATGGTCGACGTATCGAGGTTCCGGATGGGCGCACTGACAGGTGCGCCGACGGGCGGGACCGGACGAAGCCGCCGCGTGAGCACCTGGTCGGGCACCGCGCATGCCCACCCCGCGGCGTTCCATGCTCCCGCCGACGAATCCGAGCTCGCCGCGGTCGTCGCGGTCGTCGCCGCGGCGATCGGGAGCGGGGAGCGGATCCGCGTCATCGGCGCCGGACACTCCTTCACCCCCGTCGCACTCGGGACCGGGACCATGATCTCCCTCGACGCGCTGAGCGGGATCGTCGCCGTCGATGCCGCCACCCGGCGGGTGCGATTCCGGGCGGGCACCCGGCTGCGCGACATCCCCGCGCTGCTCGCCCCGCACGGCCTCGCGCTGGCCAACCAGGGCGACGTCGACCCGCAGTCGCTCGCCGGCGCGATCTCCACCGGGACCCACGGCACCGGGCACGGCTTCACCGGGTTCGCCGGGATGGTCACCGGCCTCACGCTCCTCACCGCCGACGGCGCGCGCCGCGAACTCTCCCGAGCCGCGGACCCCGACGTCTTCGACCTCGCCCGCCTCAGTCTCGGCGTGCTCGGTGTCATCACCGAGATCGAGCTCGCGTGCGTCCCGCGCTTCGACGTCGTCGCCCGCGAGCAGTCCGAGCCCTTCGACGATCTCCTCGCGACCTTCGTCGCCCGCTCCGCGCAGTGCGATCACCTCGAGTTCTACTGGTTCCCGCACACCGACCGAGCGCTCGTCAAGACGAACGTGCGGGTGGCCCCCGGCCAGGCGCCGCCGGCCGGGATGTCCGCCGCCCGGCCCCGCCGCCGCCTCGCGCAGCTGCTGAACGAGGAGGTGCTCGACAACGGGGCGCTGCGGGCGATCTGCGAGATCGGCCACCGCGCGCCGGCGCTCGTGCCGTTCTTCAACCGGGCCGCCGCGGAGGCGGCCTCGAACCGCCTCTACCGGGCGCCCGCGCACGAGGCCTTCGTGTCCCCGCGCCGCGTCAGGTTCACCGAGATGGAGTACGCGGTGCCGCTCGCCGCCGGGCCCGAGGTGCTCGCCCGGATCCGCGACCTCATCGAGGAGCGCCGGTGGCGGATCTCGTTCCCCCTCGAGGTGCGCACGACGGCCGCCGACGACGTGCCCCTGTCGACCGCGACGGGCCGGGAGTCGATGTACATCGCCTGCCACCGGTTCTTCCGCGACGACTCCGCGGAGTACTTCCGCCGCATCGAGCAGATCTGCCGCGAGTTCGACGGCCGCCCGCACTGGGGCAAGGTCCACACGCTCACCGCCGCCGAGCTCGGTGCGGTCTACCCGCGCTTCGAGGACTTCCGGACCCTGCGGGCGCGCCTCGACCCGCACGCGGTGTTCGGCAGCGCCTACACGGATTCGCTGTTCGCCCCCGAGCGCTGACAGCCGTCGCCCGGGGTGGTCGGCCGCCTGGCGCGGCGGGCGCTCACCGGCCGGTGCGGCGGCCGCTCAATCGAGGATCCGGTACTCGAGCACCGGCCTGCCGGCGGAGCCGTAGCGCGGCCGGCGGTCGAGCGCTCCGGCGTCGGTGAGCGCCTCGAGGTACCGGCGGGCGGTGACGCGCGAGACCCCGATCCGGTCCCCGACCTCGGCTGCGGACATCGCGCTCCCGTCGGCGAGCACCCCGGTGATCTGCTCCTGCACCGCTTCCGGCACCCCTTTGGGGGCCGTCTTCGCCGGCGCGGCGCCGAGGGCCGCGAGCGCGGCGTCGACCTCGGTCTGCGTCATCTCCGCCCCGTCGCAGTCGGCGGCGAGCGTGGCCCGGTAGCCGAGGTACGCCTCGAGCTTGGACTTGAATACCGGGAAGGTGAAGGGCTTGATGATGTACTGCACGACACCCAGCGACAGCGCCTCCTGGACGACCTGCATGTCGCGGGCGGCGGTCACCGCGACGACGTCGACGGGGATGTGCTTGCCGCGGATCGCGCGGAGCAGCTGCAGCCCGTGGCCGTCGGGCAGGTTCATGTCGAGGAGGACGAGGGTGATCCGCGCCGGGTCCATGCCGATGATCTGGCCGCTGAGCGCGGCGAGCGCCTGCGTCGCGTTGCGGGCGATCCCGGCGACGTGGAATCCCTCGAGCCGATCGACGTACTGGGCGTGCGCCTTCGCGGCGACGCTCTCGTCCTCGACGACGAGGACTCCGACACCGTGATCATCGGTCTGCCTGTGCTGCGCTCCCATACTCGTCTCCAGCCTAATGGATTCCCTCGGATCCGGGCCGCGAGCCGGCTTCGGGCGTCGTCGCGGGCCCGGTGGAAGACGCCGTCGCGGGCCCAGGCGCGGAGGCCGGCGCGGCATCGCGCGACACCCCGGACCCCGCGGCGCCTCCTGCGGCATCCCGCGGTTCCTCCGGCATCGCGACGATCGGCAGGCTGCCCGTGGGGACGCCGGACTGGCGGACCGGCGGTGTGCCGGGCAGCCACACCTCGAACGCCGCGCCCAGCGGGTCGCCCTCGCAGTCGGGCCCGCCGCGCACGTCGATCGCCCCGCCGAGGCGGCGCACCGCCTGCACGACGAGCGACAGCCCGACCCCGCGGGCACCGTCCTCGGTGCGGCCGGCGCCCGAATCCTGCTCGACGCCGTCGTGCTTGGTGGAGAAGCCGCGCTCGAACACCTGGTCCACGGAGTCCTCGGGGATGCCGGGGCCGTCGTCGGCGACCTCGACGGTGTAGCCGCGCTCCTCGGCTCCGGAGATCGTGAGGTAGACGCGGCGGCGCTCCGGTGCTGTGCCGGCCCGGGACACCGCGTCGAAGGCGTTGTCGAGGAGGTTGCCGATCACGGTGACGAGATCGCGGTCCTCGGCCGCCAGCCCGCCGGTCAGGCCGCTCGTGTCGACCTCGAGGTCGATGCCGGCCTCCTTGGCCTGGGAGAGCTTCGTCAGCAGCAGGGCCGAGAGCACAGGGTGGTCGAAGCCGCCGAGCAGGTTGTCCGCCGGCCGGTCCATCTGGTCGATCTCACGGGTGGCGAACTCGAGCGCCTGGTCGCTGTGACCGATCTCGATGAGCGACACCATGGTGTGGAGCCGGTTGGCGTACTCGTGGGTCTGCGAGCGCAGGGACTCGGAGAAGGACCGCACCGACACGAGCTCGCCGGACAGCTCCTGGAGCTCGGTGTGGTCGCGCATGGTGGTGACCCAGGTGTCCGGGGACTGCTCAGTGGGCTGCTGGTTCACGACAAGCACGTGGTCATCGGTGTAGTGGATCTCGTCGCGCGCCCAGCGGCCGCTGACGAGCAGCTCGCGCAGCGATCCGGGCAGCTCGAGGTCGGCGACCCGCACCGGGTCCCCTGTCCCGTCCGCGGGCAGGCCGACGAGTTCGGCGGCCTCGGTGTTGTGGAGGACGATGCCGTGGTTGCGGTCGACGAGGAGCAGCCCTTCGCTCACCGCCTGGAGGACGGAGGAGTAGAAGTCGAGCATCTCGCCGAGCTCCTGGGTCCCGTAGTCGCCGGTCACCCGTTTGAGTCCGCGGGAGGCGAGCCACACCGCGATCGTGCCCATGAGGATCGTCAGCGCACCGCTGCCGATGATCCAGCGACCCTGGGGGGCGAAATCGGCGCGGATGGAGTCGGCCTGGAGCCCGGTGGCGACGACGGCGGCGACCTCGGCGTCCGCGGCCGGTTCCTCCCCCGGGGGCGTGCTGTAGACGGGGGCGACGGCGTAGAGGGTGCCACCGGCCTCGCCGTCGACGAACTGGAGGACGGTGCGCCCGGAGAGCACGGGGTCGGGATCGATCGCGGCGAGGACCTCCGCGGCGGCCTCCTCCGTCGCCGGGCCGCCGGTGGCGGGGATCGTCTCCCCCGGGTCGCTCGTCCCGGAGCCGATCTCCGCCCCGCGCAGCGCATCGGCGGAGAACACCGCGAGCCGATCGAGCTCGTAGTCGGCCTTGACCGCGGTGAGGTAGTCGGTGAAGTCCTCGCGCCCCTGCGTGCCCTCGACCCACCCGGGGCCGGCCCCGGGGGCCTGCTCATCGGGGGAGTAGAAGGCGGAGTCGGCGAACAGCGCCTCGTGGACGGCCGGGGAGGCGGCGAGCGAGTCCGCGGAGGAGGCCAGGAGGCTCTGGAAGTGCTCGTTGTTCTTCTGCGAGAGCTGGATGTAGAGGATCGTCGTGGTGAGCAGCACGATGCCGAGGAACATCACGGTGATCGCGCGGAGGATCTGCCCGGCGACCCCGATCCGGAACCAGCGCAGCGGCCCCCTGCCGCGGCGGCGACGGCGATCGGGCCGACGCCAGTGCACGGCCCGGGCGGACCGGCGGCGCGGTCGCTCGGGATCCCGCTGCGGCTCGCCTCCCGATTCCGCAGGCGCGGCGCCGGGGACCTGCGCACGCGACCCGTCCTCCGGCTTCAGCTGCGGCACAGGCGGTTCGGGCAGATCACGGGCGCTCATGGGGACATTGTGCCGCAGTCCGCGCCCGGGCCGGGCCCATCGGGTCGCCGGATCGGCACATGCGCGTGGTGGATCCGCCACGTCCCCGGGCCGGCGGCTACCCGGTTCCCCTCACCTCCCCGGGCCGGGCGCCTCACCTCGCCGGACCGGGGTCCACCCGGACGCCACCCGGGCTCCGGCCGCCGACCGCCCGCCCGGCTGATCCGCACATCCTGCCGCCCGGCCCTCCCGTCACCCTCTTGATTCATACCCCCTAGGGGTATATTCTCCAGATATGGACACACCGCAGACCCACCCGGAGCCGCAGCCGCCGCACGGCTACACCGCGGACAAGGCCGCCCACCTCGCACGGGTCAGACGCATCGAGGGGCAGGTGCGCGGGATCGGCCGGATGATCGAGGACGACAAGTACTGCATCGACATCCTCACCCAGGTCTCCGCCGCCACCGCCGCGCTCCACTCCCTGTCGATCCGGCTGCTCGACGAGCACATGCAGCACTGCGTGGTGACCGCGGCGCAGGAATCGCCCGAGTCGGCCGAGGCGAAGATCGCCGAGGCCACCGCCGCGATCGCCCGACTCATCAAGAGCTGAGGGGCTGCGCCGGCTTCACCGGATCCACCCGCCCATCACCGCCATCCACCACTGAAGGAGCACCACATGACCACCACCACGATCACCGTCACCGGCATGACCTGCGGACACTGCGTCGCCGCCGTGAAGGAGGAGGTCGGGGCGCTGCCCGGCGTCTCCGCCGTCGAGGTCGACCTCGTGGCCGGCGGTGGCTCCCCCGTCACCATCACCTCCGAGCAGCCGCTCGATGATGCGGCCGTCGCCGCCGCGGTCGACGAGGCCGGCTACGAGGTGAAGTGACATGACCTCCCCCAGCGCCTCGCGCACCTCGGGACCGGGCGGAGCCGCAGGACCGGCGGGCACCCCCGCCGGCACCTCGGCCCCGGTGGGGGTGCGCGAGCTCGACCTCGATATCACCGGGATGACGTGCGCCTCGTGCTCGGCCCGGATCGAGAAGAAGCTCAACCGGCTCGACGGCGTGAGCGCGAGCGTCAACCTGCCGCTCAACTCCGCCCATGTCGAGGTCACCGGGGACGTCAGCGATGAGCAGATCACCGACACGGTGTCCCGCGCCGGCTACTCCGCGACCGTCCGCGCCCCCTTCACCGGCGGCGCCGGCCCGGAGGTCGTCGACTACGGCACGGAGCGGCTGCGTCCCCGCCTCATCGGCTCGGCGATCCTCGGCGTGCCCGTGATCGCGATCTCGATGGTGATGGGCTGGCACTTCCCCGGCTGGCAGTGGGTGGTGCTGGTCCTCAGCCTGCCGGTCATCACCTGGGGCGCCTGGCCGTTCCACCAGGCGGCATTCAAGGCCGCCCGCGGCGGTTCGACGACGATGGACACCCTGGTCAGCGTCGGCATCACCGTCGCCGGCCTGTACTCGCTCTTCACCCTCGGCCTCGCCGTGTCCCGCGGCCACGTCCTCCACCTGCCGCACGACTACCACATCTGGTTCGAGGCGGCCGTCGCGATCACGGTGTTCCTCCTCATCGGCCGGCTCACCGAGGAGCGCGCGAAGGGCGCCGCGACGCGCGCGCTGCGCGAGCTGCTGAGCCTGGGCGCCCGCTCGGCGACCGTGCTCCGGGGCGAGGGCGCTGCCCGCACCGCGGTCGAGGTGCCCGTCGAGGACCTCGTGATCGGCGACGTGTTCCGGGTCAGGCCCGGGGAGAAGATCGCCACCGACGGGGTCGTCGTCGCCGGCCACTCCGCGATCGACGAGTCGATGCTCAGCGGCGAGAGCGTGCCGGTCGAGGTCGCCGAGGGCGATCCCGTCACCGGGGCGACCGTCAACACCTCCGGCTCGCTCGAGGTCCGCGCCACCCGCGTCGGTGCGGAGACCACGCTCGCCGCGATGGCTGATCTCGTCACCCGCGCGCAGACCGGCAAACCGCCGGTGCAGCGCCTGGCCGACCGGGTGTCGGCGGTGTTCGTGCCGGCCGTCATCGTCATCGCCGTGCTCACGCTGCTCGGCTGGGGGCTGCTCGGCGGCACCTGGACCACCGGGCTCCATGCCGCGCTCACCGTGCTCATCATCGCCTGCCCGTGCGCGCTCGGACTCGCCACCCCGACCGCCCTCGCGGTGTCCTCGGGCCGCGGCTCGCAGCTCGGCATCCTCGTCTCCGGGCCCGAGGTGATGGAGAGCACCCGCAAGGTCGACACCATCGTGCTCGACAAGACCGGCACCGTGACCGAGGGCCGCATGGAGGTCGTCGGGCACGATCTCGCACCCGAGCAGCTCGCCCGGGTCGGCGCCGCCGAGTCCCGCAGCGAGCACCCGATCGCCCAGGCGATCGCCCGCGCGGCGGAGTCGGCGAGTGCCGGGGACGCCGGGCCCGCGCGTCTCGACGTCACCGACTTCGAGAACATCCCCGGCGGCGGCATCCGCGCCGTAGTCGACGGCCGGACGCTGCTCATCGGGCGCCCCGGGCTGCTCCGCGAGGCCGGGATCCCCGGTGTCGCCGACGAGTCCGAGGGGGCCGCCGCGACGCTCGTCGCCGCGGCGATCGACGGGGAGTACGTCGGCCGCATCGAGGTCGCCGACACCGTCAAGCCGAGCGCCGCCGCCGCGATCGGCGAGCTCCGCGAGCTCGGGCTCGAGCCCGTGCTCCTCACCGGCGACCACGCCGGGGCCGCGCACGCCGTGGCCCGCGAGGTCGGCATCACCCGGGTCCACGCCGACGTCCGCCCGGCGGACAAGGTCGCGGTCGTCGAGCGGCTGCAGGACGAGGGCCGGGTCGTGGCGATGGTCGGCGACGGGGTCAACGACGCCGCCGCGCTCGCCCGCGCGGACCTCGGGCTGGCGATGGGCAGCGGCACGGATGCCGCGATCGCGGCCTCGGACATCACGCTCGTGGCCAGCGATCCGCAGCAGATCCCGCAGGCCGTCCGCCTGTCCCGGCGCACGCTCAGGATCATCAAGGGCAACCTGTTCTGGGCCTTCGCCTACAACACCGCCGCGATCCCGATCGCCGCGGCCGGGCTGCTCGACCCGATGATCGCCGGGGCCGCGATGGCGTTCAGCTCGGTGTTCGTCGTGCTCAACAGCCTGCGCCTGCTCCGCTTCCGCTGACCCCCGGAATGCGATATCTCGCGGTTCCTGAGAAGGAATCCGCGAGATATCGCAGTCTCAGCGCTTCACGTGAGGACGCCACACATGGGCTCGCCGGCACGAGTTCGCCCCCACGAGGCCGCCCGCTCAAGGTCGCCCGCATGCGGCCGTCCGCACGGGGACGGGGAGCTCACTTGAGGACGGGGAACTCCGTGTTCTCGTGCTGGGTGTCGTTGCGGGTGACCCAGTTGAGCAGCGCGGCCACAGCGGTCACGACGACGAAGGTGATGGCGGTGTAAAGCACCGAGAGGCCGAGCGCGGTGAGCGACTTCCAGGCCTGCGTGAAGATCACCGTGGAGACGAACACGACCATCGCCGCGATGAAGCCGAAGATCATCGTGTGCTGGTAGGTGACGGCCTTGGCCGGCTGCCCGGCGGGTGTAGTGGGCTTCCGAGGTGAGGTCATGGCCTCCATTCTACGCCTCGGCCCCGCACCCGGCCTCCCGGCGGCGGGCGCCACCACGGAGTATCCGGATCCTGCCGCGCAATTGCGCGGCAGGATCCGGATACTCCGCAGTACGCATGGGTACGCATGGCAGCAGGCGTCCGTCCGCATGGACGTCCGCCGCGCAGTCCGCGGTCCAGCGGGGAGGCACCTCGTGCTCCGGACACGCACCTGCCGCGCCTTGAGAGGACGCCCGAGGCGGGGCACACTGAGGTGGTGACGAGGCAGCCCGGATCCCCCCGACAGGCAGCACGTCGCCCTGCCCGCACCTCGGGATCCCGCCGAACCTCGGGATCCCGCCGAACCTCGGGAAACCGTCCCACCTCGACGACCGCCCGCACCTGCGCACCCCGCCAAACCTCCGCACCTCGCCACACTTCGGCACCCCGCCGCACCTCGGCACCCCGGCGCCTGCTCGCGCTGCCGGCGCTCGGTCTCGCGCTCGCGGCACTCCTCGCCGGCTGCGGCCCGGACCCCGGACTGCGGATCGAGAACCCGCAGGACCGGTCCTCGAGCACCGTGAGCCCGCCGCCGGCCGGCCCGGCGGACCAGCCCTTCGACCTCCCCTCGATCCGGGAGGCGATCCTCGCCGACACGACGATCAGCAATCAGCCCGACGCCTCGCAGGTCGACGAGGTGCTCCTCGTCTGCACCGAGTGCATCGAGCTCGCCGAGCCGTTCGTCGCCGACGGGCAGAAGTTCCAGATCGCGCTCGTATCCACCCCGAGCGACGACCGGGTGTTCGCCGGCGTCGTCGTCTCCCAGGTCGAGGACCGGCCCCGCGTGAACCTGATAGTTTCAGGCCATGATCTGACACTCACCCCGGGTCGCGGCGGCACCCTGGTCGCCCAGGAGTCGATGTACCGGGAGGGGGATCCCGAATGCTGTCCGTCCGGGTGGTCCGTGCGGGTCTACCGTCATCGCGACGGCGGGTTCGAAGCCGGGCAGCGGATCACGCAGAACGACGGGGCATGAGGAGCGAGGAGAAGAATGCATATCGTGCTGGTCGAGGATGACGAGGTCATCCGCGAGACCACCCAGATCTCACTCGAGCGGTTCGGGTACACCGTGTCCGCGTTCGAGGACGGCCGCGACGGCCACGAGTTCGTCGCCGCCCACGGTGCCGACGTCGTGCTGCTCGACCTCATGCTCCCGACGATGAACGGCGCCTCGATCTGCCGTGCCATCCGCGAGCGCTCCACCACCCCGATCATCATCATCTCCGCCCGCTCGGAGCCGATCGACATCGTGCAGGCGCTCGAGGCCGGCGCCGACGACTACCTCACCAAGCCCTTCGACATGCAGGTGCTCAACGCCCGCATCCGCGCGGTGGTGCGCCGGTTCATCACCGCCGGCACCGGCCGCATGGGCTTCTCCCCCGACGAGGTCGGATCCGCGGCGGACGCGCCCGCCGCCGGGCTCGGCGCCTCGGGCACGGTCGGCACCGACGGGATCCCCGAGGTGCTCGGCCCGTCCCCCGGTCTGGCCGAGCCGCCCTCCCAGTCGCCCCACCGGAGCGCCGAGGGCCACTCGGCCGGGTACCCGGCGCGCCCGCACCAGCGGCCCACCGCCGGCGCCGCCCAGGCCCCCGCCCAGCAGCAGCCGTCGGGCCGGTCCGGGCCCACCGAGCGCGAGGAGCTCGGCCCCTACCGCACCCAGCTCGGTTCGCTCGTGCTCGACACCGGGCGGCTCACCGTCATGGTCGACGGCGAGGAGGTCCACCTCACGCCCACCGAGCTGCGCGTGCTCCTGCTCCTCACCGAGGAGCCGGGCCATGTGTACTCGCGCGAGAAGATCGCCTACACGGTGTGGGGCTACGAGTGGGCGGGCGACTCCCGCGTCGTCGACGTCCACATCCAGCGGCTGCGCAAGAAGATCGGCGCCCGGATGATCGAGACCGTGCGCGGTTTCGGCTACCGGTTCGCCGGCTGACCGGAGTCGCCCGTGTCACTCCGGTGGAAGATCGTCATCCTCATCGTGTCCTCGGTGATCATCGCCGTGCTCGCCTGCGGTGTCATCGTCCGGCAGAGCGCCGCGGCGGCGGAGGACGACCGGATGCGTCAGAACATCAGCAGCCAGCTCGCCGACGCGATCTCGATCTACTCCGACACCGGCGTCCTCACCCTCAACACGAGCGTCGACGACCCCGAGCTGCCCGACGAGGCCCGGGAGGCCGCGCTCGCCGGCCGGAGCGTGACGATCCGGGGCATCGCCGACGGGACCGAGGTGATCTGGGCCGCCGCCCCGATCGAGGTCGGCTCCCACACCGCGGTCATCGCGGTGCGCGCCTCGACCGCGGAGTCCCAGCAGCTCCTCAACGCGATCGACCGCGCGATCCTGTTCGGGATGCTCGGTTCGGCGATCGTCATCGGCGGCATCGGGTCGATCGTCGCCGGGCAGATCTCCCGCCGCCTCACGCTCGGCGCGCAGGCCGCCCGGAAGATCGCCGCCGGCGACACCTCGACGCGGATCTCCGACGTCATCGACACCGGCGACGACGAGGTGGCCGCCTTCGCCGCGGCGGCGGACTCCGCCGTCCAGCGACTGGCGGAGAAGCTCGACTCCGAGCAGCGCTTCACCGCCGACCTCGCGCACGAGATGCGCACCCCGCTCACCGGGCTCGTCAACGCCGCGAACCTCCTCGAGGAGCAGTCGCGGCCGGCGGAGCTCGTGCGCGACCGGGTGGCCCGCCTGCAGGTGCTCGTCGAGGATCTCCTCGAGGTGTCCCGGCTCGACGCGGGCCGGGCGCACCCGGAGTTCGCTCCGATGTCGCTCGACTCCTCGGTCCGCTCGCTCATCACCACGCTCGGCGCCTCGGGGGTGACCACCGGGCACGAGATCGAGGTCACCTACGCCTCCGAGGGACGCACCGTGGTCACCGATCAGCGCCGCTTCGAGCGGATCGTGTCCAACCTCATCGTCAACGCGACGAAGCACGGGGCGGATCCGATCATCGTCACCACGACCCCGCACGCCGTCGTCGTCGAGGACCACGGGCCCGGCTATCCGCCGGACATCATCGCTACCGGGCCCACCCGTTTCGTGTCCGCCGGGGGCGGCGGCATGGGGCTCGGCCTCGTCATCGCGCAGGGCCAGGCCCGGCTGCTCGGGATGCGGATCGCCTTCAGCAACGGCCCGTCCGGCGGCGCCCGAACCGAGGTGTTCCTCCCCGAGCACGATCCCCGCACCGACGCACCGGGCTGAGGGGCGCGCCCGCCGCCGGACTGCGGAGTATCCCGGGACCGCCGCGCAATTGCGCGGCTGAGTTCGGATACCGCGCGGTTCGGCGAGGGGTGGCGCCCCTGGACCCGCCGCCGAGTCGCCCCGGCCCCAGATGACGCGTGACCCGGAAGGCGGGTGACCCGGAGGGTGCGTGGCTCAGATGATGCGTGCGCTGCGGGCCCGGTCGATCGCCTGGGTGCGGTTGTCCACCCCGAGCTTGGCATAGATGTGCACGAGGTGGGTCTTCACCGTGGCCTCGGAGATGAACAGCGCCTGCGCGAGCCGGCGGTTCGTCGCGCCGGTGGCGAGCAGCCGGAGGATCTCGATCTCGCGTGGGCTCAGTGCCGTCGCCGGCGCCGCCGCCCGCTTCCTCACCTGGGCGGACACGCTCGGGGACAGCACCGGCCGGCCGGCCGCGGCATCGCGCACGGCTCGGCGCACCGCATCCGGCGGCGCATCCTTGAGGAGGTACCCCGTGGCCCCGGCGTCGAGCGCGGCGACGATGTCGGCCTCGGTGTCGAAGGTCGTGAGGATGAGGACCGGGGGGCCGTCCTCGGCACGGATCCGGCGGGTCGCCTCGATCCCGGTCAGCCCCGCGCCCATCTGCAGGTCCATGACGACGACGTCGAACGCCCGGTCCGGCGCGGCGAGGAGCGCGAGCGCCTCCTCCCCGGTCCCCGCCTCCGCGGTCACCTGCACGCCGCCGGAGTCGAGGAGCGCGCGCAGTCCCGCGCGCACCACCGGGTGATCGTCGACGAGCAGCACACGGGTGTCGGTCATCGCGCCTCCCCGTCCGGGCGCGGCGGGCCGGTCCGCGGGTCCTGCGGCTGGATGCGCTCGGTCTGCCGCGCCCCCGGCGCAGGCCCCTCGCTCCGCGCTGCGCCCGGCAGCGGAAGGCGGACGCTCACCGCCGTGCCCTCCCCGGGTGCGGACTCGACGACGAGCGTGCCGTCGAGCTCCGCGATGCGGGCGCGGAGCTTCACCAGCCCGTAGCCGTGGTCGCCGGCAGCCATCGCGGGATCCCCCTCGCCGCCGGCATCTCCCGCACTGCCCGCCTGCGCGGCATCCACCCGGAAGCCCGCACCGTCGTCGTAGACGTCGAGGGTCACCGCGTCGTCCCAGGCCGCGAGGGTGACGACCGCGGTGCGGGCGCCGGCGTGGGCGGTGACGTTCGCGAGCAGCGATTGCGCCGCCCGCAGGAGCACGGCGCGGTGCGCCCCGGGCAGGGCCGCGCCGTCGAGCGCGCCCTCGGCCCGGAAGCGGCAGTCGAGCTCCCGTCCGGCGGCGCGCGCGAGCTCGGCGGTCTGGGCGCACAGCGCCTGCAGCGCCGTGGGCAGGTCCGCATCGAGCGCCGGAGCGCTGAGATCGCGCACGAAGCGCCGGGCTTCTGCCAGGTTCCGCGCCGCGGTGTCCTCGATGACCTGCAGGCGGCCGGCGGCGAGGTCCGTCTGCTCCCCGGCGAGCGCCTCGTGGGCGGCCCGCGACATGAGGACGATCGAGGACAGGCCCTGGGCCAGCGTGTCGTGGATCTCGCGGGAGAGCCGCTCCCGCTCCCCGGCCCGGCCGGCCGCCCGCTCCTGCAGTGCGAGCTCCGCGCGCGCCGCCTCGAGCGCCCGCACCGTGCGCCGGTGCCGCTGCGCATCCCGGTACAGCGCGCGGTAGGCGAAGCCGATGACGACGGCGACGATCGCACCGATGACCGGCCCGATCGCCATCGCCGGACTGAATCCGGACGGCGGGGCGTGGAGGATCTGGGCGAGCACGACGACGGCGGTGAGCCCGGCGATGCACACGAGCGCGGTCGCCCGCCCGAGGACGACGAGGACGACGAAGAAGAGCGGGAACGCCGCCCAGGAGAAGTCGGCGCTGTGCAGGGTGAGGACCGTCCACAGCGCGATGATGAGGAGCAGCCACGGCACCGCGAGCGGCCCGGGATCACGGCGGGTGCGGCCCTGCGCGAAGTTCCGCTCCCACACCGTGCCCGCGAGGTAGACGCCGGCGAGCACGAGGGTGAGGCTCAGGACGAGGACGACGACCGCCCGGTCGGGCCGATGGGTGAGGAGGACGCGCAGCGCGCCGATCGCCAGCAGCGCGGCGAAGCTCAGGTGGAGTGCGACGCGCAGCGTGCGCAGCAGCGCCGGGGTCGATGTCGGTTCCACCGCGCCTCCCTTCGTGCCCGTGTGCCCGTCCGAGCGCCGCTGCCGTGCCGGTCCGGGCGCTCATGCCTCGGCACCGATCGTACTGCGGGGTATCCGAAAGCGGGTGCGCAATTGCGCGCTCGGTCCCGGATACTCCGCGGTTCGGCACCCGGGGCCCGCTCAGGCCCGGTGCGTGTCCTCCACGTCGTCGAGGTCGGTGTGGCCGCTCGCGGGGTCGGGCACGCCGGTGAGGTCGTCGAGCATCCGTGCGACCCGGATGTAGCCGAGGTGCGAGTACGCCTGCGGGTGGTTGCCCAGGTGGGTCTCGGAGGCCGGGTCGTACTCCTCGGGGAACAGCCCGGTGGGGCCCATGAGGTCGTCGAGCCGCCGGAACAGGTCGCGCGCGTCGTCGAGCCGGCCGACGAGGATGAACGCCTCGATGAGCCAGGTCGTGCAGATGTGGAACCCGCCCTCGAGGCCGGGCAGCCCGTCGTCGTAGTGGTAGCGGAACACCGTCGGGCCCACCCGCAGGTCGCGCTCGATCGCATCGACGGTCGCGGCGAACCGCGGGTCGTCCGGCGCGAGCAGTCCGGACAGGCCCATGAACAGGCAGGCGGCGTCGAGGTCGTCCTCGCCGTAGGCCACGGTGTAGGCGCCCACGCGTTCGTTCCAGCCGTGGGTGATGACGTCGTCGGCGATCGTCTCGCGCAGCTGCCGCCACGCCCCGGGCATGGTCCGCCCGAAGTGCTCGGCGATCGCGATCGCACGGTCGACGGTGACCCAGCACATGACCTTGGTGTAGACGTTGTGCTTGGGCTCCCGGCGGGCCTCCCAGATGCCGTGGTCGGCCTCGTGCCAGCGCCGCTCGACGGC
This sequence comes from Brevibacterium pityocampae, assembly GCF_039541555.1. Taxonomy (NCBI): domain Bacteria; kingdom Bacillati; phylum Actinomycetota; class Actinomycetes; order Micrococcales; family Brevibacteriaceae; genus Brevibacterium; species Brevibacterium pityocampae. Next base: position 145,274 of record NZ_BAABGL010000002.1, on the reverse strand, counting down.
GGTGACCATCTCGCAGGTGAGTCGCCAGTTGTCCTCCGACAGGTCCTCGAGGGTGAAGGTGAGGTCGCGGAGAAGCTCGGTGACGGGGCCGAACACGTCGAGCTGCACCTGGTGCTCGGCGGCGTTGCCCACGCGCACCGGACGGGAGCCCGCATAGCCGGGCAGGTGCTCGAGGACGGCCTCGGTGGTGAGTGCGGACCCGTCGACGGCGTAGAGGGGGTGGAGCTGCTCGGGGCCGGCGGCGTCGGCGAGGATCCCGGACAGCCAGCCGAGGAAGCCCTCGGCCTCCGCGGTCGAGCCGAGGTCGATGAGCGTGCGCACGGTCATCGAGCCGTCGCGCAGCCAGCAGTAGCGGTAGTCCCAGTTGCGGATGCCGCCGATCCCCTCCGGCAGGGAGGACGTGGCCGCGGCGAGCACGCCGCCGGTGGGCTCGTGGCACAGCGCGCGCAGCGTGATCGCCGAGCGCGTCACCTCCTCGCGCTTGAGCTGCGGCAGGTCGAGGCTGTTCACCCAGTTGCGCCAGTAGCCGGCCGCCCGGCGGCGCACGAACTCCTCGCCGCCGTCGAGCAGGTAGTCGGTGTCGCCGAAGTACCCGCCGCACACGAGCACGAGCACGACCTTCTGCTTCTCGAACTCGCTCGGGCGCACCCGGGCGACCGCGGTGTCGGAGCCGTTCTCGGTCACGATCTCGAACTCGACGCCGCGCGCGTGGAGCATGATCGGCTCCGCGGTGCCGAGGACGCGGACGCCGTCGCCCACGCGCTCGAGCCGGGTCGGGTAGGCGCCGAAGTCCGGGCGCGGGGCGAACCGGATCTCCGCCTCAGCGTCCCCGGTCAGCGCGCGCACGAGCACGGTGTCCTGGCTGTCCTCGGGGACCGGGGCGAGGTAGTCGCGCGCGGTGAGTCCGGCCCAGCGGGTCTCGACGAGGGTGGAGTGCTCCTGGTAGCGCTGGGTCAGCGGCTTGGCCCCGGAGGCGAGTCCCACCGAGTAGTAGCCGGCGGCGTCGGAGCCGAGGATCTCGGAGAACATCGAGGCCGAGTGCGGCAGCGGGTGCGGCATCCAGCAGATCCGGCCGGCCGGGTCGACGAGCGCGGTCGACTGGCCGTTGGCGAGCATCGTGTGCCGCTCGATCGGGACCGCGTTCTTGCCGAACAGCCACGCGCGGCGGAGCTCGAAGATGCTCGTGAGGATGAGCGCGACGGTCTCCGGGTCCGGGATCGTGAACCGCGCGTGGGTGTCCGCCCCGCCGCCAGCGCCGAGGCCTGTGCCGGCGCCGAGGTGCCCGCCGGCTGCGTCGGTGCCGATGCCCGCGTCCGGCGCACCGGATCCGAGGTCCCCGCCGGGTGCTTCCCCGCCGGGTGCGCCGGCGGGCGCGACCTTGATGCCGAGGTCGCCGACGCCGAGCGTGGCGAGGGCGAGCTCGTCGGAGATGTCGTCGCCGATGTAGAGCACCGCACCGGAGTCGAGGCGGGCGCGCAGCTCGCGCAGGGCGTCGCCCTTCGAGGTCGTCACGACGCTGAGGTCGGCGACCTCCTTGCCGCGCACGAGGTTGACCCCGGCCTCGCGTGCGATGCGGCCGAGCGCGGCCTGGGCGACAGCACGGGAGTCGTCGCTCAGACCCCGCAGGTGCACGGCGGAGCCGGTGGGCTTGGTCTCGACGTGGAGGTCGGGGAGTTCGGCGCTGAGTTCGGCGACGGCGCGCTGCAGGCCGGCCAGGGCCCGGCGCTCCTCGGCGGAGAGCGCGTCGACGGCGTCGATGTCCGTCTCCGAGCCGTGGGAGCCGACGAGAGTGACCTCGCGGGGGAGCCGGGACATCGCGGCGAGGTCGCGGAGCGAGCGACCGGAGATCACCGCCACCTCGGTCTCGGGCAGCGCGGCGAGTGCGCGCATGCTCACCAGGGAGATCGGCAGCGGGTAGGCGTGCGTGGGCCGGTCGACGATCGGGGCGATGGTGCCGTCGTAGTCGGTGGCGACGAGCAGCCGCGGGGCGCGCGCGATGAGTCCGATCGCGGTGAACAGGTCGGCGTCGAGGGTGCGCATCGCCTCGGCGAGGTCGCCGAGGGGCCCGGCGGTCGGGGCCGCGGGATCCCAGGTGTCGAGTCCGGAGGTGATGACGGTCATGGGGCTCTTCTCACGTGGTGGCTGGTGGCGTGGGGGTCGACGTGGTGTTGGTCGGCGGGGCGGCGCCCGGCCGCAGCCGAGGTGCGGGCCGGCACCGCGCCGGTCGGTGGGCCGGGGCGGAAGCCGGGAATCGGGATCGTCGCGACGCGGATCGTGGGGCGGACGGTCAGGCGCGGGCGCGGGCGACCCGGGAGTAACCGCCCACCATATACAGTACCGAGGCGATGACGACCGCCGCACCGGCGAAGCCGAAGATCGTCAATGCCCCCATGTCCGAGCCGAAAGCGAGGATCACTCCGAGCAGCAGGTGGCAGGCGGCGGCGATGAGGTGGTCGGAGGCCATCGGCGCGGCGCGCAGGGTCCGGTGGATCCACAGCTCGAGGGCGCCGTGGAGGATCGCCCAGATGCAGACGGCGGCGCGCAGCTGCGGCGGGGTGTCGGCGATGAGGAGGAAGACGACGGCGGGGACGACGACGACCGCCTGGCCGAGCAGCGCAGTGCGCACCGGCTGCGGGGCGCGGCGCGCCGCGAGGACGAGGAGGACCGCGGAGAGCGCGAGGTAGGCGATGATCACCCAGTCGACGGTCTGCACGCCGAGGGTGAGCTGGGTGGCGTTCGCGAGGATGTCGCGCGGCCAGAACACCGTGGCCATGCCGAACGCGAACCCGAGGAGGCCGCGGGCGAACATCCAGCGTCCCATGCTCCGCAGCTGGTCTCCGGTGAGGACGGGGTCGACGGAGTCGGTGCCCTCGGGACCGGACTCGAACCGGCCCGGTGCGGGGTCGCCGTCGACGGGTTCGCGGTCGACGAGGGCGGGTTCGCGGTCGACGGGGTCGGTCGGGGTCTCCGGATCGCCCGGGGTCGCTGGATCGCTGCTGCCTGACATCACCGATCCAGTGTAGAGGACGGGCGATCCCGGCTCCTGCCGTTCATCCGGCGGCCGGGCGCCGTTCGTCCGCGGCCCGGCTCCGGTTCGTCTGCTGCGTCTAGCGTGGCGGCCGTGCCCGAGCTCGTCCGACCTGTTGCGGGGACACCCGCTCCTCGACGTCGCGAAGCGCCCCTCGGCCGCGCGGCGCTGTGGTTCTGCCTCGGGCTCGGTGCCGGGATCCTCGTCTGCGCCGTCCTCGTCGCACTCTCCGGACCGATCCGCTTCCTGGCCGAGGCGTCGCCGGGCGTCCGGGTGCTCGCGCTCGCCTGGCCCGTGGTCCTCATCGCGGCCGCCGCATCGCTCCTCCACGCCGGCACCATGGCCGCGTGCGACATCGCCGTGCCACGAGCAGAAGCGGAGACTCTGCTGCGCACGGGCGCGGCCGGCCTCGCCCGGATCCGCCGCGTCCACGTCGAACGGCTGGGATCGCAGCGCCTGGTCCGGATCGCGCTCGACGCCCGACGCCGCTCGGGGTGCGCGCTGCGCAGCCGGCTGACCTGGCTGCTCGAGCCGCTCGACGCGGAGATGCTCGCCCGCGGGTCGGTGATCCCGGTGCGGTTCGACGCCGCCGCACCCCAGCGCATGGTGTTCGACGTGCGTGCGGACTCGCGCGAGCACGCCGCCGGGATCGATGTCGAGGAGGAGTTCTCGCCGCGCGGCATCCTCCGCGCCCGGCTGCGGTCTGTGCGCGCGTCCTCCTGCGCGGCCCTCGCGCTCGGGCTCGCCGTCGGTGCGGCCACCGTGCTCGCCGGCTGACAGGCGGGCCATCACTGGTCGGTCCCGCATTCACCGCTCGAGAGCCGGATGTCCGCGCTCCGGCCGAGGCGCGGGCCGGCCCGCTCAGGACCGGCGGTGTCGCAGCTCCTCGGGGAAGCGGTCGCGCTCGAAGGTGATGTCGGTGTAGCCGTGCTCCTTCGGCTCTCCGGACTCGTCGAGGCCGACGAACACGATCTTCTCGATCGACAGGATGAGCTCCTCGGTGATGATGTTGCGGACCTCGCAGCGCATGGTGAGCGAGGTGCGACCGAAGCTCGTGGCCTGCAGGCCGATCTCGATGATGTCGCCCTGCACGGCGGAGGCGCGGAAGTTGATCTCGGACAGGTACTTGGTGACGATCCGCTGGTTGCCGAGCTGGATCATCGCGTAGACGACGGCCTCGTCGTCGATCCAGCGCAGCAGGCTGCCGCCGAACAGCGTGCCGTTCGCGTTGAGGTCCTCCGGCCGCACCCACTTGCGGGTGTGGAAGTTCATCTGCGCGAACCGGGCGCGCTCCATCTCCGCGGCCGGGGAGTCGTCGTAGGTGCCGGCGGACCGGGGCGCGGCAGGTCCTGCTGTGCCGGGGGCCGGGGGTACCGGGGTCGCGGAATCGGTCGGGTCGGAGGACGGGGTGCGGGGCGTCTCGCTCATGGATCCATCGTAGGCCGAGGGGCCGGTCAGCCCGATGCCGGATCGGTCGGCCCCACGCCGGCCCGGCGCCGGCACGGCCGGGCCGGCCGCGCCTCGGCCCCGACGCAGCCCTGCCCCGCTCGAGCGCGCACTCCCCCTGATCCTCCCGTCGAGGAATCCTCCATTTACGTAATTACAGGAATTACGTACTATGGACACATGACCGATCACCAGGACCCCGCTCAGACGCCTTCCCCGGGCGACGGGCAGCCGGCTGACGCGCACGGCCCGGCCGGGAACCACCCCCCGGCCGACGATCTCGCAGCTCGCCTCACCGCCCTCGAGGAGCAGGTCTCCTCGCTCGTCGCAGCTCTCGGCACCGAGCCCGGCACCGCCGCCCGCGCGCCGGACCTCGCCGACCCGCTCCCCGGTGACACCTCCGCCGGCGCGCAGCCCACCTCGGGCTCGGCTCGCGGCTCCACCGGTGCGCAGCCGACCGCCGGCGGCGTCGATCCCTTCTGGGCCCTCAACGGGCTCAAGGACACGCTCGGCGACCTCGGCGGTGTCGTGTTCGCCGGCTACCTCCGCAAACCGGACGGCAGGCGGGCCGACTGGCAGTACGGCCGCACGGCCGCGCACATCGAGGCGGCGGACTTCGCGGACTCGGCCGCCGCGCTCGCCGCGCTCGCCAGCCCGGTCCGCCTCGCACTCATCCAGGCCGTGTACGACGGCGCGCACTCGGTTGCAGACCTCGTCGAATCCGGCGACTTCGGCACGACCGGTCAGATCTACCACCACGTCAACCAGCTCGCCGCGGCCGGCTGGCTCGAATCACCGCGGCGCGGCCGCTGGACGGTCCCCGTCGAGCGCATCATCCCGCTGCTCACCATCATCCTCGCCACCCAGGGTTAGGAGCGCCCATGTCCCCCCGCACACTCGTCCCGGCCATCGCGGCGATGGCGGCACTCGCCCTCGTCCTCACCGCCCTCACCCCGTTCCCCCGCTCTCTGCCCGCTGCAGACGCCGCCACCGGTGATGCCGAGCTCGCCGAGGAGGTCCGCACCGCGCTCGACGGCGGACGCGGCCACCACGCCCTCGCCGTCACCCGGATCCATCCCGACGGCTCCACCGAGTTCGCCGGCTTCGATGCCGATGAGCGCACCGAGTTCGAGATCGGCTCGGTGTCGAAGACCTTCACCTCCATGCTCTTCGCCGACGCCGTGGAGCGCCGCGAGGTCACCCCCGAGACCACGCTCGGCGCGGTGTTCGGCGAACGCGCCGGCAATGCGCAGGAGGTCACCCTCGACGCGCTCGCCTCCCACCGCTCCGGGCTGCCGCGGCTCGCACCGTCGGGTGCAGCAGGCTTCGCCCGGACGTTCCTTCTCACCTTCCTCCGGCTCGACCCCTACGTCGAGACCCGGGAGGGACTGCTCGACGGGCTCTCCGCGGTGGAGATCGACGCCGAGCCGGAGCCGCTGTACTCGAACTACGGCACGGCCCTCCTCGGCATGGCGCTCGAGGAGGTCACCGGCACCGCCTACGCCGACCTGCTGCGCGACCGGATCACCGCACCGCTGGGCATGGACGACACCTACGCCCCCATCACCGAGGACGGTCTGGCGCCCGGTGCGCCCACGGGCTACACCGCGGCCGACCTGCGCTCGGGCGCCTGGACCCTCGGACCCGAGGCGCCGGCCGGCGGGATCCGCTCGACCCCGCACGACATGGCGATCTGGCTCACCGCGGTGCGTGACGGCTCGGCACCCGGGGCCGCGGCCACGGAGCCCCGGCATCCGTTCGAGGAGCCCGGGGAGGAGATCGGCTGGGCCTGGATCACCAATCCCCTGGAGTCCGGGGAGGGCACCCTCACCGCGCACTCCGGCATGACCGGCGGGTACGCCTCGTTCGTCGGCTTCACCGACTCCGGTGACGCGGTCGTGGCGTTGGCGAACACCGCACTCGCCGTCGGCGGCACCGCCGCCCTCCTCGGCGGCTCCGCAACTCAGGGCACCGACACTGCGGACGACGCACCTGCGAACGAAGGAGCAGATCGATGACCACTGTCCTCACCGCCATCCTCATCGTCGGCCTAGGGATCCTCCTCTGGCTGTCCGCATCCCGGTTCCTCACCATGCGCAGGCTCGCGGCCGCAGTGACCACCGGAGCCGCTCCCGCGGAGTCGATGACCTCCGTCGACTCCGCGGCCCCGGTGACCGTGTCATCGACGCCGGCCGGCCGGGCGGGTCTCTCCGAGAAGGCCGAGAAGACCCTCGCCGGGTCCTCGCGCACCGGGATCATCACGGGCTACATCTCCGTGGTCACGACCTTCGCCATCGTGCGGCTGCTGCTCGGCTTCCCGCTCTGGGCGTTCCTCCTGTGGACTCTCGGCGCGCTCGTCCTCATCGCCTCCGTGTGGTTCGCCGCGCGCGCCTTCCCGGCGCTGCCGTGGCTGCCGACCGCCGGGCGGCGGGCGCAGATCGCCTCCACCGTCGTCGAGTGCATCGTCGCCGTGCTCGTCCTCGGCGTGCTCTTCGCCCCGATGCTGCTCGCCTGAACGGTGAGCGCCCGCTCCGGCGGGTGACCGCACTCCCCACCGGTCGCGCTCTGCTCTCTCGCCGGTGCCGTGCGGCTCACCGGGCGTTCACCGGCGCTTCCTCTCGTCGTCATATGGCCTCATCGCCCGAGCAATACCGGCCGGTAAGACTGTCCTAGATCGCCGTCCCGTGCCACGATCCGACCTGGGAGTCCCATGCAGCGCCTCGGAGCCTCAATACTGATCGCCGCCCTCGTCCTCTCCCCTCTTCCCGCCGCAGCGCTCGGGAGCACCGATACCGGTTCGACCGGCACGACGCCCGAGGCGCAGGTCTTCTCCGATGCCGAGCTCGACGTCCGTCGACTCGTCATCAACCCGACCGCAGCCCCCGACACCTCGGTCGCGGTCAACTTCTCCGCTCCGCCGGCAGCCGGCTACGACATCGAGCTCGAGCACCCGGACGGCACCGTGGATGCGATCCCCACGGAGCAGGACGGCTTCTACCTCATCAAGCACACGTGGCACGCCGAGCTCACCGGACTGCGGCCCGACACCGCCTACCGGTACCGGGTGGTCCGCGACGACCTCGACGAGGAATCCGCGGCCGGTCCGGACAGCGGGGCCGGGGACTGGCACTCCTTCACCACCGCCGCCGCCGGTGCGGCCGACTTCGACTTCCTCTATTTTGGCGACGCTCAGGAGGGCCTGCGCGACGCCTGGCCGCCGGTCGTCGACGCCGGGTTCGAGGCCGTTCCCGAGGCCCGCCTGTCGATCCACGCCGGCGACATGGTCAACTGGGCGCCGATCCAGATGGAGTGGGATGACTGGTTCGCCGGGCTCGGCGAGAACGCCGCGGACCGGCTCGTCATGCCGGTCCCGGGCAATCACGAGACCTACGGCGACTCCCGCATGCGCTACTTCCGGATGAATTTCGCGCTCCCGGACAACGGCGCCACGGACGAGACCTCCTACTACTACGACTACCAGGGCGTCCGCTTCGTCGGACTCGACGGCAACCGGGACCTCGAGGCGCAGGTGGCCTGGCTCGACGAGGTGCTGACGGACAACCCTCACGACTGGACCGTCGTCACCATGCACCAGCCGATCTTCTCCTCGGCGGTGGGCCGCGACGAGCCCGAGGCGCGTGCGGCGATCGGCCCGGTGCTCCAGGAGCACGATGTCGACCTCGTCCTCCAGGGCCACGACCACACCTATGCCCGCGGCTACGTCGACGAGGACGCCACGGAGACGCCGGGCGTCACCTCCGGGCCGGTGTACGTGATCTCCAATGCGGGGCCGAAGCACTACCAGCAGCAGCCGATCGACGACAACACGTGGACGCAGAACGGAGCGACCCAGGTGGTCCGGCACGGTCAGGTGTCGACGTACCAGAGGATCGCGATCCGCGGGTGCGAGCTCGAGTACACCTCGGTCATCGGCGCGAAGGGATCGAACCCGACGACGGACCTCGGAGTGGGCGAAGTCCTCGATCAGTTCTCCATCGACCGCTGCGGCGAAGACAAGCTCGTGACCGACGGGCCGATCGCCGACGACGGGCGCGCCCCCGAGGACCAGAACCCCGACGAGGATCCCCGGCCGGGCGAGGAGGTGCCCTCGGAGGACCCGACGCCGAGCGACGACGACCCTACCGTCGCACCGACGGGCGACGCTTCGCCGGCCCCGGACGACCCGGAGACCGCCGCGCCGACCCCTGATCCGACCACGGACCCGACCGCATCACCGACCACGGACCCGAAGGCATCACCGACCGCCGGCCCGTCCGATGCGCCCGACGAGGAGCAGCCCGGGCGCGAGGACGATGAGGACGACGAGGGAACCGATCCCGGCCAGCCCGGGGATGACCGTTCCGATGGTGATCGCTCCGATGATCCCCCGCGCACGGAGCCCAGGGGCGGGAACGGCACCGAAGGTGGTGAGGACTCCGGCGGCGACCGGGGCACCCTGCCGCGGACCGGGGCCGAGGCCGGTACAGCGCTCGGGGTCGGTGCGGCCCTCATCGTGCTCGGCGCGACGGCCCTCATCCTCCGTCGGCGCCTCGGCTGACCCGGTTCCGGACGGCCGCGGCGCCGACGCTGCTGTCGGATCCGGCTCAGCTCGCCGGGCCGATGGTGAGCTGGCCGTCGGCCTCGGTCACCTGCGCCTCCTTGAGCGGCACATCCGTAGGCCCGGACATCACCGTGCCGTCGGCGGTGGAGAAGCGCGAGGAGTGGCAGGGACAGATGATCTCCGTCTCGGTGATCTCGCGCACCGTGCACCCCTGGTGGGGGCAGATCGCGGTGTAGGCGCGGAAGTCGCCGGCGGTCGGCTGCACCACCGCGTAGGTGTTGTCGAGCACGAGTCCGGAGCCCACGGGCACCTCGGAGGCGGCGACGGTGAGGGTTGGGCTGCTCTCCCCGCCGGAGTCGTCGGAGGAGCAGGCGGCGGTGAGGCCCACCCCGGCGAGTCCACCGGTGACGGCGGCGGCCTGGATGACGCGGCGACGGTTCGGCTGGCGGATCATGGGATTCCTCCTGGGGGCGGGGTCCGGGTGCGGGTGGTCGGTGTCAGCGCGGCGGGCGCTTGCCGGGGCCGGCGGCGGGCACGGGGCTCACGAGCCGAGCACCGCGCGCAGCACCGGCCAGGTGCTGCGCATGCGCGCGCGTCCGGTGCGCGCGTGCGGGTGCTCGGGCGGGGCGGTGATGGCGCGGGCGGTCCAGGTGCATGCGATGAGCGCCAGCCGGGTGAGAGCGGCGTGCTCGACGAGCGCGGACTCCGCCGGGTCGAGCGCCGCCGAGGTGCCCGCCGCCTCGGCCTGGTACGCCCGGTGGGCGGCGGTGAGGGCCGCGGCCGGATCGCTCTGCCCGATCATCGCCGAGACGGCGGCGATCGCGAGCTCGGCCAGCCGCGGCGCGGTGGCGGAGTCGTTGAAGTCGATGACGCCGGAGACCCGCCCGCCGGACAGCAGGATGTTGGAGTCGTTGAGGTCCTGGTGGACGACCTGGTGCGGGAGCCCGGCGAGCGCCGGCCGCACCGACTGCTCGAACTCCTGGGCGTGCGCGCGGACGAGCGCGAGGTCGGCCGACAGCGGGGTGCCGAACTCCTGCGGGACCTGCCCGGCGGCCTCGAGCGCGTTGATGCGGTCGCAGAGGGAGAGCACGTTCGCGCCGGTCGCGACGAACGACCAGGGGTGGACCACGGGTGCGGGTTCGGCAGGGGCGTCGGCGAGCGCGTTCGTCATCCGGGCGGCGAGCGCACCGGCGAGTCCCGGGTACTCCCCGGACCGCGCGGCGGCCGCCTCCTGCCCGGGCAGGAATGCGTGGAGCCGGACCATCGCCGGAGTGCCATCGACGTCGACGAGGGCGAGCGCACCGGAGGACTCCCCGGTCGAGGGGTCGGTGAAGGGGGTGCGGGCCGGGACCTGGGCCGCTACGGGGAGACCGGCGGCACGCGCCCGCTCCTGGGTGCGGCACACCCAGTCGAAATGGGCCGGCGTCATCGTCGGCGACGGGTACTCGGCCTTGAGCACGAACCGTGCAGGCGGCTGCCCGGGATCACCGGCCTGCTCGACGGCATCGGTCTGCTCGGGGTGATCGGATCCTCCGGGTCGATCGGGCTGTCCGAGCTCCGCGCGCAGCAGCACGTTGATCGCGGCGAGTCCGGGCAGGGACTCCTCGAACACGACGTCCACCCCGAACTCCGCGGCGCACAGCCCGACAATCTCCTCGGGAGCGAGCGAATGCAGCGGGCGCGTCATACCTTCCAGCCTACCCGTCGGCCCGCGGCGCGTCAGAGCCGTCGCCCGGGTCCGCAGGCGGTGCGCCGCCGGTGCGCGAGCGGTCGTCGCGCCCCTGTTCCTCCGCGTCCCGGGCCCCGGCGTGCCGCTCCCCACTCCGGCCCGTGGCGTGGCTGCCGGATGCGGTCGCCGGGCTGCGGCGCACCCACAGCGGGCGGAAGGCGGACCCGCGCTTCCGGGCCTGGGCGTGGATCTCGCGGAAGGACCAGCCGCGCATCGGCTGGGGCACGCGCCACTGGAGGCACCAGGCGAGCATCCGGAAGGCGAACACGAGCACCACGATCACGCTGCCCGTCCACACGTTCCAGATGTCGTTGAAGCGGACGAGCGCGGTGAGCACCGCGCCGACGAAGGCCGGGATCACGTAGAGGTCGGAGCCGTTGAACACGGCGGGCACCTCGTTGGCGACGACGTCGCGCATGAGCCCCCCGCCGGTCGCGGTGAGCACTCCGAGGATGACGGCGGCCGGGAAGTTCATCCCGCCGCCGATCGCGATGATCGAGCCGGTGACGGAGAACAGCGCGAGCCCCAGGGCATCGAACACGACGATCGGCACCCGCGCGCGTTCTGCGCGGTGTCCGAGCAGGTAGACGACGACAGCGGCGAGCACCGGCGGGAGCAGGTAGATCGGTTCCCGGAGCGAGTTGGGGGTGGTGCCGAGGATGACGTCGCGGATCACACCGCCGCCCAGCCCGGCGAGGAGACCGAGGATGAGGCCGCCGGTGATGTCGAAGTTCCGGCGCGCGGCAAGCAGGTTGCCGGAGATCGCGAAGAAGAAGACGCCGAGGAGGTCGAAGACGAGGAGCAGGACGGAGGGGGAATTCACGCCTTCCAGAGTAGTCCGCACCCACGCTCGTCGGCACAGACGGCGCCCGACCGTAGTCGGGACGGCAGACCGGCCCGGACCTCGGGCCGCACCCACCGAGCCCGGATGCAAGTGTTTCTCACCCGGACAACCGAATATCAGCTGAAGCGGTCCGGAACGCCCCCGAAACAGCTGCTGTTCGCAGAGGCACTCGCATCGGCATCCGCAGCCGGGGACGGGAGCCCGGCCCACAGCCGGGGACGGGAGCCCGGCCCGCGGCCGGGACTGCGGGCCAAAGGCCGACAGGTGGAACCTTTTGCTTCCCAGTGTCCGCGCGACCGCGATCGTATCGTGGACCATGGCGTCACCACGCCTCGGAGGTGCGCTGCCGGCCCGCAGCGCACCACTGCGCGCCGCCGCACCACGGCGCACCACCGCACCCAGCACCACCCAGCACCACGGCGCACTGCACCACGGCGCACCACTGCGCCACCGCACCACCCAGCACCACGGCGCACTGCACCACGGCGCACCACTGCGCCACCGCACCACCTAGCACCGCCGCACCTCGCGCCGGCAGGCCTCCGCCCGTCCGCCCCGCCTCCACGAAAGGTCTCCATGTTCACGCAGTCGGCCAAGCTCTCCAACGTCCTCTACGACATCCGCGGGCCCGTGCTCGAGGAGGCCGACCGGATGGAGGCGGAGGGCCACCGGATCCTCAAGCTCAACATCGGCAACCCCGCCCCGTTCGGCTTCGAGGCCCCCGATGCGATCCTCGTCGACATGATCAAGCACCTCCCGGAAGCACAGGGCTACAGCGACTCCCGGGGGATCCCCTCGGCCCGCCGCGCCGTCGTCCAGTACTACGAGACGAAGGGCATCCGGAACCTCGACGCCGACGACGTCTACCTCGGCAACGGGGTGAGCGAGCTCATCACGCTCTCCCTCCAGGCGCTGTGCGACCCCGGCGACGAGATCCTCGTCCCCACCCCGGACTACCCGCTGTGGACCGCCTCGGTGGCGCTGTCCGGCGGCACCCCGGTCCACTACCAGTGCGACGAGCACGACGCCTGGAACCCCGACCTCGACGACATCCGCGCGAAGATCACCCCGAACACGCGCGGGATCGTCGTCATCAACCCGAACAACCCCACCGGCGCCGTCTACTCCCCCGAGCTGCTCGACGGGATCGTCGCGATCGCGCAGGAGCACGACCTCATCGTGTTCGCCGACGAGATCTACGAGAAGATCACCTACGGCGACGCGGAGATGGTGAACATGGCCACCCGCACCGGCGAGGACGTGCTGTGCCTGACGTTCTCCGGGCTGTCGAAGGCGTACCGGATCGCCGGCTACCGATCGGGCTGGCTCGCGATCACCGGTCCGAACTGGAAGGCCGAGAGCTACCTCGAGGGCATCAAGCTGCTCGCGAACATGCGGATGTGCGCGAACGTGCCGGCCCAGCACGCGATCCAGGCCGCGCTCGGCGGCCACCAGTCGATCGAGGACCTCATCCTGCCCGAGGGCCGCCTGGGCTCGCAGATGGCACTCGCGGCCGAGCGCCTCAACGCGATCGACGGGGTCAGCTGCTCACCGGCACGCGGCGCGCTGTACCTGTTCGCCAAGCTCGACACGGAGAAGTTCGGGATCGTCGACGACGAGCAGTTCGCTCTCGACCTGCTCCGCGAGCAGAAGATCCTCGTCAGCCACGGCACCGCATTCAACTGGGGGCGGCCGGACCACTTCCGGCTCGTCACCCTGCCGAGCGTCGAGGTGCTCGCCGAGGCGCTCGACCGGCTCGAGGAGTTCCTCGCCGGGTACCGGCAGACCGAGGCGGCCGCCGCCCGCTGAGGGGAGCGGGCGGCCGCGGCGACCCGCTCGCCGCGCGCCCGCCTCCTGTGGGCGGCCTGGACGCGCCTGCCGGCGCGATTGGGCACAATGGGGTCATGAGTGAGTTCGATGACACCCCCACCGACGGCCCCGACTTCGACGACGCCATTGCCGGCACCGCCGCCGACGACACCCTCGACGACGCCGCATTCGACGACGTGCTCGCCGAATCCGCGGAGGGCGAGGTCGGCTCCGTCGAGCTCGAGGACGATTCCTTCGACCTGCGTGCCGTCGACATGCCGCTCACGGCAGCAGATGCCACAGCCCTCGGACTCACCGGGCTGCTCTCGCTCATGCGCCCCGACGACGTGGCCCCCGGCCCCGGTCGGTTCGCCTACCGGCTGGCCTACGGCGCACTCTCCGGTGCCACCCTGTGGCTGACGAACACGGCGGAGGAGACCACGGACCTCGACGCCTACGCCGCCCGCAACCTCAATACGGGCATCGCCCTGGGTGGCGGCGTGCTGTGCTCGGCCCTGTTCGACCCGCGGATCTCCGCGAACTGGTGGGCCGACGACCTCTTGGCGAAGCTCGGGATCAAGCACCCGCGGGTGGCGGTCGCCGGCCTGACCGTCGCCGCGACCGCCGGTGCGATCATGCTCGAGCGCTGGCTCGACGCCCGCACCAAAGGCATCGGCTTCGAAGCCCCCGAGGACGAGGAGACCGAGGTCGAGCTCACGCCCTCCCAGCGCACCGTGCTCGACCTGCTCGTCGTCGGCGAGTCCGCGAACGCGCGCTCGCTGCGCGACCAGCTCGCACGGGCCCGGTTCTTCGTCTACGGCGACCACAACTTCTACCGGGTCGAGGTGCCGCAGGAGGGACAGCGGATCCTCCCGCACTCCCACATCCACCCCACCCGGGGCCGCTTCACCGATGCCGACGGGCTGCCGGCGCTCATCACGCTCCACATCGAGGACGGGTACCTCTCCGCGGTCGAGGTCGGCCCCGACTGGCTCGACCTCACCGAGGAGCCCGAGGACTGGACCCCCTACGAATCCGCCGATGCGTGGCCCAAGCCGGCCGAGGTGACGCTCGTCAAGGACGAGCGCTGAGCCCTCACCCGGCGTCGTAGGCGGCGTACGTCCACAGATGCATGAGCGCCCGCGCCCGGTGCGGGCGCCACGGCTCGGCGAGGTCATGGGCGGCGCGCGGGGACAGGGTCGCCTCGGCCCCGGTGAGGCGGGCGAGCGCCTGCCGCAGCACGAGGTCCCCGGGGACGCAGGCGTCGGAGTCGACAGTGCACCGGAACAGCATGTAGTCCACGGTCCACGGCCCGACCCCGGACACCGCGAGCAGCCGCTCACGCAGCCGCGCCACCGCCTCGACGTCCGCTGCGGCGAGCTCTGCCGCCCCCACCGGGTGGTCCCCGGCGTCCGCGAACACCGCGGCGGTGCCGACGATCGCCCGCGCCCGCATGCCCGGCACCCGCAGCAGGCCGGCGAGCTCCCCCGCATCGAGTGCCGCGACCGCCCGCGGGTCGGGGAACCGCACACCATCCGGGGACAGCAGGGAGTGGAACCGGGCGTCGAGAGTGCGGGCCGCGGCGAGCGACACCTGCTGGCCGAGGATCGCGAACACCGCGGTCTGGAAGGGGTCGAAGGCCCCCGGCACGCGCAGACCCGGCCGCGCCCGCACGAGCGGGCCGACGATCGGGTCGCTGCCGAGCGCGGTGCTCACCTCGGCCGGATCCTGGTCGAGGTCGAGGAACTGCCGCACCTGGTCGAGCACCGCCGGGTGATCGGAGCCCGCCCCGCCGAGGCGCACCGTCACCGCGGACTCCCCCGAGCCCGGCAGGTCGATCTCGAGCGGGACGGGCCCGTGCGCGCCGTCCACCGAGCGGGAGTACGTGCCGCCGGTGAACGCATCGACCCCGACCACGAGGTGCGCGCGGAGGAACCCGGCGAACGCCGCCGCATCGAAGGGCGGGGTGAAGGGCAGGCGGTGGACCGCCGTCGGGCCGGGCCGGGTCACCCGGCCTCGGTCTTCCTGAAGTAGTGGAGGTTGTCGACGACGAGCCGCTCCGCCTCGTCCGCACGGCCGGCGGCGATCGCCTCGACGAGCTCGATCGTCTCCTGTGCGCTGCGGAGGTCGACAGCGGGGGACTTGGGGCCGAGGTCGGCGACCCGGCTCTGATCGCGCAGGCGCAGGCCGATGCTCGCCGCCCGGTGTCCCAGCCCGGCGCGGAGCACCTCGCCGTAGAAGCGTCGGTCGGCGGTGAGGAAGGCGGCGGAGTCCTCACTGCGCGCCGCCTCGAGCACCGATGCGGCGAGCTCGCGCAGCCGTTCGATCGACCCGGGCTCTCCCGCCTCGCACAGGCGCCGCACCGCGGGCACGGTGAGCAGGGAACGGAGCTCGATGAGCTCCTCGAGATCGGCCTCGGTCACCGGCACGAGCCGGTAGCCGCGGTTGGGCACCGCCTCGACGGTGCCGTCGGCGACGAGCGACATCATCGCCTCGCGCACGGGACTCAGCGACATGCCGAGCTGCTTGGCGAGCGCGGCGGCCGAATAGACGGTGTGCTCGGCGAGCTCGCCGGTGGTGATCGCCGCACGGATCGCGTCGAGCGCCTGTTCCCGGAACGAGGGGCTGCGCACCACGCGCCTCCGCTCGGTATCAGCGCTCATGCCACCGCCTCTCGATCGCCGGCCCGGGCACGCTCCGTCGCCCTGCACTCCATGGTCCTCGCTCCTCCCGTCTCGGGTCGACGCGGTGCCGACACCCCGGTGCGCCTCCGCGATCGGTGCGTACCGGACCCTTGACATCACTGTGATGCACATCACTATACTCATCCTATCGGTAATCGATTACCGATCACTCGCCGCCTCTCGTCCACGGGAGCACCCCATGTCATCGGACATCCTGCTCGAACCCTTCGACCTCGGTCCGCTGCGGCTGCGCAACCGCATCGTCTCGACCTCCCATGAACCGGCGTACACGGAGAACGGGATGCCCACCGACCGCTACCGCGTCTACCACCTGGAGAAGGCGCGCGACGGGGTGGGGCTGACGATGATCGGCGGCTCGGCGTGCGTGTCCGCGGACTCGCCGGCGGCGTTCGGCAACATCGACCTGTCCACCGACGCGGTCGTGCCCTGGCTCGACAAACTCGCCGCCGACTGCCACGGGGCGGGGGCGGCGGTGATGATCCAGGTCACCCACCTCGGGGCGCGGACCTCGAACTATGCCGGGGGCTGGCTGCCGGTCGTCGCGCCCAGCCGCTACCGCGAGCCGCAGCACCGCGCATTCGCCAAGGCGGCCGAGGACTGGGACATCGAGCGGATCGTCGCCGACTACGCCGCGGCGGCCCGGCGGGTGGCCGCGGCCGGCCTCGACGGCCTCGAGCTCCAGCACTACGGGCACCTCATGGACGCCTTCGTGTCCCCCTGGCTCAACGACCGCGAGGACGAGTACAACGGGAGCCTGGAGAACCGGCTGCGGTTCCCCCTCATGGTCATCGACGCGGTGCGCGCCGCGGTCCCGCCCGACTTCCTCGTCGGGATCCGGATGAGCGTCGACGAGTGCCGCGCGGACGGGCTCGTCGAGGACGACGCGGTGGAGATCCTGCAGGTGTACGCCGAGCACGGGATCGACTTCCTCTCCCTCATCAAGGGCCGGCTCGACTCCGACCGAGCGCTCGCCTCGACGATCCCCGGCATGGGCACGCCGTCCGCCCCGTTCCTCGACGTGTGCCGCCGGATCCGGCAGCGGATCACGATCCCGATCATGCACGCCACCCGGATCGCCGACGTCCCGACCGCCCGGCATGCGCTGGCCGACGGCTGCGTGGACCTCGTGGGCATGACGCGCGCGCACCTCGCCGACCCGCATCTCGTGGAGAAGATCGCCGCCGGTCAGGAGGACGACATCCGTCCGTGCGTGGGCGCGAACCTGTGCCTCGACAGCATCTACGTGTCCGGCGCCGCGCACTGCATCCACAACCCCGCGACCGGCCGCGAGCTCACCCTGCCGCAGGTGGTGCCCGCCGGCGAGGTGGCCCGTCCCCGGCACGTCGTCGTGGTCGGGGCGGGCCCGGCCGGGCTCGAGGCGGCCCGCGTGTGTGCGGTCCGCGGCCACCGGGTGACCGTGCTCGAGGCCGCCGGCGAGTACGGCGGGCAGGTGCGGATCGCCGCGCGCTCCCCGCGCCGCCGCGACCTCATCGGGATCGTCGACTGGCGCTGGCAGCAGGCGCTCAAGCACGGGGTGGAGTTCCGGTTCTCCGCGTTCGCGGACGAGGAGATGATCGCGGGTCTCGCCCCGGACGCGGTGGTCATCGCCACCGGTGGGCTGCCGGATTCCGCGGTGGCCCCCGGGGAGAGGCTCGTCCACGACGTCTGGGACGTCATGACCGATCAGCTCCCGCGCCGCGGCCGGGTGCTCGTGTACGACGACCACGGGCTCAATCCCGCGCTCGACGCGGTGGAGCGGCTCGCTGAGGCCGGCGCGGAGGTCGTCTACGCCTCACCGGAGCGGATGATCGGGATCGACGTCGGCTCGATGAACTCGCCGGCCTACCTCGAGGTGTTCGGCCGCCGCGGGGTCGAGGTGCGCCTGGCGGAGAGGCTCGCAGACGTCAGCCGCGCCGACGGGCGGCTGCGTGCCACCCTGCGCAACGAGTACTCCGACACCGACGCCGTGTTCGAGGTCGATGCGGTGGTCGTCGACCACGGCACGATCCCCAATGCCGAGCTCTACACCGCGCTCAAGCCGGGCTCGCGCAACGGCGGCGCGGTGGACCAGCAGGCACTGCGCGACCCGCTCGCCGCCCGGAGCCGCAAGCTCCCGGTGGCTGTGCGCGCGGGAGGGGCGGGGAGTGCAGAAGGTTCCGGCGGCGGCTCGGAAGGTTCCGGCAGCGGCGCGGCCGGCTACGACCTGTTCCGGATCGGCGACGCGGTGAGCAGCCGCACCATCCATTCCGCGATCCTCGACGCGCTCCGCCTGGGTCTGCTCATCTGATCCCGGTCACGGTTGATCCCGGTCAGCGTCGGGGGCCGTCGGCGGGTCCGTGCCCCGGGCGGTGCGCCTCGCCCGCGCTCTGCCCCGCCCCATCGCCGGACTCCGGCACACCGGGCGAGCGCCCGCCGGTCCCCTCGGGAGAGGAGGCCCGGGCGGAGCGCGACCCGGCAGCGCGCACCTCCGCATCCGTCGGAGCACCTGCGGTGACGAGTTCGGCGCCGACGACGCCATCGAGGATGCGCGGGTCGACCGGCTCCCCGGAGTCGAAGACCGAGAGCCCGCCGGTCGATTCGAGGATGACGCACTGGACGAGGTCGGGGTTCGGTACGCCGCGCGCCCGCAGGGCGGCCATGATGTCGCTGTACGTGACGTGGGACCGCCGCAGGTGCTCGTCGACCACCCTGCCGTGCGCCATCACGACGACCCCGGTCGATTCGAGGACGCGGCGCATCCCCCGCCAGTTCCGCACGGCCCCGAACACCGCCTCGGCGGCCATGAGCGTGAACAGGCCGATCACTCCTGCCGCGAGCGTCGGCGGGTGGCCGAGGATGACGCGGCCGGCGACCGCGCCGAACATGATCGTCACGACGACGTCGAAGCTCGAGGTCACCGCGAGCACGCGGGCGCCGAAGACCCTGACGAAGACGAGGAACGTCAGATAGATCGCGATCGCGGACAGCACGACGAGCGGGATCCGCCACAGCTCGATCCCGAGCGCGTCGATGAGGGTCTCGGTGTCCGGCATGATGCTCATGAGCCTACCGGCCGCACCACCGGGAACGGGCCGGCGGAGGGGTCACCGGCGGCTCGCAGCGTCGCAGGTCACCGCGCCTCGGGTGCGGGCGCCGGGGCCGGGGATTCTGCGGTGCGCGCCCTGCGGCGGTCGAGGTTCTGGCAGATCAGGGCGAAGAGCGCGCCGGACACGTTGTGCCACACGGAGAACACCGCTCCGGGCAGGGCGGCGAGCGGGTTCATGTACTGCGCGGCGAGGCCGGCGGCGAGGCCCGAGTTCTGCATCCCGACCTCGATCGCGACGGTGCGGCGCGAGGGCAGCGGGAGGCGGAACAGGGCGGCCGCACCGTACCCGAGCGCCATCCCGACCACGTTGTGGAGGATGACGGCGGCGAGGACGAGGAGTCCGGCCTCGATGATCCGGTCGGCGCTGCCGGACACGACGATCGCGACGATCACCGCGATGGTGAGCACGGACAGCCAGGGCAGGACCGGCAGCAGCCGGACGACGACCTTGGGCAGGAGCAGCCGGACGACGACGCCGAGCACCACGGGGACGAGGACGATCTTGACGATGGTGAGCGCCATGTCGCCGGCGGCGACGGGCATGTACTGCCCGGCCAGCCACAGGGTGAGCAGCGGGGTGAGGAGGGGCGCGAGCAGCGTGGACACCGAGGTCATCGTCACCGACAGGGCGACGTCGCCGCGGGCCAGGTACGCCACGACGTTCGAGGCGGTGCCGCCGGGCGCGCAGCCGACGAGGATGACGCCGGCGGCGATCTCCGGCGGCAGCTGGAGGAGGACGACGACGAGGAGCGCGACGAGCGGCATGATGACGAACTGCGCGATGACGCCGAGCAGCACCGGCAGCGGGCGCTTGGCGACGAGGGCGAAGTCGACCGGCCGGAGAGTGAGCCCCATCGTGAACATCACGACGCCGAGCAGGGTGTTGACCGCCGGTGCCGCCTGGGAGACCGTGTCGGCGGCGAGATAGCCGACGACGCCGCCGGCGATGATGAGGAGCGGGAACACGGTGACGGCGATGTAGCCGCTGCGCGCCTCCTTCGCGGCAGCTCGCGGGTCGCCGGGTCGGGCGGTGTCGTCTCGCAGTGCGGCGTCCGGCATCGGTCGCTCCTTCGGGTCGTGCGTCTGGAATGTCGGCTGATTTCCGCGATTCTACGCGGATGTCAATGATTGAGACATCCGTCTCACAATGTGTCGGCCTGCGGCGGCCCAGGGGCCTGGTGCCGGCGGATCCGCCCGCTCGGATCGGCACGCGCCCACACTCCGCCGTGGCACCCGGTGACCCTCCATGACAGCAGGTGTCACCGGGTGACCCCGGATGACGTGCTCCGGGTACGTGTTCCGGCCGACGCGGCAGACTGGTGGTGCCTCGCGAGTCCGCAGCCGCGTCGCCCATTGCACCGCTCCCTAACGGGCGGTCGAGCGCGCTGCGTGCCGATCGCCCTCACGGAGAGCACGGACCGATCCGAGTGAGGAATGATGACCGAATCCACTGAGCACCGCACCCCGGACTTCGACCCCCGGGACCACGGCCTCGACCCCCGGACCACCCTGGCGCGCGTGCCCGGCGCCGAGGAGTGCCGCCGCACCTCCCCGGGGCACGAGATCCACTTCATCCAGGCCCGGCTCCTCGGCCAGCACCCCGAGCGCTGGCAGGACGCCGTCATCACCGAGGCGGCCGAGGACGGCCGACTGAGCGGCCGGCTGCTCGAGGGCGATGAGCGGTGGTGGGGCGTCCACCACGCGTCCCTGGCCGATGAGCTGAGCCCCGGTGCGCCGGTGCAGGTGAATATCGGCACCTCGGCGATCTTCGTCGCACCCGGACAGGTGCGCTCCGTCCGCTTCTCGACCGACGGCCCGCCGGAGCCGCTCAACAGATGCCGCGGGCTGCGCCCGGTGATCCACCGTGCGCCGGACGGGACCGAGACCATCAGCGGGTACACCGCCGACGGACCGGGGGACTGAGCCGGTGGGTTGAGCCGGTCGCTGCGCCATCGATCAGCCGGCAGCCGCCGCAGCACCGATCGCGGCGAGCAGCGCCACCTCGGTCCCGGCGAGCCCGCGGGACAGGTAGACCCGCCGACCGGTGAGCGGGGCCTGCACGAGTCCGGCGGCCACCCGCCCGAGCGGCACGATCGCCTCGGCCCCGCCGAGTGGCAGCAGCGGGTCGGCCTCGCTGAGGTGCTGGGCCGGGGAATCGGCGGTGACGAACGCTCCGGCGAGCAGTTCGGGCGGGATCTCGCTGCGACCGCCGGCCGCGACCCCGAGCGTGTGGACGAGGACATCGGGGGCGAGCCCGGCGGCGTCGATCACCGGGCTCGCGGAGTCCGTGGCGAGGACGACGATGGTCGCCGCGCCCACCGCCTCCGCCGCCGAGGCGTACGCCCGGGCGGGCAGGCCGAGCACCGTGCGGGCGTGCTCGGCCAGACGCTCGCGGCGGGCCACGCGGGGCGAGTGGATGCGCACCTCGGCGATGTCGAGGACGCCGCCGAATGCCCACAGCTGGTTGCGGGCCTGCACGCCGGAGCCGATGACCGCCACGGTGTGCGGCCCCGGCCCGGCGAGCAGCGAGGCGGCCGCACCTCCGAGTGCGCCCGTGCGGCGCGGGCCCAGGAGGTTCCCCACCGCGATCGCCTCGACCGCGCCGGATTCCGCGCTGTGGGCTACGACGACCTGCTCTGCGGCCGGCCCGCCGGCGGCGGCATAGGACCGGTAGCCGTGATGGGTGGGCGTGGCGCCGGCGGTGAAGACCAGCGGTCCTGCGGTGACGCGGGCGGGTGCCGTGAGGGCGCCTCGGCCGTGGTCGGCGAGCGCGGCGAGCATGGTCTCGACGGCGAGCCGGGGCGTGAGATGGGCGCGGATGTGCGCGTCGGTGACGAAGCGGGGCGGCATGGAGCGAGGGTATCGCGGCGGCGCGGCCTGATCCTCGATAGGAGGACGGCGGCCCTCCGCCGTGTCCTCAGGTGCTGGACCCCTGCGAGGCGAGCCACTGCTCGTGGAGCTCGCGGCGGCGCTCGTACTCGCGGCGGTTGCGCACCCGCGGATCGTTGCGTCCGTTGCCCGTCGAGGGGCCGAAGACGTGGAGCAGGATGTACTCGATCCGGGCGAAGAATCGGTAGGACCGGGAGAAGCTGTCCTGTCCTCTGGGTTTGTCCACGGTGGCTCCAATCCTGGGGTGCCGAAGGCGGGCGGCTGAACCCTCGACCCTACCGGGCGACCGGACTGCGGGGGACGGCGGGTGCAGCGGTCCCGTCGGGCGGCCGCTCGGTGGGTGCCGTCCGTCTCAGCGGCCGAGGAGCCGGGCGAGGAATCCCGGCTTCCCGGCTTCCTTCTCGCCCTTCGGGTGCCCGCTGCACCGATCGGCGCGCGGGACGCCCTTCATCACCTGGTCGACGTGCTGGCCGCAGCCGGCCCAGGTGGTCTTTCCGCACTTCTTGCAGGTCACTGCTCGGCACATGATCGTGGTCCTTTCGTCGGTGGTGCACAGGTGATCGGGGGTCCGCTGCCCGCCGGGCGCGGTCGATGGCGGCCGATCCGGATGGACGGCCGCGCCGGTGGGTGTCAGGACAGTGAGAGGAACAGCTTCTCGAGCTCGTCGGTGGTGAGGCCGTCCTCGTCCTCGGCGGCACCCTCCGGGTCGATGAGGCAGTGCTGCATGGCCGAGGACACGACCATGAAGCCGGCCCGGTCGACGGCCGTGGACACCGCAGCGAGCTGGGTGACGACCTCGCGGCAGGAGCCCTGGGTCTCGACGGCGCGGATCACGGCGTCGAGCTGTCCGCGCGCCCGCTTGAGGCGGTTGAGGATCTTGCGCTGGGTGTCGGGATCGGCTGTTCGCATGTCGGTCTCGCTTTCTGGTTGCCCGCAGGGTGCCCCGGTCGGGGCCCCTGCGCTGGAGACGGGTGTCAGGCCTGCTGTGCGGCGACGGCCCGGTGGATCTCCTCCATGTCGAGATCCTTGACCTTCTGGATGAGCTCTTCGAGCGCCGCAGCCGGCAGCGCACCGGGCTGGGAGAAGACGAGCACGCCTTCGCGGAACGCCATGAGGGTGGGGATCGAGGTGATCCGGGCGGCGGAGGCGAGCGTCTGCTCGGCCTCGGTGTCGACCTTGGCGAAGACGATGTCGGAATGCTCGGCGGAGGCCGCCTCGAACACCGGGGCGAACATCCGGCACGGCCCGCACCAGCTCGCCCAGAAGTCGACGAGCACGATGTCCTGGTCGGCTATCGTCCGGGCGAAGGTGTCGCCGGTGAGATCGATGGTGGTCATGTCTGCGGTCCTTTCGGGATCGATGGTTCTCGAGTGGGAGATGCGGATCGGTGCACCCGGCGTTCCCGCACCGGCAGCGGGCACCGGTCGCCGAGCAGCAGGCAGACTCCGGCGAGCACCGCGGCGAGAGCGGCGGCCACGAGGACTGCGAGGTCGTAGGGACCCGGCAGCTCCTGCCACAGGACGATGACGCCCATGACGAGCACGAAGACTCCGAAGCCCTTCCGCAGAGCGGCCTCCGGCACCGTCGAGGACAGTTTCGCCCCGATCACGCTGCCGACGATCGCCGCGGCGGTGACGCCGAGGACGAGTCCCCAGTCGAGCGACACCGAGGTGAGGTACCCCGCGAGCCCGGCGAAGGACTTGAGCGCGATGACGAGGAGCGAGGTGCCCACGGCCACGGTCATCGGCAGTCCGGCGAGCAGGGCGAGCGCGGGCACGACGAGGAACCCTCCCCCGGCCCCGACGAGCCCGGTGACGAAGCCGACGACCAGGCCGTCGAGAACGATGCGCACGACGGGCAGTTCGCGCGCCCGCTCTCCCGCGTCTCCGGTCACGTTCTGCTTCTTCCGCCCGCGGAGCATGGCACCAGCGGTGGCGAGCATCATGAGCGCGAAGGCGATCATGAGGACGGTCCCGGGGATGAGTCCGCCCAGCAGGCCGCCGCCGAACGCCCCTGCCATGCCGGCCGCGCCGAAGATCAGACCCATCCGCCAGCGGACGTTGCCGCGGCGGGCGTGGGCGATGACACTGACCGCCGAGGTGACGCCGACGACGAACAGCGATGCTGCGATCGCCTCCTTGGCGTCGAGTCCCGCGACGTAGGTGAGCAGCGGGACCGTGAGGATCGATCCCCCGCCGCCGAGCAGACCGAGTGAGACCCCGATCACCACGGCGGCGATGAGGACACCGATCAGGGTGAGGTCCACTGCGCCTCCTCCTTCGTGTCGTGTGGGCGGTGGCGTCCACCCGGGGCCCACCCGGGTGGACGCGGGTCAGATGGCGTGCGGTGCTGCTGGGATCGCGCGGATGGAGTTCTCGAGCGTCGGGTCGGCCGCGGTGCGGTTCCACGGCATCTTCGACAGCGCCGAGGCCATCGCGCACGAATCGCTCGCCGCGGAGTAGGCGAGTCCGGCCCCGATCGCGCCGGCGAGCAGACTGAGCTTCGGGGAGATGAGCTTGCTGCCGAGCACGCCGAGCAGCACGAGTGACCCGGCGGTCATCCGCACCTGGCGGTCCATCGCCCGGCGTCGCGTGCCGTGGACGACGTCTCCGCCGGCGGCCTCGAACTCGGCGATGCCGCCGGTGAGCACGGTCGCCTCGGCGAGTCCGACGCCGTGGAGCCGCCCGCAGGCCTGCTGCGCCCGGTTGCCCGACTGGCAGATGAGGACCACGTGGCCCCGGAGCCTCTCGGCGAGCTCGCGGGTGTGCTCCGACAGGAGCGGCAGCGGCACGTTGTACGAACCGCGGATGTGGACGGTGTCGAACTCGCCGGGGGTGCGGACGTCGATGATGGTGAGCTGCTCGTCCGCGGCGATTCGTGAGCGGAGCTCGGCGGCGTCGATCGCGGTGATCCGCGTGGGTGCGGGGGCGGTCTGTGCGGCGGTCATCGGGCGGCCTCCGCGGATTCGGCCTGCCATGCCGACCATCCGGCGTAGCTGCCCTCGAGCTCGACGATGTCGTAGCCCTCGCGCCGCAGCGCACTGGCGGCCACGGAATTGCGGACTCCGGACTGGCAGTAGGTGACGATCGGACCGTCCTGCGGCAGCTGATCGAGGTTCCACAGCACGCGTCCGGCGCTGAGCTGGGAGGATCCCGGGATGTGGCCGTCGGCGTGCTCCGTCTTGTTGCGGACGTCGAGCACGAGGGCGGCGTCGAAGGAGTCGAGCTCGGACGGCGCGATCATCGCGGGCACGGTGGACGGCAGTCCGTCGATGTCGGGGGTGAACCCGATGACGGTGTCGATGCCCACGCGCAGCAGGTGGTCGCGGAAGTCCGCGGCGGTCTGCTGGTCCGGGGCGAGCAGGATGAGCCCGCGCGATTCGCGCTCGGGGTCGTAGGCCCAGCCGCCGTAGGTCGCGGCCTTGTCCGGGCCCGGGATGTTGAGCGACCCGGCGACCGTTCCGGCGTGCACCTCGGTGTTGGGGCGGGTGTCGACGAAGATCGCCTCGTCCGCCAGCAGCGCCTTCTCGACCTCGTCCGTCGACATCCGGCGCAGCTCCGGCAGCTCGCCGTGGATGCGCGGGCCGTCGCGGTTCTCCCGCTTCATGCGCCCGAAGTACGCATGGGCGTCGGGCTGCCCGTCGAGGAGCTCGTCGACGAAGCCCTGCTCGTCGTCGTTCCGCAGGTACGGGGCCCACCAGGCGAAGTTCCGCTCGTAGCCGACGGTGGTCGACGGGAGGGCGCCGAGCGCCTTGCCGCACGCGCTGCCGGCACCGTGGGCCGGGAACACCTGGACGTGGTCCGGGAGCTCGAGGAACACCGTCTTGAGACTGGAGAAGAGCTGCTTCGCCCCGCCGAACCGGGTGTCGACGCCGCCGGCCGCCTCGTCGAGGAGGTCGGGGCGGCCCAGGTCCCCGGCGAACACGAAGTCGCCGGAGAGCAGGTACCCGGGCTCGTCCGCGAAGGCGCCATCGGTGACGAGGAACACGAGGTGCTCCGGCGTGTGGCCCGGGGTGTGGCGCGCCTGGATGGTGATGTTGCCGATCGTGATGGTGTCACCGTCGTGCAGGCGGGTGGCCTCGAATCCGTACTGCCAGTCCGCGTCGCCGTCGCCGGAGACGTAGAGCTGAGCACCGGTGGCAGCCGCGAGCTCGCGGGAGCCGGAGAGGTAGTCGGCGTGGATGTGGGTCTCGGTGACAGCGGTGATGGTCATGCCGTGGCGGGCGGCGAGCTCGAGATATTCGGTGATGTCGCGGCGGGCGTCGACCACGACGGCCTCGCCCTTCGCCTGGCAGCCGATGAAGTAGCTGGCCTGTGCGAGGTCCTCGTCGTAGATGCGTTCGAGAAGCATGGCGTCTCCTGGGTCTGTCGGGTTGATGGATCCAGTCTGACATATACCCCTAGGGGTATTCAAGGCGAGGGGTGGAGACTGCGCGAGGCCCCGCCCGGCCGCCGTTCTCGCGCTGGTTCAGCGCCGCCCGTCCAGGCGACCGCCGACCTCGAGCCACAGCAGTGCGACGTGCACCGCGAGCCGTGAGTCGGCGTCCTCGAGGGATACGCCGAGCACCGATTCGATCCGGGCGATCCGGGCATAGAGGGCGGGCCTGCTGAGGTTCGCACGGCGGGCCGCCTCCGCCTTGTTCCCGCCGCACTCGAGGAGCACGCGGAGGAATCCGAGCGCCGCGGGGCCTTCGGAGGAGAGCAGCCCGCCGAGCTCCGATTCGACGAAGGCGCGCATCCGCGGCTCCTCCCGCAGGGCTGACAGCACCCCGCGCAGCCGCACATCGCCGAAGCGATAGAACGGGCGGCGGTGCACCTCCATCGTGGCGACGACCTCGACGGTCCGGCCGGCCTCCTCGAGACCTGCGGCCGCGCCGCTGAGCGAGTCCGCCGCGGGTCCGACCCCGACGATCCACGATGTCGGTTTCGCGCCGGCGGCATCCGGGCGCCCGCCGTCGAGGAGCGCGTCGGCCCGGTCGAGGAGGTCCCCCAGCCGCCGGTCGACGTCGTCGGCGGAGCCGAGACCGAGGAGGACGGCGAAGGACCCCGAGCGCAGACCGCCGGCGAGCGCCGGCAACCGCTGCGCACGGGCGGCAGCCGTCATCGCGTCCAGGGCCGCCCGCTCGCGCAGCTGCAGCCCGGTCGGATCCTCCCCGGGCACCGGCTCGAGCTGCAGGACGAACGGCAGGTACACCGGAGCGCTGCGCATGCCCAGTGCCTCGGCCCGGGCGAGAGCCTGCCCGGGGTCCGTGAGCGTACCGTCCATGAGCTCCTGGAGGAAGCCCGTCCGCGCCTGCTGCAGCAGATCGCGCCGGTCCTGCGCAGCCATCCGCGCAAGGGTGACCGCCTGCCCCGCGCGCTCGAGGACATGTGCGGCCGCCTCCGCCCCGCTCCCGGCGTCCGGGACCACGAGGCGACCCCAGCGCCGCCCGCTCACCCCCACAGGGGTGTGCAGCCGGACCGCCCGGGAGCCGGCAGGGCCGGCCTCGCGTGTGCGGCCGCCCTCACCGGTCGCGCGGGCCGGCCATTCGGCGAGCAGGGCGTCGACGCTCCCACCCGCGGCATTGAACGCGAGCACCCGGTGAGCGGCGTCCTCGAGCACGACGGCGGCGCCCAGGAGTTCGGCGGCGGTGTCGACGATGCGCTGCTCGTCCGCACCCTCGAGGCTCAAGCCGGTGAACACCTCGTGGACCCGGCGCGCGCTCTCGAGCCGGGCGACCTGCTCGCCGATGAGGAGCCGGTGCGCGGCCTGTGTCACGCGCACGAATCGCGCACGCCGGTGGAGCACGACCACCGGCAGCACCCGGCCGTCCACGGCGGATCCGATGCGGCGGCGGGCCTCGGCGTCGAACGCTCCGTCGGGGCCCACGAGCTCGACGACGACCGCCGCGACCCCAGCCGCCTCGATGTCGTCGAAGAAGCTGCGCGCCTGGTCATGGGAGTGCCGGAAGACCGATCCGGTCGTGAGCACGAGCTCTCCGCCCTCGAGCAGCGCACCGGTGTTCTCGGTGTCGACGATGTGCACCCACCGGACCGGGGTTCCGAGGAGATCCTGCCCGCAGAGCACCTCGGGCGCACCGGCCGCGAGGTCGGGGAGCTCGAGCACGCGCGCCACGGTCACCGGGGACTCCGAGCGGGAGTCGGGAGCGATGTGAGTCATGGGCCAACCGTACAGACTGTCAGCTGGCATCCTTGAGACCTGACACTGTGCACGTTGACGTCGCGGAGGACCGGGTCCAGCCTGTGTGTGAGAGCCGTCACTGCGCGGCGGCCCACCACATCCTCCCCGACCCGCCGAAAGGGCACTCACGATGACGACGATCACCCACTGGATCGACGGCGCACCGGCGCCGATCGCCGACGACGCGCGCCGCGGCGAGCTCCACAACCCCGCGACGGGGGAGCGCACCGGTGAGGTCCTGCTCGCCTCGCGCGCGGAGACCGAGGCGGCCATCGCCTCGGCGGCCGCCGCCTTCCCCGGATGGCGGGACACCTCGCTGTCGAAGCGGGTCTCCGTGCTCTTCTCCTTCCGCGAGCTGCTCAACTCCCGCAAGGAGGAGCTGGCCGCGATCATCACCGCCGAGCAGGGCAAGGTGCTCGCCGATGCGCTCGGTGAGATCAGCCGCGGCCAGGAGGTCGTCGAGTTCGCGTGCGGCATGCCGCACCTCCTCAAGGGCGGCCACACCGAGAACGCGTCCTCCGGGGTCGACGTCCATTCGCTGCGCCAGCCGGTCGGGGTGTCCGCGATCATCTCGCCGTTCAACTTCCCGGCGATGGTGCCGATGTGGTTCTTCCCCATCGCGATCGCGGCCGGCAACACCGTCGTGCTCAAGCCCTCGGAGAAGGATCCCTCGGCCGCCAACTGGATCGCCGCCCTGTGGCAGGAGGCGGGCCTGCCGGACGGCGTCTTCACCGTCGTCCACGGCGACAAGGAGGCCGTCGACACGCTCCTCACCGACGAGCGGGTCGCCTCGGTGTCGTTCGTCGGCTCCACGCCGATCGCCCGGTACGTCTACGAGACCGCGACCGCAGCCGGAAAGCGGGTGCAGGCGCTCGGCGGGGCGAAGAACCACATGCTCGTCCTCCCCGATGCCGACCTCGACCTCGCAGCCGACGCGGCGGTCAACGCCGGCTACGGGGCGGCCGGTGAACGGTGCATGGCGATCTCCGCGGTCGTCGCGGTCGACTCGATCGCTGACGCGCTCGTGGAGAAGATCGCGGAGCGCACCCGCACGCTGCGCACCGGCGACGGGACCCGTGATACCGACATGGGTCCGCTCATCACCGCCGCCCACCGGGACAAGGTCACCGGGTACATCGACGCCGGGGTGGAAGCCGGCGCGACCCTCGTCGTCGACGGCCGCTCGCCGGAGGTCGACGCCGACGGTGAAGGCTTCTTCGTCGCACCGACCCTGTTCGACGCAGTCACCCCGGAGATGTCGATCTACACCGACGAGATCTTCGGGCCGGTGCTCTCCGTCGTGCGGGTCGCCGGATACGACGAGGGGCTCGAACTCATCAATGCGAACCCCTACGGGAACGGCACGGCGATCTTCACGAACGACGGCGGTGCCGCCCGGCGGTTCGAGAACGAGGTCCAGGTCGGGATGATCGGCGTCAACGTCCCGATCCCGGTGCCGATGGCGTACTACTCGTTCGGCGGCTGGAAGAACTCGCTGTTCGGCGACACCCACGCCCACGGCACCGAGGGCGTCCACTTCTTCACCCGCGGCAAGGTCGTCACCAAGCGCTGGCTCGATCCCAGCCACGGCGGCATCAACCTCGGATTCCCGACCAACGCCTGAGCGGCACCCGAACCTGAAGGACACACCATGACCACCACCGTCGAATCCACCACTCGATCCGAGGCCGCGATCACCGAGGCCGAGATCGATGCCGGCCGGCGCGCCCATGAACTCGACCGGACGCACGTCTTCCACTCCTGGCAGGCCCAGGGACCGTTCTCCCCGATGACGGTGCTCCGGGCCGAGGGTTCCCGGGTGTGGGACGGCGAGGGGCGCGAGCTCCTCGACTTCTCCTCCCAGCTCGTGAACACGAACATCGGGCATCAGCACCCGGCCGTCGTGGCCGCGATCCAGGAGCAGGCGGGGAAGCTCTGCACCATCGCCCCGCAGCACGTCAACGATGCCCGCTCCGAGGCTGCGCGCCTCATCACCGAGCTCACACCGGACGGGCTCGACCACGTGTTCTTCACCAACGGCGGGGCGGATGCGAACGAGCACGCGATCCGCATGGCGCGGCTGCACACGGGCCGTCACAAGGTGCTCTCGGCGTACCGCAGCTATCACGGCGGGACGCAGCTCGCGGTCAACGTCACCGGTGATCCGCGCCGGTTCCCCAACGACTACTCGGCCGAAGGCGTCGTCCATTTCATGCCCGCCTACCCGTATCGGAGCTACTTCGGATCGGAGACCGAGGAGCAGGAGACCGAGCGGGCGCTGCGCCACCTCGAGGACATGATCCTCCTCGAGGGACCGGACCGGATCGCCGCCCTGGTCCTCGAGACCGTGCCCGGCACGGCCGGGATCTATGCGCCGCCGCCGGGGTACCTCGCAGGCGTCCGGGAGCTCACCCGGAAGCACGGGATCGTCTACATCGCCGATGAGGTCATGGCCGGGTTCGGGCGGACCGGCGCCTGGTTCGCCGTCGACCACTGGGACGTCGCCCCGGACCTCATCACCTTCGCCAAGGGGGTCAACTCCGGGTACGTGCCGCTGGGCGGGGTGGCGATCTCCCGGCCGATCTACGAGACCTTCGTCGATCGCACCTATCCGGGCGGCCTGACCTACTCGGGTCACCCGCTCGCCTGCGCGGCGGCGGTCGCGACGATCACCGCGATGCGCGAGGAGGGGATGGTCGAGAACGCCGCACGGCTGGGGACCGATGTCATCGGCCCGCGCCTGCGGGAGATCGCCGAGCGCCACCAGTCCGTGGGTGATGTGCGCGGTCTCGGGTGCTTCTGGGCGGTCGAGCTCGTCAAGGATCGGACGACCCGGGAGCCGCTGGCGCCCTACGGCGGCAGCTCGAAGGCGATGGCGGAGCTCATGAAGGCACTGCTGGCCGGCGGTGTGCTGGCGTTCGCGAACTTCAACCGCATCCACGTCGTGCCGCCGCTCAACACCCCGGACGAGGACGTGATCCGCGGTCTCGAGGTGCTCGACGAGGCGCTCGCAGTGGCAGACGCGCACGTGGCCTGAGGGGCGTGGGCCGAGGGGCGCCGAGCGGCCCTCGGCCCGCCCTCACCCCGCCGGCGGCTCCCAACCCTGCACCTGTCGGATCTGCCGGACGAGCGCGCGCTCCGGGGTGAGGCGGAGCACCTGGTCTCGGACCCGGCTCACCGCAGCACCCCTCACGTGCCCCATCTGTCCCACCAGGCGCGACATCCGGGCGATGCGCTGGGAGCGCGGTCGGCGCAGGGCGTCGTAGCGGGCGAGCGCGGAGCCCACTTGCACCGGATCTGGGGCGTCATCCCGCGCGAGCCCGCCGAGCGCCACGGTGAGGACGGCGGCGTCCTCCATCGCCTGGCCCCCGCCCTGTCCCAGGTTCGGTGTCATAGCGTGCGCGGCGTCGCCGAGCAGCACCGTCCGGCCGCGGACGTAGGACGGGAGCGGACCGGCGAGCTCGTTGATCGGCAACCGGTGGACGCGGTCCGCGGGCGTCGCCTCGAGCAGCGCGGGGATGGGTGCGTGCCAGTGCCCGAACGTCGCGCGGACTGCCGCCATCTCGTCCTCGATCCGCACGTCCTGTGCCATCGTCGCCACCGCGAACCAGTACACGCGCCCGTCGGACAGGGGTGCCAGGCCGAAGCGCTGCCTGATGCCCCAGGTCTCCCCGGCCTCGCCGTGCAGGTCCACCGGCCGGTCGGTGATGCCCCGCCACGCGGAGTAGCCGGCGTACCGGATGCCGGGGTCGCCCGGCCAGGAGCGCCGGACCGTGCTCCGCAGCCCGTCGGCGGCGACGACGAGGTCGAAGGATTCGTCCGATGTCCCGGACGGCCCGGCCTCGGCGTCCTGTCCGGAAGCCGGGGCGCCGTCTGCCTCGGGCTCCCTGCCCGGGTCCACAACCACGGACCCGTCGGGATCCGCCCGGACAATGCGGCATCCCGAGCGCACCGTGCCGGGGGCGAGGTGGCCGAGGAGGAGATCGTGGAGCACCGCCCGGTCGATGACCCGGAGCTCCGCGACGGCCTCGGTGGGGATACGCGCGAGCCAGGCGCCGTCGGGCCGGCGCTGCCCTCCGCGCAGCTCCCGCACCTCGGCCGAGGTGGCCTGCCGGAAGGCGTCACCCACGCCGATGACGTCGAGGGCGCGGAGTCCGTTGGCGAACACGGACAGACCGGACCCGCCGGCGCGGAGCACCGGAGCCTGCTCGAACACCGTCACCTGTGCTCCCGCGCGCTGCAGCCCGATCGCCGCGCACAGCCCGCCGATCCCTGCTCCCACGATCCCGATCCGCATGTGCGCCTCCTGCCCCCTCGGTGCCGGCCGTCGACTGCGACCGGTGATGCTCCTGCCAGTCTGACCCGACTCGCACCTCGGCGGTAGGGGACGAGCCGGTCGCGGTGGGTCCCCGGATCATGGGCCGCGGCCTCCCCGCCCGGGACCCGGCCACGCGCATTCCCAGCAAGTACAGAGGTATTCAAATCGAGTCGCACACTGATTGAAGGCTGTGGGCGGCGACGCGCAGGCGCGAGCGCCTCGGCCCCGATCGTTGAAGCGTCAACGCACCGATTTCCGAAATGCCGTCCACCTGGCGTTCACCGGCGGCATGGCAGGCCCGCTTGTCGGACGAATCCGCCGGTGACAAGGTTGTGGACGTGGTTGCGATCACAGCTCGCGGCCCGCTGCGAAACGGAATCCATACGAAAGGTTCGAGACTCATGCGCACAGTACAGACTGCACACTCCTCCACCCGCCCCCTCCTCCAGCGGATCGGCGTCCTCGGAGCCGCCGGCGCCGTCGCGGTCACCGGATTCGGGTTCGGGGCCGACGCGATCGGTCTCGGCACCGCACCCGTCGCCGCCGCAGAGGCCTCCGGCACGCAGAGCCCGTCCTACGTGGCGATCGACCAGTTCCAGGGCCAGCCCACTCAGGACGCCGACTGCGGCCCCACCTCCGCGGTCATCGCGATGCTCGCCGAGGGCTACCAGCCGCAGGGCTACGATCAGGGGCCGCGCGCTGCGATCGAGACCGCCCGCGGACAGACCGGACTCGCCTCGGGACCGACCGTGGAAGCCCACATGGTCAGCATCCTCGACGCGCAGGGCGTCCCGGCGAATGCCGACACCGACTTCACCGG
Source organism: Brevibacterium pityocampae (assembly GCF_039541555.1). NCBI lineage: Bacteria > Bacillati > Actinomycetota > Actinomycetes > Micrococcales > Brevibacteriaceae > Brevibacterium > Brevibacterium pityocampae. The sequence continues at coordinate 111,860 of NZ_BAABGL010000002.1, read as the reverse complement.
TGCCCTCGACGAGGTGCGCGACGGCAAGTCCGCGATCATCACCGGCTACATGGACGCGCTCCCCTACGTCTACGACTACCGGGCCGCCCAGGGCGTCAACCCGCACATCGTCCACGCCGTGGTCATCACCGACTACGACTCCGCCGACGGCACATTCCGCATCCTCGACCCGAACACCGGAGTCGATGCACGGGCCACCGCCGGCCAGCTCGAGACCTTCCAGGGCAGCCTGTCCCCGGCCGAGCAGCACCAGACCGTCGTCGGCTGAGCACCGCGGCCGTTCCCAGCACCTCTCGGAGCACACGACCGGCACCGCCGCAGTCATCGCCGACTGCGGCGGTGTCGTGCTGGGTGCTCCCGCCCGCGGGGCCCGCCGGTGCTCGCCCGGCGTCTGCGGTGCACCGCGCGTCGTCTGGGACGATGGTCCCGTGGAGAGAATCGTGGAGTGGTGGGATTGCCACCAGGTCACCCTCTATCTCGTGGCGATCGCCGTCGGGGCCGGGATCGGCCTCGGTCTGCCGGCGCAGGCGCCCGCACTCGCCCACGCGATCGAGCCCGCGCTCTTCCTGCTCCTCTTCGCCACCTTCGTGGGCATCCCGCTCATCACCGTCGGCCGGGCGCTGCGCGATGTCCGCTTCCTCCTCACGGTCCTCGTGGCGAACTTCCTCGTCGTCCCGATCATCGTCTTCGCGCTCTCCCGCGTCGTCACCGACGACCCCGGACTCGCGGCGGGCGTCCTCCTCGTCCTCCTCACCCCGTGCATCGACTACGTCATCGTGTTCACCGGTCTCGCGGGAGGCGCGCGCGACCGGCTCCTCGCCGCGGCCCCGCTGCTCATGCTCGTGCAGATGCTCCTCCTGCCGGCCTATCTCCTCGCATTCACCGGCGGCACCGCGGCGTCCGCGGTCGACCTCGCGCCGTTCGGCCGGGCATTCCTCGTCCTCATCGTCCTGCCCCTCGGGGCGGCAGCCGCCGTGCAGGCCCTGGCGCGGCGGCACCGGTCGGCTCGGGTGGCGACCGACGCCTCGGGGGCGCTCATGGTGCCGTTGATGATGGTGACCCTCGTCGTCGTCATCGGCTCGCAGATCGCGGCGGTCGGCGGGCAGATCACCGCGGTGCTCCGTGTCGTTCCCCTCTATACGGTCTTCCTCGTCCTCGCAGTGGGGGTTGGGCTGCTCGCCGCGCGCAGCGCCCGCCTCGACGTGCCCGGTGCGCGCGCCGTGGTCTTCTCGACCGCCACCCGGAACTCGCTCGTCGTCCTGCCGCTCGCCCTCGCCATGCCCGCGGAACTCGCCCTCGCTCCGCTCGCGGTCGTCGCGCAGACGCTCGTCGAGCTCCTCGGCATGGTGCTCCTGGTCCGACTGGTGCCGGTGCTCGTGCCGCACCGCCCGGGTGGGATCAGGGCGACCGGACCCCACTGAGCAGGTCGGCTCTCCTCCGCTAGCGTGGATCCCATGCTGACCCCCACACCGCGCGCCCGCCGCTTCCGCTCGATGATCACCACCCCGCAGCCCGAGGCTACCGACGCCGGGGTCGAGGTGCTCGCCGCGGGCGGCAACGCCGTGGACGCCGCGATCGCCGCGGCCATGGTCCAGGGCGTCGTCGACCCGCTCATGTGCGGGATCGGCGGGATGGCCGACATGCAGATCGTCACCCCGGACGGCACCCGCCACATCATCGACGGCCTCGGCACGAGTCCGGCCGGGGTGCGCCCGGACATGTGGGAGGCCGACCTGCTGGGTCCCACCACGGACGGCTTCGGCTACCGGGTGGCGGGCTTCGTCAACGAGACCGGCGCCCAATCGGTGATGACGCCGGGCACCCTGCGCGCCTTCGGCCGCCTCCACGCACGGTTCGGCTCGCTGCCGTGGGCCGATCTCTTCGCCGCGGCGATCCGGCTGGCCCGCGAGGGATGGCTCGTCCGCCCCCACACGTACACCGTGCTCACCCAGAACGAGCGCCGCTACGGGCGGATGAACATGGGCGAGAAGCTCGCGATCACGCCTGATGGCCGCCGCATCTATCTGGGCGAGGGCGGCAGCTTCCCGAGCGTCGGCGACACGATCATCAACCCGGAGCTCGCCGACACCCTCATCCACCTCCGCGATCACGGCGCGGAGGCGCTGTACACCGGTGAGCTCGCCACGGCGGTCGCCGATTCGGTGGCCGCCGACGGCGGATTCCTCACCGCCGCGGACCTCGCCGACTACGAGCTCCTCGAGCCCGCACCGCTCTCCGCGAGCTACCGGGGCCTCACCGTCTCCGCCGCCCCGGCACCGGCCGGCGGGGTCCAGCTGCTCCAGACGCTGGGCATCATGGACCGGTTCGACCTCTCCGCACTCGAGCACAACAGCCCCGAGCACATCCGGATCCTCGCCGAGGCGATGAAGACCTCGCTGCGGGACAAGGAGCGGCTGTGGAACGAGGCCGATGCCTCACCGGAGGACTTCGCGGCCCTCCTCACCGCCGACTCCCTCGACGCGGCGGCCCGGGCCGTGCGCTCCGGGGAGAAGGCCGACGTCGACGCCGCCCGGCCGCAGGTCTCATCCCACGAATCCCGGCACACCACGCACCTCTGCGCGGCCGACGAGTCGGGGCTGACGATCTCCCTCACCCACACGCTCGGCAACCCGTCCGGCTACATCCCGGCGGGCACCGGTTTCGTGCTCAACGGCGGCATGAGCACCTTCGATCCGCGGCCGGGCCACGTGAACTCGATCCAGCCGGGCAAGCGCCGCAACACGACGATGGCCCCGGTCGTCGTCATGTCCGGCGATGAGCCGGTGGTGGCGATCGGCGCACCGGGCGCTTCGTGGATCACCCCGGCGGTGGCCCAGGGGATCTCGAACATCCTCGACTTCGGGATGAGCGCGCAGGAGGCGGTCATGGCACCGCGCGTGGTCGCCACCTCGAACGCGATCGACATCTCCAACCGGATCCCGCGGCGCGTGCAGACCGCGGTGGAGGACATGGGCTACGAGGTGCGGCGCTCGGCGCTGTCCTACGCCTTCGCCGGCGTACATGCACTCACCCGGTTCGAAGGGACGCTGGCCGGCGGCGCCGACCCGCAGCGCGACGGGTACGCCTCGGGCGTGTGAGCCCCAGTGCACCCCCGCCCGTGGCGGCGCTCGCCCGACGTGGAGATGCGCCGGCGGGTGCCCGGGAGCAGGGTCAGCGCAGGGCGAGGAAGCCGCTGAGGTCGTCGAAGGCCTCGCGGATCACGGTGTAGTGGGCCCAGCGGCCGCGCTGCTCGCGGGTGAGGAGGCCGGCGTCGACGAGCTTCTTGAGGTGGTGGCTCACGGTGGGCTGGCTGATGCCGAGCTCATCGGTGAGGTCGCAGGCACACACCGCCTCGCACCCCTGGGCGGCGACGTGGGAGAGCAGCCGCAGCCGCGTCGGGTCGGAGAGGGCCTTGAGCTTGAGCGCCATATGCTCGGCATGCTCGACATCGAGCGGCGCGGCGGTGAGCGAGCAGCAGGGCGCCTCGGCTGCGGCACCGGCATTCGACGGAACGGTCTGCCGGGGCGAGGACGGGCGCGGCGAGCCGGGGATCACCTCGGGAGCGGTCGCTGCAGTCATCGCCCCATTATACATTGACACCCGTCGATCAATGGGCGTAGCCTTTCATCGACGGATATCGATATGAGGAGTGCACGCCGATGACCACGACCGATGCCCGGCCGGAGGCGGTACCGGTGATGAGGGAGATGTCCTTCCTCGACCGCTGGCTGCCGGCCTGGATCCTGCTGGCGATGGTCGCCGGCCTCCTGCTCGGCCGGTTCGTCCCCGGGCTCGGCGCGGCGCTCGATGCAGTCGCGATCGGCCAGGTGTCCGTCCCGATCGCCATCGGCCTGCTCGTCATGATGTACCCGGTGCTCGCGAAGGTCCGCTATGACGAGACCCACCGGGTCACCGGGGACAAGCGCCTGCTGCTCCTGTCCCTCGCGCTCAACTGGGTCGTGGGCCCGGCGCTGATGTTCGTCCTCGCGTGGATCTTCCTCGCCGACCTGCCGGAGTACCGCACGGGGCTCATCATCGTCGGCCTCGCCCGGTGCATCGCGATGGTCCTCATCTGGAACGATCTGGCCTGCGGCGACCGGGAGGCCGCGGCCGTGCTGGTCGCGATCAACTCGGTGTTCCAGGTCGTCGCGTTCGGCGCGCTCGGCTGGTTCTACCTCCAGGCGCTGCCGTCGTGGCTGGGGCTGCCGACGACCTCGGCGGACTTCTCCTTCTGGGCGATCGTCGTCTCCGTCCTCGTGTTCCTCGGCATCCCGCTGCTCGCCGGCTTCCTCACCCGCGTGCTCGGGGAGAGGGCCAAGGGGCGCGAGTGGTACGAGGAGCGCTTCCTGCCCAAGCTCGGGCCGTGGGCGCTCTACGGCCTGCTGTTCACCATCGTGCTGCTGTTCGCACTCCAGGGCGAGGCGATCACCTCCCAGCCGTGGGACGTCGCGCGCATCGCGCTGCCGCTGCTCGCCTACTTCGTGGTGATGTTCGCCGTCGGGCTGCTGTCGGCGAAGGCGGTCGGGCTCGACTACGCGCGGTCGACGACGACGGCCTTCACCGCCTCGGGCAACAACTTCGAGCTCGCGATCGCCGTGGCGATCGGCACCTTCGGCGTGACCTCGGGCCAAGCGCTCGCCGGAGTGGTCGGCCCGCTCATCGAGGTGCCCGTGCTCGTCGCCCTCGTCTACGTGTCGCTGTGGGCCGGGAAGCGCCTGTTCCCCGGGGACCCGACCGTGCCCGGCGCCGGTCCCGAGGTGCGTGCCGGCTCCGCAGTCGCCCCGCCGGGCACCGCGCGTCACCGCTGAGACCACGAATTCCGCCCATGAACCCAGGAACCCGTCGAACCGTGAACCCAGGAGACCCCATGACCGCCACCCCTCCCGCCGCCTCGGCCTCCCGCCCGAGCGTGCTCTTCGTCTGCGTGAAGAACGGCGGGAAGTCGCAGATGGCCGCCGCCCTCCTCCGCCGCCGCGCCGGTGACGCGATCGAGGTGCACTCCGCCGGCACCCGGCCGGGCTGGGCGATCAACGGGCTCTCCGCGGAGGCCGTCGCCGAGGTCGGAGCGGATATGAGCGAGGGCTCACCGAAGCCGATCGACCCGGAGCTGCTGCGCCGGGTGGACCGGGTGATCGTGCTCGGCGCCGAGGCGCACGTCGAACCCGTCGAAGGCATGCGCGCGGAGATCGAGACCTGGCACACCGACGAGCCCTCCGAACGCGGCATCGAGGGGATCGAGCGCATGCGCCTGGTCCGCGATGACATCGACGCCCGAGTGGAGGAGCTGGTCGGGGCGTTGACCGAGCGGTGAACACGAGCACCGACTTCTCCCGGCGTCCGGGGTCGGGTCAGCAACGCCCCGCCGGCCCGCCCGCGATCACCCTGCGGCAACGGCGAGAACGACGAGGACGAATCCGAGCAGCTGCAACGAGCCCCGAATCCCTTGGAAGACGTCCCACCGGCGCCGCATCCGGATGAATGATTCGGGCGCCTCGGTCAATCTGCGAGTGCGTTCATTGATCGGGACGTTGCCGACGATGGTGACCACCAGGGCCACCGTGAGGACGAACGCAGCCGCAATGAACCAGCTGGAAGAATCACGCGCGGCGGCGACTCCGGCGAGGATCGGCGCGGCGGTCATGCCGACGGGCATGGTCCTGCCAAACGTTTCGAGCAGCCCCTTCTCCATGATGAACTGCGCGTCCTCGGGAAGTTTCCGGATGATTGGATGGACGAAGGCGACGGACCCGAACTCCGCGCAGCCGACGAAACCCGAGACCAGTACCACTGCGAACGTCAGCACGTCCATGAGTCGGCTCCTTCTCCTTACGCACACATGTTGTGAACAGTGTTCACAACGGCTAGCGTACACTTGCAATGTGAACACCGTCAACCGCGCCCATGCACGCACCACTTACCGTCATGGCGATCTCCGTACCGCACTGATCAGGATCGGCGTCGACCTCGCTGCGACCGGTGGTCCCCCCGCCGTCGTCCTGCGCGAGGCCGCACGCCGGGCCGGAGTCTCCGCCTCGGCCGCCTACCGTCACTTCGCGAACCACCAGGATCTGCTGGCAGCCGTGCGCCACGAGGTGCTCGAACGACTCGCCGACCACATGCGCAACGGCCTCGCGTCGCTCCCGCCGCGGACTCCGGCAACCGCGCGGCTCGCTGCCGCAGGCCGCGCGTACTTCGAGTTCGCCGTCACCCAGTCGAGCTCTTTCGCCTGCCTCATCGATGCCGTGCCGCTGGGCAGCGCCACACTGGGCAAGGACACCGCGGACCCCCTTGCGGTCCTCCAGGAGCTCCTCGACGCACGCCGGCAGGAACTCCTCGCAGCGGATCGAACAGACGCACTCGAACCTGCCGTCCAGCAGTCGGAGGGCTCAGCCGACCACCACGCGGGCACACAGCCCCCGGAATCGGACTGTGCTCCTGCGCCTGCATCGGCGGCGGGAACGCCTCAGGTCGACCCAGAGGTCGTCGCGCTGTGGGCGCCGATCCACGGAATCGCGGTGCTGTGCAGCGTCGGAGCGCTGGCCTGCCTTCCGGCCGACGACCGCACCGCATGTTTCGACGCCACCCTGGCAGCAGCCCTGCGAGGCATCACCTGAAGGCGGCGATCCCTGCGCTGGCGCACCCCACATCCCCCGACTCTTCAAAACTGCCTGAGCATTTGTTAGGGTGTTTTTGAGGTCGGTTCGACGATGAGCGACCCATCCGACTGCGCGAGTCCCGATTCACAGGTGAGATCATGAAGCGCCCCCTCTCCACAGATTCGCCCTTTTCCCCGTCCACAATTCGGCACCGCCGCAGCCACGTCATCGCCTTCGCAGCGGCCCTCTGTCTCACCCTGTCCGCCTGTGCTGGCAGCGCCGGCGGAGGTACCGGCGGCGGTGAGCGCGGCGAAGGCTACGCGTTCGGCACCTCCCCTGAGGTCGTCTCCGCCGCGATCGAGGACCTCGAACCGGTGACGATCACCTACCAGATCCCGGCGACCTCACAGAACTCCCCACAATCTCCGATCCGCACGTCCTTCAAGGAAGCCGTCGAAGAGATGTCCGACGGGCAAATCACGGTGGAGCTCGCCTGGAATCAGTCGATCGCCACCTACGACGAAATCCATAACGCATTGGCCGATGGCCGCGTCGACATGGCGTTCACTCTGCCCACGTACGACCCGGCACGGTTTCCCGCGTTCAATGCACTCAACCCAATCCTGGCTGGTGACGAATCCACCCCGGTAGTCGGCGAGCTCGTCACCAACCTCGCGGCAGCCGAACTGTCGTGGAACACCCCGGAGATCCTCGCCGAGTACGAGGAGAACGACGTGACACCGTTCCTCCCCGTCATGGCGTCCGGTGAGTACTACTCCGTCTGCACCGAGCCCAGCCCAGAACTCGACGACTGGCAGGGTCTCCAGGTGCGCGTCGGCTCTCCGGCGGCCTCCGACATGGTGAGCCACGTCGGCGGATCGCCGGTGTCGATCGCCGGAGTGGAGGCGTACGAAGCCCTGCAGCGCGGCACGATCGACTGCTCGCTCGCGGTGCTCTCCGACGTGGTCCAGGGCGGATTCTTCGAGGTCGCCCCGAACCTCGGCTACACGACCACGACGAGCTTCCCGCGCGTGTCCGGTGCCATCCTCACCGGTTCGGGAGTCGAGGAGCTGCCACTCGCATACCAGCAGATCCTCTTCGACAACTTCGCCGACTACTTCCACGGTGCAACGGTCTCCAGTTCGAAGAGTGAAGCCGTCGCCTCTACCCGCGAGCAGGGCGTGCAGATCGATGAAGCTTCGGAGGAGCTCCAGGCCGAGGTGAAAGCCTTCGCGGACGGAAAGCGGCAGGAGGTCGAGGAATCCGGCATCATCGGCGACGACATCCTCGACCGGATGGCGACCGTGCGCGAGGAATGGACGACCGAGGTCGAGGAGCTCGGGTACTCCGACGGTGGATCGCTCGCCGACATGGACGAGTGGTACGACATGGACACCGATTACCGGCCGCTCGGTGAGGCCTTCATGGAGAAGACGATGAAGGACCACCGCCCCAGCTGATCGACAAGCAGCGCAGGTCCGGATAGGAAACATCTCCTTGAAGGTCGGAGTGCTGTGCCGGCCCCGACGCTAGGAACCCCCATCACGGACCGGCAAGGCATCTGATTGCCCCCTGAGGGGGTGCTGAACTGCCTGCCAGGCGGGCCCGGTCGAGGTGAACCGCAGGTGAAACACGCGCTAGCCGCCCCGTGGCAGGGCCCTTAGCATCACCTTGGAGAACCCGTCCGAGACCCGAACGGAATCCGCGGTCCGCGCCCGGGGTCTGCCCCATGCTCATGCCGCACGCGCCGTCCGAACCGGCACGCACCTCGGCGCCGGGGCGATGAGGCGGTACTCAGACTCCGCTGTTCGGGTGAGTCGTGTCAGTTCAGCCGGACTGATGCGCACGTCCAGATCCCCGATTCCTCGCAAAAAATGATTCACAGTGACACGCACCATCCACACGGCTGCCGCAACTGAACACCCCCACCGCCCGACTCGCCGCGGCCACCGTCGCGTGGCGCCGGCCGTCGGACTCGCCGTCGGCCTGGGCCTCGCCTTCGGCGGGCCCGGACTGGTAGCCAACGCCGCCGAGGCGAGCGCCGGAGCGGACACCGCGCAGGAGAGCGTCGAGGCCGCCGCCGACCGCGTCTACAGCTCACCGGTTCCCTCCGGGACCGAGGTGACGGCCGATTTCGACAATCCGGGCTACCCCGGACACCTCGGCACCGACTACGGGACCCCCACCGGCACCCCGATCACCTCGGTGACGGACGGGAAGGTCCTCCGGGTCGAGGACGGCAAGACCGTCGGCGACACCTCGCCGAGCTCCGCGCTCAAGCACCACACGGGCAACGGCCTCGTCGTGGCCCACGGCGACATCAACGGCGACGAGATGTACACCTACTACGGACACCTCAGCAGCGTCGACGTGAAGCCCGGCGACACCGTCGAGGCCGGCACCAAGCTCGGTGAAGCCGGCAACACCGGCAACAGCGAAGGCCCCCACCTGCACTTCGGCGTGTTCCTCAACTCCGCGGAGCCCAGCGGTGCGATGTGGAAGTCGTCGACCGGAGTCGGGTTCATCGACCCGCACGACTGGCTCGACCGCAAGGGAGTCGATGCGGGAGCCGACTCCCCCGTGAAGCCGTGACCGGCTGACGCCCGCACGAGAACGGCCCGAGGCGAATTCGCCTCGGGCCGTTCGTCGTTCCGCTCACCGCTGGGAGGTGATAACCCGGTGTCACTCCGTCGGCCGGTGATCGAGGGCACCGGTGTTCTCGTAGACGTCCTTGGCGAAGGCCGACCAGTCGTCGTCGGCGCTGTACCAGTCGTCCATCTCCTCCATCGAACCCTCGTCCTCGTAGCCGAGGTCGGCCACCCGCTGGGTCCACTTGTCGGTGAGGTCGGACACCTGCTCCTTGATGTCCTCGGGCAGGTGGCCTTCCTCGACCGAGGCGTCCTGCAGCTCGATGAGGAACTTCCCGAGCTCGTCCTGGAACTCGTCATCGAACTCGTCGATCGTGCCGTCGACGCTCGCCAGGTCGGCGACGTGGACCGCGTTGGAGTCGACGTAGCTCTGCGTCGAACCGCTGACCATCGTGCCGCCGGCATCGAAGATGATCTGCTTGTAGGCCAGCGGCAGGTCGTTGAACTTCTGACCGGCGAGGTAGGTCGCGGAGAACCGTGGCCAGTTCGCACGAGTCGAGTAGGCCAGGTGGGGGGCCGCCTCGTAGATGCCGCTGATCTCCTTCGCGCTCATCGGGGAGAGATCGCAGTCGACGGTGCCGCGCTGCAGCGCCTCGAACGCCTCGGTGAACTCGAGGCTCGTCGGCACCGCGCCGAAGTGGTCGAGCGCCTGGCTCTGCGGGGCACTGCCGGCGCGCACCTGCTTGCCCTTGAGCACCTCGGCGGTGTTGATCTCCGAGTTGCAGTTGAGCGAGTAGGCGCCGTTGGCGAGGATCGGGGAGAGCACGGTGACGCCCTCCGCCTCGTAGCGATCGAGCAGCGCCTGGTCGTTCCAGCCGATCTCGGAGCCGACCGCGTTCGCCACCATCTCCCCGACGAGCGGGGAGTAGGGCACACTGCCCAGCGCAGTGCCGATCGCGCTCGCCTCGGGGAAGCGCTGGGGCTCGTAGGACACGAGGTGGTAGGAGATGTCGACGCGGCCGTCGACCACGGCATCGACGGCCTCGGGATAGCCGGCGACGGCCATGCCCCAGATGATCTCGACCTCGATCTGTCCGTTCGAGGCCTCCTCGACCGCCTTCTTGTAGTCCATCGAGCGGCGCCCGGCGACGGAATTCTCCGACGGCGCTCCGGTCTGGAAAGAGAGCTTCACCGGCTCGAGGTCGGCGATGGCCTCGTTGATCTCATCCTGCGAGGCGCCGTACTCATAGCCCTCGCCGCCGGTCTGTCCGCCTCCACCGGCGCCGGCGCTGCCGGCACATCCGGTGACAGCAAGCATCGCGGTGGCCAGCACACTGCCGGCCAGGAGCTTGGTGGTGCGTGATGCGAGCGCTCGGCTCGCTCCCGTGCTGATCCTCAAGACGTCATCGTCCTTTCACGAGGCGGTCCTCGATCCCCGCAGGGACTCCGGATCCACATTGCTCGACACCCTGGCGCTGAGGAAGCAGGGCCTCTTCGCCCAGCTCATCCCGTGTGCGCCTCGGATGCGTATCCACGTCGATACAGTCCCGAACCTAGACCGGGATCGTTCAAGAGTCCATATCTAACGTTCGATCTGTAAGCAGTTCGTGACCGAGCGAAGGAGCGCGCGGGGGTGTGCCGTCGGGCACGGCATCGCCCGGTCCCAAGTCCGCTGCGCCGGTAGCCGGACGGTCCCGAGTCCGGCCGATTCGGGTCAGCGGCACATCCGCGATAGGCTGAAGGTACTTGCGAACCCGTCATTCGGGTTCCCTGCGTCGTCAGGACTCCTCGTCATGGGAACCGTGTCCCCTTCCGGTTCGTGTTTCTGAAGCTACTTCCTCGCGGCGATCGAGAGCACCGTCCGGTGCTCCCGCCACCAGCCAGCTCCAGGGCCCCGCACCATGCACCACGCCTCGGCCTGGCACAATGAAAGGCCCCACCATCACCTCCACGCACACCACCCCGCAGTCCCCCGCGCGTTCGCGCAACCGCACCCGTTCGCAGAAGGCGACGCGCGCCCAGGGCGCACCCGGCGCCCAGCACGCAGTGCGGACCGAGGACTCCTCGGCCACCCGGGCACCCCGCAACCAGGAGCGCCCCGCACGCTCCCAGGACGCGGACCGCTCGACCGGTGCGGCCGCCCCGCAGCGCTCCGCCCGCACCTCGGCCCCGGCCGCGAAGACCCAGGACCGGAAGCCGTCGGCGGCCAAGGCACCGACGTCGAAGTCCCCGGCCCAGCCGACCACCTTCGCCGCACTCGGCGTGCCCGCGCGGCTCGTCGATTCGCTCGCCGCCGAGGGCAAGACCGAGGCCTTCCCGATCCAGCAGGACACCCTGCCCGACACCCTCGCCGGGCGCGACGTGCTGGGCCGGGGCAAGACCGGCTCGGGCAAGACCCTGGCGTTCTCCATCCCGATGGTCGCGCGCCTCGGCGACGACGCCCGCGGATCCCGCCGCCCCCAGCGCCCGCGCGGCATGGTGCTCGCGCCCACCCGTGAGCTCGCCACCCAGATCGATGCCGTGCTCAAGCCGCTGGCCGCGGAGTACGGGATGCGCACGACGACGATCTTCGGCGGTGTCAGCGCCGGCAAGCAGATCAGCGCACTGCGCAGCGGCGTCGACATCATCGTCGCCTGCCCCGGGCGCCTCGAGGACCTGCTCCAGCAGCGGGCACTGACCCTCGACGAGATCGAGATCACCGTGCTCGACGAGGCCGACCACATGGCCGACCTCGGCTTCCTCCCGGGCGTCACCCGCCTGCTGCAGAAGACGCCGGCCGACGGCCAGCGCATGTTCTTCTCCGCCACGCTCGACAACGGCGTGGACAAGCTCGTCAAGCGCTTCCTCCACAACGAGGTGCTCCACTCCGTGGACGAGGCGACCTCGCACGTGTCGGCGATGACCCACCACGTGTTCGAGGTGAGCAACGACGACAAGAAGCCGCTCATCGCCAAGCTCGCCTCCGGCACCGGCAAGCGGATCCTCTTCACCCGCACCAAGCACCAGGCGAAGCGCCTGGCCAAACAGCTCACCACCCAGGGCATCCCGGCCCGGGATCTCCACGGCGACCTGTCCCAGGGCCAGCGCGACCGCAACCTCGGCGCGTTCGGCGACGGGGACGTGCGCGTCCTCGTGGCCACCGACGTCGCCGCCCGCGGTGTGCACGTCGACTCCGTCGAGCTCGTCGTCCACGTCGATCCGCCGGCCGAGCACAAGGCGTACCTCCACCGCTCGGGCCGCACCGCGCGGGCCGGCAGCGCCGGTGACGTGGTCACGGTCGTGCTCCCCGAGCAGCGAAAGGACACCCGCGACCTGCTCCGCAAGGCCGCCGTCAAGGTCTCCCCGATCTCCGTCACCGCCGATTCCGACGAGGTCACCCGCCTCGTCGGTTCGCTCGCGCCGCACGTCGAGCCCGCACCTCGGGCGCCGCAGCAGCAGCAGGGTCAGGGCCGTGGACGCTCCGGCGGGCGCTCGTCCGGCCGCGGTGCGCAGGGTCAGGGCGCAGGCTCCTCCGGCGGACGCCGTCGTCGCGGCGGCCAGTCGCGTCGCAGCGGCGGGCGCTCGTACGCCGGGCGGTGAGGCGGTGCGGGGGAACGAATAGCGACATCACACGCACATCCACGTAGGAGATCGCTATTCGTTCCCCCCGTACCTGACAGCAGTGAGCGTGGCATCGATCAATTTCCCGGATGCCGATTTGAGGCTATCGACTTGCGACGTGAGATCCTCGAGCGTATTCAAGTAGTCCACGAGGAGCTTCTGAGACTCCAATGAGATGAGTGGAACCTGTATATCCTTCATCGACCGTCGAGGTATCCCGGAGCTCGTGGCTGTCGGCTCGTTCCACTTTGCGTTGACGCACCAATTGAGGTACTCCGCGTCCAGCTGTGACGACTCGATGACTCGAATGACTCGGCCACCGGATGACACACCGACGTTGTCGACCGGCACCCATATGGAAGGGCGGATGCCGATGATCGGGATTGCGATATCACCGGTCATTGCCGCGTCGTAATCGTCGGGCACCGGAGCAAACCCGCCGCTGTCGTCAGATGCGATCTGCTCGGCCATCAACCCTACTTCTCCGAGTGGAAGAATTAGAATCTTCCGGTTCCACTGGGACCCCTCTTCACTACGAGGTCGGGTGTGACAATTCACCGTCCGGACGACACCCAGCTTGAGGAGCTGTGCGATTGAGACAACTGGAGCCTTCTCGAAATCGGGTCGGGAATCCACATCGACCACCTCAAGAAATTCGTTCAGCCGTGCAACCTCCGTCTCAACTGCATTCGCTGCGGTGAGCCAGGACGATTGTGCTTCAGTCGCGGTTGGAGGCACGTAGAGGTGCGGTGCGGCTCGAAGATGCGTAGTGCGATTGGTCAAATCAGCTGTCGTGATAGAGACGTGGGGAACAGGCGGCACGTCGCCCGAACGTATTGTTGTCAGCCACCCTGCAACTTTGGATTCGACTTCTTTCTGCCCCGTTGCGTCAATGAGCATAGTCTGGTCGGCACCAGACGCCCTCAGCACCCAGAGGGCTGTGCCGATGTTCGTGTTCTTCATGAAGCCCTTCGGAAGCTCAACTACCGCTTCTACCTGGCCAGCTGCCACGAGGCGCTGCCTAAGGGTGCCAAGGCCGGTTGCAGTGAGAAGGTTGCTCGCGGTGATGACGTAGGCACTGCCGGTTGCGGAAAGATGATGAACAGCGTCCAAGATGAACCCGGCATCTGCAATTCGCGGGCCGGTCACTTCCGAGTATGAAAGCCATCGACGGTCAGTCGGGTTCATAGTGCCCGTGACCGACGGACCCAACGGCGGTTCAGCGATTACGACATCTGCCTTCAGGCTTGAGTGAGGATCGAACTCAATGATGTTCGCGCTAGACGCCGCGGCCTGTACACCGCAGAAAAACAACCTGAGCACCGCAATTGCGGTCGCGCTTGGGTCCACGTCGTTCGCAAAGTAATCGCAGTCGCCCCGAGTGTCAGCAATCTGCACCAGGGCATCGCCGATTCCACAAACTGGGTCGTATATTGAATTGCCGCCAGTCAGCGAAGTTCTTGCAAGCTCGGCGAGGAGTCGGCTTGCGGACGACCGGTAAGTACCGATTGCTACGGAATCAGCACGGCTGACGTCCGTGAACAGGCGTTCAACTATCTGCTCGCTGATGGATCGGGGTGTTTCAGACTTCATCGAAGATAGAACGCGAAGAGTGTCGAGCTCCGCCCGGGTGAGGCCATTTCGGGATCGCATCGCATGAGCAATCGTGTCTCGCACTGGCGTCGGGAGATCAAGTGCAAATGGCGCCAGATCACTCCACGTTTGCATTTTGCGAATTGCAGCGGTGGATAGAGGGTTCTCGCCGAATGATATGGCGAGGAGCATCAAGGCTGTCTCTGCCGCCGACTCTCGATCTTTTGATTCGGCTTGCAATCCTGTTATGACAGAGGCTAGATCAGCTTCTTGATTTTCCGAGAGAGGTGGATGATGGCCGTGCTGCGTCAACCACTCGATGATCTCTTCTCGGTCGAAGTACAGTCGCCGGGACGTGGATTCGGCGGACGGTGCTGGAAAGTCCTGGTATCGGGCCCGCCAGTTGGAAACCGCAGCGCGCCCCACGTGCGCCAATGCAGTGATGTCCTTGATCGTCACCAGACCTGAAGTGCTCATTATCAGGCTCCTTCTTTCCATTCGATCGAACCCGGCTCGTGCGGTTCCTGCGGCCTCAGCGTAGAAACTCGGGTTGCCGCCAGCTTCAAAGCCGGTGCCAGCGATTCCGTGTGGGCAAACACATGTGTCGGCAATCCATTGGTAGCCAGGTGAGCGATCATCGGAGCGAAGATGTGATCCCCCGACACCAGGAGAAGTTCGTCGAATCGTTGCGGCAGGTCTTCAGTCATGACTTGCAGAAGAGCGCAATCTGCTCCGTCTGTGCCCGGCTCAGCGACATACCGAACGCGTGTTCCCCAAGCGGAATAGAGGTTCGTCAGCGATAGCCCATCTCGGTTGCATCCGATGACGACCTGGTCTCCGGCTTGAAGTCCGAGCCGATGGGTCAGGATTCGTTCGACCCATGCACCCTGAGCAGGCGACGCGATCGGACCTCCGTTGACGTTTTCGACATCGACCACGATCATCCGACGGTTTGTATTGCGCTTCATGGCTGTTCTCCTGGAAGAGTAACTTGTGGTGCCTTGAAAACAACAATAGGCACGACACATGTCAGATGCAAGGCGTCGATGTACACAGTTTAGTACACAGCTTTCGCCTCCCCCTTCGCCCGGGTATCAAGCGAACCGTGGAATGGCCTCGAAACGATCCCTGGTACGAATCGAAACCTCACGCCCTACGACCACTCGCGTCGCAGCGGCGGGCGCTCGTACGCCGGCCGCTGAGGCGGTGTCCCTCGAGTACATGAGGGTGATCTCATAAACTCGGGGCAAAGCTGAGCTGCACCGGTCCTCCTCGCTCGACGACGCCCTGCGGTCCTCCGTGATTCCGCTCGAGAATGTGCCATGGATCCGTGCATCCGCCCACCACATCGACTTCTCCGACTATTACGGGACCTCCGGGTACATCAAAGCTGTTCGAGCTGAACCCGGGCCGGCGATGCACATCGGCTACGGGTGGAGCGAGGGCTTCACCAGCGCGGACGAAGCGATCAATGCGCTCGGTGACCTGGCTCCGGCGGGTTTCGAGCCCTGGCCCGGCACCCGGACGGGGATGTGGGGCATCTGGCATCCGGGCAACCGGGGGTACGACGGCAGCGAGCGGCGGTCGCGCAACGAACGCCGGCGGTCGACCTGCGACTCCTGCTTCATCGAGCTGCCGGAGTCCGGGATCTGCTCGAACTGCGACGACTGAACCAGGCAGGTGCAGTCGACGTCGACTGTCGGCGAGCACCAAGCATGACCCACTGTGCATGACGAAGGGGCGACACGGATTCCGTGTCGCCCCTTCGTCATGGGTGGGTGCCGGTGGGGCCGTGCCGTGATCGCTCGGCGGCCGAGGTCGGCCCGGCGCGCTCAGCCCTCCGAGGTCAGCGTCACCGGGGTGCGCCACGGGTCGAGGACCCGTACGGCCGCGCCGTCGTCCTGGAAGTCGATGCGCCGGTCGCGCAGGCGCTCGGCCACCGCCTCGACGTCGGTACGCGCCGGGAGCGTGATGCGCACGTCGCCGAGGCCCAGGCTGGCCGCCCGCGGGCCGGCGCCTCGGCTGTTCCACACGTTCATCGCCATGTGGTGGTGGTAGCCGCCGGCGGAGATGAAGAGCGCGCTCGGCATCATCAGGGTCTGCTCGAAGCCCAGGGTGTCGACGTAGAACTGCTTGGCAGTGCCGATGTCACCCACCTGCAGGTGGACGTGGCCGACCTCGGCGCCGGGACGCTCGGTGGCCGGACGGGCCTCGGGGTCGGCGGGGGCGAGGTGCGCCTGCAGGTACCGATTGGGGTCGAGGTGGATCGTGTCCATCGCCACCTGCCCGTCTGACCAGGACCAGTCTTCGCGCGGCCGGTCCCAGTAGAGCTCGATCCCGTTGCCTTCGGGGTCGGTGAAGTAGAAGGCCTCGCTCACGAGGTGGTCGGAGCTGCCGACGAACTCGGAGTGCGGGTGCCGGGCGGCGGAGAGCACGGTCGCAGCGAGCTCGGCCTGGGTCTCGAAGAGGATTGCGGTGTGGAAGAGGCCGGCGGACTGCCGGGACGCCCGGGGCAAGCCGGGTCGGTGCTCGAGGACGATGAGCGGTGTCGTGCCGCGGCCGAGCACGGCGGTGCGCACTCCGTCTGCGGCATGGTGACGGGAGTCGGTCAGTTCGGTGAGTCCGAGGGCGTCGCGGTAGTAGGCGACCATCGCCTCGAGATCGCCGACGGCCAGGGTGACGACGTCTATGCGGAGGTCGTCGGGCAGCAGGTCGCCTGCAGTGCGGCGGTGCTCGTCGCGCGACACGTCGATCGTCGGTCGACGCCGGGTTTCGGTCTGGTCGGTCATCGTGCTCCCTCTCGGGCGCGACGCGTGTCGGATGATCAGCAGGCTCGCCGCGCTGGATAGTAGAACATTCAACTAATGGCGGGGATTCCGTCGCCTGCGTCACAGTGCCCGACAATTTGCTCAGGACGAGCGGGGCAGTCCTGCCGCATTCGTCCCGAGCTCGCCGGGAGCGCGGCAAATCTCGTACCTCACCACTCGATCGTCAGCGCGGCGTGCACCGGTTCGTGATCGGATGCCGCGCGGCCTGCGAATCGCGCAGCGTTGATCCCCGCGGCATGCACGGTGATGCCCGCGCTCACCAGGATCCAGTCGATGCGCCGCCCGCCGGTGCGCGGCGGACGGTAGCCGGAGTAGGTGGCCCATTCCTCGGTGAGGCGGTGCTCCGCCGTCGTCCACGAGTCCCGCAGCCCGCCCTCGCGGGTGAGTACTCCGTACGGCGGTGAACCGACCCGGCAGTTGGCGTCGACCGTGAGCACCACCGCCCCTGGCTGCGCCGCAGCCAGGGCCCCGAGCATGTGCGCCGAACGGAGCCGGGACCTCGGCGACAGGTGATCGAGGTGGGTGTTGATGGCGGTGAAACGCTCCCCGGTGCGCTGATCGGCGAACTCCGCGGTGACGACGGCGCGCGGGATGAGGTTCCCCCAGCTGCGCGATCCGGGCTGTTCCGGGGTGTCGGAGAGCGCCAGCTGATTCCACCCCAGGAGTTCCAGCCGTCGGCTGTCGTAGAGGATCGGGATGCCCTCGTCGCTGCCATCGGCGCTGCGGCCCCGGCCGACGCTGCGATAGTCGGGTCCAAGGCTGTCGCGCACCCACGCGGCCTGGTCCGGCAATGCCTCCTGCACCCCGAGGACCGTGGGCTGCTCTGCCCGCAGCAGTTCGCGGACCAGCCATCGGCGTTCCGTCCACCGGTCGAGGCGCCTGCTGCCGAGGAGCCCTCCCCGCCGGCGGATGTTGAAGGACGTGACGTGCAGGCCCGGGGGTCGGATCGGCCCGATCAGCGCGGAGTGGGACATGCCTGCCGGCGTGGGGGTGCCACGCGCACTCCGACCGTCGGCAGGGGTCTCCACACCTGCACCCTACTGCGGCATGTTCGCGAAGCGGCTCCGCGCGCCCTGGAAGGCGACCTTGATCTCCCCGGTCGGGCCGTTGCGGTGCTTGGCGACGATGATGTCGGCCTCGCCGGCGTGCGGCGACTCCTTGTCGTACATGTCGTCGCGGTGGATGAGGAGCACCATGTCCGCATCCTGCTCGATCGAACCGGACTCGCGGAGGTCGGAGATCATCGGCCGCTTGTCCGTGCGCTGCTCGGAGGAGCGGTTGAGCTGCGAAAGCGCGACCACGGGCACCTCGAGCTCCTTGGCCAGCAGCTTGAGCGAACGCGAGAACTCCGAGACCTCCTGCTGACGCGACTCGACGCGCTTGCCCGAGCTCATGAGCTGGAGGTAGTCGATGACGACCATCTTGAGATCATGCTGCTGCTTGAGGCGGCGGCACTTCGCCCGGATCTCGGTGAGCGCCATGTTCGGCGAATCGTCGATGAAAAGCGGCGCCTCATTGATCCGCGCCATCGTCGACGCGAGCGTCGTCCAGTCCTGCGGCGTGAGCTCGCCGCGGCGCAGATTCTGCAGCTTGATGCTCGACTCCGCGCTGAGCAGGCGCATCGACAGCTCGATGCGCCCCATCTCGAGCGAGAAGATCACAGTCGTCTGCTGCGCATGGATCGTAGCCGACCGCACCATGTCGAGCGCGAGCGTCGACTTGCCCACGCCGGGCCGGGCGGCGATGACGATCATCTGCCCGGGGTGGAGGCCGTTCGTCAGCTGGTCGAACTCGGTGAATCCGGTGGGCACACCGGCGGTGTCGCCTTCGTGGTCGCCGGACCGCTCGATCTCCGCGGCCGTGGCCTCGATGATCTCCGAGAGCCGGACGTAGTCCTCCGCCGTGCGCCGCTCGGTGACCTGGTAGATCTCCGACTGCGCCCGGTTGACGAGCTCATCGGTGTCACCCTCGGCGTCGTAGCCCATCTGCACGATCCGGGTGCCGGCCTCGACGAGGCGGCGCAGCAGTGCCCGCTCGCGCACGATCGTCCCGTAGAACCCGGCGTTCGCCGCCGTCGGCACCGAGGACATGAGCGTGTGGAGGTAGGCGGCTCCGCCGATCCGGGCGAGGTCGCCGGACTTCGACAGGGCGTTGGACACCGTCACCGCATCGGCAGGTTCGCCGCGGGCGTAGAGGTCGAGGATGCAGTCGTAGACGGTCTCATGGGCCGGCTTGTAGAAGTCCTCGCCGCGCATGCCCTCGACGACGTCGGCGATCGCGTCCTTCGACAGGAGCATCGCACCGAGCACGCTCTGCTCGGCCTCGAGGTCCTGGGGCGGGGTCCGCAGACCGCCCTCGGCCCGCTGCCAGTCGTTCGATTCGCTCATTCTCCCCGTCCCGCGCACAGCTCGATCCACCGGCATCGCACCGGCCACACAACTCTATCGCGGCCCGCGGACACCGGGTGCCGGGCGGTGAGCACAGGGCGCTCGGTCACCCGCCGCCGAGGCGCGCACCGGCGACGCTCTCACGCCACCGGCCGCGCGCCTCGGCTCCGGTCGGGTCACCGGGGATCACTCCCACTCGGCGGTCTCCGGGTCGACCCCGTGGGCCCGCGCCTCGGCCTCGATGACCTCACGCAGCCACGCCGCCAGGCCCGCCTCACGGGTGTCGTAGTGCTCGCGGAAGCGCGGGTCCTCGGTGTATCCGCGAGCGATGAGCACGTGCTTGGCCCGGCTCACCTCGAACCACTGCCCGATCGACTCCCGGTGCCGTTCGGCGAGCGCGCTCGCCTCCTCGGACCCGGGTTCCACTCCACGGCGCTTCGCTGCCGCGAGGTCCGCCTCGAGCGCCTCGGCCTCCTGCTTGACCTGCTCCCAGTCGGACCGGCCCATCTGCGCCTTGCGCCCCTCGGCCTCGGCCCACTCGTCGGTGGCGCCCCAGCGCTCCTCGGCCTCGTAGTGCCACTCCGGGTTCCAGTTCGAGCCGAGGACCTCGGCCTGCTGCTCGGGGGTGAGCTTCTTCTCCATGGTTTCGACCTCCATCATCTGTTCGACCGCAGACTTCATGGCCTGCAGGCGGGCGATCCGATCGGCGAGGAGATCATGCTGGCTGCGCAGCTGCTCGGCCACATCGGCCTCCGGAGCGTCGAGCAGGTCCCCGATCCGCTCCAGGCTCATCCCGAGCTCGCGATAGACCAGCACCTGCTGCAGCCGGGCGACGTCCGCCCGCCCGTACAGCCGGTACCCGGCCCACGTCCGCGCACTCGGGCACACGAGCCCCAGCGCATCCCAGTGGTGCAGCGTCCGCACGCTCACGCCCACGAGCTCGGCGGTGCGGCCGACGGTGAGTCCCGCCTCGGCATCCCCGAGGCCGGTCCCGTCCTCCGCCGGTTCCCGCCGTGCCCGAGGTGCGTGCCCGTCCGGCATCACTGCCACCGTTCTCCTTCGATCGTCGTCGTCCACAGGATCACTGTCGTGCCTCACGCGATGTGAGGGTCAAGCCCATGCACTTGGAGACCTGCCGCCCCGGGCCCACCGCCCTGCTGCCGGCCCGCGAGCCCATTGCCGACGCCGCCGGGCGGCCCTCCTCGGCGCCTGCGGCCCCGCGCCTCAGATCCTCGGCAGGATCAGCGTGATGGCGTGGATGACCAGGCCGACGAGCGCGCCGATCACCGTGCCGTTGATGCGGATGTACTGGAGGTCGCGGCCCACGTAGAGCTCGATCCGGTCCGAGGCCTCGCGCGCGTCCCAGCCGGCGATGGTGTCGGAGATGACGCTCGCGAGCTCGGGGCCGAACGACTCCGCGAGGTCGCCGGCGGCTCTCGCGATGCGGTCGTCCATCGACCGGGCGAACTCGACGTCGTTGACCATCCGGTCCGCGATCTGGGCGAGCAGGCCGCGGATCCGGGCGTGCACCTCGCCCTCGGTGTCGAGCACCGCGCCGCGCAGCAGGCGCTTGAGCGAGGCCCACACCTCGAGCACCGAGTGGACGACGCCCTCCTGCCGCAGCAGATCGTCGAGCACACCTTCGGCCCGTTCCGCGATCGTGGTGTCGCTCTTGAGCGCCTCGGCGAGTTCGAGCAGCCAGCGGTCGAGGGCCTGCCGGGCCTTGTGGTACGGCTGATCCCGCACCTCGGCGACCCAGCCGAGCACCTCCTTGCGCAGGCGGTTGGACACGGTGTCGTTGAGAAACCCGGGCACCCAGTCCGGTGCCTTCTGCGCGACGATCTCATCGATGACGCGTGGGTTGTTCGCCAGCCACACATAGGCCTCGCCGACGACGAGGTCGACGAGCCGGTGGTGCGCCCCGTCCTGCACGATCTCCTGGAGCAGCCGGCCGAGCACCGGGGACTTGTGGGTGGAGACGAGCTTGGGGACGAGGACGTTTCGGGTGATGCCCTCGATCGCATCGTCGTCGACACGCTTGAGCACGTACTCGAGGCCCTGCCCGGCCCGCTCGACGACGATCGCCTGGTTCTTCTCCTGCTCCAGCCAGTTCCCGGCCCGGCGGGTGATCTCCGCCTTCCGCAGCTTCGGCGCCACGGTGTGCGACTTGAGGAAGTTCACCGCGACGAAGTTCGACAGGCTCTCCCCGAGCACGTCCTTCTTGCGCGGAATGATCGCGGTATGGGGGATCTTGAGGCCCAACGGGTGCCGGAACAGCGCGGTGACCGCGAACCAGTCCGCGATCGCACCGATCATCGCCGCCTCGGAGGCGCGCGCAACGAAGCCCCACACGCCGGTGAGGTCGGTGAACAGATGGGTGACGAGGAAGACGAGAGCGGCGAGGACGAGCAGCCCGGTGGCCAGCCGGCGCATCCGCCGCAGCCCTTCGGCCCGCTCGGCGTCCTCCGGCTCGGTGGTGAGCGCGGGGCGCGGGGCCGGTGGCGCGATGTTCTCTCGGGTCGGAAGCTGGGTCATGTGCGCCATTGTTCCACTCCCCGCTGGAACCGGAGCACACGCGTGGGCTCGCGATCGTGGGAGTTTCGGTGGAGTGTACGCCCGTCGATGCCACCACTCTCCACCGGAAGTCGCACAGTCCGCCCGCCGGCGCCGGCCGAGCACGACGCCCCGTTCGACGGCCCCGCTCGACGGCTCCGCCCGACGGCCGCGCGCACCGCGGCCCGGCACCTGCCCGACAACGCCCGAGGCGCCGCGCCCCTGTGGGGACGCGGCGCCTCGATCGAGCGGCCGTGCGCTGAGACTGCACTATCCGGCGATTCCGTTCTCAGGAACCTTCGGATTCTGCAGTCTGGAGCAGTCGATCAGGCCTTGCCGATGACGTCGAACTTGGCGTTCGCGGTGATCTCCTCGTGCACGCGCACGGTGGCGGTGTACGAACCGGAGCTCTTGACGTGACCGGGCAGCGCGACGGCGCGACGATCGATGTCGACACCGGCGGAGGCGGCGAGCGCCTCGGCGACGAGGGCCGGGGTGACGGCGCCGAACAGGCGACCCTGCGCACCGGCCTTCATCTCGATCTTCGCCGAGGTCGACTCGAGCTTCTCCTTGAGAGCCAGGGCCTCGTCGCGGTCCGCGATCTGGCGGGTCTGACGCGACTTGCGCAGGGCGTCGATCTGCTTCTGCGCGCCCTCGCTCCACGGGGTCGCCCAGCCGCGCGGGATGAGCAGGTTGCGCGCGTAGCCCGCACGCACCTCGACGACGTCGCCGGCGGCACCGAGGCCGTCGACTTCATGGTTGAGAATGAGCTTCTTGGTAGCCATGGTTGATTCCCCTAACGGATCAGCGAGACGAGCTCGAGTAGGGAAGCAGAGCCATTTCGCGGGCATTCTTCACTGCCTTGGCGATGACGCGCTGCTCCTGCACGGTCACACCGGTGACGCGGCGGGCACGGATCTTGCCGCGGTCGGAGATGAACTTGCGCAGTGTGGACGTGTCCTTGTAGGTGATCTGCGAAGCCTCACCCGGCTTGAGCGGGTTCGCCTTCTTCTTGATCGGCTTCCGGGGGTCCGGCTTTGCCATGAGTGTCTCCTGTCAGAAAAAGTGTTGATCAGAACGGGGGCTCGTCGTCGGTCGGGTTGCCCCAACCGCCGCCCTGTCCGCTCTGCGGGGTGGACGATGCCCAGGGGTCGTCCTGCTGCGACTGCTGCGGGGGGCGGTTGTAGCCGCCCTGGCCTCCTTGGCCACCCTGGGAGTAGCCGCCACCGCCGGCATTGGGGTTCTGTCCCCATCCGCCGCCGGAGTTGCCGCCTCCCTGGCCGCCGGCGCCGCCCGCGGCATTGCCGCCGCGTCCGCCGCCATAGTTGCCGCCGCCGCCGAAGCCGCCGCTGCGCTCGTTCTTCGTCACGCTCGCCGTGGCGTAGCGCAGGCTCGGGCCGACCTCGTCGACGTCGAGCTCGAAGACCGTGCGGCGTTCGCCCTCCTTGGTCTCGAAGGTGCGGGACTTCAGGCGTCCCTGGACGATCACTCGGGAACCGCGCTGGAGCGACTCGGCGACGTTCTCGGCCATCTCGCGCCAGGCGTTGCAGCGGAGGAACATCGTCTCCCCGTCCTTGAACTCCTGGGCCTGGCGGTCGAACGTCCGCGGGGTCGAGGCGACCGTGAAGTTGGCGACGGCCGCGCCGTTCGGGGTGAACCTGAGTTCGGGATCGGCGGTGATGTTTCCAACGACGGTGATGATGGTCTCGCCTGCCATGCTGGCTCCTTAGATCAACGGCTCCGGTGAGTGATTACTTGGCGTCCGGGCGAAGGATCTTGGTCCGCATGACGGTCTCGTTGAGCCCGAGCTGGCGGTCCAGTTCCTTGGTGGTGGCCGGAGTGGCGTGGAAGTCCACAACCACGTAGTAGCCTTCGGCCTTCTTCTGGATCTCGTACGCGAAGCGACGACGTCCCCAGACATCCACATTGTCGACGGTTCCGCCATCAGCGGGAACCACCTTCAGCAGCTTTTCGACAGTGGCGCTCACATTGCGCTCGTCGAGTTCCGGATCAAGGATGAGCATGAGCTCGTAATGACGCACGTGTAACCCACCTCCTCTGGTCTCAGCGGCCATGGTCGGTCCATGGCAGGAGGGTACATACGTTGTGTCGGGCCCACCGGCGGAACGGTCCGCCGGCAGCACAGACCTCACCATTCTAGTGATTCGGCCGGGCCGTGTCACCTTCGCCGGAGCCCCCGCCCGGCACGCTGCTCGCGATGTCGGATCCGGCGGCGGCCGACACCGCATCGGCTGTCGCGTCCCGCGACATGCGGGCCGGGGGTGCGGCGCGGAGCCGCTCGGTGGCGAGGTACACGAGGAAGGCGAGGGCGAAGAGGCGCAGCAGGGTGAAGACCGACAGCCACATCGGGGACAGCCCTTCGCTCGCGTCGAGCGCGGTGACGTCGGACAGGTGGACGGCCGCCGCGAGGGCCGCCTCGGACAGCCCCCAGGCCACCTGCACCCACAGGTGCCGCACGGCGAGCGCGGCGAAGGGGACCAGCCACAGCGCGTTCCACGTGGGGGCGGCGGGCATGAACAGCAGGCTGAGGCCGAGCAGCACGGTCGCCACCGCCGGCAGCGACAGCGGTGCGGCCGACCGGCCGGCGAGCATCACGGCGCAGGCGATGCCGAGCGCGAGCACCCAGACGATCACCGATACCGCGGTGAGCAGGCCGGGGTCGAGGGACCGCTCGTAGCTCAGCAGGGAGACCACGGAGCCGCGGTCGATCGCCTCGGCCCACCAGGCCGCGAGACGGCCGAACAGGCGGCCGTCGAGGACGATGAGCACGCCCACGGCGACGATGAACGCACCGCACGCCGCGATGAGGTCGGTGGTCTCGCGGCGTGAGACCAGGACGAGGGCGAGCGCGAGGACCACGACGAGGGCGAGCGGATTGATGAACGCGGCGAGCGCGAGCAGTGCGCCGGCGACCAGGGGCGAACGCGGCACCCGGGAGGGCGCCGGCCGCAGGAGGACGACCGCCCACAGCGCCAGCGCCACGCCCACGGGGTCCAACGACTGCCCGAGGGTGAACACGATGACCGGGGAGACGAACGCCACCGGGATCCACACCCGGTCCCCGCGGCTGCGCCCGAGGAGGAGCAGGGCGATGCCGGCCGCGGCGATCGCGAGCACGTTGAGGAGGAGGACGAGGACCATGAAGAAGGCGGTGTCACCGGTCTCCGCTCCAGCGCCCAGCCGATCCGCGAGCCCCACGAGCCAGGCACTGGCGGGAGAGAACTCCGTGCTCGCTCCGGGGGCCCGGCCGGGGGCGTCCGGGAAGGTCGTCGCTGTGATCCCGTTGGCCAGGGGCGAGGCGCACATCCGGAACGAGGCGAAGGGCTGCTCCCAGCCGCGCGCCACGCACGGGGCCTGGAGGAGCACGCCGAGCAGCGTGGTCACACCGAGCAGGCACATCGCGAGCACCCCGCCGACGATCCCGTGCTGCGGGCCGCCGGTGGCCAGACGCGCACCGCTGGGGCCGCCGAGCAGCGGGCGGGCCAGGGTCTCCGGGGTGAAGCGGGTCATGGAATCAGCCTAGAGGACCGGTGACCGTGCCGCCGGACCGCAGGGGCACCGCAGGGCCCGGAGAGATCTCTCCGGGCCCTGCGATTCCGTACGGTCGAGTGCGCCGAGGTGTCAGCCGCCGCCGATGCTGTTGCCGCCGTCTTGGTCGCCTCCGCCACCGGAGCCACCGCCGGGCGGGGGCTCCGGGGCTGGGGGCGGTTCCGGCGCCGGGGGCTCCGGTGCCGGCGGCTCCGGTGCGGGAGGCGGCTCGGGTGCCGGCTCCTCGGGCGGGGGCTCCGGTGCGGGCTCCTCCTCGCGCGGCTCCTCCGGCTGCTCCTCGATCGGGGCCTCGTCCTCCTCGTCGCGCGGACGCTCCTGGCGCGGCTGGTCGTCGTCGTCATTGCCGCGCGGCCGGTCCGGATTCGGGTTCGGGTTCGGGTTCGGGCGGGCGGGCGGAGCCTGGTTCGGCACACCGGAGTCGTTCTTCGGCTTCTCGACGTCGGGCAGCTCACCGCGCTTGGGGAACTTCTCGATGTCCTCGCCCTCGAGCGCGTCATCCATGTACTGGGTCCACGCCTGGACGGGGAACGAGCCGCCGGTGATCGAGCCGCGGCCGCCGTAGGCGCCGATCTCCATCGGGTTGCCGGCCTCGTCCTCGCGGTAGATCGCCACCGAGGTCGCGAGGTTCGGGGTGTATCCGGCGAACCACGCGGAGTAGTTGTCCTGCGAGGTGCCGGTCTTGCCGGCGGCCGGGCGGCCGAGGTTCTGGGCGTAGGAGCCCGAGCCCGAGGTCACGACGCGGGACAGCGCGTAGCTCGTCTCGGCCATGACGTTCTCGTCGAACACCCGCTCGCCCTCGGTGTCGGCCTCGTGGACGACCTCGCCGTCGGGGTTCTCGACCTTCGCCACGGAATGCGGGGCCCGGTGGATGCCGTTGGCGGCGAAGGTCGCGTACGCCGTGGTCATCCGGCCCACCGTCGGGCTCGCGGTGCCGAGCACATTCGCCGCGTTGGCCTCGAGGCCGCTCGTGTCCTCACCGAGCCCGGCGCGGATCGCGACGTCCTTGGTCTTCTCCGGCCCGACCTCGATGTTCAGCTGCGCGTAGGCGGTGTTGATCGAGCTCTCGGTGGCCCGGAGCAGGCTCACCGAGCCGTAGTTCGCGCCGCCGTAGTTGTTCGGCCGCCACGGGGTGCCGTCGTACATCATCGTCGTGCCGCTGTTGCCGGCGAAGTGGTCGGTGAGTCGGAACCCGTTCTCGAATCCGGCGACCAGGGTGAAGGGCTTGAAGGTCGAGCCCGCCTGGGTGATGTCCTCCGTCGCCTGGTTCTGCTGCCGCTCGAGGTAGTCCTCGCCGCCGTACATCGCCTTGATGCCGCCGGTCTTCGGGTCGATCGACATGAGTCCGACGTGCATGCCCTTCTTGAGCTCGGGCAGGTCCTCGACGGCATCGATCGCGGCCTCGACGTCCTCCTGGTTGTAGGTGGTGTGGATCTGCAGGCCGCCGCGGTCGAGCATCTCCGGGGTGATCCCGGCGTTGACGAGCTCCTTGCGGACATTGTCGAGCAGGTAGCCGTTCTGGCCGCGGAACTGGTTGTCCTTCTTCGCCTCGGACAGCTCCGGCATCTCGGTGCTCGCGGCCTCGTCCTCGGTGATATAGCCGAGCTCGGCCATGTTCTCCAGCACGTAGCGGAAGCGGTCCTCGTACTCCTCCGGGCTCTCCGCGGGGTCCGCGGCACCGGGGCGCTGGATCATCGCGGCGAGCAGCGCGCTCTCCGGGACGTCGAGCTCGGAAGCGGGCTTGCCGTAGTAGTTCTGCGCGGCGACCTCGATGCCGTAGCTCTGCCGGCCGAGGAAGATCGTGTTGAGGTAGTTCGCGAGGATCTCGTCCTTCGTCAGCTCCTGGTCGACCTTGATCGCGATGAACATCTCGCGGACCTTGCGGTCCATGCTGCGCTCGTTCGTGAGGTAGAAGTTCTTGACGTACTGCTGGGTGATCGTCGAGCCGCCGCCGGCGTAGTTGTCGGTGACGACGCCCCACACCGCGCGGGACAGGCCCTTGATGGAGATGCCGCGGTTCTCGTAGAACGACTGGTCCTCCGCCGCGATCGCCGCCTGCTGCATCGCCGGGGAGATCGCGTCGATCGGGACGCTGCGGCGGTCCTCGATCTTGAAGGTGCCGAGCGCGGTCTCGCCGTCGTCCCAGTAGACGGTCGAGGTCTGACCCTCGGCCTCGACGTTGGGCTCGGGCACGTCGGTCACCGCGTAGCCGATGCTGAACAGGCCGATGACGAGGACGAACAGCGCCAGCACCCCGACGCCGATGAGGCGCAGGGACGGCAGCCAGCGGGTCCACCCGGTCACCCCCGAGCGGGGGTAGTTGAGCAGACCCTTGTTCACCCCGGACCTCCCGGTGGAACTTGCGGCGGCCGAACCGGCCGCGGCGGTCTTCTGGTGCTTGGCCAAAGATTCTCCCTCGTCGCGCGAACCGGGCAATTCAAACACGCTAACTTTGGAAGTCGATGAGCGTGAGGTGTGAGCGTGCGCACTCGAGCCCCGGACCCGAACGCCCGCGACCCGTCTCCGAACCGCCGGGCCGGCCCCGCCCGAGGCGCCCCGGGCCGGGCGTCACCGGTCCGGACTCAGCCGCGCAGCTCGGGGAAGTCGGCGTCGGAGTACTCGGTGTGCTCGACCGTCGTCGCCCCCTCGTCGGGGTGGAGATCGCGCTCCCGGCTCCGCAGCTCGACCCGGCGGATCTTGCCGGAGATCGTCTTCGGCAGCTCGGTGAACTCGATCCGCCGGATCCGCTTGTACGGGGCGAGGTTCTCGCGGCAGAACCCGAGGATGTCGCGCGCGAGCTCCGGGCTGGGATCCCAGCCGTAGCCGAGCACCACGTACGCCTTGGGCACCGCGAGCCGGACCGGGTCGGGCGAGGGCACGACCGCGGCCTCCGCCACGGCCTCGTGCTCGATGAGCACGCTCTCGAGCTCGAACGGGGAGAGCCGGTAGTCGCTGGCCTTGAACACGTCGTCGGCACGGCCTACGTAGGTGATGAAGCCGTCCGCGTCCCGGGAGGCGACGTCGCCGGTGTGGTAGACGCCGTCCTCGAACGCCTCGGCGGTGCGCTCCTCGTCGTGCCAGTAGCCGGCGGTCAGTCCCACCGGGCGCGGGTCGAGGCGCAGGCAGATCTCGCCCTCGTCGCCGATCTCCCCGGTCGCCGGGTCGCGCAGCACCACGTCGTAGCCGGGCAGCGGCCGGCCCATCGAGCCGTACTTGATCGGCTGGCCGGGCGGGTTGCCGATCTGCAGGGTGGTCTCCGTCTGGCCGAAGCCGTCGCGGATGAGCACTCCCCAGCTGTCCTTGACCCGGTCGATGACCTCCGGGTTGAGCGGCTCGCCGGCGCCGAGCGCCTTCTGCGGCGGGGTGGACAGCAGGCCGAGGTCGGCCTGGATGAGCATGCGCCACACGGTGGGCGGGGCGCAGAAGCTCGTCACGCCCACCCGCTCCATCGTGGCCATGAGCGCCGGGGCGTCGAAGCGGGAGTAGTTGTAGAGGAACACGCAGGCCTCGGCGATCCACGGGGTGAAGATGTTCGACCACGCGTGCTTGGCCCAGCCCGGGGAGGCGACGTTGAGGTGGATGTCGCCGGGCTCCATGCCCATCCAGTACATCGTCGACAGGTGTCCGACGGGATAGGACACATGGGTGTGGGCGACCATCTTCGCCTTCGAGGTGGTGCCCGAGGTGAAGTAGAGGAGCAGCAGGTCGTCCGCCGGGGTCGGCCCATCGGGCTCGAACTCCGCGGGGAACTCGTCCGCCGTGGCGTAGGCGATGTCCCCCTCGCGGGTCGGCTCGCCGCCCACGAAGATCCGGGTCAGCGGCAGGTCGACGGCGTCGAACTTCGCGGCATCGGCGGCGGTGGCGACGACGAACGCGGCCTCACCGCGCTCGGCCCGGTCGGTGAGGTCGGCGGCCTGGAGCTGGGTGGTGGTCGGCAGGAGCACAGCGCCGAGCTTGATCCCGGCGAGCATGGTCTCCCACAGCTCCACCTGGTTGCCGAGCATGACCATGACGTGCGAGCCGCGGGTGACGCCGGCGGCGCGGAGCATGTTCGCCACCTGGTTCGAGCGCGCTGAGAGGGTGCGGTAGCTCCAGATCCCCTCGGTGCCGTCCTGCTCGACGATCCACAGCGCCGGGGAGTCGTTGTCGCGGGCGACCTCGTCGAACCAGTCGAGGCCGAAGTTGAAGTGCTCGAAGCGGGGCCAGGTGAAGGCGGCGCGCGCCTGTTCGAGGTCGGTGCGCATCTCGAGCAGGCTGTCGCGGGCCTGCCGGAACGTGTCCGTCGCGGTGCTCATACGGTCTCCTTCGATGTATTCCGTCACCTCTGGCTTCAAGGTACCAGGCACCGGAGGCGCGGAACCGGGCGTCTCACGGCACTTCCCGCACTCCGGTCATCCCTGTCGTGCGTCCCACCATTCGCGCAGCACCGCCGCAGCGCGCTCCTCACCGAGCGGGCCGTGCTCCATCCGCTCCTCGAGGAGGAAGCGGTAGGCCTCGCCGACCTCGCGCCCGGGCGGGATGTCGAGCAGCGCCATGATCTGCTTCCCGTCGAGGTCGGGGCGGATCGCGTCGAGCTTCTCCTGCTCGGCGAGCGCCGTGATCCGCTCCTCGAGGTCGTCGTAGGCATGCGCCAGCCGCTCGGCCTTGCGGCGGTTGCGGGTGGTGACGTCGGACCGGGTGAGGATGTGGAGCCGGGGCAGCAGGTCCCCGGCGTCGGTGACGTAGCGGCGCACCGCGGAGTCCGACCAGCCGGCGTCCCCGTAGCCGTAGAACCGCAGGTGGAGCTCGACGAGCCGGGCGACCTTCTTCGTCGTGTCCTTGTCGAAGTGGAGGGCCTTCATCCGCTTCGCCGTCATCTTCGCCCCGACGACGTCGTGGTGGTAGAAGGTCACCGCACCGCCCGGCTCGAAACGGCGCGTCGAGGGCTTGCCGATGTCGTGCATGAGCGCGGCGAAGCGGACGACGAAGTCCGGCACCGGGAGGCGCTGCGGGTCTCCTTCGGCGATCCCCGCCTTCTCCTGCCGGGCGGCGTACCGGGATTCGAGCTCGATCGCCTGGTCGAGCACGGTGAGGCTGTGCTGGTAGACGTCCTTGTGGCGGTGGTGCTCGTCGCGCTCGAGGCGCAGGCCGGCGACCTCGGGCAGGATGCGCTCGGCGAGCCCGGTGTCGACGAGCAGCTCGATGCCGCGGCGGGGTGCCGCCCCGCACACGAGCTTGACGAGCTCGTCGCGCACGCGCTCGGCGGACACGATGTCGATCCGCTCGGCCATCCCGGTCATCGCCTCGACGACCTCGCCGGCGGCGGCGAAGTCGAGCTGGGAGGTGAAGCGGGCGGCGCGCATCATCCGCAGCGGGTCGTCGCCGAAGCTCATCTCCGCGCTCCCCGGGGTGCGGATCCGGCCGGCCTCGAGGTCCGCGAGCCCGCCGAAGGGGTCGACGAACACGCGGGCGGGCAGCCGCACGGCCATCGCACCGATCGTGAAGTCGCGGCGCAGCAGGTCGTCGTCGAGGGAGTCGCCGAACGCCACGGTGGGCTTGCGGGACTCCGGGTCGTACGCCTCGGCGCGGTAGGTGGTGATCTCGATCTGGTAACCGGAGCGGATCATCCCGATCGTGCCGAACCTCCGGCCGATGTCCCAGTGCGCATCCGCCCAGCCGGTGATGAGCCGGAGGATGTCGTCGGGCCGGGCGTCGGTGGTGAAGTCGAGGTCGGGCATCCCCCGGCCGAGCAGCGCATCGCGCACCGAGCCGCCGACGAGTGCGAGCTCGAACCCGGCGTCGGCGAACCGCTGCCCCAGGGGGCCGAGGATGGGGTCGAGCCCGTCGAGGGCATCGGCCAGCCGGGCATGGGCCTGGGCCAGGAACACCTGGGACCTCCTTGGGATCGCGTCGTCCCGGACCGTCGGGTCGGGGACCCTCACCAGGGTACCGGCGCAGGTCCCGGTGCGGGCGCGACGGCCACGAAACCTCCAGGTGCGGACGATAGAGTGAAGTCATGCCCAGGCCGTTGCCGAAGCCCGGACCGTTTCCGGTGCGCTCCAACACCGTGGAGGAGACCTCCGCGGGCGGCATCGTGGTCGATTTCTCCCGTGCGGACCGGCCGGTCGCGGTGATCGCACGGATCAACCGGGCCGGGCGCCTCGAATGGTGCCTGCCCAAGGGTCACCTCGAGGGCGAGGAGACCGCCGCGCAGGCGGCCCGCCGCGAGGTCGCCGAGGAGACCGGCGTCGAGGGCAGCGTCGTCGCCCCACTCGGCAGCGTCGACTACTGGTTCTCCGTCGCCGGCTACCGCGTCCACAAGGTCGTCCACCACTTCCTGCTCAGCGCCACCGGTGGGGAGCTCACCGTCGAGAACGACCCGGACCAGGAGGCGATCGACGCCGCCTGGGTGCCGTTCGACGAGCTCGGCTCGCGCCTGACCTTCGCCAACGAGCGCCGTATCGTCGCCGCGGCCCGCACCGTCCTGCCCCGGTACGCGCCGTGACGCTCGCCTCCCCCCGGCGCGGCGCCACCCTCGTTCTCCTCGCACTCCTCGTGCTGCTCCTCAGCGGGCTGCCGTTCCAGCTCATCCCCGCCGCGGCCGGCCCCGTGCCCCAGCCCCCGGTGGGGGCCCCCGATCCCGCAGCCGAGGCGCCCAGCACCCCGGAATCCGCCCAGGAACCGGGCACCGAGCTCGTCGTGGTCGACGAGATCACGCCCTGGCTCGACCCGGACGGCGCCCTGCGGGTGTCCGGCACGGTGATCAACCGCAGCGACACCGATCTGCGCACCCCGGCGCTCGAGCTGCGGATGTCCACCGATCGCCTCGACTCCCGCCTCCAGATCAACCGGTGGAGCGAGCGCGGCGGCCGCCACCGGATCCTCGCCGCGAGCACCGACACCCCGCCCGACGACGCGGACGGCGCGCCCCAGGTGCCCGACCTGCCGGACTCGCTGGCACCGGGACAGGTCGCCGAGTTCACCTTCGAGGTGCCGGCCGACCGCCTCGAGCTGCCCACCTCCTCCCCGATCTCCGCCTGGGGGGCGCGCGGGGTCGAGGTCGCCCTGTCCGGCCGGACCGATTCCGGTGCCGTCGCCGGCTCCGCGACCGGGTTCACCACCTGGTATCCGGACCCTGACCCGGACCCCACCTCGATCACCCTCGTCATGCCGGTGACGCTGCCGGGCTTCTCCTCCACCGGTCTCCTCCCGCAGGAGACGCTCGAACAGGCCGCCGGGCCGGAGGGCCCGCTCACCGCGCTCCTCGCCGCAGCCGAGGTCGACCCGGCGATCGCGCTCGCGATCGACCCGCGCCTGCTCGCCTCGATCGACTCCGCGCTGCGCGCGTCCGAACCCGCCGAACCGGAACCGTCCGCACCCCTGCCCACCGGGACGGCCGCGCCGAGCGAACCGTCCGAGCTCGTCACCGAGCCGGCCGACGGCACCGACCCCACCCCACTCCTGCGGGACTGGTTCACCCGCTTCGCCGATCTCGCCGAAGGCCGCACGCTCATCGCGCTGCCCTGGGCCGACGCCGACCTCGCCTCGCTCACCGAGGGTGACCTCGACGGACTCGCCGAACGGGCGCAGGAGGACGCGGCGATCGTCACCGAGATGTTCCCACAGGCCCGCACCGATGTCGTGTGGCCGGTGTCGGGCACCGTGACACAGGAACACCTGCCCGACCTCGTCACCCCGGACACGAACACCGTCGTCGTCTCCGACCTCCAGCAGCCGGCCCTCACCGGGTACACCTCGGACGCGCACTCGACGGTGACCGTCGCCGCGGGCCCTGAGGACGGAACGGGCGCGGACGACTCGGGATCCCGCGCGGCGGCCGACGACCCGGGCGACGGCTCCGGCGCCATGGAGGGCGGCGCGCGGGACACCTCGGCGGTCTCCCCGCGGATCCTCGACTCGCTCGTCGTCGACACCGGGCTCTACGACGCCGTCGCCACCGCTGGCGCAGCCGGGGCGCCCGCCGCAGCGGTGAGTGAGTACGTCGCGGAGAGCTCCGCGATCACTGCCGAGCGCCCCTACGACTCCCGCCACCTGTTCGTCACCCTGCCGCGCACGGCCGCGGACAGCTCCTGGCGGGACATCGCCGAGGCCACCCGCTCCGCCCCGTGGCTGGCCTTCCGCTCCGTCGACGCACTCCTCGAGGGGCAGCCGGTGTCCCGCGCCCCGGTCGTGGCCTCGACCCGTCGCACCGGTCTGACCGCCGAGGCCATCACCGGGCTGCGCTCCGCCCACTCCGCGGTGGGCGATTACGCAGCGGTGTTCAGCGATGCGGACTCCGCGCGCCGCGACCTCGACCGGATGATGCTCGGCTGCGCACAGGCCGCCTGGGCGGACGCCCCCAACCGCGCCGAGTGCACCGAGGCGCTCGACACCGAGGTCGCCGCGCTCACCAGCAGCATCCGACCCGAGGAGGGGTCCCCGGTGCTCCTCGTCACCGGCGAGCGCACGACGATCCCGATCCGGGTGGAGAACACCTCGGGTCGACCCGCGACGGTCACCGTGCGCGTCACCGCGCCCACCCCCCAGCTGCGCACCGCGGTGAGCGAGACGGTGGAGCTCTCGCCGCACGAGAGCACGCGCGTTGACGTGCCCGTCGAGGGGCTCGCGAACGCCGACCTCATCACCCGGGTGGAGATCGTCGCGGACAACGGCTATGTCGTCCCGCACACCGGGGAGCTCATGGTGCGGGTGCGCGCCGACTGGGAGAACATCGGCACCGCCGTCATCGCCGCGGGCCTCCTCATCGTGTTCGTCGTCGGCCTCGCGAAGTCCGTGTCCCGCGGTCGGCGTAAGATTCCCAAGAGCCAGCTCGAGGCCGCCATGGCCCGGGCGCAGCAGAACGACCGAGGATAGGAGAACGGGTGGCACGCACCGGGATCTCCTCACTGGCGAAGTCCTCGGCGGTGATGACTGCCGGCACGCTCGCCTCGCGCATCCTCGGCTTCGTCAAGACCATGCTCCTGGCGACCGCGATCGGCGTGACGATCGGCGGCGCGGCCGACGCCTTCGACGTCGCCAACAAGGTCCCGAACAACCTCTACATGCTGCTCGCCGGCGGAGTCCTCAACGCCGTCCTCGTCCCGCAGATCGTCCGCGCGACCCGCCGCTCCGACGGCGGCCGGGACTTCACCAACCGGCTCCTCACGCTCACCCTCGTGCTCCTCCTCGGCGTCACGGTCATCGCCACCCTGTGCGCTCCGCTCCTCGTCCGCCTCTACTCCTCGTCCGCCTGGAGCCCGGAGCAGACCGCGCTCGCCGTCGCCTTCGCCTACTGGTGCCTGCCGCAGATCTTCTTCTACGGCCTCTACACGATGCTCGGGCAGGTGCTCAACGCGCACTCGTCCTTCGGTCCGTACATGTGGGCGCCGGTGGTCAACAACCTCGTGTCGATCGCCGGCCTCATCGTCTTCATCGTCGTGTTCGGCCCCGGCGAGGCCGGTCAGCACGCCGTCGGCACCTGGGACACCCCCAAGCTCGTCCTCCTCGCCGGCTCCGCCACGCTCGGCGTCGTCCTCCAGGCGCTCGTCCTGCTGTGGCCGCTCAAGCGCATCGGGTTCTCCTACCGGCCGACCTTCGGCTTCCGCGGCTTCGGCCTGCGCACCGCCGGCACCGTCGCCGGCTGGACCTTCGCCGCGGTGCTCATCGGGCAGCTCGGCTTCATCGTCACGAGCCGGGTCGCCGCCTCGGCGTCCTCGACCGGCGGGGAGGCCTCGGCATCGAACGCCGCGTACTCGGTCTCGTACCTCATGTTCATGCTCCCGCACTCGCTCGTCGCGGTGTCGCTCGCCACCGCGCTCTTCACCTCGATGAGCTCGTACGCCGCGGAGGACGACACGCGCTCGGTGCGCGGCTCGCTCACCCTCGGCCTGCGGGTGGTCGGGCTCGTCAACATGTTCGCCACCGTCGCCTTCATCGCGCTCGCCGGCCCCGCCGCGATGCTCATCGGCGGCGGATCCCAGGCCCAGGCCCGCTCGATCGGCCTCGTCCTCGTCACCATGGTCATCGGCCTCGTCCCGTTCAGCGCGAACTATCTGCTCCAGCGGGTGTTCTACGCCTACGAGGACGCCCGCACCCCGTTCTGGGTGCAGGTGCCGCAGGTCGCGCTCACCGCCGGCGGCGTGATCGCCTCCGGTGCGCTCCTGCCACAGCAGTTCGTCGTCGCCGGGATCGGACTCTCGATGAGCGTCGGCTACCTGTTCGCCTGCATCACGAGCGCCGCCCTGCTGCGCCGCCGCCTCGGGCATCTCGAGTCGACCGCGATCCTCGTCGCCCACCTCAAGTTCGCCGTCGCCGGTGCGCTCGCCTGCGCGGCGGGGATGGGTCTGCTCGCGTGGGCGGGCGAGGGCGCCTGGGCCGGGCGCGCCGGTGCGCTCGTCACCGTCGGCTGGATCGGCATCGTCATGCTCGGGGTGTACCTCGGCGTGTGTTGGCTGCTGCGGGTGTCGGAGCTCCACGCGGTCGCCGCCACGGTGCGCGCCAAGGTGAATCGCGGCGCGGGCTGAGACGAGGGCGCGGTGCCGAACGGTAGTATTCGACTCTGAGGCGAAGCATGACTCTGCGGAGGTGGTCCCCCTGATCAACATCGAACGCGGCACGGTCATCGCCGACCGGTACGTCGTCTCCGAAGTCCGCCGACCCTGGTTGGCCGAGTTCCCCGAAGCGGGAACCGTGTGCCTCGTCATCGACGCCATCCTCGATGAGCCCGCGCAGCTGTTCGCCGCCGACGCCTCCCGCTCCGGCGACCTCCTCGACGCCGCCCGCCGCGCCTCGCTCCTCACCGATCCCCGGATCCCCGACATCCACGACGTCGGACGCGCCGACGGCATCGACTTCGTCGTCGTCGACCGCACCGAGGCCGTCGGCCTGCCCGCCCTCCTCGGCCACGGGCCGCTCGACCCCGAGGCGGCCCGCGCACTCGTCGGCGAGGCCGCGACCGCCCTCGTCCACGCCTCGAAGCGCGGCCTCCACCACCTGTGCCTGGGCCCGGAGTCCATCGCCCTGACCCCCACCGGAGAGGTCGAGGTCCAGGGGGTGGCGATCGACGCCGCCGTGGCCGACGGCCCCTACGAGCTCGGCCTCGACGCGCTGTCGAGCCGGGAGGCGCTGCGCGAGGACGCGCTCGCGCTCGTCAACATCCTCTATGCCGCGCTCACCGCGCACTGGCCCGGGCCCGAGGCGCGCAGCGGACTCGAGCCCGCGCCCAAGAAGAACGCCCTCATCGTCCGCGCCGAGTCGGTCACCCCCGGCATCCCGCGCGACCTCGAGGAGTTCGTCTCCGGAGTCGTCTCCAAGACCGAGGCCGGCCCGCGCAGTCCGAGCGAGATCGTGCGCTACCTGGGCGAATGGGACACCCGCGCCCTCCACCGGCTCGCCCGGGGCGGAACGGCCGAGCCCGGTGAGCCGCTGTTCCCCGGCGGCACTACCGACTTCAGCGGCACCCCGCGTGATTCTGCGCCCGGCAGCACCGCCGACGCTGCGAAGCGGGCGCCCGGACAGGCCCCGGGCGCCGAGTCCCCGGCGGGACGCCTCCCCGACACGGCAGGTCCGGCCGGAACCGGCGCTGCCGCGGCCGCCGCCGCCGCGGCGGGCACCACCGCCGGAAGCACCCCGTCGCTCCCCGAGCGCAACACTCCCGCAGGGACTTCCGCCGGTGGCCGCAGCGGATCGCGGCCGAGCCGCACCCCCGTTGCGACACCCGCACCCGCCGCAGAGGAGTCCGCACCCACCCGCCGCGCCACGCCGCAGCAGCTCCAGGCCGCGCTCAAGCGCATCGGCATGGTGCGACCGGGCACCACCGGGCTGGCCGCAGGCCGCTCCGGCAGCGAGACCTCCCCGTTCGACGACCAGATGCAGATGCGTCGGGCGTCGACCTTCCCCGTGGCCGCGGCGAGCATGGACGAGGTCGCCGACGACACCCGCGAATGGCAGCCCGAGGACACCTTCTCGAGCTACTCCGAGTACGCCTCCCGCGAACAGGACCCCAACCTCACCGCCCCGATCCTCGATCGTGACGCGATGTGGAACGACAGCGAGGACACCCAGGTCATCGAGCTCGACCGGGCCCCCGATCCCGAGGGCTCCGGTGAGGACGAGGACGACGGCTCGTGGTTCCTCGGCGGGATGTTCACCACCCGCGAGGAGGAGCTCGCCCGCCAGCGCGCCGAGTTCGAGCGCGAGCGCCGTCTCCAGCAGGAGGCCGAGGAGCGGCTGCGCCTCTCGGACCCGAACCGGCGGACCTCGCGCGGCGGAGTCGCCCACGACCTCGACGATTCCCCGATCGATGACGCCGCGGGGCCCAGGCCCGGGGCCGGGGCCGGGGCCGGAGTCAGGGCCGGTAACGGGGCCGCCGCAGCATCCCGCGGCGGGGCTGCGGCTGCTCTTCGCAGCGGTTCCGAAACGAACGGCGATGATGCTGCCGAGACTCCGGAACAGGGTTCGAACCCTGCCGAGAACGCCGTCCGCTCGGACGCGACTACAAACGTTTCCGCACTTCAGACGGGTTCCAGCCCTACGCATTCCAAGCGCGCTCACACGAGTGCTGTCGCCGGTGCCGCCGCCGGAAGCGGATCGTCCGGTGCCGGTCCCGCGGATCGCGGATCGCGCAGCAGCTCGCTCAAGCCGCTGCCGCTCATCATCGGGGTCCTCGCCGTGCTCGTGGCGATCGGCCTCATCATCGGTCTCTTCGTCCGCCCGGGCGACGATCCGACGGCCGGTGAGACCACCGCTCCGCCCGCGGAGCCGTCCTCCGCAGAGCCCTCGCCCACCGAGGAGGCCGGTCCGCCCCCGGTGATCGCGGCCGCCGAAGCTCTCGACCCGGAGGGGGACGGCAGCGAGAACGACGCCGATGCGGAGAACGTCCTCCCCGGAGTGTCCGGAGTCTGGGAGACCGACCGGTACAACTCCGCAGAGTTCGGCAACCTCAAATCGGGCCTCGGGCTCGGCCTCGAGCTCGAGGATGAAGCGACCATCTCCTCCGTCGCGATCATCTCCGGCACCCCCGGTGGCGCCGTGGAGATCCGCGTGGGCGACTCGGCCGACCCGGAGGACGCGGAGACCGTCGCCACCGGCGAACTGCCCGACGACACCGGGACCATCGAACTCGACGAACCGGCCACGGGCACCCACGTGTTCGTCTGGATCACCGAGCTGCCCTCGGTCTCCGAGGGCTACCGCGCGCGGATCAGCGAGATCGAGCTGTCGTGACACCGCGGTCCCGGGCCACCTGTCCGGGCCCGCGGCAGCGCGCGCGGAATAACCCCGTGCACCGTCCTGTTGTGCGTACATCGAACTGATCCACCCCTCGCCTGCTCATCACGAGCAGGCGCCGTCACGACCGGCCCGCTGAGCCCCGGTCACCGAGGAGAATCCATGACCGAACGCCACGTCGTCATCATCGGCTCCGGCCCTGCCGGGTACACCGCCGCGATCTACGCCGCACGGGCGAATCTGCAGCCTGTCGTCATCGCGGGATCGGTGACTGCCGGCGGCGAGCTCATGAACACGACGGACGTCGAGAACTTCCCGGGCTTCCCCGAAGGCGTGCAGGGGCCCGACCTCATGGAGAGCATGCGGGCGCAGGCCGAACGCTTCGGTGCCGAGGTCGTGTACGACGACGTGACCGAGCTGCGGATGAATCCCGGCGCCCACGGCATCACCACGGCCCTCGGGACGGAGTACACGGCGCGCGCGGTCATCCTCGCCACCGGCTCGGCCTACCGGGAGCTCGGGCTCCCCAATGAGAAGGCGCTCTCCGGCCACGGCGTGAGCTGGTGCGCCACCTGTGATGGGTTCTTCTTCAAGGATCAGGAGATCGCTGTCGTCGGCGGCGGGGACTCGGCGATCGAGGAGGCGACCTTCCTCACCCGATTCGCCTCCAAGGTCACCCTCATCCACCGCCGCCAGGAGCTGCGCGCCTCGCAGGCCATGCAGGACCGTGCCAAGGCCGACCCGAAGCTCGAGTTCCTCCTCGACTCCGAGGTGGCCGAGATCCACGGTGAGGACGCGCTCACCGGGCTCACCGTACGCAGCACCGCCACCGGAGAGACGAGCGAGCTGCCCGTCACCGGTCTGTTCGTCGCCATCGGCTCCGATCCGCGCACGGAGCTGTTCAAGGATGCCCTCGAGATCCGCCCCGACGGCTATCTCGCCGTGGACGGCCGGAGCTCGCGGACCACGGTTCCCGGGATCTTCGCCGCCGGCGACGTCATCGATCCCATCTATCGTCAGGCGATCACCGCCGCCGGCTCCGGCTGCGTGGCCGCCACCGACGCCGAACACTACCTCGCATCACTCAACGACAAGGAGTCCTGAAATGACCAAGGAAGTCACCGACGCCACCTTCGACGCAGAGGTCCTCCAGTCCGACAAGCCTGTGCTCGTCGATTTCTGGGCACCCTGGTGCGGGCCCTGCCGCATGGTGTCCCCGATCGTCGACGAGATCGGCGAGGAGCAGGCGGAGAAGCTCACCGTCGTCAAGGTCAACACCGACGAGAACATGGAGACCGCCGCGAAGTACGGGATCACCTCGATCCCGGCGCTCTACGTGTTCCAGGACGGCGAGGTCGCGAAGACGATCATCGGCGCCCGGCCCAAGCCCGCGCTGCTCCAGGAGCTCGCAGAGTTCACCAGCTGATCCGTACTCAGCCGACCGCAAGGCGCCTGTTGTAAACTCAACAGGCGCCTTGCCCGTTCCCACCCCTAGTCGACCATTGCGAGAACGATGACACCCACCTCTGTTTTCCCCTCCCTGTCGCGGGGAGACCGCAGCGACATCCTGCTGGCGACCAAGTCGCAGCTGTCGCGCCTGGGGTACCCGGTGGGGGACTCCGATTCTCCGGAATTCGATCACCAGTTCGATTCCGTGATCCGCCGCTTCCAGCAGGAGCGGGGCCTCCTGTGCGACGGGCTGCTCGGCCCGGAGACCTTCGGTCAGATCGAGCTCGCCCGCTTCCGGCTCGGCGACCGGGTGCTTCGCTTCGATCCCGTCCGCCCGCTGCGCGGAGACGACGTGGCCGAGCTCCAGAAGATCCTCAGCCGCCTCGGCATCTACACTGATCGCATCGATTACATCTTCGCCGAGGCCACCGATGCGGCTGTCCGGGAAGCTCAGACCGGACTGGGGCTCCGATCGGACGGCATCGCCGGGCCGACCACGCTCAGCGGCCTCCGTGCAGTCAAGAGGGACCAGGGAGAGGGCGATGTCTTCGCGCTCCAGGAGCGCGCCCGCGTGACCGCCTCAGGACCCTCGCTCGCCGGGCGCGTCGTCGTCATCGAGGCGGCGACCACACGGACCGACTTCGTCACGACCACGTTTCCGCCCGGTACTCAATCATGTGCCGAGGAGTACGCTGCGGACATCGCCCGCCGGCTCGAGGGACGACTGTCAGCGCTCGGCGCCGCGACCGTCTACGTCGAGGACAGTGCTGAGCGCGCCACCCTCGGTGACGAGCTCGGCGCCTCGGCAATCGTCACGATCAATCTCGACAGCTCATCGTCCCCGAAGGCACAGGGAGCTGCGACGTACTACTTCGGACGCGGTGACGATCCGTCCGTCGCCTCCCCGGTGGGACGACGCCTGGCCGAGCTCATGCAGAAGGAGCTGTGTGCTCGCACCGGTCTTCTCGACTGCCGCAGCCACCCACGCACATGGGAGTCGCTGCGCAGGGTGCGCACGCCCAAGGTCCACGTCATGCCGGGCTACATCAGCAACGACGAGGACCGGGCCGCCCTCGAGGATCAGCGCCTCCGCGATCTCATCGCCGAATCCGTGGCCGTCTCCCTGCAGCGCCTCTACCTGCGCGAAGAGACCGACCCGCCCACCGGCACGCTCGACCTCGCCGCCGTCAGCTCTCAGCTCTGACGATCGCCCGCGCCACGGCCTTTCCGCGGCATCGGTCGGCCGCACTGCCCCGAGCGGCCCACTTCCGGTTGCGCAGCATTCACGGGCCGCCCTCGACCTCCGCCTTTAGCTCATGGATTGTGTTGCGGTGCCTCGACCGCCGATGTGTCCGAACCGTCCGGGGCCATCTGAAGCCGTCTGAGCTGTCTGAGCTGTCTGAGCCATCTGAGCTTTCTGAGCTTTCTGAGGATTGTTTCACGTGAAACATCCCCTGCCGAGCGAAGTGGCATGTCTGCGCGTTCTCAACCACAAGCTCTGCGGTGCTGTCATCGGTCGAGCAACCGCTCGTGCATGACCCGAGCCGGACTCATTCGGTCAACCCCTGCTCATCCGACAACTACCAATCCCGCGATGTATCGCTGATCTCCACGCCGGATAGCTCTCGACCCAGAACAGCAGAGGGCGGGCTGCCATCGTGGCAGCCCGCCCTCGTCGAATCCTCCGGAGCGGCAGCGTCAACTCACAGTGTCACCGGAATCGGCCTGGGTGATCCCGAGAGTCTGGAGAATCCGCTTAAGATCATCCTCGTTTGCGAACTCGACGCTGATCTTGCCTTTGCGCTTCCCCATGGTGATGTTGACTCGGGTATCCAGCCGGTCTCCGAGGTCTCGCGCGATGCTCGAGAGCTCGGGATTTGCGGCCCGTGTTTCACGTGAAACATTCACACGATCACCACGATTGAGGAGGACGACAGCTTCCTCCGTTGCACGCACCGACAGCCCCTCGGCCACCACGCGTTGAGCCAGCACCTCCATCGCTGCAGGGTCGATGAGTCCGAGGATCGCGCGAGCGTGACCTTGAGAGATCACGCCGGCGGCAACTCTGCGCTGGACCAGTGGAGGTAGTTTGAGAAGCCTCAGGGTGTTGGTGATCTGCGGACGAGACCGCCCTATGCGCTCGGACAGCTCCTGCTGTGTGCAGGCGAAGTCATCGAGCAGCTGCTGATAGGCGGCTGCCTCTTCGAGGGGATTGAGATCAGCGCGATGGAGGTTCTCGAGCAGTGCGTCACGGAGGAGATCGACGTCATCGACCTGCCGGATGATTGCTGGAATGCTCTCGAGCCCGGCCTCCCGCGAGGCCCGGAGCCGTCGCTCACCCATGATGAGCTCGAATCTGGGCTCCTCAGGGTCGATCACACGAACGACGATCGGCTGAAGCACCCCGACTTCGCGTATCGAATGGACGAGCTCATCGAGCGCATCCTCATCGAAGACCGACCGCGGCTGCCGAGGATTCGCTGCAATCGCATCGACAGGCAACAGTCCGAAAGCAGTGCCGGGAACCGATTCGAGCGATGTTTCACGTGAAACACCGGCCGTCTCTGCCTGCGTGCCGGCTTGCGCGGAATCAGCGTGCTGATCCTGATCCGCGGTCGGGGTCTGCGCGCCGGGGCCAGTGTGTGCGGGGTTCTGCTCCGGTGACCGCTGGGTGTCGGCACCAGCAGATTCTGTCGATCCCTGCGACTTCTTCCGCCCGGTGGGCCCTGGTGGCACAGACGTGCCCGCAGTGGCGTTCTTCGCGGTCATGCTCGTCGCCCTGGAGCCGTTCGTGGTCGAACTGTTCGCGGATTCGTCAGCGACCGCCGTGTCGCTCACCGACGCCGACTCAGTCTTCGCTGTTCGGCGCGTGGTCGCCTTCGAGCGCGAGCTGGCGGGGGACTTCTTCTCAGCTCGTGCGCGACGCATGGAGACTGCCGGATCCTTGCTCGATCGGGCTTCGGATGTTTCACGTGAAACATCCGAGCCTTTCTCCTGCGCGGGGAAGAACACGTCCACGGGCCGCTCGTCGCTCACGACGTCCGGGATGAGCGCCCCCAGTCCACGTCCCAGTCCACGTCGGCGTTCAGCCATGGCTCTTCACTCCTCGCTGTGAGATCTCTTCGGCGGCTTCGCGATAGGAGAGCGCGCCGGAAGAGTTCGGTTCATAGGTGATCACGGTCTGTCGATAGCTCGGCGCCTCGGAGATCCTCACAGATCGTGGGATCGCCACGTCGAGGACCTGACGGGGGAAATGAGCTCGCACATCCTCGGCGACCTGCGAGCTCAGGTTGGTGCGGCCATCGAACATCGTGAGCAGGATGGTGCTCACCTGCAGCTCGGGGTTGAGGTGCTTCTGGATGAGCTGGATGTTCTTCAGCAGCTGACTCAGACCTTCAAGCGCGTAGTACTCGCACTGGATGGGGATGAGCACCTCTCGTGCCGCGACGAATGCATTGACCGTGAGCAGGCCCAGGCTCGGCGGACAGTCGATGATGACGTAGTCGACCCGGTCCTCGGCCTCGGCCCGCAGTTCGAGGTACCGAGCCAGGGATCTCGCCAGACGCTGCTCGC
This sequence comes from Brevibacterium pityocampae, assembly GCF_039541555.1. Lineage (NCBI taxonomy): Bacteria > Bacillati > Actinomycetota > Actinomycetes > Micrococcales > Brevibacteriaceae > Brevibacterium > Brevibacterium pityocampae. The sequence continues at coordinate 67,920 of NZ_BAABGL010000002.1, read as the reverse complement.
GAGCGACCAGGGAGACCAGCTCGATCTCAGCCCCCGCAAGGTCGATGGTCGCCGGCACGCAGTGGAGGTTCTCGATATCGGGGCACTGAGCGACTGCCTCCTCCATCGGGAGATCGTCGATGAGCACGTCGTAGATGCTGTTGACCTCTGTCGAGTGCTCGATCCCCAGTGCCGTGCTCGCATTGCCCTGCGGGTCGATGTCGATCACGAGAACGCGGAGTCCCTGCGAGGCGAGCGCGGCAGCGATATTCACCGTCGTCGTCGTCTTCCCGACCCCACCCTTCTGATTGGCAACCGTGAAGATGCGCGTTGCATCGGGCTTGGGGAAGGTCGTCGTCGCAAGCCGCTGGGCTCGGCGGTTGTCGCGTGCGATCTGCGCCCCGAGGGGAGTCGACTCGTCCATGATCGGCATTGTGCATGCTCCGTCCCTGGGAAGTGTGTGCCACGTGAAGTCTACCGACGTCGGTGCAGTGTTTCACGTGAAACATTCACGCGGTGCCGCGGATCAGCGTCGTTTTGCGTTCGAATTACGTTCTATTACTGCTGCTGCAAGCTCTTCCGCACGCCCGCTCAGCGCCGCCGCAGCTCCGCCACGCGGGTAGGGATCTCCAGGGGAGGCGAACCGAGCTCGTGCACCACGGGTGGTTCGAGCTTCGCCCGTCGGATCTGCTTCCGCGCCTTCTCGATCTCCGCATCGACGGACGCACCCTTGAGCGCGAGGAGTCGACCGCCGGGGCCGAGCACCGGAGCGCACCATTCGACGAGCACGGCCAAAGATTTCACTGCCCGCGCGGTCACGACGGTGAACACCTCGTCGTCGACGAGCTCCTCGACGCGTCCCCGGACCACACGGACGTGCGGAAGCTCGAGGTCGTCGAGGACCATGCGCAGCCACTCCACCCGACGTTCCATCGGCTCGATGAGCACGTACCGGGCGTCCGGCCGGGCGAGTGCCAGGGGAATGCCCGGCAGCCCCGCTCCGGAGCCCACGTCGCCGACGACGTCGTCGGGCGCGATGAGCTCCGCGACCACGGCGCAGTTGAGGATGTGGCGCGTCCACAGTCGCGGCAGCTCTCGGGGGCCGATGAGCCCCCATTCGACACCGGTCGTCGCCAGGTGGTGCGCATAGCAGCGGGCGGCATCGATCCGCTCCCCGAACAGTTCAGCGGCGAGCGCGGGCTCGGACTCCACCGATGCGTCATCCGGTGACCCCGCGCCCGCAGCAGAGCGTTCCGGCTGGCCCCGGGTCCCCGACGCCGCGGCCTCGGTGCCCTGTCCGCCTGTGCTCCGGGCGGTGCTGTCGCTGCGTGCGTCGTCCGTGCCGGCCTCCACGGGGTTCACTGCGCGTGGATGACCACGTGCCGGCGGTCGCCCTCGCCCTCGGACTCGGAGCGCAGGCCTGCCTTGGCGACCTGGTCGTGGACGACCTTGCGCTCGAAGGAGTTCATCGGCCGGCAGGTGTAGGGCTCGCCGGTCTCGGTGACCTTGCCGATCGCGCGATCGGCGAGCGCCCGCAGGTCATCTTTGCGACGGTCGCGGTAGCCGTTGATGTCGAGCATGAGCCACGAGCGCTGACCGGTGCTCGTCTGCACGGCGAGCCGGGTGAGCTCCTGGAGAGCGGTGAGCACGGCGCCATCGCGTCCGACGAGGGTCGAGAGGTTCGAGTCCTCGTCCTCGCAGACGATCGCGACCTCGGCCCGCCCATCGGCCACATCGATGTCGATGTCGCCGTCGACATCGGCGATGTCGAGCAGCTCCTCGAGGTAATCGGCTGCGATATCGCCCTCCTCCTCGAGCATCTCCGCACGAGTGGGCTTGGGGTCCTCGACCGGCGCGGTCTCGGTGTTCTCAGTCATCGCTCTCCCAACCTCTTATCTCTTCTTCTTCTTTTTCTTCTGCCGGGCCTTGCCCACCGGTTGCTGACGCTGTCCGGCGGCGGGCGCCTCGGGCTCGGGGGTCATCTCGATCGGCTTGGAGCCGGGGAGCGGGGACTTGCCCTTCTTGGCGCGGCGCTCCATGAGCTCCTTCTCGGCCTTCGAGCCGGGCGCCGGCATGTTCCGGATGACGACGAACTGCTGGACCATGGTCCACGTGTTCGACACGAGCCAGTAGACGAGCACGCCGAGCGGGAAGTAGACACCGCCGACGGCGAACACCACGGGCATGATGTAGAGGAGCATCTTCTGCTGCTGCATGAACGGGTTGTTCATCGCGGCTTCGGACATGTTCTTCGTCATCATCTGCTTCTGGGTGATGAACTGCGTGACACCCATGATGACGATGAGGACGGCGGTCAGCGCCTTGGCGCCGATCCCGTCGGTGAGGAAGGTCGCCTGGAGCGGGATCCCGAAGATCGTCGCGACGTCCGCCGACTGCGCCAGCGCCTGCGTCACACCGCCGATCGGCGGGAGGTCGCCGACCGCGATGAGATGCATGTTGTTGATGACGCGGAACAGCGAGAAGAAGATCGGCAGCTGCACGAGCAGCGGCAGGCATGAGGCCCACGGGTTGGTGCCGTGCTTCTTGAACAGCGCCATCTGCTCCTCGGCCATGGCCTGCCGGGAGAACTGGTCCTTCTTGCCCTTGTACTTGGCCTGGAGCCGCTGGATGTCCGGCTGGATCAGCTGCATCTTGCGCTGCGCCTTGATCTGGTACACGAACAAGGGGATGAGGATGGCCCGGATCACCACCGTGAGGCCGGCGATCGACAGCACCCAGGTCCAGCCGCTGCCGGCGTCGAGGCCCAGGCTGGTGAACACCTGGTGGAAAATTGCGAGGATCCACGCGACCACCCACTGCAGGGGCAGAAGCAGATTGTCAATCCATGACATTCAGTCTCTCCTTGGCCGCGGATCGGCGCGGTCGTCCGTGATGAGGTCTCGATACATTGTGCCACTGTTGCGGTCGGCGTTGATCTCCCGGCTCCGGGCCTCCATGAGGGACCCGGGTGCGTAGTCCACCCCACCGCCGGAGAACGGGTTGCACCGCAGCACCCGCCACGTCGTCAGCAGCGCACCGCGCACGGCACCCGTCGACTCGAAGGCGTCGAGCGCGTACTTCGAACAGCTGGGGTAGTAGCGGCACACGTCACCGTACAAGGGCGAGATGATCCTCCGGTACAGGCGCATGAACCACACGAACGGCATCCGCGGGGCGATGCGCAAGAGGTGGACGAACCGCGCCCGGCCGCCGGCCGGTGCCGACGGCAGCGAGGACGGGGTGTCCTCCCCGTGCCTCATCCTGCAAGCCGTTCGAATGCCCGGTCGACCGCGCGTGACAGCTCGGCGGAGTCGGCGTCAGCGGCTGCCGGCAGTGCGCGCACCACGATCATGTCCCCGATGCCGAGCTCCGGGAGCCGGGTGTGGAGGATCGCCCGGAGCCGGCGCTTGACCCGATTGCGGACGACCGCGTTGCCGACGGCCCGGGAGACGACGAATCCCACGCGCGGAGCGTGGGATTCATCGAGTGTCGACAGGAAATGGATCACCAGATGCTTCGTCCCGGCTCTGCGGCCGGTGCGGAAGACGCGGCGGAAATCGTCGCCCTGATGAATCCGGTTCCTACCGGGGAGCACGATCAGGCGGACAGCGCGTTGCGTCCCTTACGGCGACGCGAAGCCAGGATGGCGCGTCCGGCGCGGGTGCGCATGCGCAGCCGGAAGCCGTGGGTCTTGGCGCGCTTGCGGTTGTTGGGCTGGAAAGTACGCTTGCTCACTTCGGTTCTCCGATTATCTGTCGTTGCTGGTGCCGGGCAGCACGGTTCTGCTTTCGCATCTCACACGAGGTGGACCACTCACGGCCGTGCACTCCTGATGCTGTTGGCCGTGGGGAAGTCACTCACACCTCGTCGATGGGCCCGCAACACAGGACACTCCAGCATAGACGCCACGCCGAAAGACGGTCAAACCGGGCGCTCGCGGACGGAATCGTGTAATGCCGCGGCACCCGACCCATGACCGCAGACGGGCTCCTGCGCCCCTCCATCGTTCAGGCGCACATCACCGGCCGGCCGCTCCGTCGACCGGGTGCCGGTTCCCGTTCACCGCCGATCCTCTCGGAGTTCACCACTCGGCCGTGAACAGGCCGGTCCACAAATGACATCCGTGTACTTTCCACACCTTTCTCCACCGATGTGGATGAATCCGGGGCCTCACCCGGTCCTCCTCCACAATGTGTGGAAAACTATGTGGAAGCGAGTCGCCCCTTATCCACAGTTCCGGGGAGGCAGGACAGGAGCAGCAGTGAGCAACCCGAGCACATCCGACGATCTGCATGAGATCTGGCAGGTCGTCCTGTCGAATCTGCTCAATGATCCGACGATCACCGCGCATCAGAAGGGATTCCTCTCCCTCGCGGTGCCCAAGGCGCTCGTCGAGGGTCAGCTCGTCGTCCTCTCCGTCCGCAACGATCTCACCCGCACGACCCTCGAGACCCATCTGCGCGAGCCGCTCGCCCGCGAATTCTCCACCGCGCTCGGTCACGACGTCACCTTCGCCATCGCGGTCGACCCGGCGCTCGACGTCCCGGCGCCGCTGCCGCCGGAGACCCGGGGCACCGCACACCCCGGGTCCGGCTCCCCCGGTGCCGCCGCCGGCGCACCGGGCACCGCCTCCGCGGCCGAGGCGCCCTCCCCGGGGACCGGTCCCGCCGCCTCCGCGAGTCCTCCCGATCCGGCCGGCACCTCGGCCGCCCCCGCGGGCCCCGCCGACCTCACGCACCCCGGCAGCGGCGACCAGCCTGCCGTCGACACCGCCGGGAGCTCTCCCACCCCGAGCGCACCGGGTCGTCCGGCAGCCGCCTCGGCTCCGGCCGGGGCCGCACCGACGACCGCCGACGACCCGAGCGGGGTGTCCCAGCTCAACTCGAAGTACACCTTCGACACCTTCGTCATCGGCGCCTCGAACCGGTTCGCCCACGCCGCGGCGTTCGCCGTCGCCGAATCCCCGGCCAAGGCCTACAACCCGCTCTTCATCTACGGCGACTCCGGGCTCGGCAAGACCCACCTCCTCCACGCGATCGGCCACTACGCCGCGCAGCTCTACCCGAACATCCGGGTCCGCTACGTCTCGAGCGAGGAGTTCGTCAACGACTTCATCAACACGATCGGCTCCTCGACGACCTCGAACTCGCTGCGGCCGGCGTTCCAGCGCCGCTACCGCGAGGTCGACATCCTCATGATCGACGACATCCAGTTCCTCCAGGGCAAGGATGCGACCGTCGAGGAGTTCTTCCACACCTTCAATGCGCTCCACAACGAGCACAAGCAGGTCGTCATCACCTCCGACCAGCCGCCCAAGATGCTCAAGGGCTTCGAGGAGCGCCTCCGGTCCCGCTTCGAGTGGGGCCTGCTCACCGACGTGCAGCCGCCCGACCTCGAGACCCGGTTCGCGATCCTGCGGAACAAAGCCGCCGGCGAGGGCCTCCCGGTGCCCGACGACGTCCTCGAGTACATCGCCTCGCGCATCTCCTCGAACATCCGCGAGCTCGAGGGCGCGCTCATCCGCGTGTCCGCCTTCGCCAACCTCAATGACCAGGCGATCGAGGTCGGCCTCGCCGAGACCGTGCTCAAGGACTTCATCACCCACGAGGACACCCCGGAGATCACCGCGACGGACATCATGGGCCAGACCGCGGCGTACTTCGGGCTCACGCTCGACGACCTGTGCGGCTCGTCCCGGTCCCGCACCCTGACCACCGCACGCCAGATCGCGATGTATCTGTGCCGCGAGCTCACCGACCTCTCGCTGCCGAAGATCGGCCAGGAGTTCGGCGGCCGCGATCACACCACGGTGATGCACGCGAACAAGAAGATTCGAACACAGATGGCCGAGCGCAGGGCGCTCTACACCCAGGTCACCGAACTCACAAACCGCATCAAACAGCAGCATCGACTATGAACCGCATTGTGCACAGCTGTGGATAACCCTGTGGGCGAAGGCCCTCGGCCTGGGTACGGGGACGTGCACGGATGACACGGCGTCGGTGGAGAGCTGTGTACTCACATCGATGTGATTCACATTCCTCCCCCTCGCGTCACCACGGCGTCCACACGATGTCCACCGGTGCCCGGAGGCGCTGCGCCCGATGGATACTCGATGACATCGATGTAGTTCCACAGTTTCCACACGTGCTGTTACTACGACTGCATATTCATTCGAGGACATCCCTTCGAGCACCGCTGATCGCGGGACGGGGACCTCGGGTGATCCGAGCGCGGAGGATCGACGAGCTCGAGGACCGATGGTTCGAATCGAACGCCGGGCCGGCTGCGGAGCGTCTCCGGACGGGTTCCGGCCGGTCCCGGTGCGGGCTTCGGAACCCGGGTGAGAAGCACATCCGACGGGGTGTTTCCAATTCGCCACGCCGGTAGGCTGAGTGTAGAGTTTCAACTCGCCATCAGACCGCGCTGCAGCGCATGCGAGACCTCAACCACAGGAGTGCCGTGAACGCCGAATCCGCCGGGGCCGTGAAGTTCAGAGTCGAACGCGATGTCCTCGCCGAGGCCGTCACCTGGGCGACCAAGAGCCTCCCGCAGCGCCCCGCCGTCCCGGTCCTCACCGGCATCCTCATCACCGCCGATCCCGCCGGCTCCGTGCAGCTCTCAGTGTTCGACTACGAGGTCTCCTCCCGCGTCGAGATCGCCGCGGAGGTCGAGGCCCCCGGCACCCTGCTCGTCTCCGGCCGGCTGCTCGCCGACATCGCCAAGGCCCTGCCCAACCAGCCCGTCACCCTCGAGCGCAACGGCTCGAAGGTCGACCTCACCTGCGGGTCCTCCCGGTTCTCGCTCATGACGATGCCCGTCGACGAGTACCCCGCGCTGCCCACCGTGCCGGAGACCTCCGGCGTCGTGTCCGCCGGCGAGTTCAGCCACGCGGTGTCCCAGGTGAGCATCGCGACCTCGCGCGACGAGACCCTGCCGATCCTCACGAGCGTGCGCGTCGAGATCGAGGGTGACACCGTCACCCTGCTCGCCACCGACCGCTACCGCCTGGCGGTGCGCGAGTTCCACTGGAACCCCCGCACCCCCGACATCTCCGCCACCGCGCTGGTCCGCGGCCGCACTCTCGCCGATGCGGCGAAGGCGATGGGCGGCGATGTCGAGATCGCACTTGCGGAGTCCGGCGGCAAGGACATGCTCGCCTTCTCCTCGAGCGGCCGCATCACCACCTCGCTGCTCGTCGAGGGCGACTACCCCAAGGTCCGCTCACTGTTCCCCAAGGACGTGCCGATCCACGCCGTCCTCGAGACCGCCGCCCTGCGCGAGGCGGTGCGCCGCGTTTCGCTCGTCGCCGAGCGCAACACCCCGATCAAGTTCGAGTTCGCCGACGGCGCGCTCACCCTGAGGGCCGGTGCCGGCGACGACGCCCAGGCCAGCGAGTCGCTGCCGGTGGAGATCACCGGCGAGGACATCACCACCGGCTTCAATCCCGGCTTCATCTCCGAGGGCCTCGCCGCGATCGATTCCCCGTTCGTCCGGTTCTCCATGACCGAGCCGAAGAAGCCCGTGGTGATCTCCGGCCAGCAGGAGATCGACGGTGAATACGACTCCTCGTACCGCTACCTGCTGATGCCGATCATCAGATTCTGATGTGGGTGTCACGGCTCTCGCTGCGTGACTTCCGCTCCTACGCCTCGCTCGATCTCGAGCTCGAGCCGGGGGTCACGGCCTTCGCCGCTCCCAACGGCTGGGGCAAGACCAACCTCGTCGAGGCCGTCGGTTACCTCTCCGGACTGCGCTCCCACCGGGTGTCCCAGGATGCTCCGCTCGTCCGCCACGAACAGCCGGAGGCGACCGTCTCCGCCTTCGCCCATCGCGGCGAGCGGCAGGTCACCGTCGAGGTGACGATCAAGGCCCGCGGTGCCAACCGGGCCCGCATCAACCGCCGCGGGGTCCGCACCCGCGAGGTGCTCGGCCTCCTCCCCAGCGTGGTGTTCGCCCCGGAGGATCTCAGCCTCGTCAAGGGTGAGCCGGCCGACCGGCGCGACTTCCTCGACACCCTTCTCGTCGCCCGCCAGCCGCGGATGGCCGGGGTGATCGCGGACCTCGACCGGGCCCTGCGGCAGCGCAACGCGCTCCTCAAGAGCCTCCGCGCCCAGCCGGACCCCGCGCTCGAGGCGACCCTCGACATCTGGGACCAGGCCTTCGCCGAGTCCGCCGCCCAGCTCGTCATCGGGCGCCGCGAGCTCATCGCCGACCTCCGCGAACCGCTCGCCGACGGCTTCGCCTACGTCGCGGCCGAGGCGCGCAGCGAGCGCCGTGCCGCCGTGGTCGACTACGCCTCCCGGCTCGACTACTCCGGGGCGCACACCCCGGAGGAGGTGCAGGCCGTCGTCGTCACCGGGCTGCTCGATCGGCGGCGCCCGGAGATCGAGCGCGGCCTCACCCTCATCGGCCCGCAGCGCGACGACGTCGAGCTCACGATCGGCACGATGCCGGCGAAGGGCTACGCCTCCCACGGGGAGAGCTGGTCGCTCGCCCTCGCACTGCGCCTCGCCGGATGGGAGCTGCTCACCGGCGGCTCCGAGGAGCGGGAGGACCAGCCGGTGCTCGTGCTCGACGACGTGTTCGCCGAGCTCGACGCCGGCCGCCGCCGTCGCCTGGCGGCGCGGATCGGGGAGGCCGAGCAGGTGCTCATCACCGCCGCCGTCGGCGAGGACATCCCGGCCAACCTCGCCGGGCGGGTCGTCGACCTCACCGAGGTGACGACCCCGTGAGCACCGAGTCCGGGGATCTCTCCGCGGTGCCGGCCGCCGCGCTCGAGGCGCTCGACCGGATCCGCCGGATGGCCGACTCCGACTTCCGGCCGCTGTTCCGGTCCACCCGCACCCGCGGCGGACCGGTCGAGCCGGTCTACACCGGGTCGAAGGCGGACCCCCGGGATCCGCAGCCGCTCCGTGCGGGGCTCGGGCGGATCGCGCGCGAGCACGGCTGGTCGACCTCGCTCGAGGTCGGCACGGTGCTCGGCCGCTGGCCCGAGCTCGTCGGCCCCGACGTCGCCGCACACTGCACCGTCGAGAAGTTCGAACCCCCCGTCCTCGTGGTGCGGGCATCGTCGACGACCTGGGCCACCCAGCTGCGGATCATGACCACCCTGCTCCTCGATCGGTTCGAGCGCGAGCTCGGCAGCCGGGTCGTCGAGGAGCTCACCGTCCTCGGACCCACTCAGCGGTCGTGGAAGCGCGGCCGGCGCAGCGTCGCCGGCCGCGGTCCGCGGGACACCTACGGCTGAGGTGCTGCGCATGGAACCCCTCGACATCCTCGACCGGGCACTCACCCCGACCGGGCTGCCGGACTCCCCGCAGCTCCTCGTGGGCACCGCGCTCGCCCTCGCCCTGCTCCTCGTCGTGCCCGGTGCCGTGTGGCGGCTCACCGGGATCGTCGTGACGATCGTCCACGAGCTCGGGCACGGGTGCGCCGGGCTGCTCACCGGCAGGCGTGCGGTGGCGATCCGCCTGTCGCCGGACCACTCCGGCCTGACCACCTCCCACGGCCGGGCCGCCTCGGTCCCGTGGACGACCTTCTGGGGCTACCCGGCGCCGGCGCTGCTCGGTGCGGCACTCGTGATGAGCGGGCTCGCCGGCCGCGGTGCGACGGCGCTCCTCGTGTGCGCCGCCGTGCTCGCCGTCTCGCTCGTCTTCATGCGCGGGATCCTCGCCTGGCTCGCCGTCCCGCTCACCGCGGCGGTGCTGCTCGGTCTCCTGGGTTTCGCGCCGGATCCATGGCTGACGAGTGCTGCCGTGGGGCTCGGGGTGTTCCTCGTGTGCGGGGCGGTGCGGGCGCTGGCCAACCTCACCCGCCTGCACGCGCGCGGCCGCACGCATGGGAGCGATGCCGCGATCCTCGCCCGGGAGACGCGGGTGCCCGGTGCTGTCTGGCTCACCCTGATGTGGCTCGTGGTGCTCGCCTGCGCGGCCGGTTCCGGCTGGATGCTCCGGGTCGCGGTCGGAGTCTGAGCGGGACCGGCACCGAGCTCGGCGGAGGTGCGATGCGGCACCGGCTCAGAACCGCGCACACGGCTTCAGAACCCTGGGAGACGAGTCGGGGTACGGAGGACGGCTCGAAAATCCGGATGCGCACCCGCCCAGGCGCGCTCAGGGCAGGATTCGCGCGCCGTCCGGGGTAGAATCGAGGGAGTTCACGACCGATGACAAGGAGATCCATGGCTCCCGAGGAGAACCAGCCGTACGACGCGGGTGACATCACCGTTCTGGAAGGCCTGGAAGCGGTGCGCAAGAGGCCCGGTATGTATATCGGCTCGACCTCGGAGCGCGGCCTCCACCACCTCGTCTACGAGATCGTCGACAACTCCGTCGACGAGGCGCTCGCCGGCTACTGCAGCCACATCGAGATCACCATCCTCGCCGACGGCGGCGTGCGCGTGGTCGACGACGGCCGCGGGATCCCCGTGGCGATCCACCCCACCGAGGGCGTCCCGACCCTCCAGGTGGTCCTCACCATCCTCCACGCCGGCGGCAAGTTCGGCGGCGGCGGGTACGCGGTGTCCGGCGGTCTGCACGGCGTGGGCTCCTCCGTCGTCAACGCCCTGTCCGCGCGTCTCGACGCGGAGATCCACCGCGACGGCAACGTGTGGCGCCAGGACTACCGACGCGGCGTGCCGACCGGCGAGATCGTCAAGGGCGAGACCACCGACCGGACCGGCACGATGATCACCTTCTGGCCGGACGAGGAGATCTTCGACACCACGGAGTTCACCTTCGAGGTGCTCCGCGCCCGGTTCCAGCAGATGGCGTTCCTCAACAAGGGACTGAAGATCTCGCTGCGCGACGAGCGCGTCGAGCAGGTCGACGACGCCGACGTCCAGCTCGACGCGGAGGACACCGCGGAGTGGAAGCCGCGCGAGGTCACCTTCCTCTACGAGAACGGGCTGCTGGACTACGTCGCCTACCTCAACTCCGCGAAGAAGACCGACCTCGTCAACGAGGAGATCATCGCCTTCGAGTCCGAGGACACCGAGCAGAAGATCGCCCTCGAGGTCGCGATGCAGTGGACGAGCTCCTACAACGAGTCCGTCCACACCTACGCCAACACCATCAACACGCATGAGGGCGGCACCCACGAGGAGGGCTTCCGCACCGCGCTCACCAGCCTCCTCAACAACTATGCCCGCGACCAGAAGCTGCTGCGGGAGAAGGACGCCAACCTCACCGGCGAGGACGTCCGCGAGGGCCTCACCGCGGTGCTGAGCATCAAGCTCGGGGAACCCCAGTTCGAAGGCCAGACGAAGACGAAGCTCGGCAACTCGGAGGCGAAGACCTTCGTGCAGCGCGTCGTCCGCGACGAGCTCGGCCACTGGATGGAGTCGAACCCCATCCAGGCTAAGGAGGTCGTGCGCAAGGCGATCCAGGCCTCGCAGGCCCGGCTCGCCGCCCGCAAGGCGCGCGAGGCGACCCGCCGCAAGGGCCTGCTCGAGTCCTCGGGCATGCCGGGCAAGCTCCGCGACTGCCAGTCGAAGGACCCCTCGCTGTCGGAGATCTTCATCGTCGAGGGCGACTCCGCCGGCGGTTCGGCCGTGCAGGGGCGCGATGCGATCCACCAGGCGATCCTCCCGCTGCGCGGCAAGATCCTCAACGTCGAGAAGGCCCGGCTCGACCGGGCGCTCGGCAACCAGGAGATCCAGTCGCTCATCACCGCCTTCGGCACCGGGATCGGCGAGGAGTTCGACATCTCCAAGCTCCGGTACCACAAGATCGTGCTCATGGCCGACGCCGACGTCGACGGCCAGCACATCGCGACCCTGCTCCTCACCCTGATCTTCCGCTACATGAAGCCCCTGGTGGAGCACGGCTACGTGTACCTCGCGACCCCGCCGCTCTACCGCCTGAAGTGGAGCAACGCCCCGCACGACTACGCCTACTCCGACCGGGAGCGCGATGCGCTGCTCACCGAGGGGCGGGCCGCCGGCAAGCGCCTGCCCAAGGACATGGCGATCCAGCGGTACAAGGGCCTGGGCGAGATGAACTACGCGGAGCTGTGGGACACGACGATGAACCCGGACCACCGCCTGCTCAAGCAGGTGACGCTCGACGACGCCGCCCGCGCGGAGGAGATCTTCACCATCCTCATGGGCGAGGACGTCGAATCGCGCCGCCGGTTCATCCAGGAGAACGCGAAGGACGTCCGATTCCTCGACATCTGAGGCCCGGTCCGCTCTCCGCTTCCCGGCGGAATATCCCAGAGTCTAGTCAATTTCCGATACTCACTGATACAGACCGATCAGCGACGAACACGAGGTAAGCAGGCACGTGGCCGACGACACCGAGAACACCCAGCACATCGATCCCGACGCCCCGCTCGAGGGCAACCGCGTCGAGCAGGTCGATCTCAACCTCGAGATGCAGCGCTCGTACCTCGACTACGCGATGAGCGTCATCGTCGGGCGCGCGCTGCCCGACGTTCGCGACGGCCTCAAGCCGGTGCACCGCCGTGTGCTCTACGCGATGTACGACGGCGGCTACCGCCCCGAGCGCTCGTTCAACAAGTGCTCGCGCGTGGTCGGCGACGTCATGGGCCAGTACCACCCGCACGGCGACACCGCGATCTACGATGCGATGGTGCGCCTCGTGCAGCCGTGGGCGATGCGCTACCCGCTGATCTCCGGCCAGGGCAACTTCGGCTCCTCGGGCAACGACGGCGCGGCCGCGCCGCGGTACACCGAGTGCAAGATGGCGCCGCTGGCCATGGAGATGGTCCGGGACATCGAAGAGGACACCGTCGACTTCCAGGACAACTACGACGGCAAGAACCAGGAGCCGATCTACCTGCCGAGCCGGTTCCCCAACCTGCTCGTCAACGGCTCGGCCGGCATCGCGGTGGGCATGGCGACGAACATCCCGCCGCACAACCTCCGCGAGGTCGCCGCCGGCGCCCAGTGGCTGCTCGCCCACCCCGAGGCGACCAACTCCGAGGCGCTCGAGGCGCTCCTCGGGATCATCAAGGGCCCGGACTTCCCCGGCGCGGCGACGATCCTCGGCCGCAGCGGCATCGAGGACGCCTACCGCACCGGACGCGGCTCGATCACCCAGCGCGCCGTCGTCGAGGTCGAGGAGATCCAGGGCCGCACCTGCCTCGTCGTCACCGAGCTGCCCTACATGGTCAACCCGGACACGCTGGCTGCGAAGATCGCCTCCTACGCCAAGGACGGCAAGGTCGCCGGGATCGCCGACATGCGCGACGAGTCCTCCGGCCGCACCGGCCAGCGCCTCGTCATCGTGCTCAAGCGCGACGCGGTGGCCAAGGTCGTCCTCAACAACCTCTACAAGCACACGCAGCTGCAGGACAACTTCTCCGCGAACATGCTCGCGCTCGTCGACAACGTGCCGCGCACGCTCAGCCTCGACGCGTTCCTGCGCCTGTGGGTCAAGCACCAGATCGACGTCATCGTGCGCCGCACCCGCTACCGCCTGCGTAAGGCCGAGGAGCGCGCCCACATCCTGCGCGGCTACCTCAAGGCCCTCAACGCCCTCGACGAGGTCATCGCACTCATCCGCCGCTCGCCGTCCTCGGACGAGGCGCGCACCGGGCTGATGGAGCTGCTCGACGTCGACGAGATCCAGGCGAACGCGATCCTCGACCTCCAGCTCCGCCGGCTCGCCGCGCTCGAGCGCCTCAAGATCGAGGAGGAGGCGACGAAGATCGAGCAGCAGATCAAGGAGTACAACCACATCCTCGAGACACCCGCGAAGCAGCGCGAGATCGTCTCCACCGAGCTCGACGAGATCGTCGAGCGCTACGGCGACGACCGCCGCACCCGGATCCTCGCCGGGTTCGACGGCGACGTGTCGATGGAGGACCTCATCCCCGAGGAGGAGGTCGTCGTCACGATCACCCGCGGGGGGTACGCCAAGCGCACCCAGTCCGCGCTGTACCGCGCCCAGCACCGCGGGGGCAAGGGGATCACCGGCGCCCGGCTGCGCGGGGACGACGTCGTCGACCACTTCTTCGTCACCTCGACCCACAACTGGCTGCTGTTCTTCACGAACACCGGCCGGGTCTACCGGGCCAAGGCCTACGAGCTGCCCGAGGGCTCGCGCGACGCCAAGGGCCAGCACGTGGCGAACCTGCTCGCCCTGCAGCCCGGGGAGACGATCGCCCAGGTGCTCTCGATCCGCGACTACGAGGAGCAGGACTACCTCGTCCTCGCCACCCGCAGCGGCCTGGTGAAGAAGACCCGGCTCGCGGAGTACGACTCGAACCGGACCGGCGGCGTCATCGCCGTCAACCTCCGGGAGATGGCCGACGGCACCCCGGACGAGCTCGTGTCCGCCCGGCTCGTCAGCGCCGAGGACCACCTGCTGCTCGTGTCCCGCAAGGGCATGTCGATCCGCTTCAAGGCCGACGACGCGACGATCCGCGCCACCGGGCGCGCCACCTCGGGCGTCACCGGCATGAAGTTCAAGGGTGACGACACCCTGCTCACCATGGACGTCATGACGCAGGACACCTACGTCTTCGTCGTCACGGAGGCCGGCTTCGCCAAGCGCACCCCGATCGACGAATACCGGATCCAGGGGCGCGGCGGCTACGGCATCAAGGTCGCGAAGATCACCGAGCAGCGCGGCGACCTCGTCGGCGGGCTCATCGTCGCCGACGGCGAGGAGGTGCTCGTCGTGATGGAGCGCGGGAAGGTCGTGCGGTCCTCGATCGACGAGGTGCCCGCCAAGGGCCGCAACACCATGGGCGTGGTATTTGCCAAGCCTGGCAAGAACGACCGTATTATTGCCGTAACCCGCGGCCCGGAGCAGGCCGTGGAGGACGAAGCCCAGACGCCGGTCGACGAGGCAACCGTGGAAGCGGCTGTGGATGCGCTCGATCCGAGCGATCCGGCATCGACCGCGAGCGAAAGTGAAGACCAGCAGTGAGCGACAACGATCAGAAGCCCGGCAAGGTCATCCGCACCTCCTCCGGCTCGACCCGGCTGTCCGCCGGGGGGTCCGCGAAGGGCGCCGGCGCGAGCGGCGGGGCCCCCGTCGGCTCCGGTCCCGCGGGTGCCCAGGGCGCCTCGGGCCCGGCGACCCGCGTCGATGCGCCGGCCGTGCCGAGCGACCGTGGCCCCTCGGGCGCTCCTGCCGGCACTGCACCCGCCCGGCAGACCGTGTCCGCTCCGACGGGGTCCGCGCCCACGGGCTCCGCTCCGACCGGCTCGGCTCCGACCGGGTCTGCTCCCACTGGGTCTGCTCCCACTGCGGTGAAGACCGATGGGTCGGCGCGCACCTCCGGCACCACCCGCTCGCCCCTGTCCGCCGGGGCCGACGACGACGGCGACTCCCCGGTCCGCGCCTCCTCCGGGGGCGTGAAGATGGGCGGGAAGTCCAAGCGCAAGGGTCCGCGCACGGTGCGGCTCACCGTCGCGAAGCTCGACCCGTGGTCGGTCATGAAGATGGCCTTCCTGCTCTCCGTGGCGATCGGCATCGCGACCGTCGTCGCCGCGCTCGTGCTGTGGCTCGTGCTCCAGGCCACCGGCACCATCCAGGGGCTGCAGACGACGCTCGCGGAGATCGCCGGCACCGAGGGCGCCGACCAGCTGCTCGGCCTGTTCAGCCTGGGTCGCGTGCTGTCGTTCTCCGTCATCCTCGCGCTCGTCAACGTCGTCCTCATGACGGCGCTGTCGACGCTGTTCGCGTTCCTCTACAACATCGGCTCGTCGATCGTCGGCGGCTTCCACCTCACCCTCACCGACGACTGATCGCGGCGCGGCCGGCTGCCGGACTGGCCGACTGCCGGACCGCCCGGCGGACCCGCTCGACCCCTCCCTCAAGCTTCAATATCCTGCGGTTCCTGAGAACGGAACCGCAGGATATTGACGTCTGGGCAGGGTGCGGCAGCGGGCTCGACGGAGACGCATCGCTCTCCAGGCAATCCCGTGTGGCCGGGGCGGTTCCGCAGGCAGTCCAGTGGCGCCCAGGCGGTTCCGCAGTCATTACAGTGCGCTTTCGAGGGCCGAACCGCACTCGATCGATCCTTGAGCCGCGCTTGCCCGCCACTCGCGGAGAGTGGGGCTTTCGGTCGAGGGTGGTGGCATCGATGCCACCACACACGGTCGAAAGCCCCACAGTTCCGGTTGGCTGCCACGGCTGCCGGCGAGAAGAGCGCGATGGCCGGGGTAGTCGAGGCGAGCGAGATGCGGAGCGACCGGCGGCAGCCGGGATTTGGCACCCGGTCGACTTGTGGCTATAGTTGATTTTCGGTTCATCCCGATTCGGGCCTATAGCTCAGGCGGTTAGAGCGCTTCGCTGATAACGAAGAGGTCAGAGGTTCAAGTCCTCTTAGGCCCACGGAACCACGACCGGACGGAGACGTTGTGAAGAAGTGGTTGACCCTGACGGGAGTGCTGTCCGCGGCAGCCGGAGTTCTCCTCGGATTCCGTAGCAGACGGCAGCGCACTCATCAGACCTGGTCCCAGTACACCGATCACGTGTGACGGACCGCGGGGGTATGGCGCAATTGGTAGCGCACCTGCTTTGCAAGCAGGGGGTTAGGGGTTCGAGTCCCCTTACCTCCACAGAACGGACCGGCCTCTGATTCGCAGACATGCGATCAGGGGCCGTCGTCGTCCCCGCTCCTCGCAGGCACGAGCCCCGGAGACTCCAGGACGACCGCCGGAGACACAGCGGAACGTCGCCTCACTCCCGCCATCCGCCGACTATCCTGGACCCATGCGCACCCCAGACTCCTCTCCTACCGCCGAGTACGACCGTGCTTACGAAGCGGTGCGCACCGCCTTTCGCCATTCCATCCGGCTCGTCCACCGACCCACGGTGACCGGGCTGGAGAACGTGCCGCGCTCGGGGCCGGTGATCATCGCGAGCAACCACCGCTCGTTCGTCGACTCGGTATACCTCTCCGCGCTCGCACCTCGGCAGGTGAGCTTCATGGCCAAGGAGGAGTACTTCACCGGCACCGGCCCCAAGGGCTTCGCCTCCCGCACCTTCTTCGAGGCCGTGGGCAGCTTCCCCGTCAAGCGCGGCTCGACCGCCGACGCCGTCAAGGCTCTCGAGGAGGGCGAGGAGATCCTCCGCCAGGGCCGGATCTTCGGCATCTACCCCGAGGGGACCCGCACCCGCACCGGTGCGATCGGCACCGGCAAGACCGGGGCCGCCGAGCTCGCGATCCGCACCGGGGCCACCATCGTGCCCGTCGGCATCATGGGCACCGAGCGCGTCATGCCCGTCGACAAGAAGTTCCCGCGCCCGGTGACCTTCACCATGCGCTTCGGAAAGCCGATCCCGGCACCGGAGCGACGGCAGCCGGCCGGCCCGCAGCGCCGTGCGCTCACCGAGGAGATCATGACCGCGATCGCCGGTCTCATCGACGACGTGTGACCCCATCGGCAACCCCGCCGAGGCGCCGGCCGGCCTCAGTGCCCGCCCACCTCGATGAGGAGCACCCCGCCGATGATGAGGACGACGCCGAGCCCCATGACCCAGGTGAAGGGTTCGGCGAAGAGCACCCGTCCGAGCACTGCGGTGAGCGCCACCCCCGCGGCCGCCCAGATCCCGTACGCCACCCCGAGCGCCATCCCCTGGGCGAGGGCGAGGGCGAGCATGCCGAACGCGAGGACATAGCCGGCGCCGACCGCCGCGAACCAGGCCCGCCGGCCCACCGCGGCCATGCGCAGCGCGAGCGTCCCGCCCACCTCGCAGACGATGGCGCCGATGAGGAACAGCCAGGCCATCAGCGGTCAGCCTCTTCGGCCGGGCCGGTGTCCGGTGCGCGCCCTGCCGGGGCGGCGGGCGCCTCGGCCCCGGTACCGTGATCCTGCGCACCGGTCGGCCCCGTGCGCGAACCGAGCTCGACGCACAGGACCCCGGTGATGACGAGCGCGATCCCCACCCCCATGAGGGGAGTGAGCGGCTCGCCGTAGACCGCCATCGACAGGACGGCGGTGAGCGCCACCCCCGCTGCGGCCCAAATCCCATACGCCACCCCAAGGCCCATGCCGGTGCGCAGCACCGCGGTGAGCAGGGCGAACGCGCCGAGGTACCCGAACACCACGACCGCATACAGTGCCGGGGCTTCGAGCGCGCCCTTGAGCGACAGGGTGGCCGTGACCTCCGCGGCGATCGCGCAGCCGAGCAGCGCCCAGCCGCGGGCGGCCATGGATATCATGTGTGGTCTCCTGGACAGGAGCCCCGCCCCGACTCAGCGGCCGCGATTGAGGCGGGCGATCGATGCGGACAGAGCGACGGCGAGCCCGGTCCATGCCGCGTACGGGGCCAGGACGACACCGCGCTGCGGGGCCGAACGTGCAGCCCGGCGCACGAGGTCGGCCGAGCTCAGCGCAAGAGCAGCGGCCTCGATCGTGGAGAGGACCGGCTTCTTCCCCCGGAAGAACAGCCCCGTCCAGCCCGCGTTGAGCACGAGATTCGTTCCGAGCGCGATCGCGGAGTTCCGCACCGCCTTCCGGTTCCCGGCCTCGAGGTCGTCGGCTGTGACGAGGGCCGAGATCACAGCGAGGTCGGCGTAGAGCAGCGTCCACACGATCGGGAACGCGGCCGCGGGAGGCTGCCACGCCGGCTTCCGCAGGGAGCGGTACCAGCGGTTGCTCGGATCGGTGAGGATCGTGCCCACGGCCGCACATGCACCGACGGCCGCCGCCGAGCTCAGGAGCACCCGGCGCCAGCGGCGCGTGTCGAGACCCTCGCCGTGCTCTCCGTCCGCGACCGCGGTGCGGACCGCTTCCTCGAAGGTCTGGTTGCCGCCCGGCGGGCGACCGACGAGGTCCTCGAGATCGCGCTCCCCGAGCACGGTGTCGTTGAGGAGGCTGCCGATAAGCGGTTCCGCGAGACCTGCATTCACAGGGGTGACGAGGCCGATCCACTGGGAGGCGAGGCTCGGGGTGGTGACCGGTGCGGTGAGGACGCGCCGTTTCGGCAGATCGACGGCCGCGGCGTACCGCTGCATCATCTCCGCGTAGCTCAGGGTGTCGGGCCCGCCGATGTCGAAGCTGCGGTCGACCTCTGCGGGCAGGTCCGCGGCACCGACGAGGTAATGCACGGCATCGCGCACGCTGATCGGCGTGATCCGGTTTTCGACCCACTGCGGTGCGACGGCTCCGGGCAACCGCTCGGACAGGTGACGCAGCATCTGGAAGGATGCGGACCCTGCACCGAGCACCACGCCGGCCTGGAGCGCGGCGGTCGGCACGGCGGAGTCGAGGAGGACATCCCCGACCGTCACGCGGGAGGCGAGGTGCTCCGACAGCTCCTCACCCTCCGGGTGGAGACCGCCGAGGTACACGATCCGGCCCACCCGCTGCTGCTCGGCCGCGCGGGCGAAAGTGCGGGCCATCTCCCGCTCGTGCTCCGCGAACCCCTTGCCAGTGCCCATTGAGTGCACGAGGTACCAGGCGACATCGATGCCGGTGAGTGCTGCGGCGAGATCCTCGCCGGAGTCGGCGTCGCCGACGTGCACCTCGACCTCACCCGATCCGGCGGCCTGTCCCTCCGGGACGACCCGGCCCGCCCACGGCATGGTGAGCGCCTTGTCCCTCGAACGCGACAGGGTCCGCACCGTCCACCCCCGCTCGAGCAGCTCGGTGGTGACCTGGCTCCCGATGTACCCGGTGGCGCCGGTGACGAGTGCGCGCCGCGCCTGCCCGGTCTCTGGTGCGGCGGGCAGTGTCGGTGCGTTGTCTGCGGTCATGGGTGACTCCCTTCATCCGCCGTCAGCCTATATCCGCAACCTCAAGGCTCCTTGAGACTCGCAGAGGCCGCGCACGCGGCGATGGTCGATCAGTCGTAGATGAGCGGGACGAGGGAGCACCCGCCGTGCTCGGTGATCTCGATGCTCCCGTCGTCCGACTCCCGCACCCGCAGGGTCGGCGCGGCAACCGGGATGACCATGATCCCGCTGGGAGCCAGCTGCGCGATGAGTGCCTCGGGCCGGTCCCGGGCACCGGCGGACACGAGGATCCGGTCGAACGGCGCCTCTTCCGGAATCCCGATTCGTTCCGGGTCCGCCTGCCGCACCTCGGCCCAGGGCATCCCGAGCCCGGCGAGCACTTCGGCCGAGGCGTCCCGCAGCTCGGGCACGAGCTCGCACCCGAGGACCCGGCCGGAGGGGGTGTCGTCATGCGCCCTCCCGAGGGGCTGTTGCGGGCTGGTGCTGCGTGCCACCATGGTAGCCACCGCGATCCGCTCACACAGCCCCCCCGAGGAGGCCGCCATGCCGAAGACGAACCAGGACGGGCACGCGAAGAAGTCCGAGATCCCGTCCACCCTCGAACGCTCGGATCAGTTGGCCCAGGACACCTTCGCCGAGGCCTATGACGCCGCCGCGGAGCAGTACGACAGCGGATCCCGCGCCGCACGCACCGCCTGGGCCGCCGTCAAGCACACGCACGAGAAGGTCGGTGACCACTGGGAGCCCAAGGACGAGGCCGGGCCGTCCGACGAGCGCGTCGAGCGCGGCGGCCCCGGCACCGCGGGTGCCGCCGGCGGGGTCGACGCGAACGCGTCCAAGGAGCACCTCTACGGGCTCGCGCAGCGGCTCGACATCCCGGGCCGCTCGGAGATGACGAAGGACGAGCTCGACGAGGCCCTGCAGAAGGCCAACGACCGGGAGACCGCGGAGTCGCGCGAGGAGTGAGCCGGCCGAGCGGCCGCAGCACCGGTGGCCGCCCGTGCGGCGGTGCCGCCGGAACCGCCCCCGTGCTGCCCGCTACACCCCGAGGATCGCCCGGGCGACGAGGAAGTAGAGGACCAGCCCGCTCGCGTCGACGAGCGTGGTGATGAACGGCGCGCTCACCACCGCTGGGTCGATCCCGACCTTGGTGGCGAGCAGCGGCACCACCGCGCCGGCGGTCGCGGCGAGCACGCAGATCCCGACGAGCGAGATCGCGAGCACGAGCGCCACCTCGAACCCGGCGAACAGGGTGACCGGGACGAGGGTGCACAGGCCGAGGGCGGCGCCGAGCAGCAGGCCGGTGCGCAGCTCGGTGAAGGCGACCCGGAAGAAGTCGGAGAAGGTGATGTCGTGCGTCGACAGCGCCCGCACCACCGTCGTCACTGCCTGGGCGCCGGTGTTGCCGCCGGTGCCGATGAGCAGCGGGATGAAGAGGGAGAGCACGACCATGCTCTGCAGCGACTCCTCGAAGGCATCGAGCACCCCGACGGTGAGCGAGGCGGCGACGAGGAGGACGAGCAGCCACACGATCCGCTTCGAGGCGAGCCGGATCACCGAGGTCGCGAGGTACGGGCGGCGCAGCGGTGCGGAACCGCCGGCGAGCGCGGCGTCCTCGTCGGACTCGAGGTGGAGGACGGCACGGGCGTCGGGTTCGGTGAGCATGCCGACGAGGCGGCCCTCCGCATCGACCACCGGGACGAGGTCCGCCGAGGAGTGCATCACCGCGTTCGCGGCGTCCTCCTGGTCGTCGTGCGTGTGGACGCAGATGTCATCGAGCGTGAGCTCGCCCAAGCGTGCGTCGGGGTCGGCCGCGACGATCGAGGACAGCGGGATCATCCCGAGGTAGCGGCGGGTGGCGTCGACGACGGGGGCATCGGTAATGCGCGCGCCGCCCGCGGCACGGTCGCGCAGGGTGTCGAGCGCCTCGGCGGCCGTCGCATCGGCACGGAGGATGAGGTCGAGCGGGCTCATCCGGCGCCCGGCGGACTCCTTCGGGAAGCCGAGCAGCCGCATGGTGTCCGCACGGTGAGCCTCGGGCAGCTCCTGGAGGATCCGGTTCGCGACCCCGGCGGGCATCTCGTCGAGGATCGCGGTGCGGTCGTCGGGGGCGAGCTCGGAGAACACCTCGCGCACGGGGCCGTCGGAGAGGTCGGCGACGAGCTCGGAGCCGATGCCCGGGCCCAGACGGTCGAACACCCGGGCCGCCCGGTCCTTGGGCAGCAGCCGGAACACGACCGCGCGGCGGGTCCGGTCCATCCGGATGAGGTCGGTCACGAGCGTGGCGTCGGGGATCTCCGGCAGCCGCTCGGAGATCGTGTGGAGCGGGAGCCGGCCGATCGGTGTCGTCTCCATGGGGTCCTCCGGTTCGGTGGCGGCACGGTCCCTCGATTGTCCCGCACGGGGGTCGAGAACGCGGCCCGCGGGGTGGTGCGAGGTGATGCGACCCTGCTGGTGGCGGCTCGGGACGGGCGGGTGTCCACCAACGGCAACCCGCACGATGCCTGCTGTTAGTATTCAAGTCACCCGTACCAGATTGGCTCGAAGGCTGAGCCACCCACCCCCTCGATACCCCTCGAAAGTGAGCACCGGCGCTGTGACTCGCCTCCCCGCATCATTGTCCCGTGCCCTGACGGGCGCGCTCGCCGCTGCTCTCGTGCTGCCCGGAGCCGTCGTCGGCCTGCCTGTTCAGGCGCTCACCCCGGGACCGAGCGCGCAGCCCGAGCCCTCCGCGGAGGGCACCGATCCGACCGCACCACCGACCGGCGACGAGCCGGGCGGCCGGGACGAGCCGGGCGGGAACGATCCCGACGGGGACGAACCGGGCGGGGACGAGGGCGCCGAGAAGTCCGAAGTCAGGGTCGCCGAGTTCCCCGAGGACGCGCGGTTCGTCCTCAACGACGGGAAGTACCGCAGCTCCATCCTCACCCTCCGCAATGGGGACGATGAGGCCCAGGGCCCGGTGTTCAGGATCCCCTCCGACGATTCCGGGACTCCCGAACCCGAGGAGCCCGGTGACGATCCCTCGGACCCCGAGGACGATCCCCGGATCCCCGATGACGTCATCGCCTACAGCGCCGCCGACCTCGGAGTGGACTTCGCCCACGACGGCTCCGCCGCGGCCGGCCTCGATCAGCCCTACACCTTCGCCGTGACGGCGATCTCCGGGGGTCGGCTCACGATCACCGGCAGCGACGAGCGGATCAACGGCGGGGCGGACACGACGCTCGTCGACGTCGGTCCGGAGGACACTGACGAACGGTGGGCATTCGACGTCGATCATGCCTTCTCCACCACGTGGAATCTCGAGCCGGATCGGGGGATCGGCGGCGAGGTTCCCGAGGGGCCCGGCACCGACGACCCCGAGACGGACCCGGACGACCCGGGCACCGAGGATCCCGGCAACGAGGAGCCGGACCCCGGAGACGAGGAGCCGCCGTCCGAGGTGATCCCGCCTCTGGACGACGAGACCGCGCCGATCATGTGCGTGGCGCTCGAATCCCGCTCGACCGATGAGCACGGGGGGACCCTGCCGACCGGGGAGACCGCACGGACAGTGCTGACCTTCGCATTCGGCGAGGGACCCGTGACGGAGACCTGCGCGAATGATCCGGCGAGCTGGCCCGGCGGGGCGACCGCCTCGACCGGGGAACCCGCGTTCTTCCCCGGAGACGCCTCGGTCGACGTCGACTGGACCGAGGACCGCTCCGGAGACTTCCACCCCGGTCCCGGGCTCGACCTCTCGGGCCCCGCAGAGGGCGTCTGGGCCGGCATCCGATTCGAGCTGTACAAGGCTCCTGAGAACGGCGCGGTGACCTACCGCAACTCCTCTCTCGGGGGCCCTGGGCCCGAGGACGAGCCGTGGTTCCACGCGAACGGCTACACCGAACGCCGATTCACCGCTGCCCATCCCTCGGGACAGAACTACCGCGCCCTGCCCTCGCGTGATGCCCACGCGTCCTGGCAGTTCACCGAATCCGGCACCTATTGCGTGGCGGCAGGTGTCCGGGCCTATGACGAGGACGACGCGGATGCAGGACCGCTCGAGGTCACCCCGGAGATCCTCCGCTTCACCGTCGGAGACGACGCCGATACGAGCGTCGACTGCGAGGACGGTGCCCCCGAGACCATCGAGATCCCCGCTCCGGGGGACGGCGAAGGGCCCACCGACGGGATCGCGCCCCCGGGGGACAACGCCAACGGCAAGATCCCCGCGCGTGGGATGGAACCGCCCGCCGGCCCGGGCGAGGGCGGGATCCGTGCCCGCGACGGCGCCGGAGACGGCGGGATGCGAGCTCCGGGAGACGGAGGAGGCCCGGGCGCCTCGGCGACCCCGTCCCCGACTCCGAGCACACCGGCGACGCGGATCCAGCAGGCACCGCCGCTGATCCAGCAGTGCCCGGTCGAGGCCACCGGCACCCAGCAGGTGCGCAGCGGCCGGATCGACATCCGGGCTGCGAGCACCGACGACGGACTCACCGGCGGCTTCACCGACCTGCGCGGGGCGGAGCCGCGCACCCTCGACTCCGCGGTCTCCGTCGTCATCCCCTCGACCTCCTCGCGCTCGCTCGGTTTCGAGACCGGCGAGCTCGGACCGGCAGGGACGACGATCTGGTCCACCGCGCTCGGCGTGGGAACCTCGGTGCCGCGGATCGGCTGGGACTTCCGGGAGCTCGCTCCCGATGAAGCCGGGGGCACCGTCACCCTTTCCGTCGGGCGGGTCGAGGGGCCTGGCGACTTCGCGATCCTCGACGGCGGCGCCGGCAACATCCTCGCCGACGCATCGACCCCGCTCACGGCGGAGACCGGCCAGCAGGGCACCGCCGCCTTCGCCTTCAACCGGCCCGGCGACTACACGGTGACCTTCGACATCGCCGCAGAGTCCGAGGACGGGGAGAGCCTGGGCGAGACGAGCGTGAAGATGGACTTCGTCGTCGCGGACACGAACTCCGTCGTCGGCAGCTCGCCGCTCATCCGCGCCCTCGTCACCGAATGCGCCGGGATGAACCTCCACGGCCAGTTCGCCGGATTCTCCGATTCCGGACCGAATGCACAGACCGCACCCGAGGCCACCGATCCCCAGTCGGAGGACGTGCTCGGGGACCAGTGGTGGCTCGTCGCGGGAATCGGGTTCGGTCTCGCCTGCCTGCTCGCCATCGCGGTCCTCGTGGTGCTCATGCGCGAAGGGAGGCGGTGAGCGATGACCCGGGCGACCAAGATCTTCATCGCCGTGGCCAGCGTGCTCGCGCTCGTCCTCGGGATCGGCTCCGCCGCTCTCATGCTCCGGCTCGCCTCACAGCCCGGCGTGGCCTCGGAGCCCGGGGACAGCCCGGCTTCGCCGCCACCGATCGCTCAAGCGCCGCCGGCACCGTCCGCGGGACCTATCGGGCCCACGGAACCGGCGGACAGCATGGACGCGAGTTCGGTGGACTCTGCGTGGCTCGCATCCACCGCGCAGAGCACCGGGATCCCCGAGCGCGTGCTGCAGGCGTACGTCGCCGCCGGGGTATGGGCGGAGAAGAACCGCAACGGGTGCCGCCTGGGGTGGAACACCATCGCCGCGATCGGCTCCGTCGAGACGAACCACGGGCGCTACGAGGGGTCGAGCGTGCAACCCGACGGGACCCTCGACACCCCGATCATCGGCGCGCAGCTCAATGGCATGGGTGTCGCACAGATCGACGACACCGACGAGGGACGCCTCGACGGCGACGACGAATACGATCGGGCCGTCGGGCCGATGCAATTCATCCCCGACAGCTGGAACCGTCACGGACTCGACGCCAACGGCGACGGGGTCAAGGACCCGAACAATATCGACGACGCGGCGATGACGACTGCGTCCTACCTGTGTGTGGCCGGCGACATGGGGACTGCACCCGGCTGGGAGCGTTCCGTCCTCAGCTACAACAACTCGCTCGACTACGTCTCCAAGGTCTACAACGCCGCGGTGCTCTACGCGCGCTCGGTCGATCCCGGCGCACCCGCCCCGCCCGCCCAGACGGTCCCGGTGGCGACGCCGCCGGCGCCCGGGCGCATCCCGGGACAGTGAATAGCGGATGCCCCGCGGTCGTCGACCGCGGGGCATCCGCTCAACTGCTCCTCAGGTCCTCAGGCCCTCAGGCCCTCAGGGGCGCCTGCGCCCGGTGGAGGCCTCAGTGCTTCGGGGCGTCGGAATCCGTGTCCGAGCCGACCGTGTCCGCGTCCGCGGAATCCGGGTCGGCGGTGACGTCGGTGCTCGCCTCGGCCTTGGCGGCCGGAACGGGGGCCTCGGTCACCGTCGGGGTGACGGCGGTCTGCTGCGAGGCCGGGACCGAGCCCACGGGGCGGGCGTCGGCCGGACGGTTGGCCGGCAGCGGGGTCGACCACGGGTCCTCGACCGGCTGCGCCTTCTTCCACACGTAGTACGCGATACCGGCGAGGCCGCCGATCGCGAGGATCCACACGAGCGCGGAGCCGAAGCCGCCGGACTTCTTGGCCTGCGTGCTCTTGGTGATGTCCTTGCTCGCGCGGGCCAGGGCCTTGCGGGCCTTCTTCACGGCCTTCTTGTCGCCGGTCACGCGGACGGCGAGGTCGTCGACGAACTTGGGCGTCTGCGCGGTGGCGAGCAGGCCGGCCGCGCTCGCGGCCACGGCCCCGGCGCGCTCGGTGGCCTGCGGGGCGATCTCGTCGGTGAACCGGTGGCGGGCGTCGTCGAAGCGCGCCTGGCCTTCGGCGGAGAGGTGGTCGAACTGCGAGCGGCCCTGCTTGCCGAGCTCCTCGAGCCGGGGGCGCAGCTGGTCGTTGAGGCGATCCACGCGCGGGCGCACCTGCGAGGCCGCGTCCTGGAGCTTGACCGAGGCGTCGCGCAGGCGGGGCGCGGCGGCGTCGATCGCGTTGGCCGAGCCCTGGCGCACCACATCGCTCACCGCGTGCACGACGTCGGCGACTTCGTCCTTGATGGTCTTGGGCTGGGTCTTGCGCTTGAACATCTCACCCTCCGATACGGCGGAGCCGTTGGTTGATCCGAACGGTGCTGCCGTCTGCGCGCTGACCGCGCGCAGGGTCCGGCAGTGCTCACCGTGTGTCGTCCCCTCCATTCTAGGGCCTCGCCCGGAACCGGCGACGCCGGGCCGTCCCGATTTGCCTGGGCATTCGCACAGGATCGGGTCCGAGGTGCGTGCGGGGACCCGGATCCGGGAGCGGCCCCCGGCCCCCGTCGTGGAACAATGGGGGCATGACGATTGCAACGCAGCAGGCGATCCTGCACACCAACAAGGGCGACGTGACTCTCAACCTCTTCGGCAACCACACGCCGAAGACCGTCGCGAACTTCACCGAGCTCGCCACCGGCGCCCGCGAGTTCGAGGACCCCAAGACCGGCGACAAGGTCTCCCGTCCGTTCTTCGACGGCCTCGGCTTCCACCGGATCATCCCCCAGTTCATGATCCAGGGCGGCTGCCCGCTCGGCACCGGCACCGGCGGCCCGGGCTACACCTTCGACGACGAGATCCACCCCGAGCTCCAGTTCGACCGCCCCTACCTCCTCGCCATGGCGAACGCCGGCAAGCGCATGGGCAAGGGCACCAACGGCTCGCAGTTCTTCATCTCGACCGTGCCCACCCCGTGGCTCAACGGCAACCACACGATCTTCGGCGAGGTCGCCGACGACGCCTCCAAGCAGGTCGTCGACGCGATCGAGGGCGTGCAGGTGGGCCCGGGCGACCGCCCCGTCGAGCCCGTCGTCATCGAATCCGTCGAGGTCCTCCCCGCGTCCTGACCGCCCGGCCGCCCGCGGCATGCGTCGCGGGCGCCCCAGCGTCACCGATCCGATGGCGGACGAACCCAGCACCCCGGAGACCCCGGACAGCACGCCGGCAGGCGAGCCGTCCGGGGTCCCGTCGTCCCCCCGGGTCCCGAACTCCCCGGGCCTCCCCGCCCCCGCCGAGGCGCCCGCCGGCTCCGGGCACCCGGCCGCCGGTCCGCGCGCCCACGTCACGCATGTGCTCATGGGTCTCATCGGCGCGGTCTTCCTCCTCCAGTACATCCCTCCGCTCGGGCTGCTCGAGCGGTTCGGCTTCATGCCGGCGCTCGCCGCCGAGCAGCCGTGGCGGATGCTCACCCACGCCTTCATCCACTCCCAGCCCTCGCCGCTGCACGTCGGCTTCAACCTGCTCGCGCTGTTCTTCTTCGGCAGCTTCCTCGAACGGGCGATCGGGCACGTGCGCTTCGCCGTGCTCTACGTCCTCGGCGCGCTCGGCGGGGCGGTGTGCGTGCTCGTGCTCGCCGACCCGACGAGCCCGGCATCGTGGTTCGCCCTCCACGTGGGCGCCTCGGGGGCGGTGTTCGCGCTCGTCGGCGCCCTCCTCACCCCCACCCGGGAGCTCGACCGGAACCTCGGCGGGGTGCTCGCGCTCGTCGCGCTCAACGCCGCGATCCCGCTCGTCGAGCCGAACATCTCATGGGAGTCGCACCTCGGTGGGCTCATCACCGGCTTCCTGCTCGGCTGCGCCGCCCTGCTCCCGCCGCCGCGCCGCCGCCCGCTCGTGTTCGGGGTCGCGGCGCTCCTCATGGTCGCGGTGCTCGCCGGGCTCACCGTGCTCAAGCTCCTCGCCGTGGCGTCGCTGCCGCCGGCGCTGTCGACGTTCTGAGGGTCACCGGCGGGCCGCCGGGTCGGGCTGTCGGTGCGCCGCCGAGTCGGGCGATCGGCGCGCTGCCCCGGGCACCCGGGGTCTCGCCGCCGGCGGGAGGCGTCAGGTGTGCTCGCTCGCCATCGGGTCGGCCGGGCCGAGGAGGCGGGCGGCGAGGCGGAGGAACAGCTGGGTGACGGGCCCGATCCCGAAGGCGTAGAGCACCGAGCCGACGAAGAACACGCCGCCGAGCAGCCAGCCGACGGCGATGACGACGACCTCGATGCAGGAGCGGACCACCGTGACCGAAGCACCGGTGCGCTGCACGAGACCGGTCATGAGACCGTCGCGGGGGCCGGGACCGAAGTTCGGGATGATGTAGAGCACCGTGGCCAGCCCGTTGAGCACGATGCCGGCGCACATGAGCAGGATCTGCGCCCACAGCACCTGCGGGCGGTCGACGACGAGCAGCGTGAGGTCGATGAACACGCCGACGAGCAGGGCGTTGGAGATCGTGCCGAGGCCGGGGCGCTGGCGCAGCGGGATCCAGGTGAGGAGCACGAGGATCGACACGATGATGCCGACGACGCCGATGGTCAGCGGCACGTGGAGCGAGATGCCCTGGTGGAGGACGTCCCAGGGCATGTTGCCCAGGCCGGCGGCGATCATCAGGCCGCCGGAGAAGCCGTAGAGTGCGAGGCCCCCGAACAGTGCGAGCAGTCGGACCGGCAGCGGATGCTGAGCGAGCAGCCGGAAGCCGGAGCTCATCGCCAGCGGGTCGACATGATGAGTCCGGCGACGAGGATCGCGAAGCCGGCGACGAGGTTCCAGTTGCCCCAGGCCTCGACGGGCCAGCTGCCGCCGGTGATGTAGAACACGACGAGCCAGGCGAGCCCGAGCAGCAGGATGCCGACCATGACCGGCGCGAACCAGCGCGGGTTCGGCTTGATCGTCTGGCTCGTCCCGCTCGAGGTGTAGGTCGAGGTCTTGCGGGTCGTCGAGCGCTTGGCCGGGTTGCCCGAGCGCGAGGTGCGCTTGGGGGAGTCCTCGCCGGTCTTCTTCCCGGCCTTCTTCGCCTCGGCATCCGCCTTCGAGGTCTTCGCGGCGGAGGCGGCGGACTTCTTCGTGCCGGCGGCGCCCGCGGCCGCGGATGTGCGGGATATCCTCTTCCCGGCGGTCTTCCGGCCGGCCGACTTCGCCGCGGCAGCGTCGTCGGTCTGCTCCGCGGACTTCCCGGTCGACTTCGTCCCGGTCGAATTCGCGGTGGCCGACTTCGCCGTGGACGCGGTCTTCCCGGTCTTCGCGGTGCTCTTCCCTGCCGACGCGGTCTTCCCCGCCTTCGCCGCGGACTTCCCTGCGGACTTCGCGCCGGCCGCCGTCGACCCGGTCGCGGCATCGTCCGTGTCGGCATCATCCGCGTCGGTGCCAGCAGTGTCGGAGTCCGCAGCGTCGGCCTCGGAGTCCGTGCCATCGGCGTCGAGATCGTCCGCGGCGGGCTCGTCGGCGAGGTCCGCGTCCGCGGTCACCACGACGACGTCGTCCTCGGTCACCTCGGCCCCGGCGGCATCCGTCGACTCCGCAGTCGCCTCGGACTCGGTGAGCTCGGACTCGGTGAGCTCGGTGTCGGTGCTCTCCGGCTCGGTCGCCGCGGGTCGCTTCGCAGAGTCCGCCGCGGAATTCCGCGAGGTCCGGTGAGCTTTGCTGGCACGGCTCGGCTTGGCCACGTTACTCCTCTGTCGGGCGGCGGACCCCGCGCACGCGCGTGCGACTTGGGGACCCCCGGCACCGGTCGGTACATTGGTTCCTCAGGGCAATCATGCAAAGTGTACTCGTCCGCGCCGTTCGCGCGCATATCCCGAAAGTTCACCGATGACCACGCTGGCCGCGCGCACCGCCGTCTTCGTCGTGCTCGTGCTGTGCGGACTCCTCATGACGACGTCGGCCCGGGTGGCCGACGGCACCCAGCTGCGCAACGAGACCTCCTCCCTGTCCGACATCGTCGCGCAGCGCTCGCAGAGCAACGAGGAGCTCCAGCAGCTCATCAGCGAGCGGCGAGCCTCGATCGAGGAGCTCGAGAAGAGCGCCGCGGGCGGGGACAGCGGGGTGGAGGAGGCCCAGAGCGCTGCCGAGGGCCTCGCCGTCGCCGCGTCGACAGCGGCGACCACCGGCCCCGGGCTCTCCGTCACGCTCGACGACGCGCCCCCGGAGTCCGCGGGCATCGACGGCGCCACCGCCAACGACCTCATCATCCATCAGCAGGACCTCGAGGGCGTGATCAATGCGCTGTGGGCCGGCGGCGCGCAGGGGATCTCCGTGCAGGGCCAGCGCATCGTCTCCACCTCCTCGGTCAAGTGCGTGGGCAACACCCTGCGGATCAACGCCCGCGTGTTCTCCCCGCCCTACACCGTCGAAGCGGTCGGGGACCAGGAGGCGCTCAGCGCAGCGCTCGAGGCGTCTCCCGCGGTGACCGTCTACCGGTCCTACGCCGAGCGTCTAGGATTGGGCTGGAAAGTCGAGTCGGGGCCGATCACGCTGACGGAGTATGCGGACTCCCTCGAGGTGGACCAGGCGAAGGTGAAGCAGTAGTGGACGAACCCCTGACGCGGCGGGAGCGCAAGGCGCGCGAAGCCGCAGCCCGGGCGCAGGCCGAGGCCGGAGAGGCCCCGGCGCAGCCCGCGGCCCCCGCGAGCCCCCGGCCGATGATCCGCCCCGCCCAGCGCACCTCGACCGGGCGCGGCGACGGCCACCCCGGCGGGCAGTCCGGATATTCTCCGTCCGGCCCGGTCGGAGGAGCCTCGTCGTGGGGCGCGCCGCCGTCCGGCACGCCGCGCCCCACCATCGCGCAGCCGCACGTTCCGCAGTCCGGGCACCCGCAGTCCGGTGGCCACCATTCCGGCGCCCCAGCGCCCGGCGCCCCGGCGCCCGATGTCCGCTACTCCGACCCGCGCTCCGCCGTCGCCGCCGCCTTCGCCGAACCCATCGCGACCCGCCGGGACCCGCACCCGGCGGACGACGGCACCGGGCACCTCGACGAGGGCCCCGGTGAGCGCAGCCGCTCCGCACGGGGCTCCGGCGAGCGCGAGCCGCTCGGTGTGGTGCGCGGGACAGTGCGCACCTTCGGCGAGCTGTGCATCACCGCCGGCCTCGTCCTCATCCTCTTCGTCGTGTGGCAGCTGTGGTGGACGGACATCGCAGCGAACGAGGACAACGCCAACCTCGCCGACCAGCTCACGAGCGAATGGGCGGACAATCCGCGCAACGAGCTGCCTCCGGACCCGGAGACCCCCTTCGTCGCCGAGCCCGTCGACATGAACTCGGCGTTCGGGATCGTCTACATCCCGCGCTTCGGCGAGGACTACTACCGCACCATGGCCGAGGGCGTGGCGATGGAGCCGGTGCTCAACCGGATGGGTCTGGGCCGCTACCCGAACTCCGCGATGCCCGGCGAGGTGGGGAACTTCGCGCTCGCCGGCCACCGCGTGACCTACGGCAAGCCGCTCAACCTCATCGCCGAGATGCGCCCCGGCGACGAGATCATCGTGCAGACCGCCGACGGCTTCTACACCTACACCTTCCGCAACTTCGACATCGTGCTGCCCGACGCCACAGAGGTGCTCGCCCCGGTGCCGGACATGCCGGAGTTCAAGGGCAAGGACCGGATCATGACCCTCACCGCGTGCAACCCGATGTTCTCCGCCCGCGAGCGCTACATCGCCTACGCCGAGCTCACCGACTGGCAGCCCGCGGCCGAGGGTGTGCCGGAGAGCCTCGCGGACTCCCCGGCCTTCGAGAAGGCGACGGGGGGCGAGGTCTGATGTACGGACTCATCTGGCGCGCGCTGCCCGGCCCGTGGGCCGTCAAGCTGCTGCTGAGCCTGCTCCTCATCGCCGCGGTCGTCTACCTGCTCATGGAGTACGTGTTCCCCGTCGTCGCGCCCTACATGCCGTTCAACGAGGCGACCGTGACCGAGGACGGGGGCGGGGCGTGAGCGCGCGGATCCTCGTCGTCGACAACTACGACAGCTTCGTCTACACCCTGGTGGGCTACCTCCGGGAGCTCGGCGCGGACACCACGGTGATCCGCAACGACGACGTCACCGACGCCGAGGTGCCCGCCCTGCTCGCAGAGTACGACGGGGTGCTGCTGTCCCCGGGCCCCGGCGTGCCGGCGGAGTCCGGGATCTGCCCCGCCGTGGTGCGCGCCTGCGCCCAGGCTCAGCTGCCGCTGTTCGGCGTGTGCCTGGGCCACCAGACCCTCGCCGAGGTGTTCGGGGCCACCGTCGACCACTCGCCGACCCTCATGCACGGCAAGACCTCGCAGCTCACCCACACCGGGACAGGGATCTTCGCCGGCTGCCGGACGCCGCTCACCGCGACCCGCTACCACTCGCTCGCGATCGTCGACGCGACCCTGCCGACGGAGGTGTTCGAGGTCACCGCGCAGACCGCCGACGGCGTCGTCATGGGCATCGCCCACCGCAGCGCGCCGCTGTCCGGGGTGCAGTTCCATCCCGAGTCCGTGCTCACCGAGGACGGCTACCCGATGCTCGGGAACTTCCTCGCGCAGTGCGGCATGCCCGAGGCGGCGCTCACCGCCCGCGGCCGCTCCCCGATCGCCTCGGCCGGCCTCCACGACTGAGGCGAGCCGCCTCGGCGACGGGGTGCGGCACGATTGACGGCCCCGACCGTTCATCGGCCTGAGCGGACTGTGGGGCTCTTCGCCGAGAGTGGTGGCGTCGATACCACCATTCCTCGCCGGAACCCCCACAGTTGCGCGGCGTACGCTCAGGACCGATCCGGTGAGCCCGGGGTCGCCGCCGCCCGTTCGCGGGCCCAGTCAGCGTGGATCGCGGCGCGGGCGGCGGCGAGGTCGACGTCCGCGAGGTCGCCGACGAGCGTGAGCCGCCCCGATCCCCCGGACATCTCCGGCGGCACGATTGCCATCACCGTGAGCCCGGCGTCCATCGCCGCGGTGATGCCGTCCGAGCCGGATTCCACCGCCACCCCGAACCGCGCGGGGATGCCGAGCTGGTGGACGGCGAGCAGGTGCGCGTACGGGTGCGGGCGGCGCCGGCGGACCTGTTCGGCGGTGAGCAGCACGTGCGGCTGCGGCAGCGCCAGGTGCTCGCTCAGCGCCTCCACCCAGCTGCGGGGCATCGAGGTGAGATAGGCGATCCGGGCATCCGTGGCGGCCGCCCGGGTGAGGAACGCCCGCGCCGCGGGGCAGGCGAGGTCGCCGTCGCGCGCGGTCGCGGACAGCCGGTGGAAGATCCGCATCCGCAGCAGTGCGCTCGTCACGTTCGTCCCGGGCCCGTCTGCGATGACCCGGGCGAGCGCCTCGCTGATGTCGACGAGGTCCCCTGCGGCGAGGGCCAGTGCGAGGGGGTCCGGCAGGGTCCCGGCGGCGAGCTCGGAGCACCCGCAGTCGGCGAGCACCGCGCGGCCCACCCGCTCCCAGACGGTCTCGGCGTCGAACACGACGGAGTCGAGGTACACCGTGAGCATCCAGGGCGGCGCCGGATCCGAGTCGGGTCCGAGCATGTCGAGCGGCCCGGTCATCATCTCGGTGACCCGGGGCGGAGGGGATCCGGTGGGCGGGGGGTCGGCCGGGGGATCGACGGGGAGGGGGGATCGAGGGGGAGTGAGCGTCACGGTCGGCGGGTCCTATCCCCGCCCGTGGCGACCCGGCCGGTCCCGGGCCTCGTCGGGGCGGCCGGGCCGGTCGCGCGCCTCGTCGGATCCGCTGTTGCCCTGGATGCCACCCTGCTCGTCCCCCTCGTCACCCGGGGGCCCCGGGATCGAGGGGAAGGTGGGCACCTCGGCGGTCGGCTCGGCCGGCGGGGGCGTCGGGCTCGGGGACGGCGCCTCCTGCGCCACGGTGATGGTGATCGCCGAACCCTGGCTCACCTCGCCGCCGCCCTCGGTGCTCTGCTCGAACACCTCGCCGGCCGGGTGGTCGGCGGTCTCCGACTCCTCGACGGTGCAGTCGAGCTGGTAGTCCTCGCCCTCGAGGGTCTCGCACGCCTCGTCCTCGGTCATGCCGAGGACGTCGGGGACGTCGACCTTGCCGGTGGAGATCACGAGGTCGACGGTGGAGTCCTTGGCGACCGTGGAGCCGGCGCCGGGCCGGGTCTCGATGACGGTGCCGGCGGCGACGTCGGGGGAGTTCTCGTCGATGTTGCTGCCGGCGGTGAGGCCGGTGTCGCCGATCCGCTGGCGTGCCAGCGATTCGGTGTCGCCGGCGACATCGGGCACCTCGACGGAGTCCGGGCCGGTCGACACGTAGAGCACGATGAGGTCGCCCTCGCTGACCTGGGACCCGGCGGGCGGGTCGGTGCTCACGACGTTGCCCTCGGCGATCTCGTCGTCAGCGGTCTCCTCCCGGTCGACCCGCAGGCCCTCCTGGAGGAGGTACTGCTCGGCGTCGTCCGCGGGCCGGTCGCTGAGGTCGACGAGCTCGAAGGTGACGACCTCGGGCTCCTTGGACATGGTGTAGACGAACAGGCCGAGGCCGGCGAGGACGAGCACGAGCAGCGCGCTGCCCACCCACAGCCAGGTGCGGCTGCGCTGCTCCGGCTCCTCGTCCCGGTCCTCCTCCAGCACGGTGGTCACCGCATTGGTGGTCGGGGGCTGGTCGATCGCCTGTGTGGGCTCGCCGAGCTGGGAGTACGCCATCGTCGCCTCGGTCGGCGGGTTCGCGTACCCCGGTGCGGCGCCGGCGCCGAGCGCGGCACCGGCCGCTCCGCCGGCGAGCGCCCCGGGCACGGCGCCGAACGCCTGCGTGGCGGCGTCGTCGCCGTCGATGCTCAGCGGCCGCCCGTCGCGGGCGGCGAGCACGTCCTCGCGGAAGGTGTGCGCGTCCTGGTAGCGGTCGTTCCGGTCCTTCTGGAGGGCGTGGAGGAGCAGCCGGTCGACGGCCGGGGGCAGCTCGGGCTCGTGGTGCGAGGGCGCCTTGGGGTCCTCGCCGACGTGCTGGTAGGCGACCGCGAGCTGGGAGTCGCCGACGAACGGCGGCCGGCCGACGAGCAGCTCGTAGAGGAGACAGGCGGTCGAGTAGAGGTCGGAGCGGGCGTCGACGATCTCGCCGCGCGCCTGCTCGGGCGACAGGTACTGCGCGGTGCCGACGACCGACTGGGTCTGGGTCAGGCTGCCGGTGTCCTCGAGGGCACGGGCGATCCCGAAGTCCATGACCTTGATGTCGCCCTCGGGGGTGAGCATGACGTTGCCGGGCTTGATGTCGCGGTGGACGATCCCGTTGCGGTGGCTGTAGTCGAGCGGGGCGAGCACACCGGCGGTGACGTCGAGGGCCTCGCGCACCGTGAGCCGGCCGTGCTCGGTGAGCACCTGGCGCAGGGTCAGGCCCTCGACGTACTCCATGACGATGAAGGGGACGTGGACGACATCCCCGCCGGACTCGACGAACTCCTGCTCGCCGGAGTCGTAGACGGCGACGATCCCGGGGTGGTTGAGGCTCGCTGCGGACTGCGCCTCGCGCTTGAGGCGGGCGTGGAACGAGGGGTCGCGGGCGAGGTCGGAGCGCAGCAGCTTGATCGCCACGCGCCGACCCAGGCGGGTGTCGATGCCCGCGTGGACCTCGGCCATCCCGCCGCGGCCCAGCAGCTCCCGGACCTCGTAGCGCCCGGACAGCATCCGCACGTCGTTCATCGGGTGCCTCCAGCGGGGCCGGGCAGGCCGGCCGGGGAGGTGCCGGCTCCGGCGGTCACGGTGTCGACGAGCGCACCGGCCGGGAACGAGGCGCCCTGCCCCTGATTGCCCTGGCCCTGGTTGCCCTGGCCGCCGCCGAGGCCGGGGTCGTCCTCGCCCTGGCCGCCGCCCTCGTTGCCGCCGCCTTCGTTGCCGCCGCCGTTGTTCCCGCCGCCGTTGCCGTTGTTCCCGTCCTCGGATCCGCCGCCGTCACCGGGGTCGGTGTCCTCCTCCGGTGCGGGCGCCTCCTGGGTGGGGCGCTCCGGGGCCTGGGTGGGGCGCTCCGGGGCCTGGGTGGGCTGCTCGGGGGCGTCCTGGGTGGGCTGCTCCTCCGGCTCCGGCGCCTCGGCCGGGCCGCCGGAGATCTCGAGGGTGACGGTGTCGCCGGCGGAGAACTCGTAGCCGTCGTTGCCGCGGCGCACTCCGTCGACGGTGCCCTCGGAGCGCGAGGACTCGACGGTGACCGTCTCGACATTCAGCCCGAGGTCCTCGAGATTGCGGGTCGCGGTGCTCTCGCTCTGCCCGATGTAGTCGTCGGGGTCGATGGTGATCGTGTCCTCGGTGGGCTCCGCGGAGGCGGTCGGGGACTCGCCGGGTCCCGGCTCCTCGTCGCCGCCGCCGAGGAACAGCCACAGGATCCAGCCGAGGCCGAGCAGCGCGAGGACGACGAGGATCGTGATGACGATCGCGGGGGTCTTCGACTTCTTCGGCTCCTCGTCCTCCGGGGCGAGCTCGTCGGTGCGCTGCTGGGCGCTCGCCGCGATCATCGGATCGTGGTAGCTGTGCGCTCCCGTCTGCGCGGGGTCGCCGGACCAGTCGTTCTGCGGGTGCCCGGCGGAGTGAGCGGCACCGGCCCCCGCGGCGGCGCCCAGACCGGCACCAGCCGCGGCCGCCCCGGCGGCGGGCATGACGCGGGTGGCGGAGTCGTCCTGGTTGAACACGCGGGTCACGGCCTCGCTCGCGGCGTTGCCGCTCACCATCTGCGGGACGGCGGCCTCGGCGGCGGCGACATCCCCGGCGAGCAGTGCGCGGGCGGCGGTCGCCACCTCCTGGCCGCTGTCGGGACGGTCGTCGGGGTTCTTGGCGAGCATCGCGTCGACGAGCCGGCGCACCGGCTCCGACACGGTGTCCGGCAGCGGCGGGTGGTGGCGGTTGACCTGTGCGATCGCGATCTCGACCTGCGACTCCCCGGTGAACGGGCGGACGCCGGCGAGCGCCTCGTACATGATGATGCCGAGAGAGTAGATGTCGGACTTCGGGATCGAGCCCTTGCCCGTGGCCTGCTCCGGGGCGAGGTACTGGGCGGTGCCCATGACCTGCCCGGTCTTGGTCAGCGGCGCTTGGTCGGCGACCCGCGCGATCCCGAAATCGGTGATCTTGACCCGGAAGTCCGGGGTGATGAGGATGTTGCCGGGCTTGACGTCGCGGTGCACCACGCCGGAGCGGTGGGCGGCGTGGAGCGCCTGCGCGGCCTGCGCGCCGACGTCGAGCACGTCGCGCTCGGGCATCCCGCCGTTGCGGTCGAGGATCGCGGACAGCGCCTCGCCGGGCACGTACTCCATGACGAGGTACGGCGAGCCGTTCTCCTCGCCGTAGTCGAACACGCCGGCGATCCCGGGGTCGGAGACCGCTCCCATGCTGCGCGCCTCGGCCCGGAACCGGTCGAGGAACGTCTGGTCGGAGAGGTACTCCTCCTTCATGATCTTCGCGGCGATCTCGCGCGCCAGCACGGTGTCGCGCCCGCGCCACACCTCGCCCATCCCGCCGATCGCGATCCGGCTGGTGAGCTCGTACCGGCCGCCGAGCATGGTTCCTGCGCCTGGTCTCATTCGTTGATCACCGCTTCCATCACAGCTTTCGCAATCGGTCCGGCCACGCGTCCGCCAGAGGCCTGGCTCCCGGCGTTGCCGCCGCTCTCCACCACGACGGCGACGGCGACCTGCGGGTCGTCGGCCGGGGCGAAGGAGGTGAACCACGCGTGGGGCGCGGCACCCTGCGCGTGCTGCGCGGTGCCGGTCTTGGCGGCCACGTCGACCCCGGGGATCTGCGCCGCGGTGCCGGTGCCGTCGTCGACCACGCTGACCATCATGTCGGTGAGCGCGCTCGCGGTGTCCCCGCTGATCGGCCGGGAGAACTCGCGCGGGCTCGGCTCGCTGATGAGGTCGAGCGTGCGCGCATTGCGCACCTGGTCGATGAGCTGGGGGTGCATGAGGGATCCTCCGTTGGCGATCGCCGAGGACACCATCGCCATCTGGAGCGGCGTGGCGCGGACCTCGAACTGGCCGAGCGATGACTGGGCGAGCTGCGGGGGATTCGTGTCCGAGGGGAAGCTCGAGGCGCTGACCTGCAGGGGGATGTCGAAACTCTCCCCGAACCCGAACTTCTGCGCCTGCTCGCTCATCGCGTCCGACCCCAGGGTCATCCCGAGGTCGGCGAACGAGGTGTTGCACGAGTTCTTCAGGGAGTCGGCCAGGGAGACGGTGCCACCGGAGCCGCACGCGCCGCCGCCGGAGTTCGAGATCGTCGCCGTGGTCTGGGGCAGGTCGAGCGTGGCCGGCCCGGACAGCTGGGAGTCCGGGGTGTACTCGCCGGATTCGAGCGCGGCGGCGGCGGTGACGAGCTTGAAGGTCGAGCCCGGCGGGTAGAGGTTGCCGCCGATCGCGCGGTTGTAGGCGGGGTTGTCGTCGTCGGCGATGAGGCGCTCGTAGGCGTTGAGGGCCTCATCGCGGTCGTGCGAGGCGATCGGGTTGGGGTTCCAGCCCGGCGAGGACACCATCGCGAGCACGTCGCCGGTCTTCGGGTCGAGCGCGACGACGGAGCCCTTCTGCCCGCCGAGCGCGTTCCAGGCCGCCATCTGCGCCTCGGGGTCGAGCGTGATCTCGATCGCCGCTCCGGCGGGCTGGCTGCCGGTGAAGATCGAGGAGATCTTGTCGTAGAACAGGGCGTCGTCGGTGCCGGCGAGCAGGCCGTTCTCCGTCTTCTCCAGGCCCGAGGCGCCGGACACGATGGAGAAGAAGCCGGTGACGGGGGCGTAGACCTCCGCCGGCATGCCGTCTGCGCCGTAGGTGCGCTGGTACTCGTAGGTGTCGTCGACGGGCACGGAGTAGGCGACCGGGGTGCCGTCGACGAGGATCGGCCCGCGCTCGCGCGACAGCTCCTCGACGAGGGTGCGGGTGTTGAGCTCGTGATCGCGCAGCGCCTGCGCCTGGAAGTACTGGACGAAGCTCGTCGAGCCGAACAGCAGCGCGAACATCACGAAGCCGACGACGGCGACGTGCTTGAGCGGGTTGTTCATCGCGGGTCACCCCCGTGCTCGGGCTCTCCGTGCTCGGGCGTGGGCTCGGCCCCGTGCTCGGGGGCGGTGCGGTGGGCCGTGGTGGCGACGTCCGCCTCGGGGCCGGGTGCCGCCGCGGGGTGGACGGTGGTGGCGACCTCGGCCTCGGGGTCCCGGGGGTGCCCGTCGGCCGCCTCGGCGCCGGCCGGGTCCGCGGCGTCGCGGTTCCGGAGCCCGCCGAGCAGTCCGCGGGACGGGCTGCGCTGCCCGGCGCGCTCCTCGGGGTCGGTGAGGACGGTGAGGACTCCGGTCTGGAACTCCTCGGCGGGGCGGCGGGCGTAGTCGGAGATCCGCAGCAGCAGCCCGATGATGATCCAGCTGCCGATGAGCGAGGAGCCGCCGGCGGCGAGGAACGGCGTGGTGAGGCCGGTGAGCGGGATGAGCCGGGTGACGCCGCCGATGACGATGAAGCACTGGAGGCAGATGGTGAACGTCAGGCCCACGGTGAGGAGCTTGCCGAAGCCGTCGCGCACGCTCGAGGCGATCTTCATGCCGCGCTGGAACAGGATGAGGTAGAGCATGAGGATCGCGAACAGGCCCACCATCCCCAGCTCCTCGCCGAGCGAGGCGTAGATGAAGTCGGACTCCGCGTACGGCACGACGCTCGGCCGGCCCTCCCCGAGGCCGGTGCCGGTGAGCCCTCCGGAGGCCATGCCGAACAGGCCCTGGACCAGCTGGTAGGAGCCGCCGGGGGTCTTCTCGAACTCCTCGCGGGTGAGCGCGCCGAGCCAGCCGTCGATGCGCTGCTGGACGTGGGTGAAGATCTGCGCGGCGACGAAGGCGCCGAGCGCGAACATGCCGAGACCCAGGAAGATCCACGTCTTCTTGCCGGTGGCGACGTAGAGCATCGCGACGAACAGTCCGAAGAACAGGAGCGAGGTGCCGAGATCGCGCTGGAGGACGAGGATGCCGACGCTCGCCACCCAGGCGATGATGATCGGTCCGAGGTCGCGCAGGCGCGGGAACCGGATGCCGAGGATCTTGGGCCCGGCGAGGACGAGCTGGTCGCGGAAGCTCACGAGGTAGCCGGCGAAGAACACGGCGAGGAGGATCTTGGCGATCTCGCCGGGCTGGAACGAGAACGGGCCGACGTTGATCCAGATCCGGGCGCCGTTGATCGTCGTGCCGAGGCCGGGGACGAGCGGCAGGAGCAGGAACGCGAGCGCTGCGAAGCCGCAGGTGTAGGTGAAGCGCCGGAGCAGCCGGTGGTCGCGGAGGAACACGATGACGAGGCCGGCGAGGATCGAGCCGAGCGTCATCCAGACGAGCTGGGAGGTCGCGGTCGAGGACTCCGTGGCGAGGTCGATCCGATAGATCATCGCCAGCCCGATCCCGTTGAGGAGGATCGCGAGCGGGACGAGCACCGGGTCGGCGTACTTGGCGCGCCACCAGGTGAGGACGTGGAGGCCGAGGCCGAGTGCGGCGAGCCAACCGGTGTACCAGTAGACGTTCGCCGGCACCGTGTCCGCGGCGCCGAGCCCCACGAGGGCGTAGGCGCCGGCGGCGATCACGACGGCGAGGGCGGTGAGCATGAGCTCCGCGAACCGGTAGGGGCGCGGGGCCTGGGAGCGCGCGACGGCGTCCGGGGCGCGCTGCTCGGCCACGGCGGGGGCGTAGGTCATCACGGGCCTCCCGCGGCGTTCGGCTCCTCGGCCGGGGCGGGTGCGGGCGAGGCGGGGTCCGGTGATGCGGGATCCGGGGAGACCGGGGCGTCAGTGACGCCGCCCTGCATCTCGGTGGCGGCATTCGCCGCGGCCTCGTCGCGGAGGGTCTCGACGACCTGGTCGGCGGCGGCGCGGTCCCCGGCGGGGATCGTCGCCTCGAGACGTGACTGCGAGAACGCGGAGAGCTCGTCGACCGGGATGTCGGTGGTCTCGTCGAGGGAGCTGAGCTCGAGCGGGCCCAGCGTCTGCGCGACGCCGCGGTAGATCGCGACCGTGCCGGATTCCTCACCGACGTAGTACTGTCCGCGCACCCAGTTCCAGCCCACGACGCCGGCGATCGCGACGGCGGCGAGCACGAGGATGGTGATGAGGAGGGGCAGCAGGCGCCGGCGCGGACGCTCCTCGGCACCCCAGCCGTCGAGGTCGTCGTCCGGGTGGTGGCCGTCGGTGCGGTCGCGCTCGCCCGG
Source organism: Brevibacterium pityocampae (assembly GCF_039541555.1). Lineage (NCBI taxonomy): Bacteria > Bacillati > Actinomycetota > Actinomycetes > Micrococcales > Brevibacteriaceae > Brevibacterium > Brevibacterium pityocampae. The sequence continues at coordinate 26,502 of NZ_BAABGL010000002.1, read as the reverse complement.
CTGGGCGCGGGTCTCGGCGCGGTCGCGGTGCGCGGCTCCGGGGCATGCTGTCGCGGCGGCGCCGGTGGCAGCGGCGCCGGCGGCAGCGGTGCCGACGGAAGCGGGTGCGGCGGAGTCGGTCGGGATCTCCTGGGTGTCGCCGGTGCGCGCACCCCGGGAGTCCGGGGCACCTCGGCCTCGGCTGCCGTGCTCGTCCCCGCTGTCCTGCCGGCCTCGGGAGCCGTCCTCGTCCGGGGCGGCGCGCTCGGCGCCGACGACGTCGAGCTGCTGGGTGTCGGCGGATTCGTCGACCGTGTCGAGCGGGCCGGTGGGGATGAGCTCGGTGGGCGTGTCGGTGCGGCCGAGCAGGGCGTACTGCGGGTTGGTGCGCACGGAGCCCACGGACTCGCCCGCACCGCGCGCCGCCGCTCCCGCTCCCGCGGCGTCCTCGGGCGCGACGACATCGCCGATGACCACGGTGACGTTGTCGGCGCCGCCGCCGGCGAGGGCGAGGTCGACGAGCCGGTCGCAGCAGGCGCCCGGATCCGCGATGCCGGCGAGCGCCTCCTGGATGTCCTCGATCGAGGCGAAGCCGGTGAGCCCGTCGGAGCACAGCATCCAGCGGTCGCCGAGCCGGGTGTCGCGGAAGGACAGGTCGAGCTCCGGTGCCGAGCCGACGTCGCCGAGCACGCGCATGACGACGGAGCGCTGGGGGTGGGACTCGGCCTCCTCGGGCGTGATCCGACCCTCGTCGACGAGCATCTGGACGAAGGTGTGGTCGTGGGTCACGAGGGAGAGCTCACCGTCGCGCAGCAGGTAGGCGCGGGAGTCGCCGATGTGGGCGAGCGCGAGCCGGTCGCCGGTGCGCAGGAGCGCGGTGACGGTGGTGCCCATGCCGGCGAGCTCGGGCTGCTCGGCGACGCAGGTGGTGATCCGCTCGTTCGCGTCGAGGATCGCCTGGCGGAGCACATCGAGGGCGTCGCTGCCGTGGCCGGGGGCGTCGAGGTCGGACAGGCGGGCGACGGTGATCGCGGAGGCGACATCGCCCCCGGCATGACCGCCCATGCCGTCGGCGACGAGGAGGAGATCGGGTCCGGCGTACCCGGAGTCCTGGTTGTTCTTGCGGACCAGGCCGGTGTTGGAGCGAGCTGCGTGCCGCAGCGTGAAATCCAGGCTGCTCACGGACGAAGCTCCAGGGTGGTGTGGCCGATGGTGACAGGGGTGCCGATGCGCATCTGCACCGGGGAGTGCAGACGCTGGCCGTTGATGAAGGTGCCGTTGGTCGAGCCGAGGTCCTCGACGTACCAGTGGCCGGAATCCGGGACGATCCGCGCGTGGTGGCCCGAGGCGAAGTCGTCCTCGAGGACGACGGTGTTGCCGCCCGCGCGGCCCAGGGTGATCGGCCCGGCGCCGAGCGGGATCACCATCCCGGCGAGGGCGCCGGAGGTCAGGTGGAGCGCGCGCGGGACCGGCGGTGCCTGCTGCTGCGGCGGTGCGGCCCGGGACGGGGGTGCGTGCTGCGGCGCGGCCCGGCCGGGCGGGGGCCCGCCTGCGGGGACCGCCCCGCGCTCTCCCCGGGAGCGGCCGCGGCGGCCGACGCGGTTGCTGCGGCGGGGCCCGAACAGGTCCTGGCGCAGCACTCCGGCGACGAGGAAGACGAAGATCCACAGCAGTGCGAAGAACGCGAAGCGCAGGACCATGACGGTGAACTCGCTCATCGGCCTCCCGTCTCCGTCTCGCGGAACACCACGTCGGTGTCCCCGGCAGTGAGGGTGATGCCGTCGTTCAGGGGCAGCGAGGTGATCCGGCGGCCGTCGACCAGGGTGCCGTTCGTCGAGCCGAGGTCCGTGGCGGTCGCCTGGTCGCCGGAGACGGCGATCTCGAAGTGGCGGCGGGACACGCCGGGGTCGTCGAGGACGATGTCGGCGCTCGAGGAGGAGCGGCCGAACACCGTGGTGCCCTGGGGCAGGTGGGTGAGGCGGCCGCGGATCTCGACGGCGGGCTGGCGGGGGTCCTCGGAGCGGCGGACCGGCGGGGGAGGAGTGGGGGCGGGTGCCTCGGCGGCGCGGAGCTGCCCGCTGTGGGCGTGGACGTAGGCCTCGGGCACGATCGGGTTGGCGCGCGAGGGCGGGTCGTAGCCGCCGCGGTTCTGGGGCTGCGCGGCCGGGGAGCCGTCGGGGCGCTTGGTCGAGGCGCGCACCCGGTACATGCCGGTGTCGAGGTCGTCGGCGGCTTCGAAGGTGACGATGACGGGGCCGATGAAGCTGTATCCCTGCTCCATCGCGTGGTCGCCGACGACCTGCCGGAGGTCGGCGCGGAGCTCGGACTCGATCGGTTCGAGGCGCTCGTGGTCGGACTGCGAGAGCTCGATGATGAAGCTGTTGGCGGTGAGCGTGCGGCCGCGGGACACCACGGCGGCGTGGGTGTCGGTCTCCTTGCGCAGCGCGCCGGCGAGCTCGACGGGCTCGACCTGGGCGCGGAACGCCTTGGCGAAGGCACCATTGACGACGCGCTCGATGCCCTTCTCGAAACGGTCGAGTACGCCCATGGCCTGCCTCCTTCGGTCCGCTGCACCGGTCGCCGAGGCGGCGCCGTCTGCCAACACTGTCAACACTCCATGCTAACGGCAGACTCCCGCGTTGACATGTTCGCACGTGCGCGGGCGGGGATTCCGACAGGGATTGCCGGGCAGCTCCGGGGGAGCTCCGGGCGAATTCCCGGGTGCTTCCTGGGTGGGTGCCGGGGTACGAGTGGGGTGCCCCGCTGCCGGGCGCCCCGCTGCCGGACTGCGCAGTATCCGACGATCGACGCGCAATTGCGCGCTCGGTTCCGGATACCGCGCAGTCGGGCGGCGCGCGGCCCGGGCGGACCGGGTGCGGAGGTCGTGCGCAGCGCGGGATCCGAGAGCGTTCGGGCGGCCCGGAGTCCGGTTCCGACGGCCCGGAATCCGGTTTTGGCGCGGAACGGCGGTGATGTTAGAGTCTCCTACTGTCGCTCGCGCGAGTGGCGGAATTGGTAGACGCGCTGGCTTCAGGTGCCAGTGATCGAAAGGTCGTGGGGGTTCAAGTCCCCCCTCGCGCACACTTCTCGAAGGCCTCGGACCCCACGGTCCGGGGCCTTCGTCATGACCTCATGGCTTCCCGCTGCCCCGGCGCGGAACCCGCGCAGCCCGTGCGGCATGCCCGGTCGACGGTGAGCGGGCTGGCATGATGGGGACATGGCAGTCTTCACGCACACGGCCGAGGCGCCCTACTCCCTCGACACCGTCTTCTCCTGGCACATGCGCCCGGGCGCGCTCACCCGGCTCAGCCCGGAATGGGCGCAGGAGGTCGTCGAGGAGTCGCATCCTCCGCTCACCCCGGGCACCCGCGCCCGGATGAAGACCTCCGTCCCGGGCACCCGCGGGGTGGTCCGCGTGCCCTTCGTGTGCGAGCACGCGGCGGGCCCGGAGCCCTTCTCCTTCGTCGACCGGATGACGACCGGCCCGCTGCACTCCTGGACGCACACCCACCGGTTCATCGCAGCCGCGGATCCCGCCGCCTGCCGCATCGACGACCGGATCGACTACCACCTCGCCGCGCCCAGCGGCCGCCTGTCCGAGGGCTTCGACACCCTCGCCATGGACGCGGTGCTGACGAACACCTTCGAGGCCCGCACCCGCCGGCTGCTCGGCGACCTCGATTTCCAGGCCGACCTCACCCGCCGCACCGGGGGCGCACCGCGGCGGATCCTCATCGCCGGCGCCTCGGGCCTGCTCGGCCGGCAGGTCGCCGCCCTCCTGTCCACCGCCGGGCACGAGGTGCGCCGCCTCGTCCGCACCACCCCGTGGCGCGAGGACGAGGTGCGGTGGAACCCCGGCCTCGGCCTGCTCGACGCCCGGGCGCTCGCCTGGGCCGATGTCGTCATCTGCTTGAGCGGGGCGAGCATCGGCACCCGCTTCACCGAGCGTGCGCGCGAGCGCATCCTGTCCTCCCGCCTCGACAGCACGCGCCTCCTCGTCCTCACCATGGAGCAGCTCGACCCCGCCGACCGCCCGGACACCTTCGTGTGCGCCTCGGCCGTGGGGTACTACGGCGCGGAGCGCGGCGACGAGCGGCTCACCGAGTCCGCCGACTCCGGAGACGGCTTCCTCGCCGAGGTGTGCCGTCGGTGGGAGACCGAGGCGGCCCGGGCCGAGGAGCTCGGCGTGCGCCGGGTGTCGATCCGCACCGGGGTCGTCCTCACCTCGCTCGGCGGGCCGCTGCGCCTTCAGCTGCCCCTCTACCTCACTGGTCTCGGCGGCCGGCTGGGAACCGGCGACCAGTGGCTGTCGTGGGTGTCGCTGGACGACATCGCCCAGATCTACGCCCGCGCCGCGCTCGACGACTTGATGTCCGGGCCCGTCAACGCCGTGGCACCCGAGCCGGTCCGGCAGCGGGAGTTCGCGCAGACGCTCGGCGACCTGCTGTCGATGCCCTCGGCGCTGCCGGTGCCGCCGCTCGCCCCCACGCTGCTGCTCGGCCCGCAGGCGGCCCGCGAGCTCGCGCTCGCCGACCAGCGGGTCGTGCCCGAGGCGCTCACCGGGGCGGACTACACGTTCCGGCACCCGACGCTGCGGGCGGCGCTCGCCTCGACCCTGGGGTGCCCGCCCGAGGACTGAGCGTGCTGAAGCGGGATCCGGTGGGGTGCACGGTGTCGATTCCGCGGTACTCGGCCCCAGGTCAGGGCCACTACCGCAGGCTCATGTGCACCGCCTGTGTTGGGCCTGGGCAGAGCCTGCTTGCTAAGGTTCGTTGACGGTGCCGAAACCGGACCGACCATCCGGACGTAAAGCTACTGCCGCGCCACGTGACTATGAATCCTGAATCCGCACTCGCCCATGCCTTTCCACCGTCCTCAGATGTCACACTCTCCGCAGCACAGACGACGCTGACCGCCTCCGGCTTCGACCAGGCCGTCGAGAACGCGTTCGCCCCGATCGCCGATGTGCTGTCCGCCATCGTCTTTTTCGGAGTGCCGGTCGCCGGCACCGAGCTCCCCCTCATCGTCGTGTGGCTCATGGCGGCCGCGGTGTTCCTCACCGTCTACCTGCGCTTCCAGCCGATCACCGGGCTCGCGCACTCCGTGAAAGTGATCCGGGGAAAGCTCACCCGGAAGACCGACCCGGGTGAGGTCTCCTCGTTCCAGGCGCTCGCCACCGAGCTCTCCGGCACCGTGGGACTGGGCAACATCGCCGGTGTCGCGGTCGCGATCACCATCGGCGGACCCGGCGCGGCCCTGTGGATCATCATCTTCGGCTTCTTCGCGATGACCGTGAAGATGGCCGAGGCGACGCTCGGCGTGAAGTACCGGACGATCATGCCCGACGGCACCACCTCGGGCGGGCCGATGTACTACCTGCGCGACGGCTTCAAGGACATCGGCCGTCCCAAGCTGGGCAAGTTCCTCGCCTACTTCTACGCGATCGCCACCGTGGTGGGCGTGTTCGGTGCCGGCAACCTGTTCCAGGCCAACCAGTCCGCGGCCATCCTCGTGAACTCCACCGGCGGCGAGGCCAGCTTCTTCGCCGACAAGCTGTGGCTCATCGGCCTCATCATGGCCGTGCTCGCCGGCATCGTGATCCTCGGCGGCATCACCTCGATCGCCCGCTGGACCTCCGCGATCACCCCGCTCATGGCGATCCTGTACTTCGTGTCGGTCGTCATCATCCTCCTGCTGAACTTCACCGCGATCCCCAACGCCTTCGTCCTCATGTTCCAGGGCGCGTTCACCGGTGAGGGGATCGCCGGCGGCATCATCGGCGTGGCGATCGTCGGCATCCAGCGTGCGCTGTTCTCCAACGCCGCCGGTGTCGGCTCGGCCGGTATGGCGCACTCGGCCGTGAAGACCTCGCGTCCGGCGACCGAGGGCTTCACCGCGATGTGGGAGCCGCTCATCGACTCCGTCATCATCTGTACGCTGACCGCGCTCGCGATCATCACCACCGGCCTCTACGACGCGGACGCCGGCGACGGCTCCACCGAGGCCGGCGTCAACCTCACCGCGCAGGCCTTCGGCACGGTCACCGACTGGTTCCCCTACATCCTCACCATCTGTGTGATGCTGTTCGGGTTCTCGACGATCCTGTCCTACGCCTACTACGGCCAGAAGGCGATCGGCTTCCTCACCAAGGAGTCGTTCTTCGCCCAGAAGGGCTTCCAGGTCGTGTGGGTCATCGCGGTCGTCGTCGGTGCCTCGATCTCGCTCGAGAGCGTCGTGGCGTTCTCCGATGCGATGTTCTTCCTCATGAGCGTGCCGAACCTGCTCGGCATCTACTTCCTCGCCAAGATCCTCCGCCTGGAGATCCTGCGGCACAAGCACCAGGCGGCCTCCGGCACCCTCGAGGAGATCCCGGAGGACCTCCAGGTCGGGCTGCGCGATCACCAGCCCACCGAGGAGCAGGTGGCCTCGGAGAAGAAGCGCCGCGCCGGCGTGCGGGAGAAGCGCAAGCGGATCCGCGCCGGCTTCCGCAAGGCGCAGAAGGACCGCGGCGTCGACGTCACCGACGACCGGGTGTGACGGTGTCCGGGTGTGAACCGGTGAGCTGATCACCGCACCGGTGTTCCGACACCGCCGCACCGGCACCGGTGTTCCGACACCGCCGCACCGGCACCGGTGTTCCGACACCGCTGGTCGTGCGCTGTTCGGTCAGCGCCGCCGGCCCGGCACCGCTGACGAGGCGGGTCATGGTCTCCGACCAGGGCCCGCCTCGGGCGTTGTGGGGGTGTGAGGGCAGCCGCGGTGGCGTCGGTGTCCGTGCCACCCCATAGGCTGAGGGAATGGATGTGCTGACCCAGGCTCTGGCGCACCGGCGGCTGCTCGAGGACGACGCCGCCTGGGCATTCCTGCGCGGCGACAACGTGTGGTTCGCCGCTGCAGTGCTGCGAGTGCATCTCGCCGGCCCGGATCGGCGACTGCCCGCCTCCGCGCTCTTCGAGCGGATCGATGCGGACCTCGAACTCCTGCGATCGCACGGGCACGAGATTCCGGGCACGGCTCAGCACTACTGCGCCGAATGGCGGAAGAACGGCATCCTCATCCGCCGCAGCGCGGAGTCCACGAGGGACGAGACCTTCGAACTCTCGCCCTCAGGGCTGACAGCGCTCCAGTTCATCGAACGACTCGACTCCAACCGCACCACCGTGACGCAGTCGCGGCTGTCGAACATTCAGGAGCGGCTGCGTGTCCTCGTCCGCGACACCGACCCTGATGTCGAGACGCGGCTCACCGCGCTCCACGCCGAACGCGATCGGTTGGACGCCCGCGTCGCCGCCGTCCGCGCAGGTGAGGACACCGGACTCGATCCTGAGCGGGCGCGGGAAGCGGTTGAGGACCTGATCGCGCTCGCCGAAGAGCTGCCGAGCGACTTCGCCCGCGTGCGCTCCGCGCTCGAGGAGATCAACCGCGGGCTGAGGGCCCAGCTCATCGAGAACACCGGCGCGCGATCGCGCGTCCTTGACGACGTGTTCCGCGGAGTCGATCACCTCGCGGATTCCGAGGCCGGACGGAGCTTCGATGGGTTCTACGCACTCATTCTCGAACACGAGTCCGGGTCCGAGTTCGAAGCGAACATCGCTGCGCTCCTCGACCGCGCTTTCGTCCGTGCGCTCGATCGGGCCGACACCAGGTTCCTTCGTCGTCTGACGCCGATGCTCCAGGACCGTTCCGCAGAGGTCGGCGATGTGATGACAGGTCTGACCCGGTCCCTGCGACGGTTCGTCCAGTCCGAGGAGTTCCGCGAGGACCGGGCAGTGAACACTGAGATCCACGCCGCCCGCGCGCTCGCTCTCCGTCTCGCGGTTGAGATACCTCCTTACAGGCAGCTCGATGTCGAATTGGGTCGTACCTCGGTCAGGATCGATTCGGTGACGAGCTTTCGGCTCCACAACCCCGCCGACGCCCGGGTGATCGAGCCCGTGGAGATGCGGGCGACAGGCACGGTCGACATCGAGGCGCTGCGGGAGATGGCCCGGCTGACCGAGATCGATATCGGCGAACTCGTCGAGAACATCAACGAGACCTTGGAGGCCGCGCGCTGCGGGGAGCTCGACGGCCGGAACCGTGAGGCAGGCGAAGGGGCGCCTCGGACGGATGGCGTCACCATCGCCGAGGTGCTCCGCCGCCACCCGGCCACCCAGGGTGTGGCGAGCGTCGTCGGGCTCCTCGATCTCGGAGTCGGGCACGGGATCCGGGAAGCCGGAGGTGAGTCGGTCACCTGGTCGTCGATGACAGGGCGTTCACGGCGAGCCCAGCTCGACCGATTCCGCTTCACCGAGGACGTTCCCGGCGGGCGTCGGCGCCGACGGGCGCAGCAGAGGAGGGGTGGCGCATGAACGATGGAACAGGTGCCCACGCGAAGGAATCGACGACGGCCGGGCTCGGTGCGGAGAAGGGCGAGTCCCGACGGCCGCTCTGGGCGACCGATACAGGAGTGCTCGCTCTCGATACGCGGCGGGCGCTCGTGGCCTTGATCAAAGGCCCGTACGTCTCCGGTCGCAGTCACCCGCAGCTGTGGCGATCCGTGCTCGGGGACGAGGCAGCGTTGCGAGCCCGGTTGTCCGACATGTTCCTCGAGCTCGTCGTGGATACCGATTCGCGCCTCGCGTTCGTGCGCAATGCGGAGGTACCCGACGAGCAGGTCCCGGCCGTGGTCCGTACGCACACCCTGACCTTCCTCGATACCGCTCTGCTGCTCCATCTGCGGCACGAGCTGCTTAGAGCGGACCGGTCCGAGCGCGTGATCGTCGGTGTCGACGAGTCGCGCGATGCACTCCGGGTGTACGGCAGCGCATACGGACTCGACGAGGTGGGCTTCGCGAAGCGCTTCAACGCCTCGTGGACCAAGATGCACAAGTACGGTCTGCTCGCCGACACCGCGACGGAGGACCGGTTCGAGATCTCGCCGGTCCTGCGGTTGATCTTCGGACCGGACGAGATCCGTGCGGTGCGTGAGGAGTACGAGCGGCGGCTCGCCGAGGTCGGGACGAACGCCGCTCACGCACGGGAAGACCGGGATGAAGTCATGGACGCGATGGAGGACGACGAATGAACCGACCCGCTGAATCGCCGGCGACTCTGTTCGACGTCGAGACTTCCGCCGGTGAGGACCTGGTGTCGACCGAGCAGACTGCGGCCTCCGGGACGGTCGATGCACCGTTCCTCCGATCCGGCACGCTGCCTGCCGCAGCCGCCTCACCCGATGTCTCCGGGCAATGGCGCCTGTCGCGGATCGATGTGGTCAACTGGGGGACCTTCAACGGTCATCACGTCATCGACGTGCCGAGGACCGGTCTGGTGATCACCGGGGATTCCGGGACCGGCAAGTCCTCGCTGCTCGATGCGGTGACCACGGTACTCACTCCGCGCTCGAAGGTGCGGTACAACGCCGCAGCACAGGACCAATCGGTCCGTGCAAGTGATCGGAGCCTGGTGAGCTACGTCCGCGGTGCATGGCGATCGACCGATGCCGAGGACGCCGACGAGGTGCGCAGTGACTTCCTTCGCGCGGGAGCCTGCTGGTCGGGAGTGCGCCTGCGCTTCGACACGGCTGACGGGCAGGATCCGGTGGTGCTCGTCAAGCTGTTCAAGCTCAACCGCGGACAGATGTCATCCGGCGACGTCAAAGAGATCTGTGTGCTCGCGCGGGAGGATCTCGATCTCGCGAATCTCGGGGCATTCGTCTCCGAGGCCGTCGACCTCCGCGGCCTGAAGAAGGAATATCCGCAGGCGACGATCACGGAGAAGCACTCCGTCTTCCAGCAGCGGTTCCAGCGCTTCCTCGGCATCGTGTCGGATTCGGCGATCCTGCTGCTCCACCGGACGATGGCGGCGAAGAACCTCGGCAGCCTCGATGCTCTGTTCCGTGAGTACATGCTCGACGAACCGAAGACCTTCGCCACTGCGGATATGGCGGTCGAACAGTTCTCGGAACTGTCGCTGGCGCAACGCAGTGTGGTCGAGGCCCGCCGCCAGTTGGACGTCCTCGACACGATCGCTGAACTCCTCGACCGATGGGAGACGGCGAGTGGTGACAGTGCTCGGGCCCGAGCACTCGTCGAGGCGCTCGACCCGGTGACGAACGAATGGATCATCGAGCTCGCGGAGAAGGAGCTCGACCGGGCTCAGGCGTCGAACGCACGGGCCGAGGGCGAGCAGAGACAGGCGTCGACTGCGCTCGCCGAAGCGGAGCGGGATCGGGATGCCGCGCGCAGCCGACTGCTCGAATCCGGTGGCGCCGAGCTCGAAAGCCAGCAGACACTGCTCACTCATGCGCGGCGGGAGCACGAGCGGATCACGCGCACCCGAGAGCGCCTGGCTGCCCGGATCCGCACGGTGGGCATCGAATCACTGCCGGATTCGTGGGAGGAGTTCGCTGAACTGCAGCGGACCGGGCAGAAGGAAACCGTAGATACGGACCTGCTCGATCGTCTCGACAACGCCAAGCTCGTCGCCCATGACCGGCTTCGGGATCTGCGGCAGACGCGGTCCGGCCTCGAAGCGGACCGGGACGCCGCCCGCAGGCAGCAGTCCAATCTCGACCGCCGACTGCTCGCCGCGCGGACACTGATCGCTCGCTCCACCGGCCTCAACGAGTCCGCACTGCCGTTCGCCGGGGAACTCATGGAGGTCCGCCCCGAGCACACCGAATGGACCGGGGCCATCGAACGGGTGCTGCGTCCCCTGTCACGCACGATCCTCGTCGAGGACCGGCATCTGTCCGAGGTCACGCGCGCCCTCGATGAGCACCATTTCGGCACCCGGGTGGTCGTCGAGTCCGTTCCCGCCGAGGTGCCCGCCCCGCGGTCGCTCGCCGACGACCGCTCACTCGTCTATCGGGTCGACCTCAAGGACTGGTCGCCCAAGGCCGCCTGGCTGCGGACCGAGCTCGCCCGTCGATACGACTATTCGTGTGTGGGCAGCACTGCGGAGCTGACCGGCGTGGATCGCGGTCTCACCCGCGCCGGTCAGGTCAAACGCGGGCCCGGCCGATTCGAGAAGGACGACCGTTGGCGGGTCGATGACCCGAGCACCTGGGTGATGGGTTTCAGCGCCGAGGACAAGATCGTTCGTCTCCTCGAACAGCTCGAGCACATCGACCGACAGATCGCGAACGCGGACAAGGAGCTCGAACAGGCCATGCGCCGACACTCGCAGGCTCAGGAGCGCCGACGACTCATCGTCGATCTCGCCGACACCGATTGGGTAGACCTCGATATCACCGCAGCGGCCGCAGCGATCTCCGCGGCGGAGCACCGGATCGAGACTCTCACTGCGGCGAGCGCCGGGCTGGCGGCTGCCCGGCGTGATCTCGACGCGGCCGAGAAGTCCCTGACCGCAGCTCGGGTGCGGTGCCGGGACGCCGACCGCGAGCACGCTCGGATCGGGCAGGAGCTCAAAGCCGTCACCCGGGCCTTGGACGACGCGCGTGCCGACCTGAGAAGGACCGTGGAGGGACAGGTCGTCGCCGAAGACACGTCTACGGGCGAAGTCCCGGCGCCGGTGGTGGCATCCGGGCAGCGAGACGTCATTCGCAGGCGCATTCGAGCGGCCAAGCGGCACGTCGAGTACTTCGATCTGGTGCGGCTCTCGAAGAACCTCTCCATCGAACTCCAGCGGGAGGAGAAGACCGCTGACCGGGCGCGCACCGAGGCGGAGGCCGGGTTCACGGCCGCAGCCGGTGAGTTCAGGAGGACGTGGCCGGGCGTGAGCGCCGACCTCACCGGCTCGGTGGACGATCGCGGGGGCTACCGTGAGCTGCGATCACGGCTGAAGTCCGACGGTCTGCCGGAATTCGAGGATCGGTTCGCCCAGATGCTGCGCAAGCAGTCGACGCAGAACATGGGCAAGCTCAACACCATGCTCCGCAACGCCGCACAAGAGATTCGTGCACGGGTCGATCCGGTGAACACCTCGCTCCTGCGATCCCAGTTCGATGTGGGCCGATACCTCCAGATCCGGGTCAAGACCCGATTCAACGCCGATGTCCGGGAACTCATGCAGAAACTGCAGACCGTCACCTCCGGCGGACTGTCGGACATCGAACCGGCTGAGGCGGAGAGGAAGTTCGCCGTGATGGAAGAGATCATCACCCGGCTGCAGTCGTCGGAGCCCGCCGACCTCCGCTGGAGGCGCGCGTGCCTGGACACCCGCAGGCACGTGAGCTTCGTCGGGGTCGATCAGGACGCGGAAGGCGAGGTGGTGAGCGTGTACGAGTCGGCCGCCGGACTGTCCGGAGGACAGCGGCAGAAGCTCGTCGTGTTCTGCCTCGCCGCCGCGCTGCGGTATCAGCTCACCGACGGAGCCGAGGACGTCCCTCGGTTCGGCACCGTGTTCCTCGACGAGGCCTTCGATCGGGCGGACCAGGACTTCGCGCGGATGGCGATGGACATCTTCGTCGCTTTCGGGTTCCACATGATCCTCGTGACTCCGAAGAAGCTCCTGCAGACTCTCGAGGACTATGTGGGCGGCATCACCCTGGTGCGGAACAGTGATCGCCGCGATTCCCAGCTGAGCCGGACGACCTGGGACGACGCATGAGCACGCGGGAGTCGTCGGCGCCGACAACGCCTCTCACCGTTGCCGAGGCGCGGGCGCGCGTTCGGCGCGCTGTCACCGCGCATCAGCGCGCGTGGGCAGTCGGCCTCGAGTTCTCCCCGATCACGGTCGGCCTGCGTCCTCCCACCGAGGCGGCCGCCCTCGCCGATCTGCCCGAGGTATCCGCGTGGATCGCGGATTGGAACCATATCGCTGGAGGGGGCCGCCGCTCAGCACCGTCACCGCCCGACGTACCGGAGGTGGAGTTCACCGTGCGCCGGTGGGCGGGCCTCGGAACTCAGCAGCTGCCTACCAGGTTGCGGCTCGGTTCCGCCGGTGCGGTGGTGGAGTTCGTCGGCGGTCGCGCACAGTTCCGGCGGCTGCAGAGCCGTGCGGCGGGTGTGCTCGACTGGTTGAGCACGGTGCGGGCGACGGCGGATCCGAGCACGGAGGACCGGCAACTGGTGCGAGCACTCCTCGGCGACCTCGTCACACTTGAGGAGAGCGATTTCATGAGGCTGCTCGGAGTCCTCGAATGGCTGACAGCTCACCCGGAGTCGGGGATGTACATCCGGCAGCTGCCGATCGCCGGGGTCGATACGAAGTGGTTGGGCCGTCATCGGCGCGTGGTGACCGGACTCGTCACAGCGGTTACGGGAGCCGACGATCTGGGGCTGGCGGCGATGGAGTCGCGGGTGCGCCTGCGCCTGCTGCACCCGGAGCTGCGGATCGTCGGACTCGACGATCTCGAGATCCCGTGGTCGCAGGCCGCTGCTCTCTCCTTGCCGGGGCTCGGCGCGGAGGATCGGCGTGTGCTCGTGGTGGAGAACCTCGAGAGCTTCATCGCATTGCCGACCGACGGGTCAATGGGATGGGTGATCGCGATCTACGGGGGTGGGTACGCTGCATCCCTGGTGGCCGATCTCCCATGGCTGAGCTCATGCCGGGTCTACTACTGGGGAGACATCGATTCCCACGGCTTCGGGATCCTCAACCGATTCCGCGCGCATGTCGGTCATGCGGAGTCGGTGCTCATGGATTGCGGGACGCTCGATACCTTTCGGCATCTGGTCGTGCACGAACCGCGTCCCCTCGATGTCGAACCCGAGCATCTGCAGACCCTCACCGAGGACGAGCGTGACGTCTACCGATCCCTCCGTGCGTGCTCTGCCGGCTCGGATGATGCTGAGGGCGTTGACAGCAGCGGACCTGGTGGCGTGAATCGGATGGGCGGGCTGCGCCTCGAGCAGGAACGCATCGCGTGGCCCTTTGTTCTCGAACGGCTGACGTGGGCCCTGAAGTGACTCCCGGGTGGGGGTCCGACCGTTGGTGACGGCGATCGATTGGTCAGTGCGACGGTGTCGGTGCCCGTATGTGACGTGTCAAAACCGATGACAGATCGGCGGAACGTGTAAAGAATCAGGTGATTTTTTTACACGTTCTGGCGATCTGCAACTATTGTTTGCATATGCACTGGGATCCTCAGAAGCCGTACAACGATCTGCCGCCGCTTCCTCCGACCGCAGATGTCGAGTCCAGGGAGATCCTCAAGGAGACGATCGAGGCACGGGCGTCGTTGGCATCGTTGGACCAAGCCGTGCAGAGGATCCCCAATCCGTCGATCCTCATCAACTCGCTGTCGATTCTCGAAGCCCAGGCGAGCTCCGAGATCGAGAACATCGTGACGACGAGCGACGATCTGTTCCGCAACGTCCAGCGCGAAGCGGAATCGGCCAGCCCGGAGACCAAGGAGACGCTGCGCTATCGGACCGCCTTGTTCGCCGGCTTGGAGAGCATCAGGAGCAGGCCGCTGTCCACGAACACTGCCGTGCAGATCTGCACGATCATCCATGACCGCGAGATGGCCATCCGGCGCACGGCTGGAACGATGATCGCGGATCAGCGTACGCGTACGGCCGTGTATACGCCGCCGACGGGCGAGCAGACGATCCGCGATCTGCTGTCGAACTGGGAGCGCTTCATCCATGCATCGGATGAACTGGATCCGCTCATCGCCATGGCCATCGGGCACTACCAATTCGAAGCTATCCACCCGTTCGGCGACGGCAATGGACGAACGGGAAGGATCCTCAACGTGCTCCACCTCGTGCATGCCGGGCTTCTCGAAGTCCCCGTGCTCTATCTCTCGCGGTACATCATCGAGCACAAAGATGATTACTACCGTCTCCTGTTGCAGGTCACGACGGAAGGCGCGTGGGAGGAATGGATCCTCTTCATGCTGAGAGGCCTCCGCGAAACGGCACGATCAACACTGCGGAAGATCGACGGGATCGAGGAGACGCAGGGATCGGTCATGCAGAGCATCCGCGATGTCACGACCGCCGGTCCCAACGCCGATCTGCTCGATGTCCTGTTCGAGAACGTCTACTGCCGGATCAGTGATGTCGTCGCACGGTGCGAGGTCTCCCGCCCGACAGCGACCGGCTGGCTCAATGCTCTTGTCGAGAACGGCACGCTGGTGGACCACAAGATCGGGAGAGAGCGTCTCTTCCTCAACGTCGCGTTCTCCGAGGTGCTCGCGCGTCCTGAGCTGTGACCATGGGAGTCGCGATACGCAATGCTGAATCTGTCAGCAGCACGGCGTGTCGGAATCCCAGCCGATCCGGATGAGCTCGCGCAGCACCGCGAGGTCGATGTCCTCGGGCTTGTTGACGTAGACGCAGGAGGCACCGCGCCGGTGCTTGCCGAACCGGGCCCAGAGCTCGGGCGCGTCGTCTTCCTGCGGCAGCCCGTAGAGGGAGAGCGCGGCCTTGCGCGGGGCGAAGCCGGAGCGGAAGTACGTGCCCGACCAGCCGGACGCGTACGTGTAGTCGTAGGTCCCGTAGCCGATCATCGTCGGCCCCCACATCACCGGCGGCTCCCCGGTGACCTCGGAGTAGATGTCGAGCAGCAGGTGCCCGTGCACCCGCCGCCGAGGGGTCTCGAGGGAATCGATGTATGCGCGCGGGTCGACGTCGGTGGGGCCCGTCGCGGGGCCCGAGGCCGAGGCGCCCGCGTCGGGTGTTCGCGTGCTCGACTTCGCTGTGCCGGAGGATCTGGCACCGGACTTCGAGGTGCCGGACTTCTTCGCGCCGGTCTTCGCTGCGTCGCTCATGCCCCGATTGTGCCGCCGCCGACGCACGGTGTCGAGAGCCGGTGGTGTCGAGGTGCGCGCCGCCCCGGCCCATTGCTGGCGAAGCGGGGCCCGCACCGTGCGATTGCGGGTCTTTTCGGAATCGGCAACCGGATCTTCGGCGTACTGGCGAGTACAGCTGAGATCCAGTTGTCTTTCGCAGAAACACCTGTATCGGCGCTCGGTGTCGAAAGCCGGTGGTGTCGAGAGGCGGTGGAGTCGGGAGCCGGTGGTGTCGAGGTGCGTGCCGCCTCGGGCCCGGGAATAGCGCGTGGGGGTGCGCGGTTGTGGGTGGCGAGCACCATCACCCGCACGGCCCGGCCGACCGGAGGCCGGAGACCGTGCATGACTGCCGAGGAGGCACGATGAGCGTCAACGTCGAGGAGTTCCTGCCCGAGACCGGGTCCGTCACCATGTTCACCACGAGCTGGTGCGGCTATTGCAAGCGCCTGCGCCCGCAGCTCGACCAGGCGGAGATCCCCGTCACCGAGGTCAACATCGAGACCATTGACAACGGCGCGGCCGTCGTCGAGCAGGCCAACGGCGGCAACCAGACCGTCCCGACCCTGCTGTTCTCCGACGGCACCACGCTCACCAACCCCTCGCGCGCCCAGGTGCAGGACAAGCTCGCCGCGATCGGCTGAGCCGCAGTCCGGTGCTACGGTCGCTCCAACGGACCCGCAGGACCGAGGAGGACCCATGGCCGGCACCGACATCACCATCCGCCCCGTCACCCGGGACGATGCCGCCCAGTGGCACCGCCTCTACACGGGCTACGCGGAGTTCTACCGGGTCGAGCAGACCGCGGAGATGCGCGACACCGTGCTGTCATGGCTGCTCGACGACGCCCACACCTCGCAGGGCCTCGTCGCCGAGGCGTCCGACGGGACGCTCGCCGGGCTCGCCCATTTCCGGCCGTTCGCCCGCCCGCTGTCCGCGTCGACCGGCATGTACCTCGATGACCTGTTCGTCGACCCGGAGCACCGGGGCTCGGGTGCTGCGCGCCTGCTGCTCGCGGGGCTCGCCCGGATCGCGGCGGACCGCGGCTGGACGCTGGCCCGCTGGATCACCCGCGACGACAACTATCGCGCCCGCGGTCTCTACGACCAGGTCGCCGCGCGCACCGACTGGATCACCTACGACATGCCCCCGGCGGACGCACGCTGACCTCCGGCTCGCGAGCGCTGACCCCGGCCCAGGAGGGGTTCCGGTCCTCGGCTCAGGCGGGCTGATCCGCTGCCGCGCCCTCGCCTCGGATCGCCAGCGTCGACCAGTTGCGGCGCGTGAGCTCGGCGGCGCGCTCGGCGTCACCGTCAGCGCAGGCGTCGATGATCGCGGCGTGGTCGGCTGCGGAGTCGATCGCGCCTACGTCCCCGAACCGCAGGTACTCCGCCCGGCGCAGCATCGCGGTCACGGGTTCGAGGTGCTCGGCGATGAGCGGGTTCCCGCACAGCTCGACGGCGACGGCGTGGAACGCGTCGTCGGCCCGCACAGCCGCCTCGGCGTCTGTCGAGGCGAGGGCTGAATCGAGAGCGGCGTTCGCCTCGGCCATGGTGTTGATGTGGTGCTCGGTCATGAGGGGGACGGCCAGGCGGGCGGCGAGCGCGTGGAGCTCGGCGGCGATCTGCTGGGCGTGGGCTACGGCCTCGCCGGTGACGGGGGAGACCATGGTCAGCCGGCCGGGCTCGGCGATGACGAGTCCCGAGCGCTCGAGCCGGAGCAGCGCCTCGCGGATGGGAGTGCGGGACACGCCCAGCCACTCGCTGAGCTCGGCGTCGCGGAGCTTCTCACCGGGGGCGAGCCGGCCGCTGACGATCGCGTCGCGCAGGGAGAAGTAGACGTCGTCGCGCAGGAGGGTGCGGCGGTGGACGCCCCGAGCGGCGGGGACCGGCATGGAAGACCTCCTGGTGGGCGGGGTGGCTGTTGACATCCTACCTCGCGAAGTGCAATATATTGCATACCACGTGATGACCATCACGCCACCGACCCTTAGGAGCTCCCGTGGCACTCTCCGACTTCGAACGCTATCCCCTGACCTTCGGGGCCAGCCCTGTCCACCCGCTCGACAACCTCACCAAGCACCTCGGCGGTGCGCGCATCTGGGCCAAGCGCGAGGACGTGAACTCCGGTCTGGCGTTCGGCGGCAACAAGACCCGCAAGCTCGAGTACATCGTGCCCGACGTGCTCGCCTCCGGCGCGGACACCATCGTGTCGATCGGCGGCTACCAGTCCAACCACACCCGCCAGGTCGCCGCCGTCGCCGCCCACCTGGGCCTCAAGGCGCGCCTCGTGCAGGAGAGGTGGGTCGACTGGGACGACCCGGTCAACGACAAGGTCGGCAACATCGAGCTGTCGCGGATCATGGGTGCCGACGTGCGCCTCGACTCCGCCGGCTTCGACATCGGCATCCGCTCGAGCTGGGAGGAGGCGATGGAGGACGTGCGTGCCAACGGCGGCACCCCGTACCCGATCCCGGCCGGCGCGTCCGAGCACAAGCTCGGCGGCCTGGGCTTCGCCAACTGGGCCCATGAGGTGGCCGAGCAGGAGAAGGAGCTCGGCGTCTTCTTCGACACCATCGTCGTGTGCACCGTCACCGGCTCGACGCACGCCGGCATGATCGCCGGATTCGCCGCGCTCGAGGACGCCGGCGGCCGCAAGCGGAAGGTCATCGGCATCGACGCCTCCGCCACGATCGACAAGACCCGCGACCAGGTGGGCCGGATCGCTGCGAACACCGCGGAGCTCATCGAGCTCGGCCGTGAGCTGCGCGACGACGAGATCACCATCCTCGAGGGCTGGGCCGGCGACTACTACGGCATCCCCGTCGAGTCGACGGTCAACGCCATCCGCACCGCCGCGAGCCTCGAGGGCTTCATCACCGACCCGGTGTACGAAGGCAAGTCCATGGCCGGCCTCATCGACCTGGTGAAGTCCGGCGAGATCGGCAAGGACTCCAACGTCCTCTACGCGCACCTCGGCGGGCAGCTCGCCCTCAACGCGTACTCGTCGATCTTCGACTGATCTCCCCGGGCACCGGGGCCGCGGGCACCGCCGGCCCGGACCGGACGGCGGCTTCCGGTTCCGTGGTGGTCCAGCGGGCTCCGGTTCCGTGGTCGATCCAGTGCGGTTCGCCTGCCGATTCCGCACTGGATCGACCACGGAGCATCCCGGACCGCACTGGAGTGGCCATGGAACCCGCCGCCCGCACCAGAAAGACTGTGGAATCGGACGGCTGCACCGCCGCCCGCCCCGCCCCGCACTGTTGCCCCATCCTGCACCGCCCGCCGACCTGTACCGCCCGCGCACGCCGACCTGCTCGACAGGAGAATCATGAGCTCGAACCCCACCGCCCCTCAGGATGCAGCCGCCCCCGACAGCCGGACCCCGGACGCCCGGTCCCAGGACACCCGCACCCCGGACGCCCAGCCGGAGGACCGCCACCAGTTCGAGACGAGCACCCAGCTCGACCCGCCGAGCGTGAACTCGCGGCCCCTGTCCGCGACCGCCTCGGCGGACGAGGCGGTGCTCGACGAGATCGCCCAGCGCGTGCTGTGGATCGCGACCGCGATGATCGACGCGGCCAACCGCGGGCGGGAGAACCCGGACGGGGTCAAGGTCGGCGGGCACCAGTCCTCGAGCGCCTCGATGGTGGGCATCATGACCGCGCTGTGGTTCTCCGAGCTCACCGCCGCGGACCGGGTGTCGGTGAAGCCGCACGCCTCGCCGGTGCTCCACGCGATCAACTACCTGCTCGGCGACCTCGACGAGAAGTACCTCACCACGCTGCGGTCGGAGGGCGGGCTGCAGCCGTACCCCTCGCGCGCCAAGGATCCCGATACCGTCGACTTCTCCACCGGCTCGGTGGGCATCGGGGCAACCGCGCCGCTGTGGGCTGCGCTGAGCCACCGCTACGTCAAGGAGCACTTCCCGCAGGCGCCGGAGGCCGGCCGCTTCTACTCGCTGCTCGGCGACGCGGAGATGGACGAGGGCGCGGTGTGGGAGGCGATCATCGATCCCGAGGTGCGTCAGCTCGGGGAGGCGGTGTGGATCGTCGACCTCAACCGGCAGTCGCTCGACCGGATCATCCCCGACGTGCAGATCGCGCGCCTGCAGGGGATGTTCGCCGCCGCGGACTGGCAGGTGCTCACCTGCAAGTGGGGCGCGCGGATCCAGGGTCTGTTCGCAGGCTCCGGCGGGCAGGCGTTCGAGCAGCGCATGACCGACATGCCCAACGAGGAGTACCAGCGGATCCTGCGTTCGCACCCGGACGAGGTCGCCGAGCGCGTGCTCGCCGGGGTCGAGGACGCCGAAGAGTCCGGCCTGCGGGCACTCGTGGAGTCGCTCACGCCTCGGGAGCTCGCCGAGGTGGTCCGCGACCTGGGCGGGCACGACATCTCCCAGCTGCTCGGCACCTTCGCGCAGATCGACGACACCCGGCCGACGGTGATCTTCGCCTACACGATCAAGGGCCGCGGCCTGGCGACCGAGGGGCACCCGAACAACCACGCCGCCAGCTCACCGAGTCGCAGATGCGCGAGCTCGCGGAGATCTCCGGGACCGCGCTCGAATCCCCCTGGCAGCGGTTCGACGCGGACACCCCGGCCGGAGAGCTGTGCGCGGCGACCGCCGAGCGCCTGCACCGCGAGCCCATCGCCGAGGAGACCGTGGGCGCGATCCCGGACGAGCTCGAGTGGGGCCACAAGCAGGTCACCAGCACGCAGGCGACGCTCGGCCGGTTCCTGTCCGACCTCAAGCGGGCCGTGCCGGAGGTCGCCGAGCGCGTGGTGACGCTGAGCCCGGACGTCGCGACGTCGACGAACCTGGGCGGCTGGATCAACAAGACCGGCGTGTGGTCGCTCACCGGCCGGCATGACTGGTTCAGCGACGACCGCGAGCGGGTGCTCAAGTGGCAGGAGGTGTCCGGCGGCCAGCACATCGAGCTCGGCATCGCGGAGGTCAACCTGGTCAGCCTCGCCGGGGAGCTCGGCGCGACCTACAGCCGGTGGGGGCAGCCGCTCATCCCGATCGCGACGATCTACGACCCGTTCATCAACCGGGCGCTCGAGCCGTGGACGTTCGGGATGTACGCCGGCGGGCAGCCGATCATGGTCGGCACACCCTCGGGGGTGACGCTCGCTCCGGAGGGCGGAGCGCACCAGTCGTTCAACACACCGTCGGTGACGATGGAGATCCCGGAACTCGTGGCGTGGGAGCCGGCGTTCGCGCAGGACCTCGAGTGGACGATGCTCGAGGCGATGAAGTCGATCGGCATGCCCGGCGGGCACTCGGCGTACTTCCGGCTCTCGACCCGGCCGGTGGACCAGTCGATCGCGGCGCTGCCGGAGGACCCGGTGCTGCTGGCGCGCCGGCGCGAGCACGCGGTGGCCGGCGGGTACCGGATCAGCGCGCACCCGGCCTACGAGGACGAGGTCGTGCTCGTGGGAGTGGGGGCGATGATGACCGAGGTCGTCACCGCAGCACGGGCGCTCGCCGCCCGCGGCATCACCGCAGGCGTGGTGTGTCTGACGAGCCCGGACCTCGTGTTCCGCTCGCTGCAGGACCGGCACCGGGTGGCGGCAGGGGAGCGGTCGGCCATCGCCGAGGCGCTCTTCCCCGCCGACTGCCCGGCGCCTCTGGTGACGGTCATCGACGGCCACCCGCACACGCTGGCGTTCCTCGCCGGGGTGCGCGGGGACCGGACGGTGAACCTGGGCGTGAGCAGCTTCGGCCAGGCGTCGTCCGTGTCCGAGGCGTACGCGCTGCACGGGATCGACGCCAGCTCGATCCAGCGGGCGGCGCTGGATGTGGTGGGGCGGTAGAAGAAACGACCCCTGGTTCGAGGGGAATCGCGCCGCTAGCATCGGAGCATGACTGCCGAGTTTGGTAATGGGAGCCAGTACCAGGCAATTCTCTTCACCCATAACCCCGCGAAGAGCGAGATCTATCCCGAGGTGCTCGATGATTGGATCAAGGCGACGGCCGAAGGCCGGGTGATTGAGGAGAACTGGTCGACGGGTGGAACCACCAAGAAGATCAAACCCGGCGACCGGGCCTACTTGATGCGACTCGGAGTCAAGAATCGGGGGATCTTCGCCAGTGGCTGGGTCACCAGTGACGTGTATCCATGTGATCACTGGGACGGATCAGAGGGTTCTGCAAACTATGCGGATATTCGGTGGGATACCTTCCTCCACCCCGATGATGCGCTTCCTATCGACTTGTTGAAGACCGAGTTTCCACACATTTATTGGACTCCGCAGTCCAGTGGAATGACGATCAGCTTCGAAGTTGCGGACTCGCTCGACTCGCTGTGGGACGAGCACGTCAGAGCAGTGCGCACCCCCAGACGTCGACAACCTGTTGAGGCCACGGTGGTGAAGAGACAGGGACAGCAGACCGATGTTGCTCTGCGTAAACAGATCGAGAACCTCGCTCAGGATCGGTTGATGGACCACTTCGTGGCCCGAGGCTGGGACGTCGAAGACATGCGTATCGGAAACTCGTTCGATGCACGTGCCACCCGGGGCAATGAGGTCCTTTATCTCGAATCGAAAGGCACCGTGACTGCAGGCGAGAAGGTGATTGTCACGCGTGGTGAGGTCAAATTCGCGTTTGAACATCCAGGGCGTTGTGTCATGGGAATCGTTTCTGGAATCGAACTGCTGGACCGCCAGACTGTTGACCCGGATAGCGGATCTCTCACCTTGTACAACTGGAATCCGTCCGCCGACGATCTTGATCCGCGCCACTTCGACTTCTATCCGCCGGACACAGCCAGATTCCCTGACCAGCCTGACTGAGTTCGGTGGGCCGGTACCCCACTTGGAGCCGCCATCTTCAGGAGCATCGGCTCCGTCACGGAGCGTCAGCGATCTCGCCGATGACGGATGCACGAGTCCGGTCTTGAGAGGTGAAGCGCTTCACAGGGGCTGTCTTCTCGGCTTCGCGCTGCATTCGCGCGATGAGCCACTGACCGGACTGCTGCGCGAACTGCTCCCACCCGTGTCCGCACCTGCTGGCAGGATGGAACGGAGATCCAACCGATCCCGAAAGAGGCCTCATGTACATCGACTTCCACGATCGTGTGGTGACGAGCCCGAGCGATCTCACCGCCGCATCGGCCTGCGAGTTCGGCTTCCTCCGCCGGCTCGACGAGAAGCTCGGCAGGATCGCGCCGCTGGCTCGTGAGGCGGACCCCATGCTCGAGCGCACCGCGGAGCTCGGAGCTGGGCACGAGGCGCGGATCGTCGAAGACCTCCGGGCACAGGGGCTCACTGTCGTCACCCTCGACCGGCCGAATCTGCGGGATTCCAGCGGGATCGAGGAGGCGGAACGGGCCACGCTCGCGGCGCTCGAATCAGGGGCCGATGTCGTCGTCCAGGCCGCGCTCGCCGGCGACGACGGGCTGCCGTTCGCCGGCTTCACCGACTTCCTCGTGAGGCGCCCGGACGGCGGCTGGCGGGTGCAGGACACCAAGCTCGCACGGAGCGCCAAGGTCACGGCGCTGCTGCAGGTCGCGGCCTACGCCCAGCGCCTCACCGAGCTTGGGGTGGCCGTAGACGACGAGGTCGACCTCATCCTCGGTGACGGTGCGATGAGCACCCACCGCCTGTCCGACATCGCGCCGATGTACCGACTCCGTCGGGCCCGCCTCGTCGCCATGATCACCGGGCACCAGGCGGAACCGCGGCCGGTCCGGTGGAACGATCCCCGGTACACGCAGTGCGGCTCCTGCCCGGACTGCGAGGCGGAGATCGAGTCGCACCGGGACATGTGGCTCGTCTACGCCCTGTCCACCGTCCAACGGCAGCGGCTTCGCCAGGCAGGCTTGCAGACGATCGACGACGTCGCCGCGTGGCAGCCGGGAGACCCCAACGGCGGCGTACCCCAACGCACGATGACGAAGCTCGCGCGGCAGGCGCGGCTGCAGATCGCGAGCAAGGGCCGGGACGTCCCCGTATTCGAGGTGGGCGATCCGACTGCACTCCATCTGCTCCCGGAGCCCAGCCCGGGTGACCTGTTCTTCGACTTCGAGGGCGACCCGCTGTGGACCCCGGACGGCGTGACGTGGGGCCTCGACTACCTGTTCGGCATGGTCGACTCCGCCGGGCGGTTCACCGCGCTCTGGGCGCACAGCATGGACGAGGAGCGCCAAGCGCTGCTCGACTTCCTCGGCCTCGTCGAGCAGAAGCGCGCCGAGCACCCGGACATGCACATCTACCACTACGCGCCGTACGAGCGCACCCACCTGCTGTCGATCGCCCAGCGCCACGGCGTGGGCGAGGACCGGGTGGACGAGCTGCTGCGGCAGGGCGTCCTCGTCGACCTGTACGCCACGGTGAGCAAGTCCCTGGCGCTCGGGCTGCCCTCGTACTCGATCAAGAAGCTCGAGGCGCTCCACATGGCCGGCGAGAAGGAGCGGGAGGGTGTGTCAGGCGGAGACGAGAGCATCGACCAGTACGCCCGCGCGGTACAGCTCCGGGACGCCGGCCGGACGGAGGAGGCGCAGGAGCGGCTCGCCGACATCGAGCAGTACAACGCCTACGACTGCATCTCGACGCTCAAGCTGCGCGACTGGCTGCGAGCGCTCGCGCTGGAGCATCCGGCTGCGGACGGCTCAGTGCCCGGGGAGCACCCGCCCGAGGCCGAGGTGCCCGCGCCGAAGCCGGAGACGGACTCCGCCCGAGCGCGGCGGGAGAAGCGCGAGGCCGAGGACGAGCTGCGGAGCAGTCTCGAGGACGAGCTCGAGGCCCTGGCCGGAGACCCGTTCTCCCCGGGCCGCACCGACACCGAGCGCGCGTGGGGCATGGCCCGCGCTGCTCTGCGGTATCACGAGAGGGAGGAGAAGGGCTTCTGGTGGGAGCACTTCGCCCGGCTCGAGCAGGCGCGCGACGAGTGGGCGGAGCACCGCAACGTCTTCCACATCGGCCACGCCGAGGTCGTCGACGATTGGGAGAAACGGGGTCGCGCGAGGATGCACAGCCGGCGGCTCGCCCTTCACGGTGCGTGGACCGATGGGAGCTCCGGGGTGCCGGGCTCGGGGTTCCTGCTCTACGAGCACCCGGGCCCCAGGCCGCCGCGCGAGCACGAGACGGGTTCGCGTGATGCTGTCGAGGCCACTGACATCGAGGAGATTGAGCTCGACACCGGGGGCACTCTCCTCATGGTTACCGAGAGGACGACGACGACGTTCCCGGAGACATACGATCACCTGCCGATCGCTCTGGCACCGGGTGCCCCGCCGCGGACCGACAGCCTTCGACAGTCGATCCTCGACTGGGTCGCGGATGCCCGCGAGAACGCGCCGGATTGGCCGATGGGAGCAGCCGCCGATGTCCTGGCGCGGCGTCCCTCCCGGCTGCGCAGCGGCGGACTCGCACAGGTTTCAGGAGACGACACCGTGGGCGCGGTCGTGGACTCTGCGGTCCGGCTGGACGGGAGCTACCTCGCCGTCCAGGGGCCGCCGGGCACGGGGAAGACCTACCTCGCGGCGCGCGCTATTGCCCGCCTCGTCGCCGAGCGCGGGTGGAAGGTCGGCGTGGTCGCGCAGTCGCATGCCGTCGTCGACAACGTGCTCACCGAGATCGTGGAGAACGGCCTCCTCGAGGTCGGGGCGGTGTCGAAGGCGCAGAGTGACGACCGGGATCCGGTGCACCCGGATGTCAGCGTTACGACCACGGGGAAGTGGAAGGACGAGTTCGCCGCCGAGCGCGCCGGTCGCGGATACGTGGTCGGCGGCACCGCCTGGTTCTTCTCGAGTACGACCGCGATTGACAGCGGGCAGCTCGACCTCCTCGTCATCGACGAAGCTGGGCAGTACTCGCTGGCGAACACGATCGCAGTGAGCCGGGCCGCGCGGAACCTCATGCTGTTCGGCGACCCGCAGCAGTTGCCGCAGGTGAGCCAGGGATCGCACCCGGAGCCGGTCGACACCTCGGCCCTGGGGTTCCTCAGCGCCGGACACGACGTGTTGCCGGCGGAGTTCGGGTACTTCCTCGGGGAGAGCCGGCGGATGGATGCGGCGGTGTGTGGGCCGGTGTCTCGGTTGTCCTACGACGGGCGGCTCGACTCGCACCCCAGCACTCGCGCGCGCCGGCTCGCCGAGGTGAGGCCCGGTCTGGAACCGATCGAGGTGCGTCACGCCGGGAACGCGACGAGCTCCGTCGAAGAGGCCGAGGTAGTCGTGGACGTCGTGCGCGACACGCTAGGTGCGCGGTGGGACGATGGCGGAGGCGACGTCAGGAAGCTGGACGAGAGTGATGTCATCGTCGTCACGCCGTACAACGCGCAGGTGGGAACGGTCCGGGCTGCGCTCGACTCAGCCGGGCTGAGAGATGTCCGCGTGGGCACGGTGGACAAGTTCCAGGGTCAGCAGGCGGTTGTGTCGATCCTGACGCTCGCGGCCTCGTCCGCGGCCGAGGTGCCGCGGGGCATCAGCTTTCTCCTCATGAAGAATCGGCTCAACGTCGCGATCTCACGCGCGAAGTGGAATGCGTACCTCGTCTACTCACCGGATCTCCTGGATCATCTGCCGTCGACACCTCAGGCGCTCGCGGAGATGAGTGCGTTCGCGGGGTTGGTGGGGGAGTGATGGTGGGTGGGATGGGAAATGCAGTGCATTCCAGGCAGAGTTCGAGCTAATCGGACGGGTGGCTCTCGACTCCAATGCACCTATCGAAATGAGAGCACGACGACGATTTTCCTGCGCGGATCCCCGCGGTGCCCTAGGTTGACAAGAGGAAGGCAGACGCGCAGGAGGGTGTTTCATTAGTTGTGTAAGGGTCCGGTCTCGAACCGAGGTGTGACCTGGTGTCCCGCCTCTGAAAAGGACCGATGAC